>CAVGVB010000005.1:0-99193 GCA_963632705.1 bacterium | reverse complement strand
GGGAGTGCCTGCGAAAATCGTCTCTCCCTCCGTCAGCGCATAGCGCTGACACCTCCCTCGCAGAGGGAGGCGGGACGAGAGGAACGGATTGCCGCGACCAGTCTGAGGACTGGTCTCGCAATGACAGTGTAGGGGCGGGGTTCTACCCCGCCCGAAACATTGTGCAAAATCGGCGGGAGGGGTAGAACCCCTCCCCTACGGATGGTTTTGCGGGAGTGCCTGCGAAAATCGTCTCTCCCTCCGTCAGCGCATAGCGCTGACACCTCCCTCGCAGAGGGAGGCGGGACGGGGGTTACGACAATCCCTCCGTCACGGCTTCGCCGTGACACCTCAGCTACGCTTCGCCGCACAACCCAGTGTGAGCACTGGGCCGCCTCGCAGAGGGAGGCAAGGATGTACTTACTGGGAAACGCGGCGGACAGCGCCGAAGTACCACGCGCCCAGGCCGTCGTTCACCGCGCCGGCCACGCCGTCACGGAGCTGGTAGGGCTGCTGCCGGCTGTAGAGCGGGATGACGTTGCCGCTGTCCAGCAGCAGCTGCTCCGCGTCTTTCAGGTAGGCGTCCCGGGCCTCGTCACTGGTGCTGGCGGCGGCCACGCGCATGAGGATGTCATAGGCGTTCATGTGGAGCTGGACGTAATTGCGGGCATCACTGCCGCGCCAGGGGTCAAGGCAGGCGGCGGCATCGTTGCAGGCGGCGGTCAGCTCCGTCAGGGCCAGGGTATACTCGCCGGTGGTCAGGAGCTGGAGGTATTCCTCGTGGGCGGCGCCCTGGAGGGTGACCTGGAGGCCCAGCTTCTCGCGCCACGTCTGCTGGAGCAGGCGGGCCAGGGCGGCCTGGCCGCTGCCGCTGTCGTACAGCAGCGTGACCGTGCCCAGCTGCTCCATGGCGGCGGCGCTGGTATAGCCGGCCTGGTGCAGCTCCGTGACGGCCTGGGTGCAGCGGTCGTTATAGGTATCGGGGTCGTTGTCGATGAGCGCACCGTTGACGGCGCGGAAGTCCTGACCGCCGCTGGTGCGGATGCCGTCGGGGATCAGGCCGTCGGCGGCCGCGTAGTTCGCGCCCATGCTCTCCGCCAGGGCGGTGCGGTCCACGGACAGGCTGAGGGCGTGGCGCAGGCCGTCCTTCTCCAGGTTGGTGGCCATCTGGTTGATGAGCAGCAGGCCCACGGTGGGGTCGCCGCCGCTGCCGGTGGGGTCAGACGACGCGCCCACCACCACATCCACGCGGCCCGCGTTGGCGGCGGCCTGGTCCTCCGTTTGCAGGACCAGCTCCACGCGGTCCAGGGAGATGTGGCGGGCATCGTAGTGGCCCTCCTGCTTATGGAGGGTCAGGCGGCGGTGGTCCGTCCAGTCGCCGCCACGGCGGAACGGGCCGTTGCCCACGAAGCCGGTGCGGCTGGAGGCCCAGTCGTCATTGCTCTCCACCGCCCTCTGCTGGACGGGCATGGTGGACGGGGCGGTGCAGACGCTGTCCAGGAAGTAGGCGCACGGGCCGGTGAGGGTGACCTGGAAGGTGTGGTCGTCGGGGGCGCTGACCTGGAGGGCGTCGGCGTCGCCGGCGCGGGCTTCGTCATAGCCGGCGACCACGGAGAGGATGGCGGCGTTGGGGCTGGCGGTGTCCGGGGAGACAAGGCGCTTCCAGGCGTAGACGAAGTCCGCCGCTGTAAGGCGGCTGCCGTCGGACCACACCGCGTCGCCGCGGAGGTGGAAGGTGTAGGTCACCGTGCCGTCGTCGCTGTTCGTCTCCTGCCAGGACTGGGCCACGGCGGAGACGGACTTTTCGCCGTCCCAGCGCAGCAGGTTATCGAACACGTGGAGCACCACGGTGCGCTCCGCCGCCGTGGCGGCCAGGGCGGGGTCCATGGTGGTGAACAGGCCGGTCATGACCACTGACAGCTTCTCCTCGTCGTTGGGGTCTTCGTCGCAGCCGGTCAGCAGGCCGGCGGTAAGGCACAGAGCCAGCAAAAGCGCCAAAAGGCGGTCGATACGTTTCATACAGTCCTCCCGGGGGTTAGATTGCCTCCATTATAAAGGCAAAATGTGAAAAAGTAAAGCGGGACGGGGAAATCCCCGTCCCGCTCCGTATTGCGTTATGGCGTTTTACTCCACCAGGAGCTGGGCGATCTGCACGGCGTTGGTGGCGGCGCCCTTACGCACCTGGTCGCCGCAGCACCAGATGTTCAGGCCGTTGTCGGAGGTCAGGTCGTCCCGGATGCGGCCCACGAACACCAGGTCCTGGTCGCTGGTCTCCAGGGGCATGGGGTAGCGCTTGCTGGCCAGGTCGTCCACCAGCTTGCAGCCGGGGGCGGCGGCGATGAGCTCACGGGCGCGCTGGACGGAGATCTTCTCCTTGGTGCGGACCACGATGGAGACGCTGTGGCTGCGGACCACCGGCACGCGGACGCAGGTGCAGCTGACCTTCAGCTCCGGCAGGTGCATGATCTTGCGGCCCTCGTTCTGCATCTTCATCTCCTCGGAGGTGTAGCCGTCGAAGGCCTCGCCGCCGATCTGGGGGATGACGTTGTAGGCGATCTGGTACTGGAAGACCTTGGGGTCAACGCTCTTGCCCTCACGGAGCAGCTCCACCTCCTCCATCAGCTCCTTCGGGCCGCCGGCGCCTGCGCCGGACACGGCCTGGTAGCTGGAGGCCACGATGCTCTCGATGGGGCTGTCGTGGTTCAGGGCGTTGATGGCCACCAGGGAGACGATGGTGGTGCAGTTGGGGTTGGAGATGATGCCCTTGTGCTTTTTGGCGTCCTCCGGGTTGATCTCGGGGACGACCAGCGGCACGTCCGGGTCAAGGCGGAAGGCGCTGGAGTTGTCCACGAACACCGCGCCGGCCTTGACGATGGCGGGGGCGAAGCGCTTGGCGATGTCGTTCTCCGCCGCGCCCAGGACGATGTCCATGCCCTGGAACGCCTCATCACAGGCCAGCTCCACGGCAATGTCCTGCCCGTTCCAGGACAGCACCTGGCCCACGGAGCGCTCCGAGGCCAGCAGGTGCAGCTCGCTGACGGGGAAATCCCGCTCCGCCAGCACTTTCATCATTTCACGGCCTACCGCGCCGGTAGCGCCCAGAATGGCAACCTTATATTTTTTCATGGTGATGACTCCTTTGATGTGATGAATTTTTCGTTTTTCATGGGTGGGCTTTCCGAAAGGAAAGTACGGTAAAGTAAAGGTGCGTAGGGGCGGGGTTCTGCCCCGCCCGTCTCTCCCTCCGTCACGGCCTAAGGCCGTGCCACCTCCCTCACAGAGGGAGGCAAGGACGAGAGACGGATTGCCACGCCAGTCTGCGGACTGGCTCGCAATGACAATAAGGTCTTTATTTTACGAAGCTATCATACAGGACACGAATGGCCTTTTCAAAGTCAGGGCCGTCCACGCCGACGATGATGTTCAGCTCCTCCGGGCCCTGGGTGATCATGCGGATGTTGATGCCGTTTTCACCCAGCTTGCCGAAGATCTTGCCGGATGAGCCGGGCTTGAAGGCCATCTTACGGCCGACGGCGGCCACCACGGCCATGCTGTCGCTGATGTGCAGGCTGTCGGGCTTGATCTCCTTTTCCAGGTCGCCCATGGCCTGATAGATATACGGGGCGGACTTGCCGGTCTCCACCACCAGGGAGACGCTGTCGATGCCGGAGGGGATGTACTCCACATTGATATTGTAGCGCTCCAGCACCTCCAGGATGCGGCGGATGACGCCCAGCTCGGAGGACATACCGTTCTTGGTCAGGGTGATGACGGAGAAGCCCTTCTTGCCGGCGATGCCGGTGATCATGCTGCCGGTCTCCATGTCGGCCTGAGACTCATCGAAGCTCTCACGGATCATGGTGCCGGGGTGGTCGGGCTGGTTGGTGTTGCGGATGTTCAGGGGGATGTTCTTCTCCCGCACCGGGGAGACCGTGCCCTCGTGGAGCACCTGGGCGCCGATGTAGCTCAGCTCGCGGAGCTCGGCGTAGGTGATGCGCTCGATGGGCCGGGGGTCTTTCACGATCTTGGGGTCGGCCATAAGGAAGCCGGAGACGTCCGTCCAGTTCTCGTAGACATCGGCGTCCAGCGCCGCCGCCGCCAGCGCACCGGTGATGTCGCTGCCGCCGCGGGAGAAGGTGTGGATGCTGCCGTCGGGCATGACGCCGTAGAAGCCGGGGATGACCACCCTGCGTCCGGAGGCGGCGCGGCGGAGGTTCTCGTAGCTCTGGTCCTGGTCCACTGTGCCGTCCAGCCGGAACTTCAGCCACAGGGAGCTGTCCAGGAAATCAAAGCCCAGGTAGTCGGCCATGAGCCGGGCGGCGAAATACTCGCCACGGGACACCAGCTCGTCGGCGCTGATGCCCTTCTCCATCTTGGCGCGGAGATCGTCGAACTCCTGCTCCAGGGGGGTGGACAGGTGCAGGGCATCCCGGATCTCCAGATAGCGGCTGCGGACCATATCGAACACGCCGTCGCAGCTGACGCCGTATTGCAGGTGGGCGTGGCACAGGTACAGCAGGTCGGTGATCTTATGGTCGTTCTTGAACCGCTTGCCGGCGGCGCTGACCACCACCACGCGGCGGCTGGGGTCGGCCTCCACGATGGAGCGGACCTTTGCGAACTGGGCCTCGTCCGCCATGGACGAGCCGCCGAATTTCAACACTTTTAACATATAATTCGCCTCTTTCGCTGGTATTTTCCGTGAGAGCTTTCTTTCACGGCGACAGAAAATTTCTTTTTGTCCGTGAGAGAAAAACACTTGCTTTTTTGTTGGGGACAGTGTATCATAGGCCCATCAGAAATGCAAGAGTAAATTTTTTCGGAGGTATTTCCTATGAATTACCACAGTACGCGAAACGAGCAGCTTACCGCTTCCTCCACCCACGCGGTGCTGCAGGGCATCGCTCCGGACGGCGGTCTGTATATCTGCGACCCGGCCAAGCTGGACTTCGACTGGCGGGCCGCTCTGGAAAAGCCCACGCTGGATATGGCGGCGGACATCCTCCACGCGCTGCTGCCGGACTTTGACGATATGCCCGCGCTGGTGCGGGCCAGCTATAAGGACAAGTTCCCCACCTCGGATCTGACGCCCCTGACGCCGGTGGCGGACAAGTACGTGCTGGAGCTGTACCACGGGCCGACCTCCGCGTTCAAGGACGTGGCGCTGTCGGTGCTGCCCCATCTCATCGGTGCGGCGGCCAAGGCGGAGGGCATGAAGGGCGACGTGGTGATCCTGACCGCCACCTCCGGCGACACCGGCAAGGCGGCCATGGAGGGCTTCCACGACGTGCCGGGGACGCGGATCATCGTGTTCTATCCCTACGGCGGCGTGTCCGCCGTGCAGCAGGCGCAGATGGCCACCCAGACCGGCGGCAACGTGAAGGTGTGCGCCGTGCGGGGCAACTTCGACGACGCGCAGACCGGCGTGAAGGCCATTTTTGCCCACTGCCAGGGCAGGGATCTCCACGGGGCGATGCTGTCCAGCGCCAACTCCATCAACATCGGGCGGCTCGCGCCCCAGGTGGTGTACTACTTCCGGGCCTACGGCGACCTGGTGAAGGCCGGGCGCATCCGGATGGGCGACAAGGTGGACTTCACCGTGCCCACCGGGAATTTCGGCGACATTCTGGCGGGCTGGTTTGCCAAGTGCATGGGGCTGCCCGTGGGGCGGCTGGTGTGCGCCAGCAACGCCAACGACGTGCTGACGGAGTTCCTGCGGACAGGGCGCTATGACCGGCGCAGACCGTTCTACAAGACCACGTCGCCGTCCATGGACATTCTGGTGTCCAGCAATCTGGAGCGGCTGCTGTATCTGCTCAGCGGCGACGCGGCGTATGTGGCGTCCCTGATGGCACAGCTCAGTGAGCAGGGCTGGTATCAGGTCAGCGACGCGCTGCTGGCCAAATTGCAGGAGAGCTTCGGCTGCGGCTGCTGCGACGACGCAGGCGCGGCGAAGGTCATCGGCGATCTGTGGCGGGAGCAGAAGTATCTGTGCGATCCCCACACCGCCGTGGCGTGGGCCGTGGCGCAGGAGCAGACCGGCGACGCGCCCATGGTGGTGCTGTCCACCGCGTCGCCCTACAAGTTCCCCGCCGCCGTGCTGGGCGCGCTGGGCGAGGACACCGGCGACGACGAGTTTGCCATGATGGAGAAGCTGCACAACATCACCGGCGCGGCCATTCCCGCCAACCTGCGGGGGCTGGAGGGACGGCCCGTGCTGCACAAGGACGTTATTGACAAGACCGCCATGGAGGACTATGTTCTGGCGGAAGTTCTGAAATAAAAAAGAAATGAGGTAACTACCATGAAGATCGTATGTTTGGATATGGAGGGCGTTCTGACCCCCGAGATCTGGATCGCGTTTGCCGATGAGATCGGCATTCCCGAGCTGCGCCGCACCACCCGGGACGAGCCGGACTATGACAAGCTGATGCGCTGGCGCATCGACCTGCTGCGAAGCCGGGGCATCAAGCTGTCCCAGATCCAGGACACCATCGCCCGCATCGACCCGCTGCCCGGCGCGAAGGAGTTCCTGGACGAGCTGCGGAGCATGACGCAGGTGCTGATCCTCAGCGACACCTTCGACCAGTTCGCCATGCCGCTGATGAAGAAGCTGGGGTATCCCACGCTGCTGTGCAACACCCTGAAGATCGACGCGGAGGGGTATATCACCCGGCACGTCATGCGGTGTGAGCACTCCAAGCTGACCACGGTGAAGGCGCTGCAGTCCATCGGCTACACCACCATCGCCAGCGGCGACAGCTACAACGATCTGGATATGCTGCTGTACAGCAAGGCGGGCTTCCTGTTCCGCGGGCCGGAGAAGATCAAGCAGGATTACCCCCAGATCAAGTGCTGCGAGGAATACGATGAGCTGCTGTCCCTCATCCGGGCGGAGCTGTAAAAAAAAGACGCGCGCCGCAGGGGCAGACCTCCCCTGCGGCGCGATTTTTTGCTTGCAATCCGCGGCGGCTTACGCTATAATGAGCGGGTAACACCTGCCGGTGTGATGGAATTGGTAGACGTAGTGGACTCAAAATCCACCGCTGGTGACAGCGTACCGGTTCGAGTCCGGTCACCGGCACCAAAAAGAGGAGACACACTTTCGTGTGTCTCCTCTTTTTGGTGCGGTTTTGCTATGCAAAACCGGTCACCTGCGGGCGGGTGATGGAACGCGAGTGGGGAAACCCGCAAAGGTTTCCCCCTCACACTCCCCTTTCCTTGCGGTATGCGGAAGCGCGGGCAGTAAAAGCGGTGGACGATCACCAAAGAAAGACACGCATAAGCGTGTCTTTCTTTGGTGTGCAGTCATTAAATCATTACATATTCTACTTGTTCTACTTGTCCAGGGCGGGGAGGCGGTCTGTGCCGCGGAGGAGACGCTCATATGCGTCGGCGGGGATGGGCTTGCTGAAGTAGTAGCCCTGCATCTCCGGGCAGCCGAAGTCCAGCAGCATATCCGCCTGCTCCTTCGTCTCCACGCCCTCGGCGATGATGGACATATCCAGCGCCCGGGCCATGTTGATGACATAGCGAAGGATGGTGCGGCCCTTGGCTGTGTCGTCGCCGGCCAGGAAGCGCATATCCAGCTTCAGCTTGTCGATGTCGATGTCCTTCGGGGCATTGAGGGAGGAGTAGCCAGAGCCGAAGTCGTCCATCTCCACGATGAAGCCCCGGCTGCGGAAGTCCTGCACCGCCTGCATGACCCGCTGGGTCTCCTCCACGTAGGCGCTCTCCGTCACCTCCAGGTGCAGGGCCTCGCGGGGGACGGCGCAGCGGCTCATGATGGCATCCAGCTTGGCGCACAGGTCGGGGCGGTCCAGGTCCTCCCGGGACAGGTTCACCGACACGGTGATATGGCGGCCGGGCATGGCCTCGCGCCAGCGGTGGATATAGGCGCAGGTCTTGCGGATAACGTAGCGGTCCAGCTGGTGGATGTTGTCGCTCTTTTCCAGCAGGGGCACGAACACGCCGGGCATCAGCAATCCGCGGGTGGGATGACGCCAGCGCACCAGCGCCTCCGCCCCCACCAGCTCGCGGCGGGCATAGTCCACCTGGGGCTGAAACCAGACCTCAAATTCCTCGTTGGCCACGGCGGTCTCCAGGTCGCGGAGCAGCTCGCCCTGCTCCCGCTCCTCGTCCAGCATACCCTTTTCGTAATAGGCGATGCGCCGGGTCTGGCTGCCCTTGATGGACTGCAGGGCCAGCAGCGCCTTGTAGCTCATGGTGGAGGCGTCGCAGTCCGGCTCGCACAGGTCGTAGACGCCGATGTGCAGCGTGATGGCGATGGACAGATCGTAGTCCCCGAAGCAGGAGTTGAAGTTGTCGTAGCATTCCTGGAGGGTCATCGTCCCCTCGGCGCAGAAGCGGGCAAAGTGGTCGGCGTTCAGGTGGGCGGAGAAGCAGTCCTCCCCCTGGTCAAAGCGCTTCATGTGGCGGGCCAGGTCGCGGAGCAGGCGGTCGCCCACCTCACGGCCGTAGAGGCCGTTGATGTCACGGAAGCGGTCCACATTGTACCGCTGGATGCGGTAGCGCTGGCCCGGATGCTTGTCGATCCACTCCTGCACCCGGCGGTGGAAGCCCACGGAGTTCATCATACCCGTCAGCGGGTCTGTCTCGCTGAGCAGATGGACGGTGACATCCTCGCAGGTCATGGCGATGGTGGTGCGGCCCTCGTCCAGGTAGTGAAACCTGAACCGCTTGCAGGCCCGGCGGTCGTCCCCGCCGTGCCAGGTGTCCACGTCCACGGTGTAGGCCTCGCTCTGCTCCAGCGCCTCCTTTACGGCGGCCAGGCACAGCCGGCGCACCAGCATATCCCGGTCCGCCGCCTCGACGTGACACGCCATGGCCTCCCGGAGCTGCCGGTCGTAAAGAGTGCCGTCCATGCTCTTGTCTTCCACACGGAGCTTGGCGGAGAACGCTTCGCCCAGCTCCCATATCTCCCCGGTGGCGCACTCGATGAGGAGCACGCCGTCAAAGTGCTCCTCCACCAGCCGCCGCAGCAGATTTCCCCCCTTCAGGCGCATCCACAGCCGTTCGTGCCTGCTTTCCATCTCTTTGTACCACACAGGGCGGGGCGTTTACGCCTCCTGCCGCATCTGCGCCTTTCTCTCTTTTTCCAAATACATCTCCCGGTCGGCCCGGGTGATCAGGTCCTGAATGCTCTCCTCGCCGCGGCGGAATTCCACCTCGCCGATGCTCAGGCCCACTGAGCTGATCAGGCTTCCGGCAGACAGCCGCCCGTCCAGCGCGCGCTTCAGGTCACGGCAGACCGTGCGGGCATCCTGCCCCTCGCCCACCACGTAGGCCACGGTGAATTCATCGCCGCCGTAGCGGCCAAAGGAGGCGTTGTGCTCGGCGCACACCTCACGCAGCGTCTCCGCCACGATGCGCAGCACCCGGTCGCCCTCATTGTGGCCGTATATATCATTGATGCTCTTGAAATTATCCACGTCGATGAACAGGAAGAACAACCGCTCCTTCGGCCGCAGGCTGTCCGCCCGGGAGCGGAGGGACAGCAGGAACTGCCGCCGGTCGCTGATGCCCGTCACCGGGTCAAGGGAGACCATGAGCTGCAGGGAGTTGAGATACACCAGCAGGTAGGACAGCGCCACGCCGGAGGCCGCCACAGGCAGCTGGGGCAGCAGGAGCTGGACCACGCCGCAGAGCAGCATCGGCACGCCGAAGGAGGCGATGACCAGATATTCCCGGCGGGTGGCGGCGTTCCTGCGGGTCAGCACCACCTGCAGGCTCTTGACCATGGTATAGACCACATAGCCATAGGACAGCAGAGGCTGGAGCAGAAACAGCGGCCCGCGGTGGTACACCCCCGCCGCGTCCACGGAGAAGATGCAGCCGTTGAACGCGGAGACGATGAGCAGCGCGAACAGTATCCACATGGGGATGGCGCAGGCGAGGAACTTCCTGCGGTTATGCAGGATGTCCCAGCTCTCCACCACGCAGGCATAGATGAACCAGGAGAAGGCGGACAGCTCCAGCAGCGCAAAATAGGCCGCGTTTATCAGCCAGGACAGACCTCCGCCCAGCCACAGATACCCGTCAATATGGAGATTCCAGATCATGTTCATCACGTTGGCCGCCGCGGCGAACCACAGCGCCCGCTCGAACAGCTTGTTCTTGATGGGCTTGTAGAACCCCACAGCGGAGGCCTTGGCCGCCACGATGACCAGCACGGCGACGCAGATCACGTCCACCTCTATGCACAACAATGCTTCCGTCAGTTTTCCCATTGGGTTCCCCTTCCTCAGACCCCTTTGTGTGCCGGCGCTGCCGGCACACAGAGTACCCGGGAGGGTACTCTGTCCCCGAAATATCGTCTCCTTAAGGTTATCTGTCTAATTCATTCTCCGGAATTATCCTTGCTCTGACAATTCCCACTTTAATACTATACGACAATAAAGTGTCCGTCAACGAACTGCGCATAAATCGACCGAAAATCAGCGAAAAAAGACGTATACCTTAAAAAAAGTCCCCGGAAGCCTCCGGAGACTTTCTCTATGCGAAACTTTGTCAGGCTGTGACCGCGCCGAAAACACTGACGCCGGCCAGGCTCAGCGCCCCCATGATCAGGCCCGCCAGCAGCACGCCGCCCATGCAGGCCAGGACGCTTTTTTTGAAATCGAAGTGCAGCAGGCTGGCGGCCAGCGTGCCGGTCCATGCGCCCGTTCCCGGCAGGGGGATGCCCACGAACAGCAGCAGCGCCCAGAAGAGGCCGCGGCCCGCCTTGGCCCGGAGCTTTTCGCCGGCGTGCTCGCCCTTTACCAGGCAGAAGGTGAAAAACCTGCCGATGACGGGCTTGTCCCTTCCCCACTCCAGCACCCGGCGGGCAAAGAAATAAATGACGGGGACTGGGAGCATATTACCGATGATGGCGATGATATACGTCAGCCACAGGGGCAGGCCGAAGGCCACGCCGTAGGGGATCGCGCCGCGGAGTTCGATGACGGGGACCATGGAGACGAGAAAAACGATGATGCAGTGCTTCAACATACACGTATGCTCACTTTCACAAAATGCAGTGGTATTATACCCTTTTCCCCCGCTGTTGGCAAGACGGACAAAGAAAACGTCAAAAAATCTTAAATTTTTTACGGGTCTTTCTCACGGTTGCAGTCGACAAACGGCATCAGTTGCTGTTATACTTGGTATGACCATAATTTATCATGGGAGGAAATGGGCTTATGACCATCGCGGACGTTGTATCGCTGCTGGGCGGCATCGCACTGTTCCTGTTTGGTATGTCCCTCATGGGCGAGGGCCTGAAAAAGGTGGCGGGCAGCCGGCTGGAGCTGGTGCTCTATAAGCTGAGCAGCACGCCGCTGAAGGGCGTACTGCTGGGCACGGGCGTTACCGCCGTGATCCAGTCCTCCTCCGCCACCTCCGTGATGGTGGTGGGCTTCGTCAACTCCGGCATGATGAAGGTGCGGCAGGCCATCGGCGTGATCATGGGCGCGATTTTGGGCACCAGCGTCACCGGGTGGATCTTATGTCTGTCGTCCCTGGAGGGCGGCAGCGGCGTGGTGCAGCTGTTCAGCACCGACGTGATCACCGGCGTGGTGGCGGTCATCGGCATCATTCTGCGGATGTTCAACAAAAAGACCAGCAGCCGCCACGTGGGTGAGATCCTGCTGGGCTTCGCCGTGCTGATGTACGGGATGTCGGCCATGTCCGGCGCGGTGTCCCCCCTGCGGGAGAGCGAAGCGTTCATCCGTATTCTGACCAGCTTTTCCAACCCGCTGCTGGGTATTCTGGTGGGCATGGTGTTCACCAGCGTTTTGCAGAGCGCGTCCGCCGCGGTGGGTATTCTGCAGGCGCTGGCCGTCACGGGGGCGATCACCTTTGAGATCGCGCTGCCTATCGTGATGGGCATCGCCATCGGCGCGGCCGTGCCGGTGCTGCTGTCCGCCCTGGGCGCGAACCTGCACGGCAAGCGCACCGCCTTCGTCTATCTGCTCATCGACGTGCTGGGCGTGATCATCTGGGCGCTGGTGTTCTACGCCGCCAACGCGGTGGTGCATTTTACGTTTTTGAGCACGGTGATGAGCTCCGTGTCCATTGCGCTGATGAACACGCTGTTCCGGTTAGCCACCGTCATCGTGCTGCTGCCGTGCATCGGGCTGATGGAGAAGGTGGTGGAGCGGCTGTTCCCCGACACCGGCGACGGGGACGAGGGGCAGGACATGGACCGGCTGGAGGAGCGCTTTCTGCAGCACCCGGCGCTGTCCATTGAACAGAGCCGCCTGGTGACCAACTCCATGGCGGAGAAGGCGGCGGGCAACCTGATGCTGGCCATGTCCCTGCGGAGCAAATTCTCCGAAAAGGACTTCCGGCAGGTGAATGAGACGGAGTCGGTCATCGACCGGTATGAGGACAAGCTGGGGACGTACCTGATGAAGATCACCAGCAAGTCCCTGTCCGAGGCACAGAGCGAGGAGGTCAGCAAGTTCCTGCACACCATCTCCGACTTTGAGCGTATCTCCGACCACGCGGTGAACATCTCCGAGGCGGCCCATGAGATCCACGACAAGGAGCTGGTGTTCTCCCCCGAGGCACGGCACGAGCTGGAGGTCATGGAGAGCGCCGTGAGCGAGGTGCTGACGCTGGCTATCTCCGCCTTCGTGGAGAACGACGTGCAGCGGGCCGCCAAGGTGGAGCCGCTGGAGGAGATCATCGACGGGCTGTGCGACGAGATGAAGTCCCACCACGTGGACCGGCTTCAGTCCGGGGCGTGTACGCTGGGGCAGGGGTTCGTGTTCAACGACCTGCTGACCAACTACGAGCGGGTGGCCGACCACTGCTCCAACATCGCCGTGGCCATCATCGAACTGGAGTCCGACTCCTTCGACACCCACGAGTATCTCAGCAGCGTGCGGGCGATGAAGTCCCACTCCTTCGAGAAATACTACGAGGAATACAAGCAGCAGTATCATCTGTGATAAAACAGGACGCCCGGCTCTGCCGGGCGTCCTGTTTTATTTCTTTTCGATGGGCGTCACATGGCCCGTCTCATCCACCGCGGCGGGGATGATCTGGCTGCGGGTGTTGCGGGCGATGTCGTCCAGCCGCATACGGCTGGGGAAATCGCTGAGCAGCGTGTAGGCCACGCCGTGGCGCTTGGCACGGCCTGTGCGGCCGATGCGGTGGATGTAGTACTCGTTCTCCTCCGGCACTTCGTAGTTGAACACCGCGTCCACGTCGTCTACGTCGATGCCGCGGCTGGCCACGTCGGTGGCCACGAACACACGGAGCTTGCCGTCCCGGAAGCGCTGCATGACCTCCTCGCGCTTGCGCTGGGGGATGTCGCCGTGGATGCACTGGGCGTCCACGCCCCGCATCTGCAGGAACTTGGTCAGGCGCTCGGTGCTGCCCTTGGTGTTGCAGAAGCAGATGACCCGCTCGTAATTCTCGCAGTTCAGGATCCTGGCGATGGCGTCCACCTTGCCGTCGGAGGGGACTTCCAGGCGGTATTGCAGGATGTCGGGCTTGTTCTCCTTGGTGGCCTGGACGGTGATCTCCACCGGGTCGCGCTGGTAGACCCAGGAGATGTCCATGACCTCCCGGGAGATGGTGGCGGAGAACATACCCAGATTTTTGCGGTTGGGGATCTTGTCCAGGATCTGGGTCACGTCCCGGATGAAGCCCATGTCCAGCATACGGTCGGCCTCGTCCAGCACCACGGTGGAGACCTCCTTGAGGGAGACGGTGCGGCGCTTCATGTGGTCGGAGAGGCGGCCCGGCGTGGCCACCACGATCTGGGGCTTGCGCTTCAGGGCGTCGATCTGCTTGCCGATGGGCTGGCCGCCGTACAGGCACACCAGCCGCACGCCCTCGTGGCACACGGCCACGTCACGCATCTCGTCGGTGATCTGCATGGCCAGCTCACGGGTGGGGGCTAAGATCACCGCCTGCACCACCTCGCGCTCCGGGTCGACGCGCTCGATGATGGGGATGCCGAAGGCCATGGTCTTGCCTGTGCCGGTGGGGGCTTTGGCGATGACGTCCTTGCCCTCCAGCATGGGCGGGATGCAGCCGGCCTGGACCGGTGTGCTGACCTGATAGTGTTTATTTCGTATGGCGCGCATGGTGGCCTCGGAGAGTCCGAAGGAGTCAAAGGCCGCGCCCTGGGTGTATTCCATAGCGTTCTTCCTCTTTATCATATAATTCCACGATATAGTATACCATACGTGTCAATATGCGGTAAAGGGAAATGTGCTGCGCCTATGGTATCGGAGACGGGGGACGCGGATTCCCACGCCAGTCTGCGGACTGGCTCGGAATGACAGGGCTTTGGCAGAATAAAGACCGCGCCGGTGAACAGGCGCGGTCTTTATTCGTCGTGATCGGTGGGCCGCTGCGACTGGCCGAAGGTGATGGCGCTGCTGCCGTACTTTTCCCGGATGGCGTCCACGGCGCTCTCCAGCTTCTCCTGCCGCTGGCTGCGGCGGGCGGTCTGCTGGCCCAGCAGGTCCATCTGGTGGTAGGACTGGCTGCTGTCGGTGACGTACAGGGCCGTCACCGTCATGGCCCGGATGGGCGTGGGAGCTTTCCATATCTGCCGCGCCAGGGTCTGGGCCGTCTCCCATATATCCCGCATCAAGTGCGTCGGCTCGTCCAGCCGCGTCTGGCGGCTGGCGGTCTTGAAGTCCGCGCTTTTCAGCGTGACGCTGACGCCGCCGGCGTACAGTCCCTGCTTCCGCAGCCGGGTGGCCACGCTGTCGCACAGCGGGGCAAGACCCTGCCGTATCTGCTCCCACCGCACCAGGTCGGCGGGGAACGTGGTGCCGTTGCCCACGGACTTCACCGGCTCGTGCTGGTGGCGGGGACGGACGGGACTTTTGTCCAGGCCGTTGGCGTACTGCCACAGCTGGACGCCCATCTTGCCCAGCAGCTGCTCCGCCAGCGTCTCGGGACAGGCCGCCAGCTGGCCGATGGTCTCGATGCCGTACTGGGCCAGCGTTCGCTGGGTGGAGCGCCCGGCGAAGAGCATATCCCCCACCGGCAGCGGCCACACGATGTCCTGCCAGCCCTCCGGCGGGATGACGGTGGTGGCGTCCGGCTTTTTCAGGTCGCTGCCCAGCTTGGCGAATACCTTATTAAAGGACACGCCCACGCTGAGGGTAAGGCCCGTCTCCGCCTTCACCGTTTCGCGGATGCGGTCGGCCAGGGCCTTCGGGTCGCCGCCGAAGAGGTGCAGGCTGCCGGTGACGTCCAGCCAGCTCTCGTCGATGCCGAAGGGCTCGACCAGATCAGTGAAGCGCTCGTAGATCTCGTTGACTTTTTTGGAATAGACCTTATACAGGTCGTGGTGGGGCGGCAGCAGCACCAGCACGGGGCATTTCTTCTTCGCCTGCCACACCGTTTCCGCCGTCTGCACGCCCCGCTTCTTCGCGGGCTCGTTTTTGGCCAGGATGATGCCGTGCCGCGACTCCGGGTCGCCGCACACCGCCACGGGGACTTCCCACAGCGCGGGCTTGTCCAGCAGCTCCACCGAGGCGAAGAAGCAGTTCAGGTCGCAGTGGAATATGACGCGCCGGCCCATAGCGTGATGCCTCAGTAGCCGATGCGGCGGTCCACCAGCCGCGCCGGCTTCTCGCCCCGGCCGTAGCGCTCCAGATCCTCGCAGAACAGGGCCACGTTGCGGTCGCGGGTATAGCCCAGGCTCATCTGGCCGGAGATATGGGGCGTGAGCAGCAGGTTCTTGGCCGTCCACACCGGGTCGCCGGCGGGGACAGGCTCTTCCGCGAACACGTCCAGCGCCGCGCCCGCCAGCTTCCCGGCATTCAGCGCTTCCACCAGGGCGGGCTGGTCGATGGCGCTGCCGCGGCCCACGTTGACCACATAGGCGGTGGGCGGCAGGAGGGCGATGCGCCCGGCGGAGAGGATATTCTTCGTCTCGCCGGTGGACGGCAGGGCCATCACCAGAATGTCGGTGTCCGGCAGGAGGGCATCCAGCTCGTCGTGGGTATAGATGGCGTCAAAGGCGGGGTCGGCGGCCTTTCTGGTGCGGCGGACGCCCCGGATGGACGCGGCGCCCATGGCCTTGGCCCGGCGGGCAAACTCCGTGCCGATGTCGCCCGTGCCCAGGACGGTGATGGTGCTGCCGATGATGGAGCGCATGGGCTGCACCGCGCCCCAGCGGTGGGCGGCGGCGTCGGCGCAGTACGTCATCTCATGGCGCAGCAGCATCAGCGTGACCATGATGAGGTGCTCGGCAATGGTGACGCCATACGCGCCGGAGGAGTTGGACAGCATGACCTCCGGGGTGGGGTACAGGCTGTCGTCCAGGTAGGCGTCCACGCCGGCGAAGCTGCCGCAGAACCACTTCAGGTTGATGAAGCTCTTCAGCTCCGAGGGCTTGGGCATCCCGTAGATGACCTCGTACTCACCCCGCTTTTCCGGGGGGACGGTCTGGGGGGCGGCGTAATAGTCCACGGTGAAGCCGTATTTGGCGGCCGCGTCGTTGATCTGCTGCCGGTGCTTCGGCTCGGTGAAATTGTCATAGACGGCGATCTTTCTCATCTGTATACCTCCAATAGTTTTTCCGCGCAGCGCATCCCATCGGCGGCGGCGGACAGGATGCCGCCGGCATAGCCCGCGCCCTCGCCGCAGGGATAGACGCCCCGTATATTCGCTTCATAGTGCTCGTCCCGCACCAGCTTCACCGGGGAGGACGACCGCGTCTCCACGCCGGTGAGCAGGGCGTCCGGGCTGTCGTAGCCCTTCAGTTTCCGACCCAGCACCGGCAGGGCCAGCGCCAGCGTCTCACAGACAAAGGGCGGCAGGCAGCGGTGCAGGTCGGTGTAGACCACGCCGGGACGGTAGGTGGGCTTCACAGAGCCCGGCCCGGCGGAGGGACGGCCCGCCAGAAAGTCCTCCACCCGCTGGCAGGGTGCGGTATAGCCGCCGGTGAGGGCGTAGGCCGCCTCCTCCAGCTGACGCTGCCACACCATGCCCGCCAGAGGATGGGCCGAGGGGAAGTCCGCCGGGGTGACGTTCACCAGCAGCGCGCCGTTGATGTTCTCCCCGTCACGGGCGTATTCGCTCATGCCGTTGGTGACGGTGCGGCCCGCCTCCGACGCGGCGGCCACCACCTGCCCGCCGGGGCAGACGCAGAAGGAAAACGCGCTGCGGCCGTTGTCCAGATGGCAGGACAGCTTGTAGGTGCTGGGCGGCAGGGACGGGTGGCCCGCCAGGGCGCGGTACTGGGCCGCGTCCATGTCCGACTGGCGGTGCTCGATGCGGACGCCCACGGCGAAGGGCTTCTGCTCCATGTGCAGGCCCGCGCGGTACAGCATTTCAAAGGTGTCCCGGGCGCTGTGGCCCAGGGCCAGTATCACCTGCCCGGCGGGCAGGTCGTAGGTCCGGCCGCCCTGACGGACGGTGACGGCCCGGAGCGCGCCGCTCTCCGCGGTGATGCCCTCCAGCCGCGCGCCGAAGCGGATGTCCGCCCCGGCGTCCAGCAGCTCGCGCCGCAGGGCCTGCAGCGCGGTGTGGAGCATATCCGTGCCCACATGGGGCTTGGCGTCGGTGAGGATGTCCTCCGGTGCGCCGCAGCGCACCAGCGTCTCCATAATAAAGCGGTGGCGCAGGTCCTTCGTGCCGGTGTTCAGCTTGCCGTCGGAAAACGCGCCCGCGCCGCCCTCGCCGAACTGGACGTTGCTCTCCGTATCCAGCAGGCCGGTGCGCCAGAAGCGGGCTACGTCCTGCTGGCGCTGCTCCACGGGCTGGCCCCGCTCCAGCAGGATGGGCCGCGCGCCGCACCGGGCCAGCACCAGCGCGGCGAACAGGCCCGCCGGGCCTGCGCCCACCACGATGGGGCGGACGGCCGGGGCGGCCACGGCGGCGGGCAGGGCGTACGTCTCCGGACGGTAGGCGGACACCCGCTTATCCCGGCAGCGGCGCAGCACCTGGTCCTCCCGGGCCACGTCCACCGCCAGGGTATACACGAAGGTCAGGCCCTCCCGGGCGTCGATGGCCCGGCGCACCACCGCGCAGGTGCGGATGTCCTCCGCGGGGACGCGGAGGAGTTTGGCACAGCGGCGGGAAAGCGCCGTTTCCGGCTCGTCCGGCAGCAGCCGTATCTGGTCGATGCGCAGCAAGGGCGTCACCTCCTTTTCAAAATGTTCATAATTTTTTGGAAAACTTAAAGGTAGAATTAAGAAAACCGAGTATGCTGATAGACAGTAAGAGGAAGGAACACAGTGTTCCGCACTTCGTATTCTACCACGGTTTGGCCGCCGCGACAAGCGTCCGCCGTGTTCATTCGCAAAAATCCAGGAGGCGTATTTCCATGTATAATGACGAATTCAATTCCTACCATTTCACCAATCGGGACGACCTGCCCCGGGACGATTACGCACCCGCATCCCGCCCCCTGCCGGAGGTGACTCCCGCGCCGAAGAAGCAGGGCTTCTTCCGCCGCACATGGGTCAAGGTCACGGCACTGGTGCTGGCCTGTGCCGTGGTGGGCGGTGCGGCAGGCGTCGGCGGTGCGGCGCTGGTCAACAGCGGCAGCAGCGGCGAGGCCGCCATTCAGGAGAGCGGGCGCAAGCCCGTGAGCGTACAGGTCAAGACGGTGAACGGCCTCACGAAGATGGAGCCCAACGAGGTGTACGCCTCCACGGTGAACAGCACCGTGTCCATCAACTGCTCGGCCACCAGCACCAACATCTTCGGCCAGACCACCCAGTCCGCCTCCAGCGGCAGCGGCTTTATCATCACCAAGGACGGCTATGTGGTCACCAACCACCATGTGGTGAGCGACGCCAGTTCCATTAAGGTGACGCTGTATAACGGCGACACCTACGACGCCACCCTGATCGGCAGCGACAGCGACTACGATGTGGCCGTGCTGAAGATCAACGCCGAGGATCTGCAGCCCGTAACGCTGGGCGACAGCGCTGACGTGAACGTGGGCGACTACGTGCTGGCCATCGGCAACCCCCTGGGCGAGCTGACGTTCTCCATGAGCCAGGGCATCGTATCCAGCTGCAACCGGGCCATCAACGTGGACGGCACGCCCTTCAACATGATCCAGGTGGACTGCTCCATCAACCCCGGCAACTCCGGCGGCCCGCTGATGAACCTGTACGGCGAGGTGGTGGGCATCGTGTCCGCCAAGTATTCCACCTATTCCACCACCACGGTGGAGGGCCTGGGCTTCGCCATCCCCATCAGTGATGTGAAGTCCATTATCACCGACATCATGGAAAACGGCGCGGTGACGGATAAGGCCTATATGGCCATCACCGCCGGCACGATGACGGCGCAGATGGCGGCACAGTACAGCATCGACATCACCCAGGGCGTGTTCGTCTACTCCGTGGTGGACGGCGGCGCAGGTGACAAGGCCGGGCTGCGGCTGGGCGATGTGATCACCAAGATGAACGACACCGACCTGACCAGCCGGCAGGATATGTCCGCGGCCATGAAGAGCTACCGGGCCGGCGACACCGTCACCCTGACGGTATACCGCAATGGGCAGTATATCACCACAGAGCTGACCTTTGACGCACAGCCCCAGACCACCGGCTCTGACACGGAGGACAGCACCACCGACAACAGCAGCGGCAATGGCGGTTACTACGGCCAGATGCCCGACAACTGGCAGGAGTTCTACAACTACTTCTTCGGCAACCGCCGGGGCTGATGCCTGACTTGGCTTCTTCAAGGTTTTCTCCAAAAACTTTTTCATTCTTCTTCCTTTCCCCCGCAAAACTTCTTCATCGCGTCTCCCCTTCCCTCTGTCCCCGCCGGGTCTCCCGGCGGGGACAAACTTTTTCCCGCAGACCGGGAAATCGTCAAGGTTTTATCAACTCCCGATTGACGCTTTCCGCCGTTGATGGTACAATAAGGGGTGAGGACCGCGGCGGCATGGGCCGCCAGGGAATTAAGAAATGAAGGAGCAGTGATGTATGTACCGTATCGTCAGAAAAGAAGCACTGAAACCCACCGTCATCCTCTATGAGATCGAAGCCCCCATGGTGGCTAAGAAGGCGGAGCCGGGCCAGTTCATCATCCTGCGGGTGGATGAGAACGGAGAGCGTATTCCCATCACCATCCACGACTATGACCGTGAAAAGGGTACTGTTACTATTATCGTTCAGACCGTGGGCGCGACCACCGAAAAGCTGAGCCACAAGCAGCAGGGCGAGTGCCTGCACGATTTCGTCGGCCCGCTGGGCAAGCCCACCGAGACAGAGGGCAAGAAGAAGGTCTGCGTGGTCGGCGGCGGCGTGGGCTGCGCCATCGCGTATCCCGTGCTGAAGAAGTTCCACGACTGCGGCGCGGAGGTCCACGCGGTGGTGGGCTTCAAGAACAAGGACGTGGTCATTCTGGAGGACAAGTTCAAGGCTGTCTCCTCCGTGCTGAAGGTCTGCACCGACGACGGCTCTTACGGCCAGAAGGGCATGGTCACTGAGGCGCTGAAGGAGCTGCTGGACGCGGGCAATGTGTACGACGAGATCTTCGCCATCGGCCCGATGGTGATGATGAAGTTCGTGTGCAAGACCACCGCCCCCTACAATATGCCCACCACCGTGTCCATGTCCCCCATCATGATCGACGGCACGGGTATGTGCGGCGGCTGCCGTCTGACCGTGGGCGGCGAGACGAAGTTCGCCTGCGTGGACGGCCCGGACTTTGACGGCCAGAAGGTGGACTGGGATCTGGCGGTGAAGCGCAACCAGATGTATCACGATTTCGAGGTGCACAAGCACGAGGAAGTCTGCAATCTGTTCAAGCAGGAGGTAAAGTAAGATGGCTGGCAAGATCAATATGCGTTTGGATAAGAACGAGATGCCCTCCCAGGACCCCAATGTACGCAACAAGAACTTCCTGGAGGTGGCCCTGGGCTACACCGAGGAGCAGGCGCTGGACGAGGCGGCCCGCTGCCTGAACTGCAAGAACCATCCCTGCGTGGACGGCTGCCCCGTGAACGTGCGTATCCCCGAGTTCATCGCCAAGATCGTGGAGAAGGACTATGAGGGCGCGTATCAGGTCATCCACCAGACCAGCTCCCTGCCCGCCGTGTGCGGCCGTGTCTGTCCCCAGGAGAGCCAGTGCGAGATGCACTGCGTCCGGGGCAAGAAGGGCGATCCCGTGGGCATCGGCCGGCTGGAGCGCTTTGTGGCCGACTGGCACAACGCCCACAGCACCGAGGCCGCCGCTGTGCCCGCCCCCAACGGCCACAAGGTGGCGGTGATCGGCTCTGGCCCTGCGGGCCTGACCTGCGCCGGCGACCTGGCCAAGAAGGGCTATGAGGTCACGGTGTTCGAGGCGCTGCATCTGGCCGGCGGCGTGCTGGTGTACGGCATCCCCGAGTTCCGTCTGCCCAAGGCCATCGTCCAGAAGGAAGTAGACGGCCTGAAGGCCATGGGCGTGAAGGTGGAGACCAACACCGTGGTGGGCCGCACCATCACCATCGACGAGCTGATGGAGGAGTACGGCTTTGAGGCCGTGTTTATCGGCTCTGGCGCGGGCCTGCCCATGTTTATGAACATCCCCGGCGAGAACCTGAAGGGCGTTTACTCCGCCAACGAGTTCCTGACCCGCATCAACCTGATGAAGGCGTACCGCGAGGACAGCGACACGCCCATCATGGACTTGAAGGGCAAGACCGTGGCCGTGGTAGGCGGCGGCAACGTGGCCATGGACGCTGCACGCTGCTCCAAGCGGCTGGGCGCGGAGGTCTATGTGGTGTACCGCCGCGGCATGGAGGAGCTGCCCGCCCGTCACGAGGAGGTGGAGCACGCCATCGAGGAGGGCGTCATCTTCAAGACGCTGAACAATCCCGTGCAGATCAACGGCGACGAGCAGGACTGCGTGAAGTCCATGACCTGCATCGAGATGGAGCTGGGTGAGCCGGACGCCTCCGGCCGCCGCCGCCCCGTGGAGAAGAAGGGCAGCGAGTTCGACCTGCCGGTGGACGCGGTGATCATGTCCCTGGGCACCAGCCCCAACCCGCTGATCAAGTCCACCACCAAGGGGTTGGAGGTCAACAAGAAGGGCGGCATCATCGTCAACGAGGAGGGCCTGACCTCCCGCCAGGCGGTGTACGCCGGCGGCGACGCCGTTACCGGCGCGGCCACGGTCATCCTGGCCATGGGCGCGGGCAAGCTGGGCGCCAAGTCCATCGACGAGTACCTGAGCAAGTAAATATTTACATAAGAGCGCCCCGGCATAGCCGGGGCGCTCTTTATGAAATTTTACATACGCGGTATGGCATATATGATTTTATCGTGGTATACTGAATGGGACAATAGGCGGGAGGTACGTTCTATGCCGGAGAATTTTATCGACTTCAATCAAAAGACAGGCTTTATCTGCGATATGGACGGCGTCATCTACCACGGCAATCAGATCCTGCCGGGGGTGGCAGACTTCATCCAGTGGCTGCACGACGAGGACAAGGAGTACCTGTTTCTGACCAACAACAGCGGCTACACGCCCCGGGAGCTGCAGCAGAAGCTGGCCCGGATGGGGCTGGACGTGCCGGAGGAGCACTTCTACACCAGTGCGCTGGCCACCGCCGCTTTCCTGCGGGAGCAGGCGCCGGGCTGCTCCGTGTTCGCCATCGGCGAGGCCGGACTGCTGAACGCGCTGTATGACGCGGGCATCACCATGAACGACGTGAACCCGGACTATGTGGTGGTGGGCGAGGGCCGCACCTATTCCCTGGACACGCTGACCCGGGCGGTAAATCTGGTCATGGCCGGGGCGAAGCTCATCGGCGCGAACTCCGACGTGTCCGGGCCTATCGAAAACGGCATCGCGCCCGCCTGCCGGGCGCTGGTCGCCCCCATCGAGATGGCCACGGGGAAGCAGGCCTACTTCTGCGGCAAGCCCAACCCGCTGATGATGCGTACCGGCCTGCGGATGCTGCACTGCCACTCCGGCGACGCGGTGATGGTGGGCGACCGCATGGACACCGACGTGATCTCCGGGCTGGAGAGCGGTATGTCCACGGTGCTGGTGCTGTCCGGCGTGTCCACGCGGCAGACGGTGGAGACATACGCCTATCAGCCCAACGTGATCCTGAACGGCGTGGGTGACATCGCCCGGCTGGCACGGAAGAACAAGCAGTAAGTACAAATAACAAAACACAGGGCCGCTGAGCGGCCCTGTGTTTTGTTATTCATTTTCCAGCAGCAGCGTGTACGTCTCGCCGTCCGCCTGAAAGACACGCTCCACATCGGTGTCCATCTGCTCCAGCAGGGGCTGGGCGGCCTGATAGGCCACGCACGTGCCGCAGGAGGCGCTGAGCTTGCGGGGCACGGGCATCATCCGGGCCTCCGCGCCTGCCGCCGTCAGGCTCTGGCAGGTCAGCAGCGCCGAGAGGTGGGTGTGGAACGTGGCGATGTAGCGGTTCATTTGGACAGCGTCAGGCGGAAGTCCTGGCCGTCGGGCTGGACGGACACCTTGTAGCCGCTGTTCTCAGCGAAACGGGTGACGTTCTCCACGGAGCACTGGTTGTCCACCAGCACCTCCAGGGCGGCGGGGCTGTCGCTCTTTACCGCCTTCTGCACCATCACCACGGGCATGGGGCAGGAAAAACCTCTTGCGTCAACAGTCATAGCTGTACCCTCCTTTTACTTGGCAGCCCCAACGGAAGCGTTGACGGCGGCCTTCTTAGGCATATTCCACAGGGACACGCCCAGCATGATGAGAATGCCCAGGCAGACGGCGACCTTGCCGTTGGTGGACAGGCCGCCCACCACGATCTCCTTGGCCTCGTTCATGGCGTCGGCATTGCCGGCCAGGCCGAAGTTATGGGCAAAAGCAGCGCCCACGATCATGCCGAACACGGTGACGGCGCTGTCGCCGTTGCCCTCGCCGGCCAGGATCAGCTGGCGCAGCGGGCAGCCGCCCAGCAGCACGCTGCCCCAGCCCACCAGGACCATGCCCAGCAAGTTCCACAGCTGGCTGCTGTGGGCGATGGGCTGAAGTTCAAAGCCCAGCTTGAAGCTGCCGGTGATCAGGTTGCCCACCAGCACCACCACGAAGATGGCCACGAAGCCGTAGAGCAGCTTGAAATCCTTGAACAGCATGGCGTCGCGGATGCCGCCCACCATGCACAGACGGGCGCGCTGGGCCAGTGCGCCCACCACCATGGCGATGAGCAGAGCGGCCAGCATGGGCGCGTGCTTGGAGCCAGGGCCTTCCTCACTGAACTTGAACAGGGAGGGCACGGCGATGACCAGGATCAGCAGGCCGGTCATGACGATGGGCAGCACGCCGCCCTCGCCCTTACCCACGGGGTAGGCCCGCTTCAGGGAGAAGCCGTTTTTCAGGAACTGGATGCCGATGAAGATGCCCAGGGTGAAGCCCACCAGGCCCACCACGGCGTTCAGATCGCCGCCGCCGATGCGCAGCACCATACGCAGCGGGCAGCCCAGGAAGGCCAGCGCACCGATCATGACGAACGCGCCCAGGACGAAGCGGGTAGCGGGGGAAGAACCGGCCTTGGCCCGGAACTCCTTTGTAGCCACGGACATGATGAACGCGCCCAGCACCAGGCCGATGATCTCGGGCCGGACATACTGCACCTTGGCCGCGCCGTGCATCCCCACCGCGCCGGTGATGTCCCGGAGGAAGCAGGCGATGCAGAAGCCCATGTTGGCCGGGTTGCCCAGATGGGTCAGCACCACGGCCGCCAGACCCACCACCGCGCCGGCGATGACGACGATCCAACTGACTTTTTTCATGTGATTTTCTCCTTCTCGTCTCGTTATATTTTTTCAAGAATAGCGATGCTATTATACCGCTGCCGCGGCATCGTTTCAATTCGGTTTGCAGATACCGAGGGAGGATATTATCGTTTTTAACGATAATATCCTCCCTCGGTCAGTTCTTTTACAAACGAGACGAACGATTGCTCCGCCGGGCAGAGCGGCGCGTCCCGCCGGGTCACCATATAGATGCGGCGCTTGATGGCCTCGGCCGGTTCGAACACCAGCAGGCGGCCCTCCGCCGCCTCCTGCCGGACGGCCAGCTCCGACAGCACCGCCACGCCCAGCCCCTGCATGACGGCGCTTTTCAGCACCTCCGGGCTTTCGATGTGGGCGGTGACGTGGAGCGACTCCGGGGCGATGCCCCGACCGGTCAGATACTTCTCCAGCGCCCGGGCCGTGCCCGAGCCGGGCTCGCGGGACAGAAACGGCTCGCGCAGCAGCAGCTCACAGGCGTCCGTGCCGCATCGCTGGGCCTGGCGGAAGCGCTCCTCATTGGCGGCGGCCAGCACCAGGCGGTCCTCCGTCAGCGTATGGTAGGAGAACCGGCGGCGGTCTATGGCCGCGCCCACGAAGCCCACGTGGACTTCGCCCTGCTCCAGCAGCCGGTGGACGGCCTGACTGTCGCCCCGGCGGAGCTGGTAGCGGGTGTCGGGGTGGTCGTGCAGGAAGCTGCGCAGCAGCTCCGGCAGCAGGTACTGGGCCGGGACGGTGGACGCGCCGAGGAGCATGGGCTCACTGTCGGCGGGGAGGGACAGGGCACGCAGCGCGGTGCAGCGCTCCAGAATGTCCAGCGATGCGGCGTAGACCCGCTTTCCCTCCTCCGTCAGCGTAAGCTGCTTCCGCGCGCCACGCAGCAGCAGCGGCACGCCCAGCGTCTCCTCCAGCGCGGCGATATGGGCGCTGACGGTGGACTGGGTGACATACAGGCTCTCCGCCGCCCGGGTGAAGCTGCGGTATTCCACAGTGGCGGCAAAGCTCTCCAGCTGCCGCAGGGTGATGTCCAGCATAATTCCGCCTCTTTTCTTTTTGGTGTGGATGTGATATGCTTTTGCAGAGATAAGGAGGTGCCGGTATGGACACCGTTTATTTGGATAACGCCGCCACGTCGTTCCCCAAGCCGGAGGGCGTCAGCGACCGCATGAAATACTATCTGGACTGCGTGGGGGCAAACGTGAACCGCTCGGTCTACACCGCCGCCCAGGAGGCGGGGCTGACCACGCTGGCCCTGCGCCGGCGGCTGGCGGCGCTGTTCCGCTTTCCCGAGCCGCCCACCCACGTCATTCTGACGCCGGGGGCGACGGCGGGGCTGAATATGATCATCTCCGGGCTGCTCCACGACGGCGGGCACTGCATCGTCAGCAGCATGGAGCACAACGCGGTGATGCGCCCGCTGCTGCGGCTGCCGGGGGTGGAGGTGAGTCGCATCCCCTGCGGCCGCGACGGTCTGGCGGACATAGACGCCCTGCCGGGGCTGTTCCGCCGGGACACGAAGCTGGTCATCATGGCCCACGCCTCCAATGTGTGCGGCGCGGTGCAGGACGCGGCGGCGGTGGGGCGCATCTGCGGGGAGCGGGGCGTGCCCTTCGCGCTGGACGCCGCCCAGACGGCGGGACACCTGCCCATCGACTTTCAGGCGCTGGGGCTGGCAGCTATGGCCGTGCCGGGCCACAAGGGATTGCTCGGGCCGGGGGGCGTGGGGGCGCTGCTGCTGCGCCACGACTTTGCCGAAAAACTGACGCCCCTTATCGCCGGCGGCACGGGCAGCGCGTCGGACAGCGAGTATCTGCCGCCCTATCTGCCGGACCGCTTTGAGTCCGGTACGGCCAACATACCCGGCTATTACGGCTGGGAGGCGGCGCTGCGGTTCATCGAGGAGCGGGGCATGGACAGTCTGCGGCAGCATGAGATGGCGCTGTGCCGGCGGTTTCTGGAGGGTCTGGAGGGTATTCCCCACGTCCGCATGGTCGGGCCGAGGGATCTGGAGCGCCGGGTGGGGGTCATCTCCGTGGACTTCCTGCGCCGGGACAACGCTGAGGCCGCCTACGCGCTGGAGACGGAGCACGGTATCCTGACCCGCTGCGGCCTGCACTGCGCGCCCGCCGCCCACAAAACGCTGGGCACGTTCCCCCGGGGGACGGTGCGGTTCTCGCTGGGCTGGGCCAACACGGAGCGGGACGTGGACGCGGCGCTGGCCGCCATAGAGACTGTATCTTGACCAAACCGGGCGGCTGGGCCGCCCGGTTTTTGTTTATCGCAGCAGGATGCGCTTGCCGCCGTGGTACTCCCCTACCACGCCGATGCGCTGGGCGCTGGGGACGGCGTCCTTCAGCTCCGCCAGCAGGGCGTCGGCGTCCTCCGGGGCGACGGCCATCAGCAGGCCGCCGGAGGTCTGGGGGTCGTACAGCAGGTCCTGCACAGCGGTCTCGGTGTCACCCGCGTCCACGCCCGGCTCGGCAAAGGCGCGGTTGCGGTACATCCCGGCGGGCAGCACGCCCATACGGGCGAACTCCAGGGCGGCGGGGATCAGGTCGATGTCCGCCGGGTGGAGGGTGATGGTCACGTCGCTGCCCTGGGCCATCTCGAAACTGTGGCCCAGCAGGCCGAAGCCGGTGACGTCGGTGCAGGAGTGAACCTGATGGCGCACCATCACATCCCGGGCAGCCTTGTTCAGGGTGGTCATCATGCGGTTAGCAAAGGCGATGGTCTCGTCATCCAGCAGGTCGGCCTTGGCGGCGCTGGTCAGCACACCGATGCCGATGGGCTTGGTCAGCACCAGCACGTCGCCGGGCTGGGCGGCGGAGTTGGACAGCAGCTTGTCCGGATGGACGAAGCCGGTGACGGCCAGGCCGTACTTCGGCTCATCGTCCAGGATGCTGTGGCCGCCGGTGATCAGCGCGCCGGCCTCGTACACCTTGTCGTAGCCGCCCCGGAGGATCTGATGCACCGTCTCCTTGGGCATATCCTCCGGCACGGCCATGATATTCAGGCACAGCTTCGGCACGCCGCCCATGGCGTACACGTCGCTGAGGGCGTTGGTGGCGGCGATCTGTCCGAACAGGTAGGGATCGTCGGCGATGGGCGGGAAGAAGTCCACCGTCTGCACCAGGGCCAGCTCGTCATTGATCTTATACACCGAGGCGTCGTCGCTCTTATCGAAGCCCACCAGCAGGTTGGGGTCGTGGTGTACGCGGATGCCCTCCAGCAGCTGGACCAGCACTCCCGCGCCCACCTTTGCGCCGCAGCCGGCGCACTTGGTCAGCTTCGTCAGCTTTATATTCTGCTCTTCCATGTGGTCCTCCTAACGCAATGCACCGCTGAGGTGCAGAATGGCCTCCAGCACGCCGCCGCCTACCGCCAGCGCCTTGTCTGACGCGGTGGTGCAGTATTCCGGCTTGCACCGGGGGTCGACGTCGCCGGATTTCATGCCCTTGTGTACCGGCGTGCCGTCGGGCAGCAGCCCGCGGATCACGCCGTCGATGGTGCAGCGCATGGGCTGGCCGGCCACCTCGCCGGCGATGTCGCCGGCCTTGACCTCGTCGCCGATGTCCCGTATCTGATGGAATATTCCGTCCGCCGGGGCGCGCAGCACCCGTTCGCCGGCGTAGCCGCCGATGAGTCCGGGGATATTGGTGTTGGGCAGCGCCGCGCCGTCATAGATGACCCGGCCCAGGGTGTGGCCGCGCATGGTCTCCACCACCGCGTGGCAGTCCTCCCCGGCGGTGAAGCCCGGGCCGACGCCCACCACCACCGGCGCGTCGGTGATATGTGTACCCAAATTCTTCTTGGCCAGAATGGCGTCCACCAGCGCGTCTGGGTGCAGCGCCGGCAAACACTTCAGCTCCGGATCAGGCAGCACCGGCACGACGCCCTCCGCCAGCAGGGCCAGCGCCTGCTCCGCCGTTTCCGCACGGACAGCGCGGACGCCCTCCACCACCGTTTCGCCGTGGGTGATGGCCGGGGAAAAGCATACGGTGCGGCGGATGGCCGTGGGCTGGGGCAGGTCGGTCATGACCACCTGCATTCCGCTGCGGTACAGCCGCAGGGCGACGCCGGTGGCAATATCCCCCGCGCCGCGTATCAAGATCAGCATAGTCGTTCATCCTTTCGTTGTCCTTACAGTAACACAACGGAAAATAGTTGTCAACATAAGCCGGTTTTGATAGAATAGCAGAAAGAATGAAGAAACGAGGGACGTTCCATGGAGAAGAACATCACCGTGCGCCTGACGGCGCGGCTGTTTGCGGAGGAGAAGTGCTTCGGCCCGGGGGTAGCCCGGCTGCTGGCGGCGGTGGACGAGCTGCATTCCCTGCGCTCGGCGGCCCAGTCCATGAACATGGCCTATTCCAAGGCGTGGGCCATCGTCCACGCGGCGGAGCAGGGCTTCGGCTGCAAGCTGCTGCACTCCACCATCGGCGGCGCGGGGGGCGGCGGCGCGGTGCTCACCGACGAGGCCCGGCAGATCATGGACGCCTACGGCGAATACTGCCGCCGCCTGAATGAGTACGGGCAGACGCTGTTCGGAGAGCTGTTCAGCTTCTGCGCCAAGGAGGGTTGACATCTTCTCTCCGCCATGCTATCATGCACACGGGTGAGTACCTACCGGCACTTAGGCTGAAAAGTCTAAGTGCCGTTTTCTTTGAAAGCATCAGAAAGGAGCACTATTCTATGAACATCACCGTTTATCTGGGCGCGAACGAGGGCAATGATCCGGCGCTGCGCCGCGCTGTGGAGGAGCTGGGCCGCTGGATCGGCGCAAACGGACACCGGCTGGTGTACGGCGGCTCGAAGACCGGACTGATGGGCGCGCTGGCCCGCAGCGTGCTGGAAACCGGCGGCCAGGCCATCGGCGTTGAGCCGCAGTTTTTCATGGACGCCGGGTTTCAGTATGACGGGCTGACGGAGCTGATCGTCACAAAGGACATGGCGGAGCGCAAGGCGAAGATGATCGGGCTGGGGGACGCGTTCATCGCTTTCCCCGGCGGCACGGGAACGCTGGAGGAGATCAGTGAGGTGATGTCCCAGGTATCGCTGGGCCAGCTGGACGCGCCGTGCATCCTCTATGATCTGGACGGCTACTATGAGGACCTGCGTGCGCTGCTGCGGCGCATGATCGACAAGGGACTGTCCTCCCCGGAGCGGCAGCAGGGCATTTACTTTGCCGAAAGCCTGATGCAGATCACGGATATTCTGAACAGAGCATGAAAAAAGGACCGCCGAGGCGGTCCTTTTTATTATGCTCAGATGGTCGGGACTTCCATGCCCAGACGGCGGTACATGGTCTTTTTCACGGCCTTGAGGATGTTCTCGTAGCCGGTGCAGCGGCACAGGTGGCCGGAGAGCAGCTTGCGCAGCTCCTCATCGGAGTACAGCTTGCCGCTGTCCAAAATCTCCACGGCGGTCATCAGGAAGCCGGGGGTGCAGAAGCCGCACTGGATGGCGGACTCCTCCATGAACGCCTTCTGGATGTCGCTGGGCTCGCCGTCGGGGCTGAGCAGCCCCTCCAGGGTGCGGATGTGCTTGCCGTCAGCCCACACGGCCAGGTAGATGCAAGAGTTGAACGTTTCGCCGTCGATGAGGACGGTGCACGCGCCGCACTCGCCCACCTCGCAGCCCTTTTTCACAGAGGTCAGGTGGTAGTCGTTGCGGAGCATATCCGTCAGGCTGGCCCGAACGTCCACCATTTTCTCCACGTCCTTGCCGTTGATGTTGCAGCGGATCAGCTTATACTGTTGACTCATGCCAGCTCACCTCCAGCCAGTTCGATGGATTTCACGAGACAGCGCTTGGCGATCTCCACGGCGATGTGCTGCCGGAACGCCTTGCTGGCGCGCCAGCTGTCGCGGGGGTTGATGTCGTCCAGAATGGCGTGGGCGAAGGTCTCCACCGTCTCCTCCGTCAGGGGCTTGCCCTTGGCGGCGGCTTCGGCGTGCTCGCAGCGCAGGGGCACAGGGCCGGCCACGCCGTAGGCGATGCGGGCGCGGTCGATGGTCTTTTTGTCCTCGCTGAGGCGGACGTTGACGCTGCAGCCCAGGGTGGCGATGTCCATGGCGTTGCGCATGGCGTACTTGATATAGTGGCCATAGCAGCGGTCGTAGCTCTCCTTGGGGATGAGGATGGCGGTCTGGATCTCGCCGTCCTCCACACGGATGTCCACCGTGCCGGCCTTGATATAGAAGTCATGGATGGGCAGGCGGCGAACGCCGTTCTTGCCCGTCAGCTCCACGATGGCGTCCCAGGCGTGGAGGGTGGAGGATGAGTCGGCGGAGGTGACGCCGTTGCAGGTGTTGCCGCCGATCGTGCCGATGTTGCGGATCTGGGGGCCGCCCACCATGTCCACCGCCTCGCCCAGCACGTTGATATACCGCTGGATGATGGGGTCGCGGGTGATGTGGGAGAAGCTGGTCAGGCTGCCGATGCGGATGTTCTCGTCCGCGTCGATGGTCACGCCCCGCAGCTCGTCCAGACCGTAGATGGAGATCAGCTCCTTGCCGGCGCGCTTGCCCTCCCGCATCTGCACCAGCACGTCGCTGCCGCCGGCGATGATCTGTGCCTCGGGATGCTCCAGCCGCAGGGCCACGGCGTTTTCCACGCTGGTGGCCTCGTACAGCGCTTTCATATCATACATAGCTTACTTGCCCTCCTTTTCGTTCCAGCTGTCCTGAATAAGCCCCGCCTTGGAGAACTCGGCAAACAGCACGTGGGGCGTGATGGGTGTGCAGTCGATGGCCACGCCGGTGGCGTTGAGAATGGCGTTGCGGATGGCCGGTGCGCCGGAGCAGGCCGGCGGCTCGCCCAGTGCCTTCGTGCCGAAGGGGGAGGTGGGCTCGGGGTTCTCGATGAACTGGGCCTCCAGATGGGGGTGATCCATGAAGGTGGACAGCTTGTAGTCCAGCAGGTTGTTGTTCAGCGGCTTGCCGGTCTTTTCATCGAACAGCAGCTGCTCGCTCATGCCGTAGCCGATGGCCATGGACATACCGCCGTGGACCTGGGCCTCCGCCAGAGCGGGGTTGATGAGGCTGCCGCAGTCGTGGACGTTGACGATCTTGTTCAGCGTCACCTTGCACAGGGGGATGTCCACCGTTACGTCGGCAAAGGTGCAGCCGAAGGAATAGGCGTTGTTGCGGATGGTGTAGGTGGACTCGGCGGTGATATGCTCGCTGTCGGCGGCGTTGTACTGGGCGGTCATGGCCAGCTCCTTCAGGCTCATGAGCACCGCGCCGTCCTGTTTGCGGATGATGTTGCCGTCCACGATGTCCATATTGTCGATGGCCTGGCGGGTCAGCTTGGTGGCGTAGGCCAGGATCTTCTGCCGCAGCAGCGTGGCGGTCTGCCGGATGGAGAAGCCGGCCACATAGGTCTGGCGGCTGGCGTAAGCGCCCAGGCCGGTGGGGGTCACGTCGGTATCCTGGCAGGAGACCACGCGGACGTCCTTATAGCTCTTCAGGCCCACGGCCTCGGCGGTCATCTGGGAATAGGCGGTGTCCGCGCCCTGCCCGATCTCCGTTTCGCCGCACTGCATGGTCACCGTGCCGTCCAGGTTCAGCAGCATACGGTTGCTGGACGTCTCCAGGGAGATGGGATAGACGGCGGTGTTGTACCAGAAGGCGGCCACGCCGATGCCCCGGCGGACGTCGCCGGTATCCTGGGCGTACTCCTTGACCTTGCGGTCATAGTCTATGTACTGCTTGCCCTTTTCCATGCACTCCCGGAAGGAGTCGTAGTAGTTGGTGTTGCCGGAGAAGCCGTCGTGGAAGCCCTTGGGCATGATGTACTTCATGCGGTACTCGAGGGGGTCCATGTGTACGGCCCGGGCGCATTCGTCGATGTTGGCGTCGTCGGCAAAGGAGGCCTGGGGCATACCGTAGCCCCGCATCGCACCGGCGGTGGGCTTGTTGGTGAACACGGTGTAGGCATCCAGCTCCATGTTGTCGCAGGGATAGATCTGGGGGAAGGAGCCCATGGCCTTGGCCACGATGGAATGACCGTGGGAGGCGTAAGAGCCCTGGTTGGAGAAGCATTCCACCTTGCGGGCGGCGATAGAGCCGTCCGGATGCAGCCAGGTGATGATATGGAAGCGGATGGCGTGGCGCACGCGGTTGGAGACGAAGGTCTCCTCCCGGGAGCAGTCCACCCGGACGCAGCGCCCGCCCACCTGGGTGGTGCACCAGGCGCACAGCGGCTCGTACAGTGCGTCCTGCTTGTTGCCGAAGCCGCCGCCGATGTAGGGCTTGATGACCTGAATGTCCGCCCAGGGACGGCCCAGAGCCTGTCCCACCACGCGGCGGATGATATGGGGGATCTGGGTGGAGGACACCACCACGATGCGGCCGTTCTCCTCATAGGCGAAGCAGCCGTGGTTCTCGATGTGACAGTGCTGCACGGTGGGTGTGTCGTACCAACCCTCGACCTTGATGAGGCCCGGCTCCTGAATGGCGGCCTGATAGTCGCCCTTCTTCATGTCGGTGTGCTTGAGGATGTTGCGGGGGTAGTTCTCATGGAGCTGGGGCGCGCCGTCCTCCATGGCCTTCTGCACGTCCAGCACAAAGGGCAGCTCGTCGTACTCCACCTTCAGCGCCCGGACGCCCTGCATGGCGGACACCTCGTCCTCGGCGATGACCACCGCCACATCGTCGCCGTAATACCGCACGTGGCGGTTCAGCAGATGGCGGTCGGCCACGTCCTGATGGCCGGGGTCCATAGACCAGGGATGGCCTGCCGTGGGGAAGCAGTGCTCCGGCACGTCGAAGCAGGTCAGCACCTTGACCACGCCGGGGATGGCCTCCGCCGCCGACTTGTCGATGGACTTGACGAAGCCGTGGGCGATGGTCGAATGCTTGATGCGGGCGTACAGCGCCCCCGCCGGCATACGGTCCTCGTAATATTTCGTCCGCCCGGTGGCCTTGTCAAAGGCGTCCACGCGGATCTCGCTCTTTCCCACCTTGCTCATATGAGGATGCCTCCTGTTGGTAATGTTTGGAATTTGCGATAATACCATCGATTGACAAGAGCAGACACGGTTTTGACGGGCAGAAATGCGCCCATACTGCGTCAAGTCCCTTGACAATACGGCAAGTATTCTCTGCGGGTCTTTTCTTGTCTGGACACATTTCTGCTCCGACAAAACTGCTCACACCTGCCAGCGATGGGTTTTCGAGCGATTTTTGGCTTTTGAGACACAGCTGGGCTGATGCCCAGCAAGGTGAAAAGGACAAAAAGCGCCGGAAAGACACGCTGGCAGGCGTGTTTGTCCTTGTTAATCGATGGTAATGCCTATTATTAGCCGACATTATAGCACATCCTGCTAAAAATGTATAGTCGTGTCGTGATTTTATTTTGTGTATAACGCTCATTTGATGATTGACGGGGCATACTGAAGCTGATAGACTACGAGGGAAAGGACGGTGACGGTATGGAGGAGCTGCGCATCGGGTGCGTCGTCATGGCGGCGGGCTGCGGCAGCCGCTTCGGGCGAAACAAGCTGGAGGCGGTGGTAAACGGCAAAACGCTGCTGCGGCGGGCGCTGGAGGCCGTGCCGAAGCAGTCGTTCTGCCGGGTGGCGGTGGTGACGCAGTACGACGAGGCCGCCGCGCTGGCACATGAATTCGGTTTCGACGTGATCCGGAACGACCGTCCGGAGGAAGGGCTGAGCCGCACGGTGCGGCTGGGCACGGAGGCGCTGGCGGACTGCGACGCCATTTTGTACCAGGTGGCGGACCAGCCCCTTCTGCAGCAGGAGACCGTTGCCCGGGAGGTATCGTTTTTCCGGCAGCACCCGGACCGCATCGTGGGCCTGGGCCACAATGGCGTGCGGGGAAATCCCTGCATCTTCCCCAAGCGGTTTTTCCGGGAGCTGACGGCCCTGGCCGGTGATACCGGCGGCAGCGCCGTCATACGGCAATACCCCGGCGCGCTGCTGCTGTACGAAGTCCCGGCGGCGGAGCTCCACGACGTGGACACGGTGGAGGCGCTGGCGGCGGTCAATGCAACACAGCAGGTATAAAAAAAGCACCCCGCGGGGTGCTTTTTTTATATTTACTTTTTCGGTGCGTAGGGCGTGTTTTGCAGGGGCAGGTCGAACTCCCGCTCGCCGGTGAACTGATAGTACGCCTCCGCGATGGCGGGCGCGGTGGGGATGGACGTGATCTCGCCGATGCCGATGGCGCCGCCGGCCACGTTCAGGCCGGGCTTTTCCACCACGATGGCCTGGATCTCCGGGGGGATCTGGTTGGCCCGGAACAGGCCCAGCATACCGTACTTGGCGGTGGGCTTGCAGTTCTCGTCGATGGGATATTTCTCCGTCAGGGCGTAGCCCATGGACATGACCACGCCGCCCTCGATCTGCCCCTCGATGCTCAGGGGGTTCACGGCCTTGCCCACGTCGTGGGCGGCCACCATCTTCTTGATGCGGCCCGTCTCCTTGTCCAGAATACACATCTGGGTGGCGTAGCCGTAGGCCACATGGCTCACCGGGTTGGGCACGTCCGCACCCAGGGGGTCGGTCTTGGCCAGATACTCGCCGTAGAATTCCCGGCCCTTCAGGTCGGCCAGCGTCCTGCCGCCGTCCAGCTCTGCTTGCAGCAGCTCGCAGGCCCGGCGGGTGGCCTCGCCGGTGACCAGCGTCTGGCGGCTGCCGGAGGTGTCGCCGGAGTCCGGCGCGATCCAGGTATTGCTGCGCTCGTACACGATGTCGTCCCGGTGCAGCCCGGTGTTGGTCACCACCACCTGCACCAGCACCGTGCCCAGCCCCTGGCCGATGCAGCTTGCGCCGGAGTAGATGTGGACCTTGGCGTCGTCCTCCACGATGAGCTTACAGCGTCCCCAGTCCGGCAGGCCCACGCCCACGCCGGCGTTCTTCATGGCGCAGGCAAGCCCCACCGGGTCGCCGTTCTTCACCGCCTCGTCATAGGCGGGCTTGATGGCCTCCAGCGTCTCCACCAGACCGGTGGAGTCGTCCACGATCTGCCCGTTGGGCAGCACGCCGCCGGGACGGATGGCGTTGCGGTAGCGGATCTCCCAGGGGGAGATGCCCACCAGCTCCGCCATCTGGTTCAGCAGCGTCTCCGTGCAGAAGCAGGTCTGTGTCACGCCGAAGCCGCGGAATGCGCCTGCCGGCGGGTTGTTGGTATAATACGCGCGGCCCTCGATCTCGAAGTTCTCGTAGGCATACGGCCCTGCGGCGTGGGTGCAGGCCCGCTCCAGCACCGGGCCGCCCAGAGAGGCGAACGCGCCGGTGTCGGACACCACGCTGGCCTTCACGCCCTGGATGATGCCGTTTTCGTCGCAGCCCATGGTGAAGTCCATATCAAACGAATGGCGCTTGGGATGGACCAGGATGGACTCCTGGCGGCTGAGCTTGAACTTGACGGGTCTCCGGGTCAGGTAGCACAGCAGCGCCGCGTGGTGCTGCACGGACATATCCTCCTTGCCGCCGAAGCCGCCGCCCACCAGCATATTCTGCACCTGGCAATGCTCGTAGTCCACGCCCAGCATGGACGCGCACTCGTGCATGGTGGTGTGGGAGCTCTGGTCCGTGGTCAGCAGCTTCACGCCGCCGTTGTCCAGCGGCAGCGCCACACAGCACTCCGGCTCGAGGAAGGCGTGCTCCGTCCAGGGGGTGGAAAAGTGCTCCGTCAGCACATATTTGGAATGTTTGATGGCCGTCTCCGCGTCGCCCCGGGAGACGTGCTTGTAGGCCTGCACGTTGCTCTCGTCGCCCTCAAACACCAGCGGTGCGCCGGGCACGGCGGCCTCTGTGGGGTTGTGGACGGCAGGCAGCACCTCGTACTCCACCTTCACCAGCTTTTTGGCGGCCTCCACCGTCGCCTGGTCCACGGCGCAGACCAGCGCCACGCTGTCGCCCAGGTAATGGGTGATCTCCCCCACGCCGATGAGGGTGGGCTGGTCCTTCTTGATATGGCCCACGTTGACCTTGCCGGGGATGTCCTCCCGGGTGGCCACGCAGATCACGCCGGGCAGCGCCTCTGCCTCGCTGGTGTCGATGGACAGCACCCGGGCCCGGGCGTACTGGCTGCGCACCGCGCCGCCGTAGCACATACCGTCCACGTACACATCGTCGGGGTACTGGCCGTAGCCCTGCACCTTCTCCTCCACGTCCAGCCGGTGGACGCGGCTGCCCATCTGCCAGTCGTCGGCGGACGCCTGGGGCAGCCTGCCCTCCCGGAGGATCTTCGCCGCCAGCAGAATGCCGTCGATGATCTTCACATAGCCGGTGCAGCGGCAGATGTTGTTGCGGATGGCGAAGGCCGCCTCCTCCCGGGTGGGGTCGGGGTTCACGTCCAGCAGGCCCTTGGCGGAGATCACCATGCCCGGGATGCAGAAGCCGCACTGCACCGCGCCCGCCTCGCCGAAGGCGAAGGTGTAGACCTGCTTTTCCCAGTCGGTCAGGCCCTCCACGGTGAGGATGGTCTTGCCCTCCAGCTTGTCCGTCTGGGGGATGCAGGCCTTGGTGGGCTTGCCGTCGATGAGCACATGGCACGTGCCGCAGGCGCCCTCGCTGCACCCGTCCTTCACGGAGGTCAAGTGCAGCTCGTCCCGCAGGAAACGGATGAGCTTCTGGTTCTTTTCTACGGTAACGGCAGCGCCGTTCACGGTAAATGTGGCCATAGTTGTTCTCTCCTTTGTGCGTTCTGCACAGTTTCTCACGGTAATGATACCATACTGGCGGCACAAAAACAAGATGGGAATGCGGGGCGGCGGCCTTTACCGTGATAGTAGTTGGAGAATAGCGGGAAGGCGGCATGGTTGAAGGGACGGAGAAAATGTGCTAAGATTTTCCAAAAGCACCGCGACGGAACGGCGGAAAACCGTACTATACAGGTGAAGGCAGCCTTCACAACAAACGGCAAGGGAGTGATTTTTTTGGAGGATACGGCGCTCATCGGCCTGTACTGGCAGCGCGACGAGACGGCTATCGAGGCCACCGCCGCGAAATACGGCAGGCTGTGCGGCTGCATCGCCCGCAACATTCTGAAAACCCCGGAGGACTGCGAGGAGTGTCTGAACGACACCTATCTCGCCGTCTGGAATGCGATCCCCGAGCAAAGGCCCAGCCGGTTTTCCGTGTTCGTCAGCCGCATCACCCGGAATTTGGCGCTGAAAAAGTGGGAATATCTGTCCGCCGCCAAGCGAAATCCCGCCGCGGTCGTCTCGCTGGAGGAGCTGGGGGACTGTGTTTCCGGGTCGGACAGCGTGGAGAGCGAGACGGAGAACCGGCGCATCGAGCAGGCCATCGACGCGTTTCTCTGGGCGCAGAGCCGGGAAAAGCGGGACGTTTTCATCCGGCGATACTGGTATTTTGACTCCATCGGGGCGATCTGCGAGGCCACCGGCTTCAGCGAAAGCAAGGTGAAATCCATGCTGCTGGCCATGCGGCGCAAGCTCCGGGACTATCTGGAAAGCGAGGGGATAGAGGTATGAATAAGGAACAGCTTTCCCAGCGGATCGGCAATATGGACGACCGGCTGGTGGCGCAGGCGGAGCACGTGCCCAACTACGGGCGGCAGCGGCGGAGCAGCCTGCGGCGGAAAATAGCGGGCATCGCCGCCGTCATCGTGCTGATGGCGTGCAGCGGCGCGGTGGGCGCGCTGGCGTTCAGCCGGGAGACGGTCCAGGAAGTCCCCGCGCAGCAGGAGACAGTGGCGCTGGCGGACATCGGCGTGACGGTGCTGCTGCCCGACAGCTGGGCGGGACAGTACGAGGTGGTGCAGGACTCCTTTCTCCCCTACAACTCCGCCATGTGGGAGTTCTGCGTGAAGTCCGTCTATGAGGACGAGACCTTCTACCGGGGAAGCCTGTTCACCGTGTTCCAGTACGCGGACTACTCCATGTCGGCGGAGGAATTCGCCCAAAGCGGGCTGGCTGGCATCGGCCGGTATCTGTTTGCCACGGAGAACGCCACCTATGCCGTGATGTACGCGGGAGATGTGCAGTATGACCCGGACAACGCGGCGCAGCAGGAGGCGTGGTACGCCCTGTCACAGACGCTGCAGGAGGTGCGGTTCGTCATCGCGCCTATGGCGGAGTGATGTGCCGCAGGGCAAGAGGCCAGATATGACGCAAGGCGGGAGCATCCTGACCGATGCTCCCGCCTTTCATCATATTGGGTTTGACGAACAGCAATTTACCAAGTTAATTTCATCTTAATTTCTGCCGCATTGATTTTTGGACTTACCAATTCTTCCCCCGTAGGGACAAACCCACATTTCTTGTAAAACCGTATGGCGCGCTTGTTGTCTTTCAAAACCCACAGATGCACTTCAGGATAGACAGACAGTTCCTTCAAGCCTGCTTGCATCAGTCTTAGCCCTACGCCCGTCCCGTAATATTCCGACAGAACATACAATGCAAATATTTCTCCAGCATTAGGAGCTTCTTTCCCGCGGCTTCCATAACCAATAAAGCCAATTACAGTATCCCCGTCCATTGCAACGAACAAATCATTTCGCCAACTAAACGCCATATTTTCGCATTTCTCATACGTTAAGCTGTCAAGATATTCTTGACTAACGAGGCCAGGATAAGCCTCGTGCCAAGCTTTCCAGTGAACAAATGCCTTCCCCCTGATTTCTTCATCTGTTTCCATCCTTTTTATGATTACACTCATGTGAAACCTCCGCAACTTCCAATTTATTTGGCAAGTACATAACATTAAAAGAGGTGCTTTCATCTCTGAAAGCACCTCTTTTGGTCCGAGTGTCGAGATTCGAACTCGAGGCCTCTTGAACCCCATTCAAGCGCGATACCAAACTTCGCCACACCCGGATATGCAGTTTTCTCAAACAGCCTATTAAGAATAGCACAGTTTTCGCCGGTTTGCAAGCCCTATTTTTTATTTTTTTCAAATTTCTCTGGTGTCTTTTTGTTGACAAAGACCCCGGGGCATGGTAATATAATATTCGCGTTTGGCGCGAGAACTGCTTTTTCACACGGAGAGATGGCTGAGTGGTCGAAAGCACCGGTCTTGAAAACCGGCGATGTGAAAGCATCCGTGGGTTCGAATCCCACTCTCTCCGCCAGAAAACTTCATATCTGCGGAAGTACCCAAGTGGCCGAAGGGGCTCCCCTGCTAAGGGAGTAGGCGTCTAAACCACGCGCAAGGGTTCAAATCCCTTCTTCCGCGCCAAAAGGAAGACACCCATACGGGTGTCTTTCTTCAGCTTGTCGATAAACCCACTCTGTCATTCCGAGGAGCGAAGCGACGTGGGAATCCGTAATCTTTTAGCTGTAAATCTGCAAAAACGCGAGAATTGTTTATTTTGGAAACGGATTGCCACGCCAGTCTGCACCCCAAGGGTACTTGCTTCGCGGCGCGGACTGGCTCGCAATGACAGGCTTTTTGACAGTCTCAAAAGGAAGACACCCGTACGGGTGTCTTCCTTTTTTATTCTTTCCTTACATGATCTCGCTGATAAGATACAGCAGCGCCAGATGGGCGGGGTAGAACACATAAAACGCCCATTTCCAGCCCCGCCGGCCCGGCTGGCCGTTGTAGCACCACAGGATGGGCAGCGCCAGCAGCGACCACCACACATAGGGCATATGCCCGCACTGGGTCAGGCAGTAGATGGCCATGCCCAGGGAGAACAGGGCGAACCGCTGGTGCTTCTCCTGGGACAGCACGGCGAACAGGGGCAGGAACGCGCCCATCGCGCCGTAGTCAAACGTGACCAGCACGCCGGTCCGGGCGGTGATGGTCTGGCACAGCATATCCGCCCCGGCCACGGCCAGCACCGCGGCGGCGCACAGCGCGGCGTTTTGGGCACTGGGCTGGCGCTGCAGCCGCAGGAACGACGTGCACAGCAATATGGCCAGCGCCAGGGTGAACAGGATGTTCAGATACAGCGCCTGCGAACCACGAAGCGTTCCGCCGCCCAGCAGCTCCTCCGCCGCGAACACGATCTGACAGGCCAGGCCCAGACCCAGCACACGCCAGAGGTAGACCCTGGGCTTGTGGGTATGTACGCAGCCGTCTCCCACGCAGAAGGCGAACAGCGGGAAGGAGATGCGCCCGATCCAGCGCAGCACCGCCGCCTGCGGGAACAGAAGCAGCCCGGCGTGGTCGATGACCATGGTCAGCGCCGCCAGCAGCTTGAGTATGTTCTTATTCATCGGTGTCCGTATCAGTCGTCGTCCTCGTCCGTCTCTTCCGGCTCGGGCTTGGGCAGCAGCCGCACCTCCGCACGGTCCACCTGATGCTCCCGGATGGAGCTGACGTGGATGTGCATCCCCTCCGTCTCCAGGTCGATGTCCTGCTCTCCGTCGTCGGGGATAACGCCCAGCGCGTCGAACACCAGGCCGGTAAGGGTATCGTGCTCCTCCTGATCCAGCTGGATGCCCAGCGCGTCCTCGATGTCGTCCAGCTCCACGTTGCCGGTGAGCAGCAGAGAGCCGTCCTCCCGCTTCTCGATCCGGGGCTCATCCTCGCTGACCAGGCCGCTGTCGTCGTCGCCCAGGTCGCCCACCAGCTCCTCCACCAGGTCGTTCAGCGTCACGATGCCCACCATGCCGCCGTACTCGTCCAGCACCACGGCCAGGGGATTGCCTGTGCGCTTCATGTTGCGGAACAGCGCGTCGGCCTTGATGGTCTCCGGCACGAAATACGGCGCGCGGACGGCGGAGCGCATCACGTTGTCCCGGCTCTTATCCGCCAGGCGGAAGTACTCCTTGGCGTTCAGGATGCCCACCACGTTGTCGGCGCTGTCCTCGCAGATGGGATAGCGGTTGTGCCGCGTGCCGTGGATGGTCTCCGCCCACTCGTCCATGCTCTCGTCCATCCACAGCAGGTCCACGTCGGTGCGGTGGGTGGCGATCTCCTCGGCGGTCAGGTCGTCGAACTCAAACACGTTCTGGATGAACTCCTTCTCCTCGTGGTCAATGCCGCCATGCTCGCTGCTGGCGTCCACCATCATGCGGATGTCCTCCTCGCCCAGCTGTTCCTCCTCCTCGTTGGGGTCGATGCCCATGAGCCGCAGCACGCCGTTGGTGGACACGCTCAGCAGCGACACGATGGGCGCGAACAGCTTGGAGATCACCGTCACCAGCCCGGAGATGCCCAGAGCCACCTGCTCCGACTTCTTCATGGCGATGCGCTTGGGCACCAGCTCGCCGAAGATCAGCGTGAAGTAGGACAGGATCAGCGTGATAACGATGACGCAGATGGTGTCCAGCGTACCGCGGGGGATGGTGACGCCCAGACTGATGAGCCAGTCCGCCAGCCCGTCGGAGAAGTTCTCCGACGCGAAGGCGCTGCCCAGGAAGCCGGCCAGCGTAATGGCCACCTGAATGGTGGACAGAAAGCGGGCGGGCTGGGCCGTCAGCTTGCTGAGCCGCTTGGCCTTGCGGTTGCCCTCGGCGCACATCTTGTTCAGCTTCACCTCGTTCACCGACAGCACGGCGATCTCGGCGCAGGCAAACACGGCGTTGAGGAAGATCAGCACTACCTGCAAAAGCAATAACCAACCTATTGAGGTCTCCAAAATACAAAACTCCTTTCCTGCTTCCTACCCTCCCGGTAAAAAGCGCAAAAGACACGGCCTGTGTGCAGCGCGCACAGGTCATGTCTCACATCCGTACACTATTCTTATTTCGTTCAGGGCAAGAGTCGCTGCCGGCTGTGTCCATCCTTTGATAGAACCCCCTGTTGAAGTAGAATTGCTTATATTATACAGATATGCGCCCCGTCTGTCAATATACCCGGGCGTAAAGAAGCGGTAATTCGGATTTTTACCCAAATCACCGCTTCTTTTGCTCCCGATTTCGTTATTCCGCCAGCAATTCCTCCAGCCGGCGGCGGATCAGGGTGAACAGCCGGTCGTTGTCCGGCATCTCCACATAGTCCGCCTTATCGCACAGCATGGCCAGATCCTCCGACAGATAGCCCTGCTCCAGCACGTCCAGCCCCGCCCGCTCCAGGCAGCCGGCGAACCGCACCAGCGCCGGGTTTTCGTCCCACTCGCCCCGCTTGCGCAGCGCACCGGCCCAGGCATACATGGTGGCCACCGGGTTGGTGGACACCTTCTCGCCCTTCCGCCAGCGGTAATAGTGGTCCGTCACCGTGCCGTGGGCCGCCTCGTACTCGAAGCAGCCGTCCGGCGACACCAGCACGCTGGTCATCATGGGCAGCGACCCGGAGGCCGCGGCGATGAGGTCGCTCATCACGTCGCCGTCGTAGTTCTTGCAGGCCCACACGATGCCGCCCTTGGAGCGGATGACCTTGGCCGCCGCGTCGTCGATGAGGGCGTAGCGATAGTGCAGCCCCGCCTTTTCAAAGGCGTCCCGGTACTCCTCGTCGTACACCTTCTGGAACAGCAGCTTGAACGTCTGGTCGTAGTCCTTGGAGATGGTGTCCTTGCTGGAGAACCACACGTCCTGCTTCACGTCCAGCCCGTAGCTGAAGCAGCACCGGGCGAAGGAGAGGATGGAGTCGTCCCGGTTGTGCATGGCCTGCACCACGCCCGGCCCGGCAAAGTCGTACACCGTCTGGCGGCTCAGCTCCCGGCCGCTGTCGTCGGTGAACACCAGCTCCGCCTTCCCGGCGCAGGGCACACGGTACTCCACCGCCCGGTACACGTCGCCGTAGGCGTGGCGCGCGATGGTCACCGGCTTTTCCCAGCAGGACACCACCGGCTTCACCCGGGAGATGAGGATAGGCGCGCGGAACACCGTGCCGTCCAGCGCCGCCCGGATGGTGGCGTTGGGGGACTTCCACAGCTTCTTCAGGCCGTATTCCTCCTGCCGCTGGAAGTTGGGGGTGATGGTGGCGCACTTCACGCCGATCTTCAGCCGCTTGATGGCCTCCGCCGCCTCCCGCGTCACCGCGTCCTCCGTTTTGTCCCGGTTGGGCAGGGAGAGGTCGTAATACTCCGTGTTCAGCGCCACATAGGGGCGGATCAGCTCATCCTTGATCTTCCCCCACAGGACGTGGGTCATCTCGTCGCCGTCCAGCTCCGCAATGGGGTGGGGCATTTTGATCTTTTCCATTGTCTCAGCCTCTTTTCTTTGCCGCATAGTGGTTGATAAGACACCCGGCCAGCAGCAGCTCCCGCTCCTCGGCACTGGTGTTCCTCAGGTACAGCGTCAGGGGCGCGGCCTTGCCGCCGTGCACCAGCACCGCCGGGAATTCCTCGTCGCCCCGGGCCACCTTCTCCCGCACGTCGGGGACGTAGATAAAGTCCCCCGGCGCGCCGTCGAAGCGGTCGCCCGCCGCCATGGTAAAGGGCAGCAGGCCCCAGTTAACGCAGTTGGAGCGATAGCGCTTGGTGGCGAACTCATAGCAGATATTGGCGCTGCCGCCCAGCACCCGCTGGCAGGACGCCGCCTGCTCCCGGGCCGAGCCGTCGCCGGGCTTGTTGGCAAACAGCACCGAGCCGATGTGCAGCCGTGCCGCCGCTTCGCCGTCCAGGCCCAATGCCGCCAGCACATCATTCAGTGCCGCCGTGTTCCCGGCGGCACGGTCTGCCTCCAGCGCTGCCGTGGCCTTGGCCCGGGCCACATAGTCCGGGTCGCGGCGGGACAGGGTGAACTGGGCCAGCTTCATGGGGTTGGAGCGGTAGGACGACGTCTCCCCGGAGGGGATCAGCTCGTCGGTGGTGGTCACCTCGTCCCGCAGGACGGAGGCCACCTGCAGCAGCAGGCCGTCGGCCAGCGCCGGGATGGCGGGCCACTCCGCGATGTTCGGGCCGTACTGCAATTCCGCCTCCGGCCGGGGGCGGCCAAAGCCCCGGTACACCCGCTTTTCGTACACGGAAGCATCAAACCGCCGGGCTGCCGGTGCAGGCTCGTCGTAGTCCACGTCCGCCGCCGACGTGACCACGCCGTGATTACGGGCGGTGGCGGCGATGGAGCGGGCGTCCATGAGGATCACCCCGGCCAGCTGGCCGTCGCCGGGCTTGGAGCCCTCCCGGTTGGGGAAGTTCCGGGTGGTGTGGCGGATGGACAGCGCGTCGTTGGCCGGCACATCCCCCGCGCCGAAGCACGGACCGCAGAAGCAGGGCTTGCACACCGCGCCGCTGCGCAGCAGCCGCCCGGTCACGCCGTTCTCCACCAGCTCCAGCTCCACCGGCACGGAGGGCGGATACACGGAGAAGTCGAAGTTCCCGCTGCCCACATCGAAGCCGTCCAGAATGGCCGCCGCCTCGGCGATGTTGTCGTACAGGCCGCCGGCGCACCCAGCGATGACGCCCTGCTCCACCGTCAGCCGGCCGTTCTTCACCTTGTCTGTCAGGTGCAGCGCCGCCTTGCCGCCGAACTGCTCCGCCGCCCGCAGCTCCACCTGCCGCAGCACATCCCCCGGGTTCTCGATCAGCTCCCGCAGGGGCAGCGCCTCGGAGGGATGGAAGGGCAGCGCCGCCATAGGCTCAACACGGCTCAGGTCGATGTCGATCATACCGTCGTAGTACGCGCCGTCCTCCGGGTGCAGCGGCGCGAAGTCGCCGCCCCGCCCGTGGAGCGTCAGATACTCCGCCACCGCGCCGTCTGTCTCCCAGACAGAGCTCAGGCAGGCCGTCTCCGTGGTCATCACGTCGATGCCGATGCGATAGTCCATGGACAATCCGCCGATGCCGTCGCCCACGAACTCCAGCACCTTATTTTTAACAAAGCCATTTTTATACACCGCACCGCACAGGGCCAGCGCCACATCGTGCGGGCCGACGCCGTGGCCCGGCTTCCCCGTCAGGCGCACCAGGATCACCTGGGGCGGCGTCACGTCATAGGTGTTCTCCAGCAGCTGCTTCACGATCTCGCCGCCGCCCTCGCCCACGCCCAGCGTGCCCAGCGCGCCGTAGCGGGTGTGGCTGTCCGAGCCCAGCACCATTTTGCCGCAGCCCGCCAGCATCTCCCGGGCGTACTGGTGGATCACCGCCTGGTTGGCGGGCACATAGTCGCCGCCGTATTTCACCGCCGCCGACAGACCGAAGGTGTGGTCGTCGGCGTTGATCGTGCCGCCCACGGCGCACAGGCTGTTGTGGCAGTTGGTCAGCACATAGGGCACGGGAAAGCGCTCCATGCCGCTGGCCTTGGCCGTCTGGATCACGCCCACATAGGTGATGTCGTGGGAGATCAGACTGTCGAAGGTCAGGTGCAGCAGCCCGTCCTCTCCGCCCTTGTGATGCTTGCGCAGGATCTGGTAGGCCATGGTCTTTTCCCGGTTTCCCGCCATAGTCTCCGGTGCTTCCGTCACCGTACCGCCGTGCCATACCACGCCGCCGTTATAAAGTCTTATCATATGTTCACGTCCTTTCAGCGGACCTAAGTTAAAGGTAGTATAACATAAGTTCAAAAAAATGCAACATGGAAAAGCAAAAATTTTGCAAGTCAATTTTATTGTTCATGCAAATTTAATGTAAATCGCTCTATCTTTAACGCTAATACAGAAATTTTTTGAAATTTTCATTTTTAACTCTTGCAAAAAGAAAAGAGACGCATTATAATCACCACAGCAAGACTTGAAAGGAGCGACCTCCATGATCGAGAAGGATGCCACCATATTGAAGCAATACACCGGCCCGCTGAGCCGCAGCATACAGGACGAGTACGCCATCGGCCCGGAGCATTACCGGGGCGACGTAAAGCTGGGTCTTCGCAACAGCGACGGCACGGGCGTTCTGGTGGGCGTGTCCAAGGTGGGCAGCGTCCAGGGCTATCTGCTGCAGGATGGCCAGCGCGTCCCCATCCCCGGTCAGCTGTACTACCGCGGCATCGAGCTGACGGACATCGTGGAGGCCCACCGCAAGGCCGGCACGTTCGGCTTTGAGGAGGTAGCCTACCTGCTCCTGATGGGCTATCTGCCCTCCAAGAGCGAGCTGGCCTACTTCGACAAGATCATGAACCAGGCCCGGAAGCTGCCGGATGGGTTCACCGAGGGCATGATCATGCGCCATCCCAGCCGCAGCATCATGAACGAGCTGGCCCGCAGCGTGCTGAGCCTGTACTCCTACGACCCCGACCCGGACAACACGTCCATCGACAATATGCTGCTGCAGTCCGTGAAGCTCATCGGCTACTTCCCCTCCATCGTGGCCAACGCCTACGCCATGCAGCGCCACTACTTCCACGGAGACTCTCTCCACATCCACTACCCCGTGCCGGAGCTGTCCACAGCGGAGAACTTCCTGCGGATGATGCGGCCCGACAAGAGCTACACCGACGAGGAGGCCCACCTGCTGGACATGATGCTGATGGTCCACGCGGAGCACGGCGGCGGCAACAACTCCACCTTTGTCTGCCGCGCCATGTCCTCCAGCGGCACGGATACCTACAGCGCCATCGCCGGGGCTGTCGGCTCGCTGAAGGGCCCGCTCCACGGCGGCGCCAACGCCAAGGTCATGGAGATGTTCCGCTATATCAAGGAGAATGTGGACCCCCACGACGACGGTTCGATCAAGGATTACCTGTGCAAGCTGCTGGACGGCGCGGCCGGCGACCGTTCCGGCAAGCTGTACGGCCTGGGCCACGCGGTGTATACCATCTCCGATCCCCGGGCGGTGCTGCTGAAGAAGTATGCCCAGCACATGGCGGAGATCAAGGGCTACGCCGAGGACTTCGCCCTGCTGCAGAAGGTGGAGACGCTGGGCATCCCGCTGATCCAGGAGCGCCGGGGCAGCGACACGCCCATGTGCGCCAACGTGGATATGTACTCCGGCCTGGTCTACACCATGCTGGGCATCCCGGAGGAGGTATTCACGCCCCTGTTTGCCTCCGCCCGTATCGCCGGCTGGTGCGCCAACCGCATCGAAGAGGTGGTCACCTGCCACCGCATCATGCGCCCGGCCTACCGCGCCGTCACCACCCACGAGAAATATATCCCCATGGAGGAGCGCGCCACCCACCTGCGTCTGGCCGGTGTGGAATGAGCAAGCTGCAAAGAGACCGCCCCGGGCCGTTTGGCCCAAGGCGGTCCTTCTCTGTTTTACAGTTCCTTGATAAAGCAGCGGCGGCGCTTGTGCTGCTCGGTCTGGAAGTCCTTCCACTGGGACTGGACCTTATCGTTCAGCTCCAGCATCGGGCCGGTCTCCGCCTGCTTGATGCCCAGCTTATGGCAGCCCTTCATGGTCTTGCTGAGGATGATGGCGTTGACGCCCATCTTCTGATAATCCGGGTGTACGGCGATGAGCAGCAGGTCCACCGTGTCGTTTTTGCGGAACGACTTCAGCACGTCGATCCAACCGGTGGGCATCAGACGGCCGCGGTGCTTCTGCAGCGCGGAGGCCAGGCTGGGCGCGCCCACGCCGAAGGCGATCATACGGTCCTGCTCGTCCATGACGAAGCAAGTGGTGTTGGGGTTGATGAGTGGCGCGAATTTGGCGGAATACTTCTTGATCTGCCGGTCCGTCAGCTCTACCGTGCCGTACAGCGGGGCATAGGCCACGTTCACCAGCTCGAAGAACGGCTTCAGCAGCGGCAGGTAGGACAGGCGGTTCTTCGCCTCGTGAATGTGGAGATGGTGGCGCTTCAGCACGAAGTCGGACAGCTTCTCCCAGCGCTTGATGGTGGCCTCGTCGGTGGGGACGGTGATGAGCTGCTCGATCCAGTCCACATCCTTGACGTAGCCCAGCGCGGCCATGTGGTCTATGTAATAAGGGTAATTATAATAGGTGAAAAAGCAGCTGCGGCGGTCGAAGCCCTCTACCAGCATACCCTCCCGGTCCATGTCGGTAAAGCCCAGCGGGCCGTGGACCGCGGTGCAGCCCAGCTCTCTGGCCCAGTCCTCCACCACGCCAAACAGAGCGGCGGATACCTCCGGATCATCGATAAAATCCACCTGGGTAAAGCGGAGACGGTTCGTCCCCCACTTGTCGTTGGCCTTGCGGGAGTGGATCGCGCCGATGCGGCCCACGATCTCGCCGTCCCGCTCCGCCAGCCAGCAGCGGGCGTCGCAGTAGTCAAAGGCAGGGTTCTTGCTCCTGTCCCAGTCGGACAGGTCATCATCATAGGTGGCGGGGACGAACTGGGGAACATTCTTATATAATTCGTTGGGGTAGTCCACAAACCGGCGCAGCTGGGCGCGGGTGGTGACGGGAACGATAGAAACCATGGAATATACCTCCTGATACACGGGTAGTGTACGCCATATTCAGGCAAATTGCAAGGGGATGCTAAAAAAGGGTGGCAGCCCGCGTTAAAACGTGCTACAATGACACCATAGACGAAAAACTTACGGGAGGCATGGGATATGGAATTGCAGTGGTATGACATCCGACAGCTGGACGCGGCGGAGGAGACCCGGATCACAGCCATGATGGACGGCGTGCGCCGCCGCCGGGTGGCGGACATCGCCGGGGAGGACGACCGGAAGCGCACCGTGGCCGGGGAGCTGCTGGCGCGGCGGATGCTGGCGGAAAAGCTGCACTGCGGCGAGGCGGATGTGCCCCTGGCCTGGGACGAGCTGGGCAAGCCCACCGTGACGGCGGAGGGAACGTATGTGTCCGTCAGCCACTCCGGCGCGTGGGCGGTGTGCGTCACGGCGGATGTGCCGGTAGGCGTGGACGTGGAGGTCATCCGCTCCGCCCAGGAGAAATTCATGCGGCGGGTGTGCTCCGAGGCGGAGATGGCCTGCATCCGTCCCGGCGACGACGGCGACTGCCGCCGGTTCTGGGAGATCTGGACGGCCAAGGAGGCCCTGTTCAAGCTGACGGGCAAAGGGCCGCTGCTGGCGCTGAGCCGCCTGGCCCTGCCGGCAGGCGCAACGCTGGACTACACAGAGAAAAACGGCTGCGCCGTGACGGTGGCCGCGCAGATTTTGTGAAAAAATTTGCAAAGTATGCCAAAAAGGGCTTTTCAAGCGGGCGGGAATTTGTTAGAATAGTACCAGCGAGATATGCCGCACCGGAAAGCGGCAGGTGATTTGAGGATTTTCTGAGGAGGTACGCTTTTATGATCCGAGTCGGCATCATCGGCTGCGGCAAGATCGCACAGCTGCGCCATCTTCCCGAGTACGCAGCCAACCCCAACGCGCAGGTCGTGGCGTATTACGACAAGAACATGGCCCGGGCCGAGGAGATGGCCGCCAAGTACGGCGGCAAGGTATACGACAGCTTTTATCAGCTCATCGACGAGCCGGACATCGACGCGGTGTCCATCTGCGTGGAGAACCGCAGCCATGCAGAGATCTGCACGGCGGCGCTGTACGCGGGCAAGCACGTGCTGTGCGAGAAGCCCATGGCGGTAACGCTGGCGGAGTGCGAGAGCATGGTGGCCGCGGCGGAGCGCAACGGCAAGCATCTGATGATCGGCCACAATATGCGGTTCGATCCGGTGCACCGCAAGGCCCGGAAGCTGCTGGAGAGCGGCATCATCGGCGACGTGATCACGTTCCGCTCCGTGTTCGGCAACTCCGGCCCGGAGGGCTGGTCCCCCGACCGCGACGCCTGGTTCTTCGACAAGAACAAGGCGGCCATGGGCGCGCTGTCCGACATGGGCATCCACAAGGTGGACCTGGTCCAGTACCTGCTGGGGCAGAAGGTCATTGAGACCACCGCCAAGGTGGTGACGCTGAACAAGCGGGACAACGAGGGCAAGCTCATCAGCGTGGACGACAACGCGGTGTGCATCCTGAAGATGTCCGGCGGCTCGCTGGGTACGATGGCGGCCAGCTGGACGGTGTACGGCAAGGAGTGCGAGTCCACGGTGCTGTACGGCACGAAGGGCCTGATGATGATCTACAGCGAGCCCACCGCCCCCATTATCGTCACCGACCTGGAGGGCAACCGCACCAGCTACAACTTCGACAGCATCCCCACCACCTCCGGCGTCATCGACGAGTTCGTGGACGCGCTGGTGCACGACCGCGAGCCGGAGGTGTCCGGCAAGGAAGCGCTGACCACCATGCGGGCCATTTTCGGCAGTATCAAGTCCTCCGACATCGGCAGGACCGTGCCGGTAAACACCGATTTTGTGACCCATATCTGACAAAATGTGACCTGGGGCGGGCCGGAAAGCCCGCCCCCTTCTCTATTTCTACTGCAAAGGAGACGGGAGTATGTACCGTATCGGCATCGACCTGGGCGGCACGAATATCGCCGTGGGCGTAGTAAACGAACACTATGAGATCGTGGCGGAGGCCAGCCTTCCCACCAGGGCGCAGCGCCCTGCGGAGCAGGTGGTGGCGGATATGTGCCGGGCCGTGGAGCTGGCCATGGAAAAGGCGGACATCACGCCGGCCCACTGCGCGTCCATCGGCATCGGCTCGCCGGGTACGTGCGACGGCGAAAACGGCGTGGTGGCCCGGGCGTACAACCTGGGCTGGTTCAACGTGCCGGTGTGCGCCATGATGACGGAGCACTTCGGCCTGCCCTGCCGCCTGAGCAACGACGCCAACTGCGCCGCGCTGGCGGAAACGGTGGCCGGCGCCGCCGTGGGCTGCCGGAATATGGTGCTGGTAACGCTGGGCACAGGCGTGGGCGGCGGCATCATCCAGGACGGGAAGATCGTCAGCGGCGTGGGCGGCACAGGCGCGGAGGTGGGCCATGCCCTGCTGGTGCTGGACGGCGAGCCCTGCACCTGCGGGCGGAACGGCTGCTGGGAGGCGTATGCCTCCGCCACGGCGCTGATCCGCCAGGGCAAGCGGGCGGCGCAGGCCGAGCCCGCCTCCCTGCTGGCCGGTTACGGCGACCGCCTCACCGGCAAGGATGTGTTTGACGCGGCGGAAAAGGGCGACGCGGCGGCCAGGGCCGTGGTGGCGCAGTACTGCGTGTATGTGGCGGCGGGCGTCACCGACCTGGTGAACATCCTCGGGCCGGAGATGGTCCTGCTGGGCGGCGGCATCAGCCGTCAGGGCGAGGCGCTGTTAGGCCCGGTGCGGGAATACGTGGCGGATCACTGCTTCGGCGGACGGCTGCGGAAGCCGCCGGTGATCCAATGCGGCAAGCTGGGCAACGAAGCGGGCATCATCGGCGCGGCAGCGCTGTAAAGAGAACAAAAAAGAACGCCCCGGCGGGGCGTTCTTTTTTGCTCTCAGTCGATGGTGCGGACGAAGCTCATGCCGCTCTTCTGCATATGTACGTCCAGCCGCACCCGGTCGCCGCGGATATAGCTGCGGGTGTACTCATAGATACGGCCGTCCTCCGTGCGGGTAAGGCGCTGGTGGAAGAAGGCGCAGCTGCCCGGCTCAACGCCCAGCAGAGCGGCCCGCTCGCCGTCCAGGATGACCGCCTCATAGCTCTCGTCGGCGGCAAAGGGGACGATGCCCACGTGGTACAGCAGGCTGTAAAAGCTGTGGGTCTGGAGCATATCCCGGGTCAGATTGGGGTAGATGTACTGGGGATAGTAGCTGGTCTCCAGGATCAGCGGCTCGCCGTCCACGTTGCGGACGCGAGTGAAGCAGTAGACCGGCGTGCCCTCCCGCAGCTCCATCTTTTCGCAGACCACACCGCTGGGGGTCTCCACGTCAAAGTCCACCAGGGTGGAGGAGGGCACTTTGCCCAGCGAGGAGACCTCGGTGGTGAAGGAATAGCGGACGCCGCGGCGGTTGGTAGCGGGGTCGGCCACGAACGTGCCGCGGCCGCGCTTACGGACTACCAGACCCTCGTCCTCCAGCTCACCGATGGCCTGGCGGACGGTGTTGCGGCTGATGTTCAGACACCGGCACAGCTCGGCCTCGCTGGGCAGCAGCGCGCCCACGGCCAACACGCCGGTGGAGATGTTCCGTTTGATAATGCCCACGAGCTGGGCATAAAGGGGAATGTCGCTGTCCAGCGTGAGAGTGCTGTGGAGAATGGGGTTCTGTTCCATGGTGGGTGTCCTTTCCCTGCGTACCCTTGGGTAAGTTGTACCTATTGTACCATACAATTCAAAGGAATGGTAGAGGTAATTTGAGGTTTTGTAAAATTTTCTATCGCAGCGACGAAAAATTTGTGGAGACCGAGGCGGCACTACGGAAACAGCGCCGCCCCGGTGGGACGGCGCTGTTTCCGGAACAAAAAGAAGGAAAACCTTACAGGTGGAAAAGCAGATTATTTGTGGTCCACGCTGGCCATGTGCTCGATCAGGCACAGGACCTTGTCGGAGTAGCCCATCTCGTTGTCGTACCAGCTGACGACCTTGACAAAGGTGTCGGTCAGTGCGATGCCGGCCTTGGCGTCGAAGATGGAGGTATGGGTGTCACCCAGGAAATCGGAGGAAACAACGTCCTCATCGGTGTACTCCAGAATACCCTTCAGCTCGTTCTCGCTGGCCTTCTTCATGGCGGCGCAGATCTCATCGTAGCTGGCGGGCTTGCTCAGGTTCACCGTCAGGTCCACCACGGACACGTCCAGGGTGGGAACACGCATGGACATACCGGTGAGCTTGCCGTTCAGCGCAGGAATGACCTTGCCCACGGCCTTGGCGGCGCCGGTGGAGCTGGGGATAATATTGCCGGAGGCAGCGCGGCCGCCGCGCCAGTCCTTCAGGGACACGCCGTCCACCGTCTTCTGGGTGGCGGTGGTGGAGTGCACGGTGGTCATCAGGCCGTCGGTGATGCCGAAGTTGTCATGCAGCACCTTGGCGATGGGGGCCAGGCAGTTGGTGGTGCAGCTGGCGTTGGACACGAACTGCATATCGGAGGTGTAGGTATCCTGGTTCACGCCCATGACGAACATGGGGGTGTCGTCCTTGGAGGGGGCGGACATGACCACGTGCTTCGCACCGGCGGCGATATGGCCGGCAGCCTTTTCCTTGGTCAGGAACAGGCCGGTGGACTCGATGACATACTCAGCGCCCACCTTGGCCCAGGGCAGGTTGGCGGGATCGCGCTCGGCGAACACGGGGATCGCCTTGCCGTTGACCACGATGTTCGTGCCGTCAGCGGAGACCTCACCCTGGAAGCGGCCGTGCATGGTGTCGAACTTCAGCATATAGGCCAGATAATCGGCGGGGCAAAGATCATTGATGCCCACGATCTCAATATTGGGATGGTTCATGCAGCAGCGCATGACCATACGGCCGATACGGCCAAAACCATTGATACCGACTTTGATACTCATAAATACATCTTCCTCTCTGACTGGAATATCCTAAATGTATGGTATGTTTAGAATTATATCCGTTTTTTTGAAAATTGCAAGCCCTTTTTGAAACTTTTTTTGTTTTGCTTTACATTTTGCGAAAATTTGACAAATATCTTGTGTTTTAGCGTCCCGTTTGGTATGATATGGTCAGAAGGGCAGAAAGCAACACGAGTAGTCCGGGACGCCGGTGAGATGCTGACGATGACGATCGTGTGAAAGGGGTAAGGCTTTGGGAAACGAAGACCGGGACGAACAGGTCCTTTACGAGATGATGCCCCATGTGGCCACGCAGATCCGTCTGGCTCTGGCTGGGATCTATGTGGCGGCAGGCCGGCTGGCGCCGGCTGAAAAACGTACCAAAGACCCGGAGCTGGACAACAACGCGGCCATGCTGCTGCAGAGCTATTTCCGCCTGCTGCGGCTGACCAACGAGCTGGACGCCGCGCCGCTGCTGGCCAGCCGTGCGCCGCTGCCCACCCAGAACACGGAATTGGTAGAGTGGACACAGGCCCTGATCCTGGAGGCCCAGCCGCTGTTCGAGCTGCGGGGCGTAACGCTGCGTATGCAGTGCGCCCTCCGCAGCCATGTGGCGGCCGTGCACCGGGCGCACCTGCGGCGGGCACTGTGGCAGCTGCTGGGCAACGCCCTGAAATACACCGAACCGGGCGGGACGGTAACGGTGACGCTGCAATGCCAGCACCAGCAGGTGCTGCTCCAGGTGGCGGACACCGGATGCGGCATCCCCGCCGGGCAGATCGAGGACGTGTTCCGTCTCTACGCGCTGCCCCAGCGCATCGATCAGGACCCCCACGGTCTGGGACTGGGTCTGCCGCTGGCGCGGCAGACCGCCGAGCGCCACGGCGGCCAGCTGCTGCTGGACAGCAAGGTGGGCCAGGGCACTTGTGTGACGCTGGCCCTGCCGGACCACCGGACGGACGCGGTGCTGGAAGAGCCCCGGGCGGACTATGCCGGCGGCTTCCAGCCGGCACTGCTGGAGCTGGCGGACGGGCTGCCGTTCCAAGCCTTCCGGCAGGTCCATCTGGACGACTGACACCCATTGGCCGGCAGAGATCTCTGCCGGCCAATGATAGTATGTATCCCACAAGAAGGAATATACGGAGAACTTTACCATGAGCAAAGGAAAAAGAGTGCTGGTGGCCATGTCCGGCGGCGTGGACAGCAGCGCCGCCGCGGCCCTGCTGGTGCAGCAGGGCTACGACTGCGACGGCGCGATGCTGAAGCTGTACCGCGGCGAGGATGGCCGGTGCTGCTCCGCCGATGACGCGGAGGATGCCCGCCAGGCGGCCACGCGGCTGGGGATGCGGTTTTATGTATTTAATGAGACGGAGAAGTTCCAGCGCTGCGTGATGGACCACTTCGTCAGTGAGTATGTGGCCGGGCGGACGCCCAATCCCTGCATCGACTGCAACCGGGAGCTGAAATTCGGCGCGCTGCTGGACCGGGCGCTGACGCTGGGCTACGATTATATCGCCACGGGGCACTACGCCCGGGTGGACGTTGACCCGGACACCGGACGTTACCGTCTGCTCCGCGGCCGGGAACGGCGGAAGGACCAGAGCTACGTCCTCTACCAGCTGACCCAGCACCAGCTCCGCCACCTGCTGCTGCCGGTGGGCGACTACGACAAGCCCGCCATCCGGGAGCAGGCCCGGCAGGCCGGGCTGGAAAACGCCGATAAGGGCGACAGTCAGGACATCTGCTTCGTGCCGGACGGCGACTATGTGGGCTTTCTCCAGCGGGAGGGCGTGGTGCTGACGCCGGGGGACTTCGTGGACCGGGACGGCCGGGTGCTTGGCCGCCACCGCGGCCTGCCCTGCTACACTGCCGGGCAGCGGAAGGGTCTGGGCGTGGCCGCCGGGAAGCACGTCTACGTCCTGCGGAAGAACGGCGCGGACAACACCATCCTGCTGGGGGACGACGACGAGCTGTACGCCTCCTCCCTGCTGGCCAGCCGCGCAAACTGGATCAGCGGTCAGACGCCGGACGGGCCGGTACGCTGCGCTGCCAAGACCCGTTACAGCCAGACCGAGGCGGCCTGCACCGCCTACCCCCTGCCGGACGGCGGGCTGCGGGTGGTGTTCGACCAGCCCCAGCGTGCCATCACCGCCGGACAGGCGGTGGTGCTGTACGACGGCGACGTGGTGCTGGGCGGCGGCACTATCGAGAACAGCGAGACATAACGGGAGCGCTCCGCGCTCCCGTTATTTGCATCATACCTCATCTCTGCGGCCTTTTTTACGAAAAGGTGTGACAAACGCCGGAAAGTATGGTAGAATGATTTTTAGTATTTACTATGCACAGGAGGCGCAGGTCATGCGGCAATACCCGCAACTGGAATTTGATTTGGAGAAGCTGCGGAGCAACGCCCGGGCGGTGATCTCCCGCTGTCACGCGCGGGGCATCCGGGTGTGCGGCGTGGTAAAGGGCGCGGACGGGCTGCCGGAGGTGGCGCGGACGCTGCGTCAGTGCGGTGCGGAGGAGCTGGGCACCAGCCGGCTGGAGCAGGTGGCCAGATGCCGGGCCGCCGGCGTGGGCGGCCCATGGCTGCTGATCCGCATCCCGGCGCTGACGGAACTGCCCGACGTGGTATCGCTGTGTGAGACATCGCTGCAAAGCGAATGGGCCACGCTGGCCGCGCTGGAGCAGGAGTGTGCCCGGCAGGGCAAGACCCACCGGGTCATCGTCATGGCCGATTTGGGCGACCTGCGGGAGGGCTTCTGGGATAAGGATGAGCTGGTGGACGTGTGCGTCCGCGTGGAGCGGGAGCTGCCACATGTACACCTGGCCGGCATCGGCGTGAACCTGACGTGCTACGGCTCAACCAAGCCCACGCCGGAGAAGATGAACGAGCTGCTGGCGCTGCGCCGGCGGATCGAGGACCGTATCGGCCGCAGGCTGGAGATCGCCTCCGGCGGCGCGACCAGCTCCTTCACCCTGGTACACTGGGGCACGATGCCGGAGGGCATCGACCACCTGCGTATCGGCGAGGCCATCCTGCTGGGCAAGGACCTGCAGGTGGACTGGGGCATCCGGGATATGGACTACCTGCGGATGGACGCCCTGACGCTGCGGGCGGAGGTCATCGAGATAAAGGACAAGCCCACCTATCCCATCGGCGAGTTCGCCATCGACGCCTTTGGCCGCAAGCCGGTGTACGAGGACCGGGGCGTGCGGCGTCGGGCTATTCTGGCGCTGGGCCGGGCCGACGTAGGCGACCTGGAGAGCCTGATCCCCCGCGAGCCGGGGCTGACGGTCATCGGCGGGTCGTCCGACCACTGCATCGTGGACGTGGAGGACTGCCCCCGGCCGCTGGCAGTGGGCGACGTGGTGGATTTTTCGCTGTGCTACAGCCATATGCTGTACGCCACGGCGCGAAGCGATATGCACATCAATTTCAAACACATACAGGAGGAAGAGTGAGGAAATGGGAGATATTTCAATACTGGTCATCGGCATCATCGACACGCTGTTCGGCTTTTTTGTAGTCGCGCCGTGCATCCTGAACGCCGTCAGCCTGTTCGGCGTGCAGAAGCAGTTCGCCAAGGCCATGATCGACGAGGGCGTCGTCAAGGCGGAGGACGTGCAGCGCATCCACCCCAAGAAGCAGATCGCCGGCGTCATCGTGTCGGCGCTGGTGCTGGCGGTGCTGATCTACACCTGTGCCAAGAGCGCCCCCTGGGGCTATGCCTGCGGCGGCGTGGCCACGGTGGTGGGCTTCCTGAAGTACCGCAACATCGTGCAGTACAACAGCCTGACGGTCAAGCGCTTCCGCAACACCTACAAGGAAGACATGGACGTGAAAAAGTTCAACAAGTTCGTGGAAGCACACTTCTGAGAAAAGTAGATATCCGGGCGGTACACCGTCCGGATATTTCTTTTCCGCATATAAAAAGAGACCGCCGGAGCGGTCTCTTTTTTTATGTGGTATAGTCCGTCTTACTTGGCAGCGAAATGTTTCTTGTTGGCCTCGGCGATCTCCGCGATCACGGAAGCGTGCTTCTTGGACACGATAGCCTTGATGACGAACAGCGTACCGACCATCAGCGCAATGGCGATGATCATGCAGACCACCACGCTCTGCACCAGACCGGCGATGATGTAGCAAACGAAGGAAACGGCAGCCACGGTTACGCCGTAAGGCAGCTGGGTGGACACATGGTTCAGGTGGTAGCAGTGTGCACCGGCGGAAGCCATGATGGTGGTATCGGAGATGGGGGACAGGTGGTCGCCGCACACGCCGCCGGCGCAGGAAGCAGCCAGACCGATGGACAGCAGGGTCATCTGCGTATCCCAATCAAACACGGCGCAGACCAGCGGGACCATGATGCCGATGGTGCCCCAGGACGTACCGGTGGCGAAGCCGATGAAGCAGGCGATGATGAAGATCACGGCGGGCAGGAAGTTGGCCAGATGTCCGCTGTTGGCCATCATGTTGCGGACGAATGTACCGACCTGCAGACCGTCGTCACGGCACAGATAGCACAGCGTCCAGGCGAAGGTCAGGATCAGGCAGGGCGCGACCATCTGCACGAAGCCGTTGGGCACGGACTCGAAGGACTTCTCGAAGCCGATCAGGCCGCGCAGCCAGTAATAGATGAACGTAAAGACCAGGGATACGATAGAACCCAGGCACAGGCCAGGACCAGCAGAGGCGTCGGAGAAGGCCAGAATGAAATCATGATAGTTGTCGCTCTCGGCATCCCACATACCACCGGTCCAGATCAGGCCGACAATGCACAGGGCGATCAGAACGATAACGGGCAGCAGCAGATCCAACACGGAGGAGTGCTTCGCACCCTCTTCGTAGTCATCCGCGCCGGCGAAGGGACGGTGCTCGGTGGTGAACAGGTCGTTCTTCACCTGGGCATTGTACTCGTGGGTCAGCATAGGACCGTAGTCAATGTTGAACACAGACACGATAATGACCATCACCAGGGTCAGGATGCAGTAGTAGTTGTAGGGGATCTGGCTCATGAACATGGAGATACGGGAGCCGGGGAAGCCTTCGGGCACGTAGGACGCAACAGCGGCGGCCCAGGAGGACACGGGAGCCAGCATGCACACGGGCGCGGCAGTGGCGTCGATAACGTAGGCCAGCTTGGCGCGGGAGATGTTGTGGCTCTCGGTGACGGGACGCATAACAGCACCCACGGTCAGGCAGTTGAAATAGTCGTCGATGAAGATCAGCACGCCCAGCAGCATGGACAGCAGCTGTGCGCCGCAGCGGGACTTGACCGCCTTGGTGGCCCAGCGGCCGAACGCGGCAGAACCGCCGGCCTTGTTCATCAGGTCCACCATGATGCCCAGGATGACCAGGAAGATCAGGATGGAGACATCGATGGAGTTGATCATACCAACGCCGCCGTTGTCGCCAGCACCGACGATGTTCACCACCGTCTCCCAGGGATCAAAATCGGCCAGCAGCAGCGCGCCGACCAGGCAGCCCAGGAACAGAGAGGAATACACTTCCTTGCTGATCAGGGCCAGGGCGATGGCGACCACGGGGGGGAACAGAGCCCAGCCGGTGGTCACAAAGCCAGAACCGTCGTTGGCGATCTTGGCGATGACCAGGGCCACGACGACGACCGCCAGGGCTATGCCATACGCGATCTTTGTACTTTTCTTTTCCATAGTGTGTGATTTACCTCCTCACAAATTGGTGCGTCCATTGTAAGCGGTTTCCCTGACATTGTCAATATTTCAGCAATCCGCGAAGCTGGCAATTTTGAACAAATTATGAACCCCGCTTTTTATCTTTCCTACAATTTTCAGAAGAATTTGCGCGTATTTATCACACATTCCCGTTTCTTTTCACTGGTTTTATATATAAGTTGTTATTATTGCGAGCATACCTTATCGCCCCCTTAGCGGTATTCCGCGCTCTCTTTCCGCGTTTTGAATGTGCGTCCCAATTTGCGGTTTTACGATATTTCAAAAATTTTGCCGTAACGCGCTCCGCCGCCTCTTCTCGCAAAGGCAAAAAAAGAGACCGCCGGAGCGGTCTCTTTATTATGTGGTATAGTCCGTCTTACTTGGCGGCGAAATGTTTCTTGTTGGCCTCGGCGATCTCCGCGATCACGGAAGCGTGCTTCTTGGACACGATAGCCTTGATGACGAACAGCGTACCGACCATCAGCGCAATGGCGATGATCATGCAGACCACCACGCTCTGCACCAGACCGGCGATGATGTAGCAAACGAAGGAAACGGCAGCCACGGTTACGCCGTAAGGCAGCTGGGTGGACACATGGTTCAGGTGGTAGCAGTGTGCACCGGCGGAAGCCATGATGGTGGTATCGGAGATGGGGGACAGGTGGTCGCCGCACACGCCGCCGGCGCAGGAAGCAGCCAGACCGATGGACAGCAGCTCGACCTGGGTCGTCCAGTCAAACACAGCGCAGACCAGGGGGACCATGATGCCGATGGTGCCCCAGGACGTACCAGTGGCGAAGCCGATGAAGCAGGCCACGATGAAGATCACGGCGGGCAGGAACTTAGCCAGGTCGCCGGTGTTGGCCATGACGCTCTCCACGAACGTGCCGACCTGCAGACCGTCGTCACGGCACAGACCGCACAGCGTCCAGGCGAAGCACAGGATCAGGATGGGGGAGACCATCTGGATGAATCCGTTGGGCACGGACTCGAAGGACTTCTCAAAGCCGATCAGGCCGCGCAGCCAGTAATAGATGAACGTGAACACGATGGCCACGATAGAGCCCAGGCACAGGCCAGGACCAGCAGACGCATCGGAGAACGCCATGATGAAATCGTGATAGTTGTCGCTCTCGGCATCCCACATACCGCCGGTCCAGATCAGACCAACGACGCACAGGGCGATCAGAACGATAACGGGCAGCAGCAGATCCAGCACGGAGGACTTCTTCTCGCCTTCCTCGTAATCGTCAGCGCCGGCGAAGGGACGATGCTCGGTGGTGAACAGGTCGTTCTTCACCTGGGCATTGTACTCGTGGGTCAGCATAGGACCGTAGTCAATGTTGAACACAGACACGATAATGACCATCACCAGGGTCAGGATGCAGTAGTAGTTGTAGGGGATCTGGCTCATGAACATGGAGATACGGGAGCCGGGGAAGCCTTCGGGCACGTAGGACGCAACAGCGGCGGCCCAGGAGGACACGGGAGCCAGCATGCACACGGGCGCGGCAGTGGCGTCGATAACGTAGGCCAGCTTGGCGCGGGAGATGTTGTGGCTCTCGGTGACGGGACGCATAACAGCACCCACGGTCAGGCAGTTGAAATAGTCGTCGATGAAGATCAGCACGCCCAGCAGCATGGTCAGCAGCTGCGCGCCCACGCGGGTCTTCACGGCCTTCTTGGCCCAGCGGCCGAAAGCGGCAGAACCGCCGGCCTTGTTCATCAGGTCCACCATGACGCCCAGAACCACCAGGAAGATCAGGATGGAGATGTCGATGGCGTTGATCATGCCAACACCCTCGCCAGCGCCGATGAAGTTCACCACCGTCTGCCAGGGAGCGAAGTCAGCCAGCAGCAGCGCCGCGACCAGGCAGCCCAGGAACAGAGAGGAATATACTTCCTTGCTGATCAGGGCCAGGGCGATGGCGACCACAGGGGGGAACAGAGCCCAGCCGGTGGCCACAAAGCCAGAACCGTCGTTGGCGATCTTGGCGATGACCAAGGCCACGACGACGACCGCCAGGGCTATGCCATACGCGATCTTTGTACTTTTCTTTTCCATAGTGTGTGATTTACCTCCTCACAAATTGGTTCTTTTATCATACCCGTGTGCTAAGAAATTGTCAAGTTCTTAACGACAGTTTCCATTATTTTAACAAATTGTGAACGTCTTTTTCGTCATTATTACAATGAACCTCGAACGACACAGGCGATAAAACGACCGCGCAAGCCCATTTCCTGCAAGGATTTCCGCCATTTATACACGAAAAGGCCGCCGGTGCTTCGCACCGGCGGCCTTTTGCCCCCCGTTAAGACGTACTTATAAATATGTCGTTAAGACGCGTCGCTTAACCAAAGAAGTCCGTTAGCTGGCCGTACAGGATGAGGATCATGCACAGCGGGGTGATGTACTTCACGCAGAACTTGAAGAAGCCGTAGCTGCCCATAGCGTGACCGGACTGCTCGCACTCCTCCTTGACCATGTCAGGACCGACCTCCCAGCCGATCATCAGGGACATGAGCAGTGCGCCCAGAGGCATCATGATGCCCTCAGACAGCATATCGAAGAAGTCCAGCCAGCAGTCGTTCCACATACGGATGGATGTCTCAGGCAGGTTCAGCAGCTTCCATGGAGTAAAGCTGGCGCCGCCCAGCTGGTCGGCGCAGACCAGGATGCAGCCCAGACCCACGCAGGCCGCGGCGATGAGGGTATACGCCTTGCGCTTGTCGCCCTTGCCGGCGTCGCGGGCCTTATCCACGAAGTGGGCCACGATGACCTCCAGCAGGGAGATGGAAGAGGAGATAGCGGCGAACACCACCAGCAGATAGAACAGGATGCCGAAAATCGGACCTGCGCCGCCCATGCGGCTGAACACGTTCTGCATGGTGACGAACAGCAGCTGCGGGCCGCCCAGCGCACCGTCGGGGTCGAGGGCAAAGCGGCCGGGGATCACGCACAGACCGGCCATCAGGGCCACCAGCGTATCCATGGTGATGATGAGGATAGCGTTTTTCTGCAGGTTCTCCTTCTTCTGCAGGTAAGAGCCGTAGGTGATCATAGCGCCCATGCCCAGGGACAGGGAGAAGAACATCTGACCGCCGGCGGTGGAGAGCACCGTCAGGAAATTGGGCGCTTCCTTGATGACGCCGTTATCCACGGCCCAGCCGGGGATGAACATATACTTCAGGCCGTCCACGGCGTTCTCCAGCGTGCAGGCGCGGATGATGCAGATCAGCAGGGCCACGAACAGCGCGGGCATACCCACGGAGCAGACCTTCTCGATACCGCCGCCCACGCCGCCGAGGACGATGAGCATGGTCAGCGCCACGAAGATCAGGCCGTAGATAATGGCCTCGCCGGGGTTGCCGACGAAGGTGCTGAACACGTCAGCGCCGGACATCCCGTTCGAGCCGAAGCCGGCGTGGAACAGATCGCCCACATTCAGGACGGTGTACTTGATGCAGTAGCCGCCCAGCGCACAGTAGAAGAACAGGATAAAGAACGCGGAGGCGATGCCCATCCAGCCCATCCACTTGAATTTTTTAGAAAGAACGTGATACGCCTCCACAGCGCCCTTGCCGGTCTTGCGGCCGATGGCCAGCTCGCCCACCATGACGATGAAGCCGCAGAGGACCGCCAGGATCAGGTAGATGATGAGGAACGTAAAACCGCCGGAGGCGCCCATTTTATTGGGGAAGCCCCAGATGTTGCCCAGACCGACGGCAGAGCCGACGGCAGCCATGAGGAATCCGAAATTGGATCCAAAGCCTTTTCTTTCTTCCATAGTTTTCTCTCCTTACTCGTTTTGCCCCTTGAAAAACGGGCTGAGGCCATCTTACCGCAGGAGGAAACATCTGTAAATAAGGCAGAACCTTCTTTAACGCAGGGTTGCCGGAACGGCCGTTTTTCTTTATCTGACGCTTATAAAGGCTTCATTAAGTGTCGTATTCTGTCGCAAAATTATTTCTCAACAAGAAACAAGCGAGAGCCCTGCGGCTCTCGCTTGTTTCTTGTGCGGTATGTACGCTCAGTCGCCCTCGCGCATACGGTAGCCCACGCCCACCTCGGTGAAGATGTACTGGGGATTGCCGGGGGTAGGCTCGATCTTGCGGCGGATATTGGCCATGTTCACCCGCAGGATCTGGTTGTCGGTCTTGGCCTTGGGCCCCCACAGCTCCCGGATGATGAAGTCGTAGGTCAGCACCTTGCCGGCGTACTTGCCCAGCAGGGCCACGATCTTGTACTCGTTGACGGTCAGACCGGCGTTTTCGCCGTTCATCAGCACCTGGTGCTTATCGTAGTCGATGGTCAGGTCGCCGGTGACGAACTTGCCGGACTGGGCGATCTGCGCGTTGGACAGTGTGGTGCGGGTGTGGCGGATGGCGGTGCGGATGCGGGCCAGCAGCTCCGATGTGCCAAAGGGCTTCACCAGATAGTCGTCCGCGCCGTAGTCCAGCGCCTCCACCTTGTCATGCTCATGGTTGCGGGCAGAGACCACCACCACCGGCAGGTTGGACCACTTGCGGACGGACTTCAGCACCTCCATGCCGTCCATATCCGGCAGGCCCAGGTCCAGCACGATCAGGTCGGGACAGTGGGAGGCGATCATGGTCAGTGCCTCCTCGCCGCTGCGGACCACGATGGTGTCAAACCCGTTGGCGGTAAGGATCATGGAAATGAAATTGCTGATGGACTGCTCGTCCTCTACGATCAGAACTTTATCTTTGATCTTCATTGTCGTCTCCTTTCATGGGCAGCATCACGGTAAAGCACGCGCCGCCCTCTCTTTTATTTTCTCCGCGGATCGTTCCGCCGTGGGCCTGCACCACCGTGCGGCACACGGAAAGTCCAATGCCCATGCTGCGCCTGCCGTCGCTGCGCCGGTCGCTGCGGGCCGCGCCGTCGAACAGCCGGGGCAGCAGGGACAGCGGGATGCCCTTTCCGTCGTCGGACACCTCAAACACCGCGTTGTCCCCCTCCCGCCGCAGCGTCACGTCGATGCGGTGGGTCTCGCCGTGGATCACGGCGTTCTCCATCAGGTTCACCAGCACCTGCTCGATGAGCAGCGGGTCCATGGGCACCAGCATCAGCTCATCGGGCAGCGTCACCCGGATGTCCACGTCGGGATAGTGCTTGTGGGTCTTGGCCACAGCCCCCTCGATGACCTCCTCCGCCGCCTCCGGCGCTTTTTTCACCCGCGCCTCCTCGGAGTTGTTGATGCGGGTGATGGACAGCAGGTTCTCCACGATGCGGATGAGCCACTCCGCGTCCTCATTGGTGCACTGCAGCAGCTGCTGCCGCTGCTCCGCCGTCAGGGTGTCCTCCTGCTCCAGCAGCACATTGGTCGCCCCCACGATGCTGGTCAGCGGCGTGCGGATGTCGTGGGACACCGCCCGCAGCAGGTCGGCGTACATCTTCTCCCGCTCCGCCTCCCGGCGCACGGCCTCCGTCTGCTTGGCGCGGCTGGTGACGGTGGCCGTCAGGATGGAGATGGTCATCATCACCAGGAACGTCAGCGGAAAGCCCGTAAGGGTGAAGCTGATGTGCCAGAACGGATAGGTGAAGATGATGTCCACACTGAACACGCCCACGATGGCCACGATGACGCCCAGCAGGTAGCCGCTGGTCCAATAGGCCGTCAGGAACACGTCCAGCAGGAACACCATGGACACATAGCTGGTGTCGTTGTGCGGGTCGAAGCTTCGCAGCAGCAGACACCCCATCACCGCCACCAGATACATCACCGCCGCCAGCAGCACATCCTTGCCGGTAAAGCGCAGGCCCGCCGCCTTGCTGAACCGCTGCCATCTGGTATTCGTTTTTTTGCTCACAGAGCCTTTCCCTCCCCCTTTCGTTTACATGGGGTCATTATAGCATATCTCCGCGTTAAGAAATAGTAAAGAAACCGTTAAGACACACCGGAAATCCCGTTAAAAACGCCGCCCCTCCGGGTGGGTTGACAAGGGCCGCCGCTTTTGCTATTTTATAGGGATACAGAGCGCATTTCTTGTCGTTTTTCGGCGTTTGGAAAAGAGGTAATAATATATGTATGATGCGGTGATCATAGGCGGCGGCGCGGTGGGCTGCGCCGTGGCCCGGTATCTCAGCCGCTACCGGCTGGACATCTGCCTGGTGGAGCGGGGCGAGGACGTATGCGCGGGTACGAGCAAGGCCAACTCCGCTATCTGCCACGCCGGCTTTGACGCGCCGGTGGGTTCGGCCAAGGCCCGGTTCAACGTGGAGGGCTCGCAGATGATGGAGGACCTTTCCCGGGAGCTGGACTTCCCCTACCGGCGGTGCGGCTCGCTGGTGCTGTGCTTTGATGAGGCGGAGCTGCCCCACCTGCGGGAGCTGCTGGACCGGGGCGTACAGAACGGCGTGGAGGGCCTGGAGATCCTGGACAAGGCGGCGCTTCACGCCCTTGAGCCGGCGGTGTCGGACAAAGCCGTGGCCGCCCTGTGGGCGCCCACCGGCGCGATACTGTGCCCCTTCGGCATGACCATTGCCCTGGCGGAGAACGCCGCCGCCAACGGCTGCGCCTTCCGCTTTGACACAGAGGTCTCCCGCATCGAGCGGCGAGACGGCTTTTTCCGCCTCCACACCGGCGGGGACTTCATCGACGCCCGGGTGGTCATCAGCGCCGCCGGCGTCCACGGTGACGCGCTGCATAACCAGCTCTGCGAGGAGAAGCTGACCATCGTCCCCCGCCGGGGCGAATACTGTTTGCTGGACCGCACCTGCGGCCAGCTGGTGCAGCACACCATTTTCCAGCTGCCCTCCGCCATGGGCAAGGGCGTGCTGGTGACGCCCACGGTACACGGCAACCTGCTGGTGGGGCCTACCGCCGCGGACCAGCCGGACAAGGACCGCACCGCCACCACGGCGGAGGGTCTGCGCTCCGTGGCGGAGACGGCGGCCAAGAGCGTGGAAACCCTGCCCATGCGGGACGTGATCACCAGCTTTGCCGGGCTGCGGGCACACCTCAGCGGCCCGGAGGACGACTTCATCGTGGGCGAGAGCGATGACGGCTTCTTTGAGGCGGTGGGCATCGAGTCCCCCGGCCTGTCCTCCGCCCCGGCCATCGGCCGGTATCTGGCGGCGCTGGCGGCGGAGAAGCTCCACGCAGCGGAAAAAGAGGACTTCATCGCCCAGCGCCGGGACATCCCCCATCCCCGGGAGATGGACTTCGCGGCCCGGCAGGCCCTCATTGCCCGCGACCCGGCCTACGGCCAGGTCATCTGCCGGTGCGAGGGCGTCACCGAGGGCGAGATATGGGACGCCATCCGCCGCACGCCGGGCGCGCGGTCGCTGGACGGCGTGAAGCGGCGGGTACGGGCCGGCATGGGCCGGTGTCAGGGCGGCTTCTGCGGGCCGAAGGTCATGGAGCTGCTGAGCCGGGAGCTGCACGTGCCCATAACGGAGCTGACCAAGGGCGGCGGCGAGAGCCGTCTGCTGGCGGGGCGCACCAAGGAGGTGCTGTGATGAAGGAAGTACAGCTTGCTATCGTGGGCGGCGGCCCGGCCGGGCTGGCGGCCGCCGTCAGCGCCTATGACGAGGGCGTGCGGGATATTCTGATACTGGAGCGGGACAGCGAGCCGGGCGGCATACTGAACCAGTGCATCCACGCCGGGTTCGGTCTGCACACCTTCGGCCAGGAGCTGACCGGACCGGAGTACGCCCAGCGGCACATCGACGAGATGCACCGGCGGGGCATCGAATTGTGGACGGACTGCATGGTGCTGGACGTCTCCCCGGAACGGGTGCTGACCGTCACCGGCCGGGAGACGGGCCTGCAGCAGATCAAGGCCGGCGCGGTGGTGCTGGCTATGGGCTGCCGGGAGCGGCCTCGCGGCGCGCTGAACATCCCCGGCACGCGGCCCGCCGGCATCTGGTCCGCCGGTACGGCCCAGCGGCTGGTGAACATGGAGGGCTGCCTGCCCGGGCGGCGGGTGGTGATCCTCGGTTCGGGCGACATCGGCCTGATCATGGCCCGGCGCATGACGCTGGAGGGCGCGGAGGTGCTGGCCGTGGCGGAGCTGATGCCCTATTCCGGCGGTCTGAAGCGGAATATCGTCCAGTGCCTGGACGATTTCAACATCCCCCTGTACCTGTCCACCACCGTGACGGAGATACACGGGCAGGAGCATCTCACCGGCGTGACGCTGACGCGGGTGGATGAAAACCGCCGTCCCATCCCCGGCACGGAGCGGTATATCGAGTGCGACACGCTGCTTCTCAGCGTGGGCCTGCTGCCGGAGAACGAGCTGAGCCGTCAGGCCGGGGTGGCGCTGGACCGCGTCACCGGCGGGCCGGAGGTGTCCGACGACCTGTCCACCTCCCTGCCCGGCGTGTTCGCCTGCGGCAACGTGCTGCACGTCCACGATCTGGTGGACTTCGTGTCCCAGGAGGCCGCTGCCGCCGGGCGCAGCGCGGCCCGTTTCCTGCAGAGCGGCCCGGCCGCGGGCGAGACCGTGGCACTGGAGGGGCGCAGCGGCGTGCGCTACACCGTGCCCCAGCGGGTGCATCGGGACAGCGGCGTGGTGACGGTGCGCTTCCGGGTGGGGCAGCCCTACCGCGGCGCGGCGCTGTGCGCCTACGCCGGGGACACGCTGCTCAAGCGCATCCCCAAGCGCATCCTGACCCCCGGCGAGATGGAGAGCTTCCCCCTGGACACCGCCGCCATCCCCGATGGCGCGGAGCGCGTGACCTTTGTGGTAGAGGAGGGACAGGCATGACACGGGAACTGATCTGTATCGGCTGCCCTATGGGCTGCCGGCTGACAGCGGAGATAGAGGACGGCGTCGTCACACGGGTGACGGGCAACACCTGCCGCCGGGGCGAGGAGTACGCCAAAAAGGAGTGCGTCGCGCCCATGCGCACCGTCACCGGTACGGTGGCGCTGCGGGGCGGCAGGCTGCCGGTGCTGCCGGTGCGTACCAGCGGCGAAGTGCCGAAGGCGCAGGTGCTGGCGGTGGCGGACGCGCTGCGGCGGGCCACGGCCCAAGCCCCCATCCACGCCGGAGACGTGGTGCTGAGGGACGTGTGCGGCACAGGGGTGGATATTATTGCTGTCAAGTCCATGTAATCCATGTAAACGAACAGGGAGGCGCGTTTGCGCCTCCCTGCTGCTGTTTTTGTGACTTCGCTGTATATGACAGGGCAAAATCGCCCATAAAAAGCAAAACGCCACGCTTGTAAGCGTGGTGGTGTCTTTCGTAGAGGTACTTTACCGCTGGCTTGCCTGCCAGTCACAGTCCGCGAAGATCATATCGTCCAGGTCGCCCCAGATCCAGGTTGTGGTCATAGTCTTATCACGCTCCTTTCATTCATTTTTGCATCTTTATTATATGGATCTATTTTATAAAAAACAAGAATTATCTTGTATATCTTATATAAAATCTATGTAAATTTTTAGAGCAAACTGCACAAAAACTGCCCCGCATGACCTCTTGCGCCGCGGGGCAGGACATAGTATAATAAAGTGTTATGAAATCTATCCTAAGAAGGGTGGGAGACCCGGCATGAGAGAGTTTTTCGGCGGCGCGTTCGACGTGGCGGTGGTGGGCGCGGGCCACGCCGGCATCGAGGCGGCGCTGGCGGCGGCGCGGATGGGCATGAGGACCGTGTGTCTGACCGTCAGCCTGGACGCGGTGGGGAATATGCCCTGCAACCCGGCCATCGGCGGCACGGGCAAGGGCCACCTGGTGCGGGAGCTGGACGCCCTGGGCGGTGAGATGGCCAGGGCGGCGGACAAGGCCTGCATCCAGTACCGTATGCTGAACCGGGGCAAAGGCCCGGCGGTGTGGTCGCTGCGGGCGCAGGCAGACCGCCGGGAGTACCAGCAGGTGATGAAGCAGACGCTGGAGCGGCAGGAGAACCTGACGCTGCGGCAGGCGGAGGTGACGGAGCTGCGGTGCGAGAACGGCCATGTGAAGGCCGTGGTGCTGCGTACCGGCGCGGTGCTGGAGGCCAAGGCCGTCATTCTCTGCACCGGCACATACCTGACGGGGCAGACCATCGTGGGCGAGTGCATCGAGTCCTCCGGCCCGGACGGGCTGCACCCCGCCGACGCGCTGGCGGACAGCCTGCGGACGCTGGGGCTGCCCCTGCGGCGGTTCAAGACCGGCACGCCGCCGAGGATACACCGGCGCAGCGTGGATTTTTCCAAAATGGAGATACAGGAGGGCGACGCCGAGCCCCTGCCCTTCAGCTTTGAGACGGAGCGCGTGCCGGAGAACCGGGCGGTGTGCTACCTGACGTACACCAACGAGGAGACACACCGCATCATCCGGGACAATCTGGACAGAAGCCCCATCTATTCCGGGGTGATCCAGGGCGTCGGCCCGCGGTACTGCCCGTCCATCGAGACGAAGGTGGTGCGGTTTGCGGACAAGCCCCGCCACCAGCTGTTCATCGAGCCTATGGGCCTGCGGACGGAGGAGCTGTATGTGCAGGGCTTCTCCTCCTCCATGCCGGAGGAGGTACAGCTTGCCATGCTCCACACCATTCCGGGGCTGGAGCACGCGGAGATCATGCGCCCGGCCTACGCCATCGAATACGACTGCATCGACCCGCTGGCCCTGCGGCCCACGCTGGAGGTGAAGGCCATCGGCGGGCTGTATGGTGCGGGACAGTTCAACGGCTCATCGGGCTACGAGGAGGCGGCGGTACAGGGTTTCATGGCGGGCGTCAACGCGGCGCTGGCCATCAAGGGCGAACCGCCGCTGGTGCTGAAGCGCAGCGAGAGCTACATCGGCACACTCATCGACGATCTGGTGACCAAGGGCACGGAGGAGCCGTACCGCATGATGACCAGCCGCTCCGAATACCGGCTGGTGCTGCGGCAGGACAACGCCGACGCCCGGCTGGCCGCCATCGGCCACCGCATCGGGCTGGTCAGCGACGCGCGGCTGCGGGCGGTGGAGGAAAAGTACGAGGCCGTGGCCCGGGAGATCAAGCGGCTGGAGCACACCGGCGCGGCGGGCACGCCGGCGCTGAACGCGCTGCTGGCGGAAAAGGGCACGGCGGCGGTGGACAGCGGCTGCCGCCTTATCGACCTGCTGCGGAGACCCCAGCTGACCTACGACGACCTGGCAGCCTTCGACCCGGGGCGGCCCGAGCTGCCCCAGGCGGTGCGGGAGCAGGTGGAGATCTCCGTAAAATACGAGGGCTATATCCAGCGGCAGCTGCGTCAGGCGGCGGAGTTTGAGAAGCTGGAGCGGCGGAGACTGCCGGAGGACATGGATTACAGCGCCATACAGGGACTGCGGCTGGAGGCCCGGGAGAAGCTGAGCGCCGTCCGCCCGCTGAACCTGGGGCAGGCGGGCCGCATCTCCGGCGTGTCGCCGGCGGACGTGGCCGCGCTGATGATATGGCTGCAAACACACACCAAGGAGGAGACGGATAATGGGTAAGCTGCGGTTTCTTTTCGCGCTGTGGATGGCGAAGCTGTCCATCCCGGCGTTGAAGATCACCCGCCACAACGGCACGGATTTCCCCGGCAGTCTGGCGGTGAAGCTGTGTCCCGACTTTCTGAAATACATCGGCAAGCCCGCGCACATCGTGGCGGTGACGGGCACGAATGGCAAGACCACTGTGGCCAATATGCTGGGCGACGTGCTGACGGCGGAGGGCAAAAATGTGCTGAGCAACCGGGCGGGCAGCAACATCGTGTCCGGCATCAGCACGGCGCTGCTGAAGGGCTGCGATCTGCTGGGCCGCATCCGGCCCGGCTATGACCTGGCGGTGCTGGAGGTGGACGAGCGCTCCGCACCTAGGGTGTACCCCTATGTGAAGCCGGAGTATATCATCGTGACGAACCTGTTCCGGGACTCCATCATGCGGAACGCCCATCCGGGGTACATCGCGGACATCCTGACCCGGTCCTTCCCCCGGGAGAGCAGGCTCATCCTCAACGCCGACGACCTGATCTCCGGGTCTGTCGCGCCGGAGAACGAGCGGGTGTACTTCGGCATCGACCGGCTGCCCACCGATGTGACGGAATGCGAGAACCTGCTGAACGATATGCGTATCTGCCCCCGGTGCGCGGGGAAGCTGCGGTATGAGTACCGCCGCTACCACCATATCGGCCGGGCGGTGTGCGAGAGCTGCGGCTTCCACTCCCCGGACAGCGACTATCTGGCCACCAAGGTGGACATCGCCGCCCACACCATGTGCATCCGGGAAAACGGCGCGGAGTACCCCTACACGCTGATCACCGACAGCCTCCACAATATCTACAACATGGTGACGGTCATCGCCGCGCTGCGGCAGCTGGGCTTTGACCACGAGACCATTGCCCGCCGCATGGCGGCGGTGAAGATCCCCGCCAGCCGCCTGTCGGAGGAAAAGATCGGCGGTGTGAACGTGATCATGCAGATGTCCAAGGACAAGAACGCCCTGGCCTGCTCCCGGAACTTCGACTATATCCGCTCCAAGCCGGGGCGGAAGGAGCTGCTGGTGATGATGAACTGCATGGGCGTGGCCAAGAGCTGGTCGGAAAACCCCAGCTGGATGTACGACACGGACTTTGAGTTTTTGAACAGCGACGACGTGACGTGCCTGGTCTGCGCCGGGCCGCGGGCCTATGACTACAAGCTGCGGCTGCTGCTGGCGGGCATCCCGGAGGAGAAGATACGGCTGGCCGAGGACGAATTCGCGGCGCTGGCGCTGCTGCCGCTGACGCCGGGGGACGACGTGTATATCCTCTACGGCGTGGACGGTATGCCCCTGGCCCACCGGGTCAAGGCGAAGCTGAAGGAGATGCTGCTGGCAAAGGAGGGCGTGCGATGAAGGCGGAGATCCTGTTCCCGGAGGTGTGCAACCTGTACGGGGACTTGCAGAACGTATACTACCTGAAACGGTGCTGCCCGGAGCTGGAGATCGTGGAGACAGACCTGCACAGCAAGCCCCGGTTTCTGGATGAGGACGTGGCGCTGGTCTATATGGGCAGCACCACGGAGCAGGGGCTGGCGCTGGCATCGGAGGCGCTGCGGCCGTGGGCAGAGGACATCGCCGAAAAGGTGGACGACGGTCAGCTCATGCTGCTGACGGGCAACGCCCAGGACGTGTTCACCGCCGCCATGGACAGCGACAGCGCCGACACCATCACCGGGCTGGGGCTGCTGCCGGGCCGGGCGAAGTATACGATGATGAAGCGGCACAACAGCTTTTTCGTGGGCCGGTTCGAGGATATGGACATCGTGGGCTTCAAGAGTCTGTTCGGGTTCATCTATGATACCGGCGACGCCCCGGGGTGGTTCGACACCCTGCGGGGCGTGGGGCGCAATAAGGAGGACCAGCGGGAGGGCTTCCGCCGGGGCGGGCTGATGGCCACGTCCCTCATCGGGCCGCTGCTGATCCTGAACCCGCCGCTGTGCAAGTGGCTGCTGCGGCAGATGGGCGCGCCCTCGGACGCGCTGGCCTTTGAGGAGGCGGCGACGGCCAGCTACGAAAAGCGGCTGGCGGAGTTCCGGCAGGAAAGCCGGGGCTGGCAGTATTCGTGACATAAAAAAGGAACACGCCGTAAGGCGTGTTCCTTTTTTTATGTCAGTCCTCAGATGTACTGCTTCATGCCCTCGGTGGCGGTGTCCTCCGAGGCGCTGATGGTGACGGTGAACTTGACGCCGTTCTCCTCGCTGAAGCGGTCCAGCCAGTGCAGGAACGTCTCCACGGCCTGCAGGTCGGTGCTGCCGGCGATCTTGCACAGGTTGTCCACGAACACATGGGAAATATCGTAATTGCCCGCATACAGACCGCAGATAAAGCCCCGCAGGCACTCGAAAGAATTCACGTTATACTCGCTGGCGGTGACCAGACGGACATTATAGCTGATGTCGTAGGTCATGTCGCGGTTGGGCTCGATGCAGACGACGCTGCCGGTCTCAGACTCCACACTGCTGTGGACCAGCTCGATGAGCTGCTTGGTCTTGCCCGCTCCGTTTGCACCCATGATCAGTCTAACCATAAGAAATCACTCCTTTGTCTTTGGTGAAGGGCTGCCCTCCACATACAGCATACCATACCCGGAGGAAAATAGCAATGAAGAAAAAGTAAACAGTTTTTTGGCGAAAACGCCTATGGTCAGCGGCCCAGCTTCTCCAGCAGCGTCTGGCGCAGGTCCTCGTAGCTGGGCTTGCCCAGCAGGGCGAACATATTCTTCTTGTACGCCTCCACGCCGGGCTGGTCGAAGGGGTTCACGTCCAGCAGGTAGCCGCTGAGGCCGCAGGCGTACTCGAAGAAGTAGATCAGACCGCCCAGGGTGGCCGCGTCCAGCGCGTCGGTGTGCAGCACCACGTTGGGGACGCCGCCCTCCACGTGGGCCAGCAGCGTGCCGTCCATGGCCTGGCGGGCGATGAAGTCCATGCTCTTCCCGGCCAGGAAGTTCAGGCCGTCGCCGTCGGTCTCGTCGTAGGGGACGGGGCATTCGTGCTGGGACGGGCCGAAGCGCACCACCGTCTCGAAGAGATGGCGCTCGCCCTGCTGGATGTACTGACCCATGGAGTGCAGGTCGGCGGTGAACTCCACGCTGGCGGGGAACAGGCCCTTGTTCTCCTTGCCCTCGCTCTCGCCGTAGAGCTGCTTCCACCACTCGGACATGAAGCGGAAGCAGGGCTCGTAGGCCGCCAGCAGCTCGATCTTCTTGCCGGTGCGGTACATCTCGTACCGCGCGCCGGCGTACTGCCACGCCGGGTTCTCGTTCATGTCCGCCAGGGCGCAGGTGCGCATCATATCCTGCGCGCCGCCCAGCAGCGCGTCCACGTCGATGCCCGCCACGGCGATGGGCAGCAGGCCCACGGCGGTGAGCACGCTGTAGCGGCCGCCCACGTCATCGGGGACGACGAACTCCTCGTAGCCCTTCTCGTCGGCCAGGGCTTTCAAAGCGCCCTTATGGGCGTCGGTGGTGGCGTAGATGCGGCGGGCCGCCTCCTCCGGGCCGTACTTCTTCTCCAGCAGCTCCCGGAAGAAGCGGAAGGCCACGGCAGGCTCGGTGGTAGTGCCGGACTTGGAGATGACGTTGACGGAGAAGTCCACCCCGTCCACCAGCTCCATGACCTCCGCCAGCGCGTCGGCACTGAGGCCGTTGCCGATGAAGTAGATATTGGGCGTATTCTTCTTTTTCAGGTTGTAGTTGGGGGAGCAGAGACACTCGATGACGCCCCGCGCGCCCAGGTAAGAGCCGCCGATGCCGATGACCACCAGCGCCTGAGAGTCGGCCTGTATGCGGCGGGCGGCATCCTTGATGCGCTGAAGCTCCGCCCGGTCGTAGTTCTCCGGCAGATGCACCCAGCCGGTAAAATCACCGCCTGTGCCGTCGCCCTTCTGCAGATGGTCATGGGCGATGCGAAGCCGGGGCGCTAATGCCGCTTCGTAGGGCAGAGGAATAAAGCTGCGGATGTTCTTCAGATCGACCTGTATCATACTCGTGCCTCCTATCGGTATACGTTTGATTTGCCCTATATTACAACGTTCCCGCCAAAAAAACAAGGGGAAATCTGGACGAAAGGGCGGACAACATAAGACACCCGACAGAAACAGCAGTATGATCTGCCGTTCCTGTTCTTGTATCATTCGATCTCGCGTGATAAGATAGACACAGATCGATAAATCTGGACTTGCGGGTGGTTGAAATGATAGGAATATACGATTGCTTTGGATATGGCGCAGGGTATGATGTATCCTTTGAAGAAAGATATAAATTGATAAAAATGCCGGTTTCGACTGTGTCATGTTATGGTGGAGCGACAAATTTGGCAGAGGTCATGGATATCAGGAGGATGTTCATTGGGCAAGGGATGCAGGGCTTTACATAGAGAACATGCACGCTCCGGTGCATGAGCAAAACTGTTTGTCAATGGATGATCTGGACGGAGACAGCGTTTTTCAAACGTATTGCCAGTGCGTAACGGATTGCTATAAATACAATATCTCCACAATGGTCATTCATTTACCTGATAATAAGCATATCATAAATGATTTGGGCATTAAAAGATTAGAAACTATTATTGGCCTGGCTGAAGACAGGAATATTCAGATCGCGTTTGAAAATCTGAATAATATTTGTAATCTGGACCTGGTGCTGCGTATATTTGACTCCAAAAACGTAGGATACTGTTATGACAGCTGTCATCATGTAAATTATGCGCCTGACGATGACTTGATAAAGCGATATGGAGATCGGCTAATGGCGTTGCATTTGCAGGATAACGGGGGAAAGCGCAATCAACACCAGCTGCCCTTTGATGGAAGCATAGATTGGGTGCAGGTCATGAAAAAGATAGCCCATAGCGGCTATCGGGGTGCTGTAACGCTGGAACCCATGAATTGGGACTATGAGCATCTATCGATCCAACAGTTTTTAGCTTTGGCATATCAGCGGGCAAAGAAACTTGATGAATTAAGAACAGCAGAATTCGTCTGACCGATCTAAGGGCGCACTTCCATGAACGTCCCTTGCCTCTCCCTTTGGGAGAGGCGGCCGGGCGCAGCGAGGACGGAGAGGGCAAACAAAAAAAGCCGCAAGGCCCTCTCAGTCACCTGCGGTGACAGCTCTCCCAGAGGGAGAGCCAAGGGTCTATAGCATATTGACACGAGAAATGGAGCGTATCGGTACGATACGCTCCATGAACTGTTCTGCGGCCGCCCGCCGAGAGCCCCGCTTCCCCCTCATTTTCTATCCCGCGAAGGATGCCGCACGCAGCAGCTGGACGAACAGGCTGGCCCAGCTCCGCCGGGGAACGTCCTCCGCCGCCAGAATGGGGACGGTCAACACCTCCGTCTCACCGTCCAGCAGCGTCAGCGTCCCCACCGGCTGCCCCGCCGCGACAGGCGCGGTCAGGCCCTCCGGCAGGTCGATGCGCCGTTCCAGCGTGTTGGCCCGGGCCTTTTCCACCAGGGCGGTGACGCCCTCCGCCGGCAGCGTCAGCGACACCTGCTCCGCCTCGCCCATGGACACGGGCAGGGCGGGCAGCGGCTCTTCCGGTGCGGCGGACACCAGGGCATAGGTGGAGAACCCGTAGTTCAGCAGGGCCTTGGCGTCGGTGTTCCGCTTATCCGCCGTCTCTCCCTTCATGATGACGGCAATGAGCTCCATGCCCTCCCGCTCCGCCGTGGCGCTGATGCAGTACCCGGCGGAGGACGTATAGCCTGTTTTCAGGCCCGTCGCGCCGTCGTAAAAGCGGATGAGCTTGTTGGTGTTGGCCAGGCCGAACGTCCCGTCACGGATGGTGTCCATCCAGATGGTGGTGAAGCGGCGGATGTCCGGATGCTTGGTGAGCAGCTCCCGGCTCATGAGGGCGATGTCATAGGCACTGGTCACATGGCCCTTGGCCGTCAGGCCGGTGCAGTTGACAAAGTGGGTGTCGTCCATGCCCAGCCCCTTGGCCCGGTTGTTCATCTGTTCCACGAACAGCTCCGTCACGCCGGACACCTTCTCCGCCAGCGCCACCGCCGCGTCGTTGCCGGAGGACACGCACACGCTTTTCAGCAGCTCCTCCACGGTGATCTTCTCCCCCTCCGCCAGAAACACCTGGCTGCCGCCCATGCCGGCGGCGTTGGCGGACACCGTGACCACGTCGTCATAGGACATCGCCCCGCTGTCGATGGCGTCCATGGTCAGCAGCAGCGTCATGATCTTGGTGACGCTGGCCGGCTCTAACGCCTCGTGCTCGTTCTGCGCGAACAGGATCTGTCCGGTGGTCTTTTCCATCAGCAGCGCGGCGCGGCTGGTCAGCGGCAGCTCCACCGCCCCGGCGGTCCGCGGCAGCAGCGTCAGCACGCACAGCGCGGCCAGCAGCGCCCCCATCAGCTTTTTCATGTCGTTCCCTCCAAGCGTTTTTTATATGGATATGTACCGGGACAAGGTATTCATGCCCTTTCGGCAGAATTTTCGGTTGCAAAACCGGCGGCGGTGTGTTACAATGACCCGGTAAAGTGAATATGCAGGGTTGGTATATCGGTATTACAGCGGCTTCCCAAGCCGTTAAGGCGGGTTCGACTCCCGTACCCTGCTCCAAAGAATAAGAGACACGCTTTGGCGTGTCTCTTATTCTTTGGAGCAGCACTTTTGCTTTCGCAAAAGTGTTCGCCTGCGGGCGGGTGACTGAACGCGAGCGGGGAAACCCGCAAAGGTTTCCCCCTCACACTCCCCCTTCCTTGCGGTATGCGGAGGCGCGGACAACAAAACCTGTGGGCGGCTGCCTTGCAAAATCCGGCGCGGTTGGGTATAATCCATTACAAAGCACACCTTACGGCAAAGGAGGGCCTTTCATGTCACAAGTCACCAAGCGGGCACTGGAAGCATCGCTGAAAAAACTGCTGCTGGAAAAGCCGCTGCACAAGATCACCGTCAGCGACATCACCGACGACTGCGGCATCAACCGCATGACGTTTTACTACCATTTCAAGGACATCTACGACCTGGTGGAGTGGTGCTGCCAGGAGGATGCCAGCCGCGCACTGGCGGGCAAAAAGACCTATGAAACATGGCAGCAGGGGCTTTTGCAGATCTTTGAGGCGGTGCAGGAGAACAAGCCCTTCATCCTGAACGTCTACCGCTCCGTCAGCCGGGAGCAGGTGGAGAACTATCTCTATCAGGTCACATACCATCTGCTGGAGGACGTGGTGGAGGAGCAGGCCCGGGGAATGTCCGTGCGGCCGGAGGACAAGGCCTTCATCTCCACGCTGTATAAGTATATGTTCGTGGGATTGATGCTGGACTGGGTGAAAAACGACATGAAGGGCGACCCCCAGCTGATCGTGGACAGATTGGAGCAGGTGATCCACGGCAGCGTCCGCGCCGCGCTGGAGCGCCTGCGTACCGACAAGCCTTTATCAAATGGGGCGGAATGATAAAAAACTGAACAGCTTATGCCCCGGTGATAAGATTTTTATCACCGGGGTCTTTCTGCTGATTGAACAAAATCTCCGGGGGATGTATGCTTTCACCCTCAAAGGAAAACATACAGTTTACAGGAGGTTTGCATTATGTATTATTCCAGCGGTAACTATGAAGCATTTGCCCGTCCCAAGAAGCCCGAGGGCGTGGACAACAAATCCGCCTATATCGTGGGCAGCGGCCTGGCGGCCCTGACCGCCGCCTGCTATCTGGTCCGCGACGGCCAGATGAAGGGCGAGCGCGTCCACATTCTGGAGAAGGGCCCCACCGCCGGCGGCGCCTGCGACGGATGGAAGTTCGAGAACATCGGCTACGTCATGCGGGGCGGCCGGGAGATGGACAACCACTTCGAGGTCATGTGGGATCTGTTCCACTCCATCCCCTCCATCGAGACGGAGGGCGTCAGCGTACTGGACGAGTATTACTGGCTGAACAAGGCCGACCCCAACTACTCCCTGTGCCGCGCCACCGTCAACCGCGGCGAGGACGCCCACACCGACGGCAAGTTCGACATCTCCGACAAGGGCGCTATGGAGATCATGAAGCTGTTCTTCACCCCCAACGAGGAGCTGCAGGACAAGCGCATCACCGATTTCTTCGACGACGAGGTGTTCAACAGCAACTTCTGGCTGTACTGGCGGACCATGTTCGCCTTTGAGAACTGGCACAGCGCGCTGGAGATGAAGCTGTATATCCAGCGGTATATCCACCACATCGGCGGTCTGCCCGACTTCACCGCCCTGCGCTTCACCAAGTACAACCAGTACGAGTCCATGATCCTGCCCATGGTCAAGTACCTGCAGGGCTTCGGCGTCCAGTTCCACTACGGCGTGCAGGTGACCAACGTGGAGTTCGACTGCACCGACCCGAAGCACAAGCTGGCCAAGCGCATCGACATCATCGAGAACGGCGAAAAGGGCGGCATCGACCTGACGGAGAACGACCTGGTGTTCGTCACCAACGGCGGCTGCGTGGAGAACTCCTCCATGGGCAGCCAGAACACCCCCGCCCCCTACAACACCGAGATCAAGGAGGGCGGCGGCTGGGATATGTGGCGTAAGATCGCCGCCCAGGACCCCGACTTCGGCCATCCCGACAAGTTCTGCTACGACCCGGAGCAGACCAACTGGATGAGCGCCACCGTGGAGACGCTGGACCAGCGCATCATCCCCTATATCAAGAACATCTGCAAGCGCGACCCGTTCACCGGCAAGGTGGTCACCGGCGGCATCGTCACCGTGAAGGACTCCAGCTGGCTCATGAGCTGGACCATCAACCGCCAGCCCCAGTTCCGCGAACAGCCCAAGGACCACTGCCTGGTGTGGGTGTACTCCCTGTTCACCGACAAGCCCGGCGACTATGTGAAGAAGCCCATGCGGGAATGCACCGGCAAGGAGATCTGCATGGAGTGGCTGTACCACATCGGTGTGCCCGTAGAGCAGATCGAGGACATGGCCGAGAACAGCGCCAACACCGTGCCCGTCATGATGCCGTATATCGACGCGTTCTTCATGCCGCGCGCCTACGGCGACCGCCCGAAGGTCGTGCCCGACGGCTCCGTGAACTTCGCCTTCCTCGGCCAGTTCGCCGAGACCCCGCGCGACACCATCTTCACCACCGAGTATTCCATGCGCACCGGCATGGAGGCCGTCTACACCCTGCTGAACGTGGACCGCGGCGTGCCCGAGGTCTGGGGCAGCGTGTATGATGTCCGCGACCTGCTGGACGCCACGGTGAAGCTGCGGGACGGCAAGTCCCCCACCGACATGGACCTGAACCTGGTAGAAAAGCTGGCGCTGAAGAAGGTGCTGGCCAAGGTGGAGGGCACCGACATCGAAAAGCTGCTGAAGGAGTATCACATCCTCTGATGCCCCGTACTGCACTGCGTAAAAAGGAAGACCGCCGACGGCGGTCTTCCCTTTTTATGTGCGTTTGCCTTATTTCTTCCGGTCCGCCTCGATGAGCAGCTTCAGGGCTTCCACACCCACCTGCACGGCGGAGGTGGTGTCCTCGCTCATGTCCTGATCCAGCCCGGCCTTCTCCCGCTCCTGATTCCACACCACGTGGAAGCAGCTGCCGCAGCGGCATTTCAGAGCATCCGCCACCACAAATAGCGCGGCGGACTCCATCTCGCTGGCCTTGACGCCCAGACGCTTCCAGGCCTCCCACTTGTTCAGCAGCTCGTAGGACACGGGCATTTTCGCGGGGCTGTGCTGGCCGTAGAACGCGTCCTTGCACTGGACCACGCCCACCTGGGTGCGCTTGCCCAGCGCTTTGGCCGCCTGCACCAGCGCCGTCGTCACCTCAAAGTTGGCCACGGCGGGGTACTCGATGGGCGCGTACTCCCGGCTGGTGTGCTCGAAGCGGATGGCGCCGGTGGCCACCACCACGTCGCTGCTGCGGACATCCAGGTCGATGCCGCCGCAGGTGCCCACGCGGATGAACGTATCCGCGCCGATGTTGTGCAGCTCCTCCATGGCGATGGAGGCGGACGGGCCGCCGATGCCGGTGGAGCAGACGGAGACCTTTTCCCCCAGCAGCGTGCCGGTGTAGACGGTGTATTCCCGGTTGCTGGACACGAAATGGCTGTCGTCGAACAGCGCGGCGATCTTTTCGCAGCGGCCCGGATCGCCGGGCAGGATGACGTAGCGGCCCACATCGCCCTCCGCGCAGTGGATATGATACTGTTTTTCCAGCTTTTGCATCGTATATGTCCTCCTTTTGACAGGTTCAAATTCGATAAGTATTTTTGATTATATCCCATACCGCACCAAAAAGCAACGGCGCAAAAGGCAAAAAGTGTCGCGGCTACAAACGGCGCATCGGCAGATACTACATCCGGCGACAAGATCGCACACGGAGGGAAAAGGAGGACATGACCATGACAAAACGCATTTGCGCGCTGGCGGCGGCGCTGGTCCTGGCGCTGACGCTGACGGCCTGCGGCGACACGGGCAGCACCAAGCCCGACACCAGCAAAGACCCGGACACCACGCCCAACGGCAACGCCAGCACCCAGCCGGACACCAACGGCACGGATACGGACAAGGACGACATGATCCCCGGCGACAGCATGAACGGCGGCCACAACGCCGACGGCGGCGCTGTTCCCGGCGACGGTCCGGAGAGCGTGGGCGGCGGCGATGACGCTTCCACCGCAGCGGAGACCCGGATGGGCCGCAGCGCGGCCCGGCGCAGCCGTGACGCCGCCGCCTTTGACAGCGACTATCAGCAGATGCTGCGTAACGGACGGGTGACGGACACGGACGGCTTTCTGGACAACGACCGGTAACGGGCTGAAAAAAGGAACGTCAGCGACGTTCCTTTTTTAGTATTCTTTTTTATTATGTATCCCCTTGCATTTTCAGAAAAATGGGATATGATATAGGTGAAAAAATATGAGCCGCTTCGGCGGCGGAGAAAAGAAGGTTTTCACTATGACAAAAATCGACATCGTATCCGGCTTTCTGGGCGCAGGCAAGACGACCCTGATCAAAAAGCTGCTGGCAGAGGCGTTCCAGGGCGAGAAGCTGGTCCTTATCGAGAACGAGTTCGGCGAGATCAGCATCGACGGCGGCTTCCTGAAGGACAGCGGCGTGCAGATCAGCGAGATGTCCTCCGGCTGCATCTGCTGCTCCCTGGTGGGTGACTTCAACAAGGCGCTGAAGGAGGTCCACGAGCAGTTCCATCCCGACCGCATCCTCATCGAGCCCTCCGGCGTGGGCAAGCTCAGCGACGTGATCGTGGCGGTGGAGAACACCGTGAAGGACGTGCCGGACATGAAGCTGAACAGCTTCGTCACCGTGGCCGACGCCACCAAGGTCAAGATCTACATGAAGAACTTCGGTGAGTTCTACAACAACCAGATCGAGTCCGCCGGGACGATCATCCTCAGCCGGACGCAGAAGCTGAGCCAGGAGAAGCTGGAGGCCGCCGTGGCCCTGCTGCGGGAGAAGAACCCCAACGCCGCCATCCTGACCACCCCCTGGGACGTGCTGGACGGCAAGACCATCCTCAGCGCCGTGGAGAAGGTGTCTCTGGCGGACGAGCTACTGGAGAAGATGCGGGCCGAGCACGAGGCGGACGCGGCGGAGCATGAGCACGAGCATCATCACCACCACGACCACGATGATGACCATGATGAGCACGATCATGACCACGAACACTGCCACCATCACCACGATGATGACGATGACGATGACCACGAGCACGAGCACGAGCACTGCCATCACCATCACGACGATGACGATGACCACGACGAGCATGACCATGACCACGAGCATCACCACCATCACCACGACGGCGAGGAGTGCGACGATCCTCACTGCGACTGCCACCATCACCATCATCACGCCGACGAGCTGTTCACCAGCTGGGGCGTGGAGACGGTGAAGACCTTCACCGAGGGCGATCTGGAGCGCATCCTCTCCGCCCTGGACAGCGGCGAATACGGCGCGATCCTCCGGGCCAAGGGCATCGTCCCCGCCGCCGACGGCGGCCAGTGGCTGCACTTCGACTTTGTGCCCGAGGAGCATCAGGTGCGCCGCGGCCCGGCGGACTACACAGGCCGGCTGTGCGTCATCGGCGCGGAGCTGAAGGAGGACAAGCTGGCGGCGCTGTTCGGCCTGTAAGACAAGGAGCGACTGTATGGATATTCCTGTTTACCTCATCGCCGGCTTTCTGGACGCCGGCAAGACCAGCTTCATCAACGGCATCCTGCAGGACGGCTTTGCCGCTGAGGACCGCACGCTGCTGCTGCGGTGCGAGGAGGGCGAGACGGACTACGACCCCCATGTGCTGAGCAACGTGTTCACCTACACCATCGACGAGCCGGAGCAGATGACGCCGGACTTCTTCAAGAAGCTGGAAAAGCAGTACCGGCCCAAGCAGGTCATCATCGAGTACAACGGTATGTGGAGCATGGAAACGCTGTACCGGGAGGGGCTGCCCGCCAACTGGATCTTATATCAGATCATGTGCCTGGTGGACGCCGGCACCTTTGAGATGTATGTGAAGAACATGGGCCAGCTGATGATGGAGAAGATCACCAACGCGGATATGCTCATCTTTAACCGCTGCAACGAGGAACTGCGGAAGCAGCTCCGCAGCCGCAACCTGCGTATGGTGAACCGCCGGGCCGACATCTATCTGGAGAACACCGACGGCACCAGCGAGGAATACGTCACGCCGGAGATGTCCCCCTTTGATCTCAGCAGCGGCAAGCTGGACGTGCCGGATAACGACTACGGCATCTGGTACGTGGACATGATGGACAACCCGGACCGCTATCAGGGCGTGGAGGTGTCCTTCAAGGCCATCATGTGCCACTCCAAGAAGTTCAAGGGCGTCCACTGCCCGGGCCGGTTCGCCATGGTGTGCTGCGACAAGGATATGCAGTTCCTGGCGCTGGTGTGCCGGGGCGAGGGGCTGGAGAACTTCAAGGACAAGCAGTGGGTGAAGATCCACGCCACCGTGAAGAAGGAGAAGTGCGACGCCTATCAGGGCGAAGGCCCGGTGCTGTACGTCACCGATATCGCCGCCACCACCAAGCCCGACCCGGAGTTGGTGTCCTTCTGATAGCACACTGTATAATTGAAATAAAAAATGACGTTCTGTATTCGCAGAACGTCATTTTTTATTTCAGTATGATCTTTCGGGCGTCCCCGTCCCGCAGGGCCACCACCGTGTCCAGCACCCCGTAGGCGGTGCTGCCGCCGAAGGGCGCGCGGTGCAGCGCCGTCACGGTGCTGCCGGGGAGAAACCCCAGCTCCCGCAGCCGCCGCAGCATGGCGGGCGGGAAATCCAGCGCCGCCACGCGGCCCTGCTCCCCGGGGGACAGCGCATCCAAAGTCCTCGCCACGGGCAAAGACCTCCTTCTTCCGTACCATCGATCGGCAAGGGCAGACCTTGTCTATCGATGGTATCTATGCCAGTGTATGCGCGGTCTTACTTCAGGGTGACGCTGTTGTGGAGCACCGTGGCGCTGTATAGGAACAGCACGTCGGCCTCACCGGGGATGTCCATGAACCGGCCCAGCAGGTCGCTGGACAGATAGCGGATGTCCACGGCGTACACCGTGCCGTACCCCTCCGCCAGCAGCGGGATCAGGCTGCTGCCGAAGGAGTCCCGGAACACGATAAGGGTGCGGTCGTTCTCCGCCGCCGGGTTTTCGATACGCAGCAGGGACTTGCTGCCGCCCAGGAACAGGTCATAGGGCGCGGTCTGGGCGGCGGCAAAGTCATACACGCCGCCGGTGCTGTCCGTCTCGTAGTCGTAGACGGTGCAGCCCTCCAGCACGCTGTCCGTCAGGTAGGACAGCGTGTCCGCCGTCAGTGCTTCCGCCGTCTTGCCCCAGTAGCTGCCGCGGAACTCTCCGGCCAGGGTGCAGAGCGTCTCCTCCCGGCTCTCCGGCAGCGTTACGTTCATGGCCTCCGCCAATCTTTTGGCCGCCGGCAGCAGCGCCTCCTGCCGCCAGTGGGGGTCGGTGCGGTAATAGTCCTCCAGCGTCAGCAGGGACGCGATGTCCACCGTCTGCACCGGCAGCCGGGCGGCCAGCCAGTCCGCCGTCTCCGCCGCATCGGCGGGGGTATAGCCCTCCGGCGGCTGGGTGAACTGGGCCTTGTCCGGCACAACGGCCAGGTAGAAGCGATAGCCGTCGCCGCTGAAATACGTCTCCATGAGATGCTGGAAGCGGTGGGCCGCCAGCTCCAGGGACTTCTCGTCCCAGGGCGCGTCTGCGGCGGCGGCAAAGCCGTTATAGACGTACACCCCATCCGCCGTATCCCTTTGGGGCGAGGTGGGCAGCCGGGCCGCGCCCAGGGCCATCACCGCCGCCAGCAGGAGAAACGCGGCCCGCTGCGCCCAGCGCATCACTGAATGGCCTCGTCGTAGGCGGCCTGAACGCCGTAGATGCCGTTCAGGTGGGTCATAAAGGCATCCACCAGATCCTCCACGCCGAAGGCCGTCACCACGTACTCACCCACCACGGCCACGATGAGCTTATCGGGGAAGCCGCACATCCACTGGCGCTGCTGGATGTTGTCCCGCAGCGCGGCGGCCAGGGCGGCGGTGTCATCGGTGCAGTGATAGGCCGCGGCGGTGAAGGTGTTGGCGTTCAGCATATGGACCAGGGACGCGGCCTGATCCACCATGGCCGTCTCCGGCAGGCCCAGCACACGGTTTGCCTCCGCCCGGTCCGTCAGGTCATATACGCCGGGGGCGTCCTCCTTCAGGTTCGCCTCGGAGAAGTCGCCGCCGATGACGGAGAACTTCTCGTCCTCGCCGTAGGTGCTCCACACCGTCTCCAGCAAGCCGAGGGCGCTGGACACCTCGGGGGACTTGTCGCCGCTGTTATCGTTCTTTTTGCCGCAGGCGGTCAGGCTGAGCACCAGCAGGGCGGCCAGCAGCAGAGATACAAATTTTTTCATGATAAACCTCCAAAATGACCGGTACTTTCGCCGCGCAGGGGGTAAAAAGCGCGGCTGTAGATTTGGACGCAGCCGCGCTCATATAAGTTCCATGGAAATCGCTGCCAAGCCTCGCCGGCACGTAAAATCCCTCGCCAGTTAAGCGTTACAGCCAAGACTGGTCGAAGCCGTAGGGCAGCAGCTCCTTCAGGGCGAACCTTTTGCTCTCGCCGTTCTTGTTCAGGCAGATGACAGTCAGCTCCGGGGCAAACTCCATCATCACCTGGCGGCACGTGCCGCAGGGCACGCAGTAGTCGTCGCTGCGCCCGGCGATGACGATGGTGTCAAAGTCCCGGTGTCCCTCGCTGACGGCCTTGAAGATGGCGGTGCGCTCGGCGCAGACGGTGGCGCCGTAGGCGGCGTTCTCGATGTTGCAGCCGGTGAACACCGTGCCGTCCTTACACAAAAGCGCCGCGCCCACCGGGAAGTGGGAATAGGGGACGTAGGCCATGTCCAGCATGGCCACCGCCTTTTGGCAAAGCTCTCGTTCGGTCATGGGAAATTCCTCCTTATTATGGTACGGTTTTGGGAAAATATACACGTCAGCTCAGCTCGGCAGCGCCGGTATAGAGCTGGTAATACTTGCCGTGCTGGGCCAGCAACTCGGCGTGGTCGCCGCGCTCGATGATCTGCCCGTGCTCCAGCACCAGAATGGCCTGGCTGTTGCGGACGGTGGACAGCCGGTGGGCGATAACGAACACCGTGCGGCCCTCCATCAGGGAGTCCATGCCCCGCTCGATCAGCGTTTCGGTACGTGTGTCGATGGAGCTGGTGGCCTCGTCCAGGATCAGCACCGGCGGATCGGACACCGCCGCCCGGGCGATGGCCAGCAGCTGGCGTTCGCCCTGGCTCAGGCTGCCGCCGTCGCCAGTGATGACCGTGTCGTAGCCCTGGGGCAGGTGGCGGATGAAGGCGTCGGCGTTGGCCAGCTTGGCGGCGGCGCGCACCTCCTCATCCGTGGCGTCCAGCTTGCCGTAGCGGATGTTGTCCGCCACCGTGCCGGTGAACAGATGGGTGTCCTGCAGCACCATGCCCAGCGACCGGCGCAGGGAGTCCTTAGCGATGTCCTTTACGTCGATGCCGTCGTAGGTGATCGTCCCCTCCTGCACGTCGTAGAACCGGTTGATCAGGTTGGTGATGGTGGTCTTGCCCGCGCCGGTAGAGCCAACAAAGGCGATCTTCTGCCCCGGCTTTGCAAACAGGGACACGTCCCGCAGCACCGTCTTTTCCCCGTCGTAGGAGAAGGTCACATGGTCCAGCCGCACGTCGCCCCGCAGCTCCACCAGCATGCCGTCGGGCTTTTTCCACGCCCAATGGCCGGTGCGCTGCGACGTTTCCGTCAGCGTATCGCCGTTCTTTTCCACCCGGACGATGACCGTTTTGCCCTCGTCCGTCTCCGCCGGGGCGTCCATGACGGCGAAGATACGCTCCGCGCCGGCAGCGGCCGCCAGCAGCATATTCAGCTGCTGGCTGATCTGGCCCACCGGCTGGCTGACCTGCTTCACATACAGCAAGTACGCGCCCAGCGAGCCTATGTCGAACACGCCGCCGATGGCCAACAGACCGCCCACGCAGCAGGTGACGGCGTAGTTGATCTTGCTCAGGTTGCCCATGGCGGGCATCATCATGCCGGCGTAGGCCTGGGCCGCCGTGGCCGCGTCGCGGTACTCGGTGTTCAGCTCGGTGAACTGCCGGACGGCCTCCGGCTCGTGGTTGAAGACCTTGATGACCTTCTGGCCCTCGATCATCTCCTCAATATAGCCGTTCATCGCGCCCAGCGCCGCCTGCTGCCGCCGGAAATTGGTGCGGCTGCGGCCGCCGATGACCTTCACCACCACGCCCATCAGCGCCAGGAACAGGAAGGTGATCAGCGTCAGCCACGGGTTCAGCACGACCATCATCACCACCGTGCCCACGAAGGTCAGCACGTTGGAGATGATGCTGGCAAAGCTGCTGTTCAGCATCTCCGACACGGTGTCGATGTCGTTGGTGAAGCGGCTCATCAGGTCGCCGGACTGGTGCTGGTCGTAGTAGCTTACCGGCAGCTCCTGCAGGTGGTCGAACAGGTCCTGCCGGATGGCGGCCACCGTCCGCTGGGCCACATGGACCATGATGCGGGAGTAGGCGTAGGAGCACAGGGAGCTGACGGCGAACAGCCCGCCCATCAGCACCAGCATTTTCAGCAGACCCGGAAAATCGCCGGGGATGATATAGTCGTTCAGCAGCGGCTTGAGCATATAGCTGGTGGCCACGCTGCCGGCAGAGCTGGCGAGCAGGCAGATCGCCACCACCACCAGCGCGCCCTTGTAGCGCCCTACATAGCGCATCAGCTTGCCGAATGTGCCTCTCATGTCCTTGGGCCGCTGGAAGCCATGGCCCTGCGGGCCGTGGCCCGGGCCGCCCCGGGACTCTCTCGTTCTGTTCTCAGCCATCGATGCTCACCCCTTCCTGCTGGGACTCATAGACCTCGCGGTAAATGTCGCAGCTCTTCATCAGCTCCTCGTGGGTGCCCAGGCCCACCACATGGCCGTCGTCCAGCACGATGATGCGGTCCGCGTCCATGACGGAGGTGATCCGCTGGGCGATGATGAGCTTGGTGGCGTCCGGCAGCGCCGTTTTCAGCGCCGCGCGGATCTTGGCGTCGGTGGCGGTGTCCACCGCGGAGGTGGAGTCGTCCAGGATCAGCACCTTGGGCCGCCGCAGCAGCGCCCGGGCGATGCACAGCCGCTGCTTCTGCCCGCCGGACACGTTGGCGCCGCCCTGCTCGATATAGGTGTCGTAACCGTCGGGCATCTTCTCGATGAACTCGTCGGCACAGGCCATGCGGCAGGCCTCCTCGATCTCGGCGTCGGTGGCGTCCGCCCTGCCCCAGCGCAGGTTCTCCCGGATCGTGCCGGAGAACAGCGTGTTCTTCTGCAGCACCATGGCGCAGCCGTCCCGCAGCGCCTCCATGGTGTAGTCCTTCACATTGCGGTCGCCCACATACACCGCGCCCTCGTTCACCTCGTACAGCCGGGGGATCATGCTCACCAGCGTGGTCTTGGCGCTGCCCGTGCCACCCAGGATGCCCACGGTCATGCCGCTTTCGATGTGCAGGTCAACGTCCGTCAAATTCCAGTTCTCGGCGGTGGGATGATACTTGAAGTACACATGGTCGAACCGGATGTCGCCGTTTTCCACGGTCAGCGAGGCATCCGCCCCGTCGTTGGTGATCTGGGGCTGCTCGTCCAGCACCTCCACCACGCGCTTGCCGCAGGCGATGGCGCGGGTCAGGAACATCAGCACCATGGACACCATCATCAGCGACATCAGGATCTCGCTGGCGTAGGTGAAGAACGCCATCAGGTCGCCGGAGAGCAGCGAGCCCTCCGCCACGTCGTGGCCGCCCAGCCACATGAGGGACACGATGGTGCCGCCCATGAGCATGACCATGACGGGCATGAACATGACCACGAAGCCGTAAGCCCGCTCCGCCGTATCCCGCAGCTTGTCGCTGCGGACGCGGAACTTCTCCTTCTCCCGGTCCTCCCGGACGAAGGACTTCACCACCCGCACGGCGTTCAGGTTCTCCTGCACCACCAGGTTCAGGTCGTCCGTGGCGCTCTGCAGCGCCGTGAAGAACGGCCCGACGTAGCGGATGACGATGGCCACCGCGATGACCAGCAGGGGGATGACCACCAGAAACACCTGGCTCAGGTCCAGGCTGATCTCCATGGCCTTGATCAGCGCCGTGACCAGCATCACCGGGGCGCGGACGCACATCCGCATCCCCATGAACAGCGTCATCTGCACGGAGGAGATGTCGTTGGTCAGCCGGGTGATCAGGCTGGCGGTGGAAAAGTGCTCGATGTTGGCGAACGAAAACCGCTGCACCTGCTCATACTCCGCCTGGCGCAGGTTCGCGCCGAAGCCCATGGACGCCTTGGCGGCCAGAGCCGCCGCGCCCACGCCGCACAGCAGCGCCGCAATGGCCATCAGGAACATTTTCAGTCCCGTCAGCAGAATGTAGCTCCTGTCCCCGTTGGCGATGCCCACGTCCACGATCTCGCTCATGGCCTGGGGCAGCTCCAGCTCCAGCACGGACTCGCCCACGGAGCACAGCACGCCCAGTAAAATATAAATTCCGTAGCCCTTGGTATACCGGGCCAGTTTTTTCAGCATGGGTCAAATTCCTCCTCTGCCAGATTGCGGGCCACCCGCATCAGGAAGCTGAGCAGCAGCTCCTTCTCCTCGTCGGTGAAATCCCGCTCCAGCCGTGTGTTCACCTGACGCACCACGGCGGTAAAGTTGTCGTAAAACTGCATCCCCTGGTCCGTCAGCTCCAGGATGCGGCAGCGCCCGTCCGTCTTGCTGGCCGTCCGCCGCAGCATTCCCTTCTCCTCCAGCCGATCCACGATGCCGTTGACGGTGCTGGGCTTCACCATCAGGTGCTTCTCCAGCGCCTTCTGGTTCACCTCGCCCTCTGCTTCGTGGAGGAACGTCAGGGTGCGGCACTGCATGGGCGACACGTCGTACTGCCGCAGCAGCCGGTTCATGAGCTTCTGTACCTGGTGGTCGCAGTAGCCGAACAGCGGCCCGAAGTGGGCGGGTCTTTCCGCCAGAATGTCCTTCATGGCAGCCCCTCCTTCTTTTAAATATTTAGTACGCGAACTATTAGTGTGCTAAATACTACCACGAACATTTTTTATTGTCAAGGGAGCATCCGGCGGCGGCCTGTAAACAATTTGTGAATTGCTTGTCAATCCCATTGACTTCCCCGTCCCCGCCCTGTATGATATGCTTGTACGAAGAACATATCCAAGACCATTGTTATTCTCTCTCCTTTTACAAAAAGAAAAGCGGCCCACTGGGCCGCTTTTCTTTTTGTTCTTTTAACCCCGCGGGCCTTCCCCGCATAAGATATGGCGGAAAAGGAGGGGACGCGATATGGAGCGATACACGGCGGCGCTGGCGGGCAACCCCAACGTGGGCAAGTCCACGGTGTTCAACGCCCTGACGGGCCTGCACCAGCACACCGGCAACTGGTGCGGCAAAACGGTGGCGGCAGCGGAGGGCCGCTGCGTCTGCGGCGGCGCGGCATTCCGGCTGGTGGACCTGCCCGGCACATACTCCCTGTACGCCCACTCGCCGGAGGAGGCGGTGACGGACGAATTTCTCCGCCGGGGTGAGGCGGACGTGACGGTGCTGGTTGCGGACGCCACCTGCCTGCGGCGGAATTTGCAGCTGGCGGTGCAGCTCCGCTGCCGCACCGGGCGGCTGGTGGTGTGCGTCAACCTGATGGATGAAGCCCGAAAAAAGCACGCCGCCCCGGACACCGCCGCTCTGGCGGCAGCACTGGGCGTGCCGGTGGTGGAGACCACCGCACGGGACGGCGCGGGGCTGGACGACCTGCGCCGAGCCATGGCGGATATGGCACGGAACGACGCGCCGCCCGCCCCCTGGACAGACCTGGACGGCGGCGATCCGGAAGCGGTGGCCGCCCGGGCCGCCGCTATCGCTGACGGCTGCCTGCCCCATACGGCGGACATCCATCGCCGTGACCGCCGCATCGACCGCATCGTCACAGGCCGCTGGACATCTCTGCCGGTGATGCTGGCCCTGCTGGGACTGGTGTTCTGGCTGACGCTGTGGGGCGCCAACGCCCCCTCCGCCCTGCTGAGCCGCGGCCTGATGGCCCTGCAAACGCCGCTGCGGCAGCTGCTGGCCGCCGCCCCCTGGTGGGTGCAGGGCGCGGTGGTGGACGGCATCTACCGCACCGCCGCCTGGGTGGTGGCGGTGATGCTGCCGCCCATGGCCATCTTCTTCCCCCTGTTCACCCTGCTGGAGGACGCCGGGCTGCTGCCCCGCATCGCCTTCGCCTGTGACCGCTTCTTCCGGGCCGCCGGCGGCAGCGGCCGGCAAAGTCTCACCATGTGCATGGGCCTGGGGTGCAACGCCTGCGGCGTCATGGGCTGCCGCATCATCGACAGCCCCCGGGAGCGGCTGGCCGCCATCCTCACCAACGCCTTTATCCCCTGCAACGGCCGCCTGCCCACGCTGATCCTGCTGTCCCTGCTGCTGTGGAGCGGCACAGGCGGCTCATGGGCCGCCGCCGGGACGTTTCTGGCCTGCCTGCTGCTGGCGGTGGTCATGACGCTGCTGGCCACCCGCCTGCTCACCGCCACCGTCCTGCGGGGACAGCCCTCCGCCTTCACCCTGGAGCTGCCGCCCTACCGTATGCCCCGGGTGGGGCAGGTGCTGGTCCGCTCCCTGCTGGACCGCACGCTGTTCGTGCTGGGCCGGGCCGTAACGGTGGCCGCCCCGGCGGGGCTGGTGATCTGGACGCTGGCCAACGTCACCGCCGGCGGCGTCAGCCTGCTGTCCCACGCTGCCGCCTTTTTCGACCCCCTGGGCCTCCTCATGGGTCTGGACGGCATGGTGCTGACGGCGTTCCTGCTGGGCTTTCCCGCCAACGAGATCGTCCTCCCGGCGCTGCTGATGGGCTATCTGCACACCGGCAGCCTGGTGGAGACCGGCGGCACGGCCGCCCTGGGCCAGCTGCTGGCCGGTCAGGGCTGGACGGCGGAGACGGCGGTGTGCATGATGGTGCTGTGCCTGCTCCACTTCCCCTGCGGCACGACGTGCCTGACCATCCGCCGGGAAACCGGTTTATGGCGCTGGACGCTGCTGGCGGCGGCGCTGCCCACCGCCATGGGCGCGGCCCTGTGTATGGCCATTCACGGGGTCTGGACGCTGCTGACGTGACCTGTCGGTAAAAAACAGTTGCCAACCGGCAAGTTATGTAGTACAATAGTTGTCACGAACTTGTCCTCCGCCAGCAGCTGCGGGGCCGGTCTCGCGCAATGGATACCCACGAATCATGTCAGGCGGGGAACCGAGCAGCATTAAGAGGGATCATCCATGTGCCGCGAGGGCGCCGGCCCTGTGGCTGCGGGCGGAGGACGTTCTTTTTTCATTTCACGTTGCCGGGAGGTGTGCCCGTGTACCAGGCGCTGTATCGAAAATACCGTCCCAAGACCTTCTCCGAGGTGGTGGGGCAGTCCCATATCACCGACACGCTCCAGCGCCAGGTGGCGGACGGCACGGTGGGCCACGCCTACCTCTTCACCGGCACGCGGGGCACAGGCAAGACCACCTGCGCCCGAATTCTGGCCAAGGCCGTCAACTGTGAGCACCCCGTGGACGGCGCGCCCTGCAACCAGTGCGCCGCCTGCCGCGGCATCGACGACGGCTCGCTGCTGGACGTGACCGAGCTGGACGCCGCCTCCAACGGCAGCGTCAGCGACGCCCGCTCCCTGCGGGAGGAGGCGGTGTATCCCCCCTCCGTGCTGACGAAGCGGGTGTATATCATCGACGAGGTCCATATGCTCTCCAAGGACGCGTTCAACGCCCTGCTGAAGATCATGGAAGAGCCGCCGGAGCACCTTCTGTTCATTCTGGCCACCACCGAGCTGCAAAAAGTCCCGGCCACCATCCTGTCCCGCTGCCAGCGGTTCTCCTTCAAGCGCATCCTGCCCCGGGACATGGAACAGCAGCTGCTGAAGGTGGCACAGGCTGAGCACATCGACCTGACCGCCGACGGCGCGGAGCTGCTGGCCCGCATGGCCAACGGCGCGCTCCGCGACGCCCTGAGTCTGCTGGACCAGTGCCGTGCCGCCTCCGGCGTCATCGACGCCCCCGCCGTGCTGGATACCCTGGGCCTGGCGGGCAGCACCCAAACGCTGCAATTACAGCGGCTGCTGCTGGGCCGCCAGAGCGGCGACGCCCTGGCCCTGCTGGACCAGCTGTACCGCAATGGCAAGGACGTGACCTCCCTGCTGGGCGAGCTCAGCGACCTGTGCCGGGATATGACGGTGATGAAGGCCGCGCCGGAGGGCGGCGCAGCCCTGCTCAGCGGCGTATATGACCGCAAGACCCTGGCGGACCTGGGCCGCGACGTGCCCATGAGCCGCCTGCTGTATATGACCGAGACCATCCAGCGCTGCGCCGCCGCCCTGCCGGACAGCATCCGCCAGCGCACCGACGCGGAGCTGTGCCTGCTGCGGCTGTGCGACGAGAGTCTGAACGGCGACGTGTCCGCGCTGATGGACCGCGTCAGCGCCCTGGAGGACGCGGTGAAACGGGGCATTCCCGCCGCCGCGCCAGCCGCGCCGCAGCCCGCGCCGACCCGTCCCGCACCCGCCCCGGTCCGGGAGGAGCGCCCTCCCCTGCCGGATGAGCCGCCGCTGCCGGACGAGCCTCCCGAAGCGGAGGACGAGCGCCGCCGGGTGTTCGACGTACCTGCCCCGCCCCGGCCCGCGAAAAAAGAGACCGCTCCCGCCGCGCCGGCCGTCAGCGGCGACGACGCCCTGTGGAGCAAACTCATCGACCACTACAAGGGCCGCCTGCCGGTGCAGTTCCGCGTCATGCTGAACATGGCCCGGGGCGTGCTGGAGGGCGACTGCCTGTCCGTGGTCTGCCGGGACGATTTCACCATGCACCAGCTGGACTGCGACACCGTCACCGCCGTGCTGCGGGACGTGACCTCCAACGAGGTGGGACATCCCGTCCGGGTACAGTTCCGTGTGGGCCAGCTTACCGCCGCACCGGCCAAGCGTCCCGCGCCGCCCAAGCCCGCTCCCCCGCCTCCGCGGGAGGAAGCGCCTGTGCCGCCGCCCCCTCCGGCGGAAGCGCCGCCCTGGGAGGCTTCGGCGGACAAACCCGACAAGCTGAACGAGCTGCTGAAAAACGGACAGCAGCTGGATAATTTCCAAATCAAATAAAAGGAGAACAGAGATATGGCAAAGGGATACAGCGCCCGCAAGGGCTTTTCCGGCGGCGCCGGCATGATGCAGCAGCAGGCGCAGATGCAGCAGAAGCTGCTGAAGATGCAGCAGGAGATGGCCAAGGCCCAGGAGGAAGTGGAGAGCCGCCAGTTCACCGCTTCCGTAGGCGGCGGCGCGGTGACGGCTGCCGTCACCGGCAAGAAGGAGCTGGTGGGCCTGACCATCAAGCCCGACGTGGTGGACGCCGAGGATGTGGAGATGCTCCAGGATCTGGTGATCTCCGCCGTCAACGAGGCGCTGCGCCAGGCCGACGAGGCCATGAACAGCTCCATGAGCAGCCTGACCGGCGGGCTGAACATCCCCGGTCTGGGCCTGTAAACGAATTTGACAAAAGAGGAAGCCGCCCAACGGGCGGCTTCCTCTTTTATACGCTTTTACAGCTCCAGCTTCTTTCCGGTGAAGCACATCACCGTGTGGGAGCGCACCACCACTTTCCCCGTCTCGTCGGTGATCTCGGCGGTGCAGAACGCCAGCTTCTCGCCCACGCGGTCCACCCGTCCCACGGCGGTCAGGGTGCTGCCCGCCGACGCGGCGGCCAGATAGTCGATGCTGGCGTTCACCGTCACCACCATCTCCTGCCGCACCGACATGATGGCCATGCCGGTGGCCACGTCGCACAGGGAAAACAGGATGCCGCCGTGGGCGCCGCCCCAGCGGTTCAGGCTGTTCTCGTGCATAGGCAGCACGATGGTGGCCGTGCCGTCGTCGGTGTCAGTCATGCGCATATAGTTGTGTGTCAGAAAGGGCTCGTTGTCGTTGCAGAAATGCAGCAGCTTGTCCCGCAGCTCAGGCGTCATGCTTTGTGTCCTCCTCCGTCTCTTTTGCCTTCGTGTCCTTTGCCCGGCCCACATAGGCGTAGGCCTCCGTGGGCATATCCCGCCGCTGCAGACGGCGATCCATCAGGAACTTCACCAGCTCCTGTATGCAGGCGAACACCGGCACGCCCAGGAACATTCCCAGCACGCCGCCGAAGCCGCCGCCCACCAGAATGGCCACAATGACCCAGAAGCTGGAGATGCCGGTGGCGTTGCCCAGGATCTTCGGGCCGAGGATGTTGCCGTCAAACTGCTGCAGGATCACGATGAAGATCACGAAGATCAGGCACTGCTTGGGGCTGACCAGCAGGATCAGGAATGCCGAGGGCACAGCCCCCAGGAACGGCCCGAAAAACGGGATCACGTTGGTCACGCCCACCACCACACTGACCAGCGGCGTGTAGGGCATATTCAGCAGCGAGCAGCCGATAAAGCAGATGAGGCCGATGATAAGGGAGTCCAGCAGCTTGCCCCGGACGAAGCCGGAGAAAATGCGGTCCACCGTCCGCGTGCCGCGCATCACCGCGTCCGCGTTTTTTCCCGAAAAGGTGGCATACACCGCCTTGCAGCACCGGGCCAGGCTTTTCTCCTTCATGCCCATCAGGTAGATGGACACGATGATGCCCACGATCAGGTCAAAGGCAAAGCCCACCGCGCCCCGGATGCCGCTCCAGATCCCGTTGGTCAGCGGCACGACGGCCTTCTGTGCCCAGGGCAGCACCTTGTCTGTCAGGAATGCCATGCCGTCGGTGTACCGCTCAGTGATGAGCCCCGCCAGCCAGACGGCGATCTCGTTTTCGCTGCCCAGCAGCCCGTCGGCCCAGTCGTAGATCTTGCGGTAATACGCCTCGGCGTTGTTGATCAGGGTGGTCACGCTGTCCACCAGCTGGGGGACCAGCACGCTCATCAGCAGATACAGCAGGAAGATGACCACCGCCTCCGTCAGCAGAATGCTGACCAGCCGCAAGCCGCCGGAATGGGGCTTCAGCTCCCGCTTGGGGAACAGCTTCTTCCATCCCGCTCCGATGACCTTTTCCAGCCAGGACATCACCGGCGTCAGCAGGTAGGCGATGGCCGCGCCGTACAGCACCGGCGCGAGAATGGACGCCAGCTTGGACAGGAAGCGCTGCAGCACGCCGTTCTGATAGAACGTATCGTAAAACACCAGCACGGCGCAGACCGTCAGGAACGCCGTAAGACCCCACTTAAAATATTGTGTCCTTTTCAACGCAAAGCCTCCCCATCCCGTTTTTTCCTATCATACCCGACCATTCGCCATTTTGCAAGAGGTTTCCGCCCTTGCAGCACGCAGACCACCCGCCAGTATGAATATTTATGCATTTTGCTCTTGACAAATCCATTTCCCGTGCTATAATGCAAACCAAGCTGAATAATGTAATGCTTCCCTTGGCACCGGCTGAGGGGTCAAAGGCATCCATGACCAGATCGTAGGTATTCCGGCGTTTGCCGGATAAGATCTGGTCGTGGATGCCTTTACTTTTTTACAAGAAAAGGAGAAAACGCTATGTACATCAAACCTTTTGCCGTGGAAGAATGGATGAATGAATATGAAGTGGGCGCACGCTTCAATATCGCGGAGACCTGCGTGGACTCCGTGTCGCTGGACGAGCTGTTCGCCCTGACGAGTGAGGACAAGTCCCGCTTTCTGGCAGACTTCTGCGCCAGACGGCTCACCTACGGCGACATCGTAGGCAGCGACGCCCTGCGCGGCGGCATCTGCAAGCTGTACAAGACCGTGCAGCCCCAGCAGGTGGTGCCCACCCACGGCGCGGCAGGCGCCAACCACCACGTGTTCTGCTCCCTGATCTCCGCGGGCGACCGGGTGGTCAGCATCATGCCCACCTACCAGCAGCTCTACTCCATCCCGGAGGCCATCGGCGCGGAGGTAGCCATTATGCACCTCAAGCAGGAGAATGACTATCTGCCCGATCTGGAGGAGCTGAAGGCGCTGGTGACGCCGGAGACGAAGATGATCTGCATCAACAACCCCAACAACCCCACCGGCGCGCTGATGAGCGAGGCGCAATTACAGCAGATCGTGGACATTGCCCGCGGCGTAGGCGCCTACATCCTCTGCGACGAGGTGTACCGTCACCTGACCCAGACCGATGACTGGTGCCCCTCCATCGCCGACCTGTACGAAAAGGGCATCTCCGTCAGCAGTATGTCCAAGGTGTTCTCTCTGGCGGGCTTGCGGATGGGCTGGATCGCCACCCGTGACGAGGCAGCGCTGAAGGCGTTCCTGTCCCACCGGGACTACAACCTGATCAGCTGCGGTATGTTCGACGACGCGGTGGCGTCCCTCGCGCTGGCCCACAGCGACGTGATGCTGAAGCGAAACCAGGCCATTGTCCGGGAAAATCTGGCCATTCTGGACGACTGGGTGGCATCCCATAAGCATTTCTACTACACTAAGCCCAAGGCGGGCACTACGGCGCTGGTCTACTACGATTTTGACGTGCCGTCCTATGACTTCTGCAAAAAGATGTACCATCAGACCGGCGCATTCGTTACCCCCGGTGACTGCTTCGAGCAGCCCCGCAGTATGCGCATCGGCTACGCCTGCGATAAGCAGACACTCAAGGATGGGTTGGCGGCTCTGGCTGCCTTCGCGGACACATTGGCATAAAGGAGGGGCGAACCATGACGGAAATGACAGTATTGAGCAGTGAGGTCATCAAGGAGCTGCTGACCATCCCCATGGCGGTGGAGTCCGTGGAGCAGGCGTACTTGGAGAAAAGCAAGGGCGGCGCGGCACTGTGGCCCATGGTATTTCATGAATTTGACCCCGGCCGCGCCGACCTGGACATCAAGTCCGGCAATGTGGACGGACTGGGCTTCTACGGGCTGAAGGTGGTATCCTGGTTTGGCGGCAATCCAGACAAGGGGCTGCCCGCCCTGTACGGCACTTCCCTGCTGTTCGATCTGACCACCGGCGCGCCCCGGGCGCTGCTGAACGCAGGGCCTATTACCGATTTCCGCACCGGAGCGGCAGGAGCTGTCGGCGCAAAGTATCTGGCGCGGCCTGATGCCGAAACGCTGCTGATGGCCGGCACGGGCGCACTTGCCCCGTACCTCATCGCCGCCGCGCTGTACCTGCTGCCGCAGATCAAAACGGTCTATGTGACCAATCCCCACCATCCGGCACAGTCGGCATCCGCCTGCGAGGCCATCGTGCCGCAGGTGGAAAAGCTGTTGGACGCCTGCGGCGGCTGTCACGCCGCCATCGCCGCCGCGCCGGATCTGGAGGACGCCGTCAGGCACAGCGACGTGATCCTTACGGCCACCCCGGCCCGTGAGCCGTTCCTGAAAGCGGAATGGGTGCAGCCGGGCACCCACATCAGCTGCGTGGGCGCGGATATGACCGGCAAGCAGGAGGTGGAAAGCGCGCTGTTCTCCGCCGCCAGGGTGTTCGGCGATGACGTGGCACAGTGCCTGGCGGTGGGCGAATGTGAGATACCCTACAAGACCGGGGTGTTCTCCGGAGAACTCTGCGAGATCGGCAGCGTCATTTCCGGCGCGGCGGCGGGGCGCACCAGCGCTTCCGATATCACCATCTTCGACTCCACCGGCATCGCCCTGCAGGATATTGCCGCCGCAGCGGCGCTGCTGCATACCGCCCAGGAGACCGGTCGGGGACAGACGATCCTGCTCTGATATATGTCCGGTGTGATCACCCTCCTGCCTTCCTACAGACGCAGAGCCGGCAGATGTCAAGATAAATTTGCAGTATTGACAAAAAATATCAAACCTCGGTGAG
>CAVGVB010000004.1:0-104478 GCA_963632705.1 bacterium | reverse complement strand
ATGTGTGATTGTCAAAGCGAGGTGAGAAGCATGAACGCCAAGGAGAAAATCGAAGAACTGCTGGAAGCGTCGGAGGACGGCACGATCACCGCAGCGCAGGTGACGGAAGCCGGACTGCACCGCAGCGTTTTACAGGAGTTTGTTAAGAGCGGCGAGATGTACCGCTTCGGGCGCGGCCTGTATGTGCGGAGCAGCGCATGGGAGGACGATTTCTACCTCTTGCAGCGCAAGTATGGGCGCGGGATCTACTCGCACGATACCGCTCTGTATCTGCTGGGCTATTCAGACCGTACCCCGGCGAAATATACGATGACCTTTCCCAAGGGCTACAATGCCCCGTCCTTGAAGCAGGAAAATTTAATCATCAAGCGCGTTGTGCCGGAGAACTACGAGTTCGGACAAACCCAAATTGAATCCCCCTCCGGCAATCCAATTCGTGTTTACGATTTGGAACGGACGCTGTGTGACATCCTGCGCGGCAGCGGCAGCGATGTTCAGATCGTCGGAGAAGCTATGAAACGCTATGCAGCGTCCAAGGATAAGAACATTCACAAACTGATGCAGTACGCAGACCAGCTTCGCGTGAAGCCCAAGGTGCTGCGCTACATGGAGGTTTTGCTATGATTACAAAAAATCCGATGCAGCTGAAAGCCTTTATCAAGAACAAAGCGGCAGAGAAGCATATCTCGGCGCAGCTCGTCATGCAGAACTATATGCTTGAACGGCTGCTGGAACGGATCTCGCTCTCGCCCTATAAGAACAATTTCATTCTCAAAGGCGGATTCCTGATTTCCGCCATTGTGGGACTGGACACGCGGGCAACAATGGATCTGGACACGACGATCAAGGGCTTCACCCTGACGCATGAAGCAATCCGCAAAATCTTTACAGAGATTTGCGCTGTCCAGATTGCCGACGACGTGCAGTTTGAGGTTGTCGGCATCTCTGACATTCGGGAAACCGACGATTACCCCGGCATTCGGGTCGCGCTGAAAGCGAACTATCCGCCGATCAGCGTACCGCTGACGGTGGATGTCACCACGGGCGACATGATAACGCCCCGCGAGGTGGAATACACATTCTCCCTGCTGTTCGATGACCGCACGATCAGCATTCTTGCCTACAACCTTGAAACGGTTTTGGCGGAAAAGCTGGAAACTGTGCTGTCCCGCAACATTGCGAATACCCGTCCGAGAGATTATTACGACGTACATATCCTGTATGCGCTGCGCGGCGCGGAATGTGACAAGGCGACGCTGCGCCGGGCACTGGAACGAACGACGCAGAAACGCGGCAGCGGCTTGATCCTGACAGACTACCCGGAGATTATGAAAGAGATCCGCGAAAGCGATACGCTCCGTAGGCTGTGGGAGAAATACAGCCGCGAGTATGAGTACGCAAAGGACATCTCCTTTGATGATGCCTGCAATACCATTCAGACAATTATGGACGACGCAATCATGGTGTAAAACGGTAGATATGCTAAAAGTCGAATAGAAGGTTCAAGGTAGTGCGGTGCGCGAAAGACTGTGCCGATGTAAAGTGCGAAAAGTGCTTGTAATATCAGCACTCGGCTTAAATTACTTTATTAAGCTGTAGTTACCTGTAAGATACTATTGGAGGACATTATGGAAAAAACGATGAGAACGGAGCTGCCCGCCTGCCCGGTGGAGACCACACTGACCCTTATCGGGGACAAGTGGAAGGTGCTGATCCTGCGGGATCTGCTGCCGGGGACGAAGCGGTTCGGTGAGCTGAAGAAGTCCATCGGCAGCGTTTCCCAGAAGGTGCTGACTGCCCAGCTCCGGGCCATGGAGGAGAGCGGTCTTGTCCACCGCAAGGTCTACGCCGAGGTGCCGCCGCGGGTGGAGTATTCCCTGACCGATCTGGGCCGAAGCCTGAAGCCCATTCTGGACTCCATGTGGGCCTGGGGCGAGGGGTATCAAAAGCAGCAGGGCGTGCGGCAGGATTGAGCCGACAAAAAGCAGCGCCTCTTTCGGAGAGCGAAAGAGGCGCTGCTTTTTTATTCGGTTCAGATGACCTGCTGCTCCTTCAGAGCGGCCAGGTCCGCTTCGGTCAGGCCCAGCAGCTCGCCGTAGATGGCGGTGTTGTCCTGACCCAGCTCCGGGGCGGGACGGGAGATGTCCGCCTTGGTGTCCAACAGCTTCACGGGGTTGCCGTTCACCTTCATGTCGCCGATGACGGGGTGGTGTAGGGGCACGAACATCTCGCGCGCGCCGGCGATATGGGGATCGGTGGTGACGCGCTTCAGGTCGTTGATGGGGGAGGCGGGCACGCCGGCGGCCAGGATCAGCTCCACGCACTCGTCGATGGTGTGCTGAACGGTCCACTTCTCGATCTCGGGCTTCAGCGCCTCGTGATTTTCGCAGCGGTGCAGGTTGCTGTCGAAGCGGGGATCGGTCAGCAGGTCCTCCCGCATCAGCACCTTGGTGCACAGCAGGGTGAACAGCTTATCGTTGCCGCAGCCGATGACGAACAGACCGTCGCTGGCCTGGAAGGAGTCGTAAGGATAGGCGGAGGCGTAGCGGTTGCCCATCAGCTCCGGCTGCTTGCCGGAGGCAAAGTAACGCTGGGTGCCGGTCTCCAGGCTGGAGACCACGGAGTCCACCAGGGACACATCCACGCGCTGGCCCTTGCCGGTGAGCTCACGGGCGTGGAGGGCGGTGAGGATGCCGATGGTCAGGTTCATGCCGCCCAGCACGTCGCCCATGGCGTTGCCCACGCGGAGGGGGTGGCCGCCGGCCTCGCCGGTGATGCTCATCAGACCGCCGCTGGACTGGGCGATGATGTCATAGCCCGGGCGCTGGGAATAAGGTCCGTAGCAGCCGAAGCCGGAGACAGCGCCATAGATGATCTGGTCGTTGACCTCCTTCAGCACGTCATAGCCCAGGCCCAGCTTGTCCATGACGCCGGGGCGGTAGTTCTCCACCACCACGTCGGCCTTCTTGACCATGTCCAGAAACAGCTTCTTGCCCTCGGGGGCTTTCAGGTTCAGGGTGATGCCCTTCTTGTTGCGGTTCACGTTGGCGTAGTACATACTGGCGCCGTTCTTCAGCGGGCCGAAGCCGCGGGTGTCGTCGCCCTTGCCCGGCACTTCAATCTTGATGACGTTAGCGCCGAAGTCCGCCAGCATCATGGTGCAGTAAGGACCGGCCAGCACACGGGTCAGATCCAGGACGGTGATATCGCTCAATGCTTTTTTCATGTTGCATACTCCTTCATTTCAAAAACTGCTTCCGACACAGCCTTTGATGGCTTTTATGATAGCAGGGCTTTTCACAGGTGACCAAACGAAATATCCTGACGCCAATATGTCTTGCTTTTTGTTTCAAAATGTGCTACTTTCTTTTCTGTGAAACGAAATACGCCGAAATGTCGGCAGAAAACGCCGCCAGCGGAGGTACACACTATGGAAGAATTGCAAAAAAGCGCCGAAAAGCCCTATAAGGTCTGCTTTCTGGGCTACTCAAAGCTCAGCGAGGTGGCCCGGGAGGTCATCGACAGTCTGCCGGACTCCGACGTGGAATACGTTTTGATGGACAGTGATCTGGAAAATCAGGATACCTGCGTGGAGGAGGCCCGTCAGCTGGGGTGCAGCGTGTTTGTGGCCGGCCCGGGCAACGCCGCCCGATTCTCCACCCACTATGACGACCCGCTGGTGGAGATCACCATTCGCTACATCGATTACGCTATTGCCATCCGCAAGGCGCTGCGCAGAGGCTGCCGCAGGATATGCATCGCACGACACCGTTTTTCCGCGCCGCCGGACCTCCCCGCGCTGGAGGATCTGATGGAAGTGCCGCTGCAGGAGCTGACCTTCGAGAGCATTGCGGAGCTGCGGGAGCAGATCCGGCAATCCGACTGTGACGCCTTCATCGGTGCTACGGCGGCCAACGAGATCGCCAACGCTCTTGGCCGGACGGGAATTCTGGTCTATTACGGAAAGGAGTCCATCCGCGACGCCTGCATCCGCGCCGGTGAACGGGCGCGAAAGCTCCACGAGAACCGACAGTCCCGGGAGATCACCAACGCCATCCTGAACAACAGTCAGTTTGGTATGATCGTCACCGACGGCGAGGGGCGTGTAAAGCTGTTCAACCGGACGGCGCAGCGGTTCACCGGCGTCGCCGCCTCCCAGATCCGGGGCAAGCTGCTGACGGACTTCTTCCCCAATCTGTCCATTGCAGCGCTGCTGAAAAGCGATCAGGGCCGTTCCGACTCCTACCGGCTGGTGGTGGGCGCCATGATGCGCTGCGTACAGGAGCGCATCACCCAGGACCGCCGTACCATCGGTGTCCTCATTACCCTGTACCCCGAGTCCCACAACCGGAAGAAGGCAAAGCCGTCTTCTCCCACCCTTTCCCAGATCGTCTGCCGCTGGGAGGATGTGATCGCCGTCTCCTCCATAATGAAAAAGACGGTGGAGCAGGGGCAGAATCTGGCCCGACTCCATTACCCCACCATGGTCGTGGGCCGCGCGGGAACGGGACGGGAAATCTTCACCCGCTGTATGCACAGCACCTCGCCGCAGGCTCAGAAGCCCTGCATCACCGTTGATCTGGCGTCCATCGCGGCGGAGGACGCGCCCCACATTCTGCTGGGCTATGAAAAGGCGGACGGCACAACGGTGTCCGGCCTGCTGCCCAATGCCAACGGCGGCAGCGTGATCCTGAAAAACGTGGCGCTGGCCAAGCCGGAGGTGCAGGCGTGCCTGATGGAGGCCCTTACCTTCGGCCATATCTTCCGCCCGGGCATGGACGCCCCTCTGCTGCTGGATCTGATGGTCTATACCATTGTGACGCCGGAGGAGGCCCGCATCATACCGGCCGCGCTGCAAAGCTGCCTGTCCATCTGCCGGCTGGAGCTGCCGTCTCTTGCCCAGCGGAGGGAGGACATCGGCCCGCTGTTTCTGCGGAGTCTGTCCCGCGACGTTACCTTCCGCCACCGCCCTGTGCTGTCTGAGCAGATGCTGACGCTGCTGACCTTTCACCACTGGGAGGGGGAGCTGCTGGAGCTGCAGGCGGTCTGCACCCGCTATGTCATCGCCATGTCCCGGGTGGAGAAGGCCACCCCCAAGGTCCAGTATCTCCTGCTGCTGCAGGCCATCGGCGAGGAGACCGTTTTCCGCGAGATCCTGGAGCAGCATCCCGCCCTGACCCAGCGGCCTGTGGTGGACAAGGAGGCATTTCTGCAGGGTATCCTCCAGATCAAGGCGCTGATGAAATACTCCAACGACACACTGGCGGAAAAGCTCTCCGTCAGCCGTACCACCATCTGGCGCATCCTGCAGGATACCGCGCCGGGCGGTGAGGAGTGCTGACGCAGCCGCCGCAAAACCAGCCGTGCCCCTGCGGCGCGGCTGGTTTTTGATGTATTATGTCAAAATTTTGACGGATGGTTTTGTGGAAACCTGTGCCGCAGGGCAGATTTCTTCCTGTAATTTGTTTCATCAATTTCCAATTGGGCTGTTTTGAAACGTTTTTGCTATGCTTTCCCTGTAGTCACGTCTTTGATTGCCTGTTTTCGATCTTCTGCTGTTACAATGGCCATACTTCCGACACAGCAGATCACACACCGCCCCGGTGTAACAGTAAGGAGTAGAGTCACATGGCAAAAGTTGAACTGTATGAAGTCGGCCCGCGGGACGGCTTTCAGAACCTGAAGGACATCGTTCCCACGGAAACCAAGCTGGACCTGATCGACCGCATGGTGGGCACTGGCATCCGCCATCTCCAGTGCACCTCCTTCGTCAGCCCCAAGGCCATCCCCCAGATGGCCGACGCTAAGGAGTTGGCCGCTGCCTGCGTGGAGAAGTACCCCGACCTGGACCTGTTCGCCCTGATCCCCAACCTGTACGGCGCAAAGGCCGCGCTGGCCGCCGGCATCAAGAGCGTGGATATGGTCATCTCCCTCAGCGAGTCCCACAACAAGGCCAACATCAACCGCACCCATGAGCAGTCCTTTGCCGAGCTGCGCAACGTGCTGGACAACTGCCCGGAGCTGAAGCTGACCGTGGATATCGCCACCGCCTTCGGCTGCCCCTTTGAGGGTATCCCCACCGTCAGCAGTCTGGTGGATCTGATCGGCAAGGTGCGTGACTACGGCATCCGGAGCTTCACGCTGGGCGACACCATCGGCGTGGCCAACCCCAAGCAGGTGCGTGAGACCGTCAAGGCCCTGACCGCCGCCTACCCCGACTGTACCTTCCGTCCCCACTTCCACGACACCCGCAACAACGGAATCGTCAACAGCATCACCGCCATTGAGTGCGGCATCACCGAGGTGGAGACCACCCTGGGCGGACTGGGCGGCTGCCCCTTTGCCCCCGGTGCTTCCGGCAACACCGCCACCGAGGATCTGGTGTGGCTGCTGGACCGCATGGGCTACGAGACCGGCGTGGACTTTGAAAAGGCGCTGGCTGCCGCTCAGTACGAGCACTCCCTGCTGGTGGGCAATTACAGCGGCCACCAGATCAACATCACCAAGCGCAGCGTCTGCTGCGGCTGAGGCGAGAGAAGGAGGTAAACGATATGACGATCGCTGCTATGGACGTAATCGCCCTGGTCATTTTCCTCGGCGTTATCATTCTGGCCTTTGTCCGCAAGATCAACGTGGGCATTCTGGCCGTCGCCGCCGGCGTCATCGCCGTCCGCCTGTTCGGCATGACGGATAAGGACCTGATTGGCGGCTTCAGCTCCTCCATGTTTGTGACGCTGGTGGGCATCACGCTGCTGTTCGCCACCATCAACGCCACCGGCGCGCTGGACCTGCTGGCCCGCAAGATCATCGCGCTGGCCGGCAACAAGGTCTGGGTCATCCCCATCGTGATCTATATCGCCGGCTTTGTCATCGCCGGCGTGGGCCCCGGCGCTGTCCCCGCACTGGCCATCATCCCCGCCCTGGGCGTGACCATCGCCCTGGAGGTGGGCTACAACCCGGTCATGCTGGCGCTGATCGGCGAATGCGGCCTGATGGCAGGCCGTATGACGCCCATCACCCCCGAAGCGGCTATCATCACCGCTGCCGCGGCTGAGAGCGGCCTGGGCAACGTCATGCCCGCTATTCTGGCCTGCCAGACGCTGGTGACCATCGTGTTCTCCGTGGTGCTGTTCTTTATCTTCAAGGGCTACCGCGTCAAAGCGCCCGAAAAGGCCCTGAACCTGCGGGATCTGGAGAAGTTCAACGGCAAGCAGATTGCCTCCCTGTGCGGCATCCTTGCCATGCTGGTGCTCATCATCTTCTGCAACGTGAACATCGGCCTGTCCGCCTTCTTCGTGGCCGCTGTGCTGCTGCTGTTCCATGTGGCCGAGGACGGCGCGTGCCTGAAGTCCCTGCCCTGGGGCACTATCGTCATGGTGCTGAGCGTGGGCGCACTGATGAACATTGTGGACGCTGCCGGCGGCATCGACCTGCTGAGCAACGGCCTGTCCTCCATCATGACGCCCTTCACCGCCACCCCCTTCATGGGCATCTCCGCAGGCCTTCTGAGCATGGTCAGCTCCGCGCTGGGCGTGGTGTACCCCACCATGATGCCCATGAGCGTAGACATCGCCGCTGAAGTCGGCGGCAACGTCAACCCCGTGGCCCTGATGGCTGCCGTGGGCGCAGGCGGCTCTCTGTCCGGTGTTTCTCCCCTCTCCACCGGCGGCGCGCTGATCCTGGCTGCCCTGGGTACGGCCAAGAAGAACTTCACCGGCCCGGAGGAGCGCAAGACCTTCCTGCAGCTGTTCGTCATGGCCGCCGTGGGTCTGCTGGTGATCGTGGTGGTCTCCATCCTGCTGTACAACCCCATCGCCAACCTGCTGTATCAGGCGTGACGCATGACCGCTGTTTTAGGCGCGGACACCTGCGTCAACGGCGGCAAATAACAAGTCCCCCCTCGTGTTTTTATAAGGGAGAAGCGGTGCGGCCATTGGCCGCACCGCTTCTCCCTTACTCGTTTTTACCGCATCCAGAGGGTCATGGCTGCCAGCAGGATAGCCAGGAAGCCGAAGCTGATGGCGGAGAACAGCGCCATGAACCGCCCCGTTTGCCCCTTGACGTGCTTTGTGTACTCCCGGAAGGTGATGAGACTGGCCAACGACGCCACCAGCGTCCCCGCCCCGCCGATGTTCACGCCCACCAGCAGACCCCGGTAGTCATCGGTGAACCGGCTCAGCAGGATGGCCACGGGTACGTTGCTGATGATCTGGCTGGTCAGCGCCGCCACCGGCATGACCCCGTGGGCCAGCAGCTGCCGGAACAGCGCCCGCACCGGCTCCATCCGCGCCATGTTCCCCGAAAAGGTGAAGAACGCCGCGAATGTCACCAGCAGCCCCCAGTCCACACCTCGCAGCGCCCGGCGGTCCAGCACCAGCAGTGCCGTCACGATGACGACCAGCCCCAGCCAGTAGGGAATGCCCCGCAGCACCATGGCCACCACCACGCAGAACAGCACGGCATATATCACGGTGCGCCGCTTGTCCGGCAGCGTTTCCTGCCGGGGCACGGTCAGGCTTTCGCGGGGCAAAAACAGACAGCACAGCAGGATCAGCACCGTGGACAGCAGGAACGGCGGCAGCATGATGGACAGGAATTCCCTGTTGGGGATGCTGTAGTGGTTGAACAGATACAGGTTCTGGGGATTGCCGAAGGGTGTCAGCATACCGCCCAGATTGGCGGCGCAGTTTTGCAGGATGAACGTCAGCGCCGTCCATTTCGTCTGGCCGGTGCGCTCCAGCACGAACCAGCTCAGGGGCAGGAACGTCAGCAGCGCCGTGTCGTTGGTCAGCAGCATGGAGCCCACCAGTGTGATGATCACCAGCGCCGTTACCGCGCCCCGGGTGGTGTGGAACACCTGCACCAGCTTCTGCGCCAGCAGGGGGAACAGTCCCACGCCCCGCAGCGCGCCCACCACCGCCAGCACGCACAGCAGGCAGGACAGCGTTTTCACATCGTAGTAGCCCAAGTAGGCCGCGTCCGGCGGCACGAACACCGCCGTTACCGCCGCCGCCAGCACCGCGATCACCGGCATGGCGTTGGCCTTGCACCATTGCAGCAATTTCATACATACCTCGCACAGCCCCATCTGGGCGGAAAATTTCAACGGTCGTTACAATAGCATATCCTGCCGCAAAATGCAAGGCCGCGATCGCCCCGCACATTGCATCCTCCGCTGTTTTCCGGTATAATACGAGCCGACAGATATTTTTCGTCCGAATGCTGTTTTGCAAGGGGAGACCATCATGAGTATACTTGAGCTTCAGAATGTGACATATACCTATCAGACGCAATATCAAAGGGTGGACGCCCTGAAGGGCATCAGCCACTGCTTCGACGCGGGATTGCTCCACGCGGTGGTGGGCCGCTCCGGCAGCGGCAAGACCACGCTGCTGTCCCTAATGGCGGGGCTGGATCTGCCCACCTCCGGCGAGGTGCTGTGCGGCGGTGTCAGCACCGCCGCCATGTCGCTGGAGCAGTACCGGCGGGAGAAGGTGGCCGTCATCTACCAGAGCTTCCGGCTGTTCCCGCTGCTGACCGTGGCGGAGAACGTCATGTACCCCATGGAGCTGCGGGGCATAAATCCCCATAGGGCCTGGGCTCGGGCAAAGGAACTGACGGCCCGCGTAGGCCTGCCGGATACGGCGCTGGACCGCTACCCCACCATGCTTTCCGGCGGCGAGCAGCAGCGTGTGGCCATTGCCCGTGCACTGGGCATGGACACAAAGATCCTACTGGCGGACGAGCCTACCGGCAACCTGGACACCGCCAACAGTGACAATATCTTCCGCATCCTCCAGCAGCTGGCCCATGAGGAGGGCTACTGCGTTATCGTGGTCACCCACGACATGGCGCTGGCCGCCAAGGCCGACCGGGTGCTGGAGCTGCAGGACGGTGCGGTGGTATCCGGCGGGGAGGGGGCACAGTGACCGCCCGCAGGATGATCGTCCGAAATGGTGTTTGCACCACCCTCCGGGCCAGAGGACGGACGGCGCTGTTCACCGCACTGATCCTACTCCTGGCCCTGACGCTGGCACTGGGCCTGGGTATGTGGGCCTACTGCAGCGGCACGCTGGCGGAGATGGACGAGACGTACACCTCTGTGGCGCTGCTGGAGTATCTGGGGCAGGACTACCCCGACGGCAGCGTGGCCGACGAGAACGCAAGACAGGCGGCGTCTGCGCTGGATGATGATGCCATCGCCGCCGTGGACGGCGTGGAGCGCTGGGAGCGGAACGACCGGGCACTGGCCGCCATGGACGGCTACCTGCGCGGCGCGGGGGAGATCCCCTACGGCGATCAGGCGGTGCTGGCCGTTTTCAACCTCATCCCCCGCTACGACTTCGCCCAGCTGTCCGAAGACCAGCTGGCCGACAGCTATGTGGCAACGGACTTTGACAATATGACCTGCCGCATCCACGTCAGCGGCCTGCTGGGCGGCGACGCGGAGGTGCCGATGTACGCCTCCCCCGAGGACGTTGACGCGGAGGAGGACCCCTATGTGTTGGTGACGTACTTCGGCGACACCACGCTGGTGACGCCGCAGGGACGCACCGACCTCTGGAGCATCCCCGGCATTGTCTCCTATATCCACTCCGCCGCTAGCGACACCTATCAGAGCGAGGAAAAGGTGCTGGTGGGCTATGACGCCATCGTGTCCCGCTGCCTGTATTCGCTGGAGGGCCGGGAGGGCATCGCTGTTACCATGGAGGTGGGCGACAGCGGCTTCGTGGGCGAAAAGGGGCGGCACTATCTGATCCACGGGCAGTTCGTGGAGACAGGCATGGCCAACCGTACCCTGGTCATCACGGACTTTTACGACGGCTGCGAGACAAAGCCCTACGCGGAGATCAGCGGGTCTGACGATCCGTTGCTGCGGGACAGCCTGTTCGCGGAGTATGCACGGCACTGCCGGATGGCCAACAATTATATATCGCTGGAAGCCAGCGACGACATTCCCGCACTGGAGGTGTTCCAGCAGGGATACCTGACTCTGCGGGAGGGCCGCTTCCCCGCCGCCGGTGAAAAGGGCGTGTGCGTGGCGGACGGCGCGATGGCGGACGCCTGCGGCCTGACGGTGGGCGACACCATTGACCTGACGCGGATGACCTCCGCTGGCAGTGGCCGCTTTGACCTGACGGTGACGGACGAGGTGCAGACACTGACCATCGTGGGCGTTACTAACGCACTGAAGGAATATGAGGGCAGCGTGTGGGTGTCCGATGGGGAGGGCGGCTTCGGTGAGCCGCTGTTCGGCTATCAGCTGGGGCGGGCCGTGCTGGATAACCGCACCGCCCGGCAGGCGGCGGACGCCCTGCAGGCCATGGCGCCGGACGGCGTCCGGGTCACGCTGTACGATCAGGGCTACTCCGCCGCGGCCCAACCGCTGGAGGCCATGGAGTCCACCGCCTCGGCGGTGACACTGGCGGCGGCCTGCGGCACGCTGGCGGCGCTGGTGCTGTTCGCCTACCTGTTCGTGGGACGCCAGCAGGAGACGGTATCCGTACTGCTGTCGCTGGGCACGCCCGCCCGGGGCATCCGGTTGTGGCTGCTGTCCGGCGCATCGGTGGTGGCGGGCAGCGCGGCGGTGCTGGGAGCGGTCATCGGCGCTGTGACCCTGCGGGGTATGCTGTGGCTGGCGCTCCGCGCCGCCCAAAGCCTGTATGCCGTGGACCAGCGGTACAGTCAGGCGGCGGTGGGCATGGCGCTGGAGCGCTCCGACGAGATGACTGCGCCGGTTTGGCCTGCATTGGCCGCCGGAGGGGCGGTGCTGGTGCTGGCACTGGCGCTGTGCCTGGCGTTCTTGCGGCAGGCCCGGCAACAGAACACTCCCAAGCGGGGACGGCTTTCCGTGCGGGTGCCCAAGGACGGCACCTCTGTGTCCGGGCAAGGCCCGCTGCGCTTTGCCGTGCTGTCCGCCCGGCGGGGAGGCTGGCGCTCACTGGTAGTTCCCGCGGCGGCGCTGGTGCTGTCCCTGTTTTTGGGGCTGCTGGCCGCCACGGCGGAGGGCTGGAGTCGCCAGACCGACGCTCTCTACGAAAGCAGCACCCTGACCGGGCAGGCGGTGAGCACCAATGGGCGCTGGAACACCGGCCTTGTGGTGTCTGCCGATGCCGCCAGAACGCTGTGGAAGTCCGGCATGCTGTCCAACTTGTCAGCCAGCCTTGGCTGGCACTACTGGCGCGCCGACGAGATCCCCCGCTTTGCGGAGAACAGCTTCGGGCAGGAGCGGCGACAGGCGTGGATATTCAGCCAGCCGCAGGTGGTGGCGCTGAACAGCCTCACCGCCGCCCCCGCCTACATGAACAGCCAGCCCCCGGCGGTGACGTGGCTGGACGGCTGGGACGAGAGCTTCCTCTCTGACAGTGCTTATCAGCCGTTCTACCACGCGCTACGGCCTGGTAACGGAGGTCTGTACGGCGACGAAGCCCAGACGTACCCCTGCGTTGTAGGGGCGGACTACGCGGCGCAGCGGGATCTCACGCCGGGGGATACGTTTTTGGTATGGCTGTCGTGGAGCACCATGAACCGCACCATGGAGTCAGCGGTGACGCTGCGTATCGTGGGCACGGTGAACCAAACCGGCATGGCGGAGGACATCTATGTGCCCTTCGGCTTTTGGGGCGATCCGGCGTGGCTGGACGGCGAGGAGGACGTGCTGACCCCCGGCGAACGGCCTGATCTGCGGTTCACCGACCGTGTGCAGATGGAGAAGTATTTCTACGGCACGACCAACTACGGTACGTGCGCGTTCACCCTGCGCTCCGCCTATGATCTGGAGCCGTTCCGGCAGTATCTGGCGCAGCAGGGATTTAGCCAGGTGCGCACCGCCGGGGCCAACCGCACCACGCTGCTCCTGCTGGATCAGAGCTTCACGGAGACGGTGAGTGCGCTGGGGCGGTACATCACCTTCAGCCGCATCCTGTTCCCGGCACTGTTCGCCATGGTGGGCCTGCTGGGCTTCCTCATCTCGTGGCTGATGGTCAACGGACGGCGGATGGAGTTCGCCATCATGCGGGGACTGGGGACTTCCCGCAAGCGGGTTTTTGCCTCATTCTTTTTGGAGCAGGCGCTGCTATGCTTTATCGGCTGCGTCATCGGCTGCGCGGGACTGCTGTTCCTGTCCGGGGGCGCGGTGAAGTGGCTGGCGGTGCTGGCCTTCCTGCTGTGCTACCTCATCGGCTGCGCCCTGTCGGTGCGGGCCGTGGGCCGCACGAACCTGATGGCCCTGCTGTCGGAGCGGGAATAAAGCGCACTGTGTTTTCGATAGCCTTGCAGAACGGCGTGGACGTGAAAATCGTCAGCAGTATGCTGGGCCACTACGACGCAGGCTTCACCCTGCGAACCTACACCCACGCCACCCGGCAGAAGCAGGATGAAGCCGCACGGACCATGGACAGCCTCATGGCGTAGGTGATGTAAACGCCGCGAACGATAGGAGCATGGGAGAGGAAGCCGAGCTTTCTCACCCATGCTCTTAAATGCTTTTATACATCTCTTGCGTGAACTGGCCTAAGCAAGAACCTGCTCGAGGAAAGCCGAGGCTGCTTCGAAATCAAAGCCGCCGTAAAGCATACCGCCCAACCGCAGCAGCGCATAGGTCGGGAACATGGGCCAGTGCCCATCACACAGCACCTTAAAGCCGGATTCGATACCGAACGGCAGCCCACCGCTGAAATCACGCTCTGCGCCACTGCGATAGCCATGAAACATGATAAGCCACGGCGCTTTCGGTGAGGCGAGGTAGCATTTTCCGTAAAGCGGCAGTCCGTCGTACCATGAAACCAAGGATTTTTCCTGTCTGGTAACGGAAACTGAAACAGATCGGGGGATATGATTTTTTTTCACACCGTTACGCCATCAACAATACTTGATAAGTAAAAATAGCAGACCTGGCCAAGTCCATCAACGGTCAAGATGAACGGCGCAAATGCGCCGCCGTTCGCCCTTTGCGGATTTTCGGTGTAGTCGATGATGTCGCTGATGGCCTATCCCACCGTACGGCCTTTGCCGGTGTGCAGAGGCATCAGATGCGCGGTTGCCATGTTGAACACCTCCTTGGAAAGTAAAACGGCCCACCGAAGCAGACCGTTTTGCACTATTCTATTTCTTCTGCATCATCCAGTTTAGGGCTTATTCTGCCTATCGCTGCATTTCCAGAGCGCCATCGGATGCTGCCCGATACGAGAGAGAATATCTGCGTCTTGGAAAAGCAGCTCCGGGTGATATTCTTGCTGGCTGAACGAAGTCCAGAAAGAAAGTTCCTGTTCGTCCGGTGTCAGCAGTTTTCCCAGATAGGCGATGACCTGTTCATGCGCCTGCTGCGCATCAAACCAAGTGCCACGGCGCAGTACCGGGATAAGGTCGGTTTTGACACGCTGCTGGGACACCGAGGTGATCCGCTCGAAATGGAATCGGTCTGGAACGCTGTCGGAGCCAATGGCGCTATAAAACATGACGCACTTTTTCAGCATGGGTTTCTGCGACTCGTCAAACAGTCCATACTCTATCATTGTATGTATGTCGTAGAGGTCGCGGGGAGCTGCGCGGCTGAGAAGTGCAACGATCTTTGAACCGTAGATTTCCAGCGAATCGACGCTCAAAACAGTAAGCTCCTGCTCCAGCCAAGGCAGATTGACCGTCCTGCACACCGGCGCTAACACATGGCAGCGAAGCATATAATTGATCTCGATTTTGAGGTTGTCTTTCATTCCACCAGCATTCTGGTACTCATAAACAAAGGAGTCCAGAGCATGATACATTTTGGATTTCTGGCTCAGATGATACCCTGCGGCGGTCATGTATTTACTGATCCGCTCCGTGATCTGCTTCCTTATTGCGAGCATTTCTTCACGGGGAACATTTTCAGAAAAGTCCATGTCGATGTCAACGGACAGCCGGGGCAAATTGAAGATAGTCAGGTTGATGGCCGTTCCGCCTTTCAGCGCCAGCGCGTTGGAAAGCAGCGCATCCTTTTGAATAAAATCCAGCACATCGGCCAGACGGCAGACCTTTTCAAAGGTATCACGGACGAAGCCCAATTCACGGGCTTTCTTGCCCAAAGTCATTCTGTCAAATTGCATCATAGTCTGTTACCCCTTTATCTATCATACGCATCAGATTTTTCGGTGCATACAGTTTCCATTCCTCGTGCCAGATGAAGCCTTGGCTCTCGTTTGATAAATAGGATTTTCCTTTCGGGAGGTGCGAGTGGCACATGGCGAAAAAACTATCAGAGAGGCCGAGACTGCCTGCAAAGGCGGACAAGATATAGCCCGTTTTTTGATAGAGAAAGCCGCTTTCGTACTCCGCGAGACAGGCCAAAAGCGCTCCTTCATCCAACGAGGGAATCAGCGCAAGGCAGCGCAAAAGTTCTTCCAGCCCACCGATTTTCTCAAACAGATTGATGGAATCAATCACCGTCCGCTCCAGCGTTGTGACACGGGTGCCGTTTATCTCTGTGATACCGCCAGTAATGCGAGGAGCGATCCGCCGGTATGTCACGCCGTCGTATTCAAAATCCCGGAACCGGCTCTCGCTGGTCACTTGCGTTTCATAAAAGACCTGATTGCTGTAACCATAAAACTCGAAAGCGCTGTGATACGACACGGTGGCATCGTTACTGATGTGAGGGGCGATCACATAGCGGTTGGCAATGGGCTGTTTGGTTTCCAGACTGATGGCAACATACAAATCCCGCTTTACGCGCTCGATGTAGCCTTTTTTTTGATACTCCCGGCAAAGCCATTTGGCCGCCGCTTCGCTGCCGGTGATCTGCTCCAGATCGTTTTTGCTGAAACAGCCTAATTCCAGCAGCTTCTCATAGTGCTTCATAATGCTCACCTCTCTAACGTTCGTAGACATTATAACACGGAAAGATAGTTCTTACAATCTCTTTGAGTAAAATCAAAAACGAAGTTTGTGAAAAAGCAAGCCGAGGCGTTCGCCCCGGCTTGTGCTTTAGCTATGGATGAAGTTTTTCATGGCTGCGTTTGCGCTTTGCAGCTTGCCCAGCCCCCACACGGCCAGCATCGGAAGCCCCATTGGGCTTATCAGAAACGCCAGCATAAGGAGGATGATGCCGTCACCTCCCGCAAATCGTGTTGCTGATAAATATACTCGATACAGCGGTGATTGCAAGCAGGTTCGCGGCTCAAAAACGGTGACGCGGTAAGCAAAGAATACATAAAACCAAGAACGCCTGCAAATTTTCTCCCATTTGACCCAAAGAGGAGGATCGCCGCGCCTATTATGACGCGCTGCAAGATTACGATGAGCAGGAGAACTTGACCCCGCTGGTGCAGTTTTTGGAGGCTCAAACGGTCAAAACGTGGTCGCGCAGCACGGAAGACAGAAGCCCAGCACCGCAGAAAAAGCTGAATTCGTTTTTGCTGTGATGCTTGTGTGAAGCAATTTGGGGTGACACCGTAGGTCTTTCCCGTTGACTTTCCTCCTCTTCTGTGATACTTGTTTGGCGCAGGAGGTGATGAGTATGTACGAGACCCTGAAGGAGCTGTATCGGGAATTCTATAGGCCTGGTGATGGAGTGTGCCGAACTGGACAGCTTTGCCTGTGGTCTCCGAATGGCACTTGGCTTGACAACAGAATTACAGCATTACGAAGAAGAACGGTCAGAGGAAGCTCTGACCGTTCTTTGTGCAACGGGGGGGAAAACAAAATGAAAGCTATGACCAAATTCGGCGGCAAAGCGACCAAATTCGTAAGGCTCGTCTATTCTTGAGACTGATTTGCTATTATTGTGTTAGTCATCGAGAAGAAAGTTTGTTTGATAAAGATGAGACATATCGGCTGTCTCGGTATTTTGGCAGAAAGGAGGGCGAAACGGATTGCACATAGATGAGATCATTTATAAAACATTGATCGCTGGCGATTCATACAGAACATTGCTGAAGGGCTTGTGGGTGACATTTCAGATCTCCCTACTTTCATTGCTGCTCGGAACGCTCCTCGGAGTTGCTGTCTGCGCCATGCGAAGAAGCAGGCTCAGGCTTGTCCGCAGTGTCGCCGCAGTGTATATGGCAGTCGTCAGAGGAAGCCCGGTCTTGCTGCTTTTGATGCTGATGTATTATGTGGTGTTTGCCGGCAGCAATGTGTCGCCGGTCATGGTGGCTGTTGCGGCATTTTCCCTTCACATGAGTGCCTATACGGCAGCCTGCTTCTATTCCGCCATCAACGTGACGGACGCCATGCAGGTCGAAGCGGCGAGGACTCTCGGATTTTCCAGATGGCAGGCGTTTACCCTGATCACACTGCCGCAGACAGCAAAAATCGCGAAGGAAACCTACCAGTCCACCATCGTTACCCTGATCCAATGGACCAGTGTTGTGGGCTATGTTACCATCACAGATCTGACGAGAGTCATAAACAATATTGGCAGCCGTACGATGCAGCCGCTCTTTATGATTCTGGTGGGACTGCTGCTGTATCTCGGAATGGCCTACCTTAGCTATGGCGTATTTGCCCTTGCGGGCAGATTGTCTGCGTGGAGAAGGAACAGGAGGCTGAGGACGTGAGCATGATCCGGGTAGAAAAATTGTCCAAAGCCTTTGGCTCATTGCAGGTCCTGAAGGATGTGGATCTGACGGTCGAAAAGGGAGAACGGATCGTCATAATCGGCGGCTCCGGCTGCGGCAAGAGCGTTTTTCTGCGCTGTATGGATTTTCTGGAAATACCGGACGAGGGAGCCGTATTCATCGGAGATGAGGAATTGACTTCCAATCAAAAGGATCTGAACCGTATCCGGCGCAAAGTGGGGATGGTCTTTCAGGGATTTCACCTGTTTTCCCACATGAACGTGCTGGATAACATTACATTGGCGCCGGTCAAGCTGCTGGGGCTTTCACGGGAGGAGGCGGAAAAGAAAGCGGAAGCACTGCTTAAAATGGTGGGTCTGGAGAGCAAGAAATACACGATGCCGGATGTCCTGTCAGGCGGCCAGAAGCAGAGGATCGCCATCGTTCGCTGTCTTGCCATGGAACCGGAGGTCATGCTTTTTGATGAGCCGACTTCGGCGCTGGATCCCACCATGGTCGGCGAGGTGCTTGCGACCTTGCGGCTTCTTGCAAAGCAGGGCATGACAATGGTCATCGTTACCCATGAAATGGAGTTTGCGAAAGAGATCGCCAGCAGGATCCTCTACATGGATGAACAGGGAATTTACGAGGAAGGAACACCACAGGAGATTTTTGAAGCTCCGAAAAAGAAAAAAACCAGAGACTTTGTCCACAAGATGAAGTACCTTTCGTGGAGGATCGAAGAGCGCACCTTTGATTTGATGCAGCTTCAGGGCAGCATCCGCAGCTTTGCCAGCCGGTACGGGCTGGACGCGAAAAAAACCAATCGGCTTCAGCTCTGCACGGAGGAGCTGATCTACGAAATGCTGAACTGCAGGCAGGCTGATGACGTTCCGGATATACAGATACAAATTTCCTTTGATGAGCGGGACAAATGCACGATTATCGAATTACGCAGCAGGGGGAAGAAATACGACCCCTTTGAAGCGGAGTCTGACGACGAGATCCACTTGGGCGTTACGATCCTGAAAAACACCGCAAAGCGGATAGAGTATCGTTTTGACGGCGAAAATAATTGTTTTGAGATCGAATTGTAAGGAGGAAGAGCGACATGAAAAAAGCGCGTGTGCTTGTGGGCCTCATCTTGTGCTTTGCGATGATCTTTGCAATGGCGGGATGCGGCGAAAAGAAGACCCCTGCGGAGGAGGAAAACATTCTATGCGGCATCATGAACTGGCAGGAGCCTAACGATCTGGACATATTCCCCACACCGGCGCTGGGCGAGTGGAAGCAATACAGCAGCCTGACCTCAATGGTCTTGGATCTGAATGCTGGAAATGTTGAATATCTGCTTGTGCCGGCTTCGGTTGCAAGCTATTTGAAAGCACAGGATGATTCGCTGACCATTGCTCCCGGTGGCGCCGGCGTCCCTACAGAAATACGCATGGCGGTCCGCGCGGAGGATACGGAGCTTCATCAGCTTTTGCAGGACGGCATTCAGACGCTCCGGAAGGACGGAACTCTGGATGAGCTGATCGATACTTATATAACCAATATTTCGACGAGCGGTTCTGAAAGCGGTTCGCAGGGAGATAAAGAGAATGCCTACGTGGTGGGCGTAACGGGTGATCTGCCCCCGCTGGATTATGTGGCCGCAGACGGCGTGCCCGCCGGTTTTAATGTGGCGCTGATGAATGCGATCTCAGATAAAATGGGAGCGGCGTTTACCTTTGTGCAGGTTGAAGCGGACGCCAGATTGTCTGCCTTGAGCAGCGGGAAAATTGATGTGATCTTCTGGTACGGCAATGTGCAGGGCTATACCTCCGAGAGAGACGAACTGCTGATCACAGATGAATACTATGAGGACAACGTTTACTATGTGACGAAATCCTTCGATATGAACAGGATTTTGGAAGCGATGAAGGCTCAGTGAGAAAAGGAATAAGAAGAAATGCGTAAGATTATTGTTTTGCTCTTATCGGCGGCCCTGCTTGTTTCCTGTGCGGCGGGCTGTTCTTCGAAGGGGAAAAGTCCTGTAGATGGGAAGAAAGTGGCGTATATCATGTATATGTCATCCTCGCCCATCTTTGAAATGTGGTCGGAAGCCTTTAAGGAAACGGCGGAAGCCTTTGGCATGACGGCGGATACTTTCTTCTGTGACGACAGCGACGAGGCGTGGAGAAACAAAATCCAGCAGTGTGCGCAGGACGGCTATGACGGGCTTCTGGTGTCTCACGGCGGAGTGGATTATGCATGGGAATTTCTTTCGGGTATTACAGAGGCTTATCCGGATCTGAAAATCGCGACCTTTGACACCTCCTTCCGTGATAAAAACGGTGATACACAGAAGATCGACGGCGTGGTCCAGCTGTTCCAGAGGGATTCTGGGCTTGCGGCGGTCCTGGTGGAGGAACTTCTGAGCATGTACCCCGACAAGACGGAAAAGGATAGACCGGTCAATATTCTGCAGGTGCAGGAGGAGAACTATATTATCCCCTTTGACCGTCGTCAGGTCGGCTATGAGCTGTACGAGACAGTGGGCAAGATCAAGACGCTGGAGCAAATAGCGCCGGAGGATCATCTGAACTCTGTGTCCTCGATGCAGAAAGTCGCGGAAAGGACCATCCGTCAGTACGAGGAAGGTGAAATAGATGCTATTTGGTGCTGCTATGACGCCTATGCTCAGGGAGTATATCAGGCGCTAAGAGAATTGGACAGCGACATTCCAATGGTATCAGTGGATATCTGCGACGAGGATATCCGGTTCATGGCAGAGGGACTGAACTGGAAGGCCTGTGCCACCACCAACTGGACACTGAACGGAGAATTTGCCTGCAGAGTACTGGCACTGGAGATGGCCGGACAGTATGATGACATTGAGGCAGCTTCCTGCTACTACAAAAGCCTCGGGATGTGGATGGAGATCCCGTCCGTGGTGATAACGCAGGAACAGATCATGTCCGGGCAGGACATTACCATAAAGACTCTTTCTGCCGTAGCGGATGCGTCTTATACGGATAAAAGCTGGATGCCGTCCTGTGACTGGATGACGGCTGCCCTCGGAAGCTGACCGCAGAGATCACTTTAGAGTCAGGTTATGGCCCAGGTGATGTAAACCGATCCAGGCATAGAGGAGCGGACAGATATTCTGTCCGCTCCTCTGAAATGCAGGGATGGGATGTCCCGCGCTGTATACGCATAAAATCAGACGGGCCATTGACAATTTGCTTTTACGAAGTATAATGAGCAATACGCACTGTGCGATGCACATCGTGCGATGCGCTTCGCGGCGAAAGGATGCAGGCTATGGAAGAGATGGTAGGGGCGGCGCCGCGGGTCGTGCGGACCAAGGGCATCGGATGCCTGATGGCCGCAATGATCGTGATCCTTCTGTTCCTTGCTGCGTCCTTATGCTTCCTCGCGTACATAAGCCCACCGAAGGACGAGGTCGAATTCCTTCATTATCCGCAGGAATTCTTCTGTGAAAGTGCCGAAAATCGTATCGACTGCCAGACAGATGGAAAATGCGCGGCCTATGCTGCCGCCTATCTCCTGCGGCATCTTGGGGAAGATACAGATGGGGAAGCTCTTTTTCCGGAACTGAAACGATCGTTTGGTTTTGTTTCTGCAAACAGCATCGCAGACGTTTTCAAGCAGCACGGGCATCGGGCAGCGGCCTGTCATGGAAGCGTTGACACGTTGAAGCAGCGGTTGACAGAGGGACACCCGATCATCGTTTTTATTCGCATTCCGGGAGATACGCACTACGCCGTCGTCGTGGGCTATGACGAGCAGTACATTTATCTGGTGGACTCTATGGAAGAAAATGCCAATGTGGCGGATGCGCGATACAACAGAGTCCTGACAACGGAAGATTTTGAAGCGGTATGGAGGACAGGAATACTGCTTCCTGCCAACATTTATATCGTTGTCAGCTGATGATGCTGAGGGAAAGCGCATACGGGTTTGCAGAACGGGTTGGGCGGTATATATGATCGAAGCCCTGAAACCAAAGTCGGCCCGGCTTTGCTGCCCTGGGTGCGGCGGCAAAAATAAGGGCAGTAAAACAGAAAAATCGAAATGCCAGACGCTCAGACGCAGTGCAGACCGAGAAATTGGTTTGTGCTGCCTTTATTATTTTATGGGGAAAAGGAGAAAAAAGGATGAAAAACAACGCGCTGGTCGTGATCGACCTGCAGAATGATATCACGAAAAACTACAGGGAGATCATCGAAAACGTCAACAGGGCCATAGACTGGGCGGTTCAAAAAGACCTGTGGGTCGTTTACATACAGCACAACAACTTATCCGCAGGAACGAGGACGTTCAAGCCCAGCACACATGGTGCGGAGCTTGTGCCGGAGCTGAAGGTCGTATCCGACCATATCTTCACCAAGTCAAAAAGCAGCGCCCTGACCAGCGAAGCGTTTGCTGCGTTTATTCAGGAGCACGGCATTACCGAATTCTATGTTGCCGGCGCAGACGCCGCGGCCTGCATCAAATCCACCTGCTTCAATATGGCGAAAAGCGGCTATGCCGTTCACGTGCTGTCGGACTGCATCACCAGCTATGATAAAAAGAAGCTGCCGGAGATGCTTGCCTATTATGAGAGCAAGGGCTGCTCTGTCACGGAGCTCCACGAGGTCATGCAGGCGTAAGTGCCGTGGTGATCAGGAGACTGCGGGACTATTATCCGCACAGATCGGGCGGCGGGTACTTTGATTAGGCGGCGAGGTAGGAAATGAAAAAGCTAAAGGGGGAGAGCTATGCAGATCAGTCGGTTTTTCCTGAATGGAGACATAAAGGGCGCTATTGCGTATATGCGTGAGCACGAGGAGTTCAAGGACATTCTCCCCGTGTATACGGCAATCTTTGAAGATCAGGAATACCGCGTATATGAATTGCCGGACGATCTCAACGACATCCTGCGGGTGTATCAGATCTATTACCGGGATGCCTTTTACTGCGGCTTGCCGGAGACGGAGGCCGCAGACAAGCTGCTGACAGGACTGAGAGCGCTCCTGAATATGCCCGATGCGGAGGAAGACGTTTTGGCCGAGCAGCTTCGATCGGCGTTTGAAGCGGAGGGCTATCATGCACTTTTCGGGAAAACGCAGGGCTATTACGGTCCTTATATCTGGCGGGACACCGTTCCCACCGTCTACCGCGTCGAGCTGCCGGACGGAACGGCAGAATATACGGTCAACATTCTCAAGGGCTTCGAATTCCGGAGCTGGATGGATTATCTGACCTTCGGCCGGTACGGTACGGGCGGCTGGGCCTCGTCCGACGGTACGATCAACTGCGTCGAGCAGGCGTATGATTTTGAAAGCGAGAGGTTTCTTGTTTCCCTCCTAAAGCACGAGGCACAGCACACTGTGGATATGAAGCGATTCCCCGGGATCACCCCGGCGGAGCTGGAATACCGGGCAAAGCTGGTGGAGCTTCACTACTCCGGCGATTTGAGCCTGCTGCAAAAGTTTTTGTCAGAAGCAGATGAAAGTAAAATAAATGACAGCCATGCGGCCGCTTCTGCCAAAATCAAACGCGAGTTTGCAGACACGGATCAGAGGTCACTGTCCTGCATTCAGGCGCGGGCGCTGGAGCTGTTTCGTGCAGATACGAGAGAAATGGAGGAGAAGTATGGGAGGAAAGAATGACGAATTGTCTTGCGGAATGCAAATTTGAAAACCTTCTGTTCGTAAATGTCCGCATACGGGATGAGGAAACCGTTGCGCTGTTCGACACCGGCGCGGGCATGACGGTCATTGCGCGAAGTGCTCTTGCGCGGCTGGGAGGCGAAATGGGAAATAACGCCCTCCGCGCAGGAAATAATAACGGTTTGGTGCGGGCGTTCCAAACCGCTGTCATCTCAGATGTCCGGCTTGGGGATATCTGCATAGAGAAGCTCCGGGTGATCGTGACAGACGATGACGACTTTGCGCTCTGCGATGAGAGCGGCGCTGCCTTTCCCGCTGAGATGCTGCTCGGTTGGGATGTTATTTCCCGATACCATTGGAGCTATTCCGCGAAAGGCGGCACGCTGCTGGCCAGTACGTCAAAAAGGGCATCCGCTCTTTGTGATCCTGATGTCAAACGAGGCCCTGTCGTTTACCCGGAATATTCGGGGTATCGGTTCAAAGCCAGAGTCGACACCGGGCACACCAGTTCGACGCTCAGCGCCGTCTGGCATACGCGGCTGCCGGATGTTGAATGGCATGAAACGGAGAGCGTTGGCATCGGTTCTGCGCAGCATACGTCGTGTCCCTATGTACGGAGCTTTCAAATCGTGTTCCAAAATCGTTTGATCACGCTGCGGGATGTGGATATCAGCGAAAAATTATATGGCCAGCCGGATGATGTCGAAGCCTTGCTTGGGTATGACTTTTTGGAAGGGACGGACTGGCGGCTGGATCAGGAATTCCAGGTTTGAAGGGATCAAAATAAGAACCAGTATAGGAGGCTATATCATGTCAAAACACACACGAAAAATCGGGAAGAGAACGATCACGATGCTGCTGACCGCGGTCATATTGCTGGCCGCCGTCTTTATGACGGGATGCACCAGGCAGCCAGAAGCCCCCAACAGCAAACCCTCGGAGGTGGACACCCCGGCCGGATCTGATACCCCGGCAGATGAACCGTCGGTGCTGACGCTGCCCATTCTGGACGAGATCGACCAGACTGTGACCATTGGAACATCCGGCTCTTCGCTGTCGGCCGTGCAGGCGGCGGTCAAGCTGCTGGACTGGGGTGTGAACACAGGACTTGGCGCGGACGAGATCGGCGACGCCGCTTCCGCTTGGATGGAGACAAAAGACGAGGATCGTTTGAGAAAGCTGGAGCTGGTGGACGATGCCTATCAAAAGCTGCTGACCGGCGAAGCGCGGGAACTGCTGGACAGCGCCGGGTGTGCAGACACGGAGATCATTTGGGGCAGCGACCCGGTGGAAGCGGTGGAGGCCATTATGCAGGCGGCAGGACTTCGCGGATGAAATAGTGAAGAAGGGAAGTGTTGATGATGGGCAGCAGTGTGTTTGTGATCGAACGCGCACGGCCGGAGGAGGCCGCCGCGCTGCTGGAGTATCTGAAGATCGTAGGCGGCGAAACGGATAACCTCAGCTTCGGCGCGGAGGGTGTGCCGCTCAGTCTCGAAGCGGAGCAGGACTACCTGCGTGCACAGTGCGGATCGGCTGACAACGCGCAGTATTTTGCCAAGGTGGATGGCGAGATCATCGGCACGGCGAGTCTGAACCGCGGCTACAACCGCATGAGCCACCGCGGGGTGTTCGGGATCAGCCTGAAAAAGGCATGGTGGGGCTGCGGCGCGGCAGCTGCTATGATGGAAGCGATTTTGGCCTTTGCCAGGGAGAATGGCTTTGAGCAGCTGAATCTTGAGGTACGCAGCAGCAATGCCCGCGCCATCCGCCTGTATGAAAAGTACGGTTTTCGGAAGCTGTGTACGTTCCCGCACTTTTTTAAAATCGATGGAAAATATGTCGATTTTGATTTGATGAATCTTGAATTAAATGAAACAGATGCATAAGATGATCGCCCACAGAGGGACGCTGATCGGAGATCTACCGGCCTTCGGGATAAAGAAAAAGCAGACACCCTTCGGGGGTGTCTGCTTTCGTCTTATCTGGTGAGGTTTCCTTGCTGTTCCTATGGCGCGCAGCTTCTCACTGACCCGGCTGCCGCAGGAACAGAACGCCCAGCGTGCCCGGGCCGCAGTGGGAGGACACGGTGCAGCCCGCCTGGGTGACGAACACCTCTTTGAAGGGCGCCAGCTCCCGTACCAGCTCCGTCAGTTCCCGCAGGGTGTCCTCCGACACCTCGCCGGAGTGGGTAATAAAGGCATGGTCCTCCACCACCGTTTTGCCCGCCAGCCGCTCGGTGATATACTGGCGGTACACCTTTTCCATAGAGCCCCGGTACTTTTTGCATACCATCAGCTTTCCCTCCCGCATTTCCAGGCAGGGTTTCAGCTTCAGCACATTCGCGCCCAGGGCTGCCACACCGCTGCACCGGCCGCCCTTCCACATATATTCCAGCGTATCCAGCACGAAGCTGGTGTCGCTGCAAGACGCCATGCCGCGCAGTTCTTTGGCGATGTCCGCGGCGTCCATGCCGCGATCTCTGAGCTTGGCCCCCTGAAGCGCCAGCAGTCCGCCGCCGGTGGAAAGCTGACGGCTGTCCACCACATAAACTCGTCCCTGCTCCGTCAGCTCCTGCGCCGCCAGCACCGCGTTCTGGCAGGTACAGGACAGCTCCGAGCTGATGTCGATGTGGACAATGTCATATCCCTCCGCCAGGATCGGCAGGAAAAAGCTCTTGAACTCCTCCGGGCTGACGGCGGTGGTTTTGGGCAGCGTGCCGTTGCGGCGGTAGTCGGCGTACAGTTCCGCCGAGGTATACTGTCCGTCGTCGGCGAAAACCCTCTCCCCGCTCTGGATGGTCAGCGGCACGGTGCGGATCTTGAAGCGCTCCAGCAGCTGGGGCGTCAGGTCGCAGGTGCTGTCATAGGTGATGCAGACAGGTCTGGGCATAAGGGGTATTCCTCCTATTTTTTCTTGTGATATTGCCAGTATATAGGAGAAACCTCAACACAAGCTCAAAAAGTCTCGATTTTTAAGAGATGATATGGTAAAATCAAGGAAAAACGCGAAGGAGGGCTGCTATGTTCCGGATTTTGGTGGCCGAGGACGACGACAGCGCCCGGTTTTTAATGTGCGAAGTGCTGCGGAGGGCCGGGTATGATCCCTGTCCCGCCCGGGACGGCGTGGAGGCGCTGGAGGTAATGGAGCACTATCAGTGCGACCTGGCGGTGGTGGACATCACCATGCCGCGGATGGACGGCATCACCTTCACCCAGACGCTGCGGGAGGGGAACTGCGACCTGCCGGTGCTGATGGTGACGGCCCGCGTGACCCAGGAGGACAAGCGCCGGGGGTTCCGGGCGGGAACGGACGACTACATGGTCAAGCCGGTGGACGAGGAGGAGATGCTCTGGCGCATCGAGGCCCTGCTGCGGCGGTATTGCAGCCGCGCGGACCGGCGGCTGACCGTCGGTTCTACCGTCCTGGACCGAGGTTCTCTGCAGGTCATCACCCCGCAGAACACATGGCAGCTCACCGCAAAGGAGTTTTTGCTGCTGTATAAGCTGCTGTCCTACCCACGGACGCTTTTCACCAAGCGGCAGCTCATCGACGATATATGGGATCTGGACAGCGATGTGGACGAACACACCGTGGAGGTCTACATCTCCCGCCTGCGGGATAAATTCCGGGATGATCCGGATTTTGAGCTGCGGACCATCCGCGGCTTCGGCTATATGGGAATACCCCGGGAGGACGGAAATGCGGAAAACTGAGGCGAAGAAAGAAAATCCCCCTGTCCGGCTGCTGGGCACGATGTTCCTTCTGGTGCTGGGACTGGCGGCGGTGTACGTTGTATTGGCGCTGGGCATATTCGCCTTAGTGCAGAAGCTGGTGCATCTGGATGAGACGAACTATACGCTGCTGTGGCCTATCCTTATCCTGTCGGTCAGCGCCATTCTGGGCGTTCTGCTGGCCGTGTTCATTTTCCGGGGCTATCTGGCGCCGCTGTCGCGGCTGATGCAGGCGACGCAGTCGGTGGCCGCCGGCGATTACTCCGTGCGGGTAGAAATGCGGGGGGCACGGGGCGAGGTGGCGGAGTATATCCGCAGCTTCAACAAAATGGCGGAGGAGCTGTCCAGCGTGGCGCTGCTGCGGATGGACTTCGTGAACACCTTCTCCCATGAATTCAAAACGCCTCTTATCTCTATCCGGGGGTTTGCCAAGCTGCTGCAGAACGATGACCTGACGCCCCAGCAGCGGCAGACCTACACGGACACAGTCGTGCAGCAGTCCGAAAGGCTGGCCGCCATGAGCACCCACATTCTGGAGCTGGCCCAGTATGAAAACACCGAGATCGTGTCCGGCAAGGCCGTATACAGCCTGGATGAACAGCTGCGCCGGTGCGTCCGCCAGCAGGAGAGGGACTGGCTGAAAAAGGGGCTGACGGTGGAGGGGGATCTGGACCGGGTGGATTACTACGGCAATGAGGAACTGGCGGAGCACATCTGGTCCAATCTGCTCTCCAACGCCATTCGGTTCACGCCCGCCGGCGGGCAGATCACCGTAGTTCTGCGCCAGGGGGAGGGAGAAGTCACCGTATCTGTATCCGATACCGGCATCGGTATGGACGAGGATACCCAGCAGCACATTTTCGACAAGTTCTACCGTGCCGCGCCATATCCGGACACCCGGGGCAACGGGCTGGGCCTGTCCATCGTCCGCCGGGTGGTGGCGCTGTGCGGCGGAGAGATCACGGTGTTCTCCCGGCCCGGGAAAGGCTCGACGTTCACCGTGACGCTGCCCACGGCGCAGGAATAAGCCATGTTCCGCACTGCGGCGCGGCGTGGTCTCATACACTTTGGACATAAGACCCCCTGCAAAAGCGCTGCTTTTGCAGGGGGTCTTTCAGATCCCGAAATCTCTTGTATGTGCTGCGGCGCAAAGTGGGAGGAGGTAACTCACACAGATGTCCGCGTTCAGCAGTAAGCGTATTCAGGCTCTGATCCAGGTATCGCGGCCTGCCAGCATGGTCCGTGTGACCTTGACGTGCAGCAGGTCCTCATGGGGAATGCGGAAAATATCCCGGTCAAGCACCGCCATATCGGCAAATTTTCCCACCTCGATAGTGCCCATATAGTCGGCGTCACCGGTGGCATAGGGGATGTTCTTGCTGAACAGGCACAGCGCGTCATAGACGCTGAGCCGCTGCTCCGGCAGCAAACCGCCCGCCGGCCAGCCCTTAAGATCCTGCCGCGTAACGGCGGCATAGATGCCCTGCATGGGGTCGTATTTCTCCACCGGTGCGTCAGAGCCGCCGGTCATGAGCAGGCCGTGCTCCTGATAGGTGCGCCACAGGAAGCCGGTCTTGACCCGCTCCTCGCCTACGCGGTCCTTGATCCAATGCATATCCGTCAGATAAAACGCAGGCTGGATGTCCAGTATCACCGGGAGTTTGGCCATGCGGTCGATCAGCTCCGGCGTGGCCATTTGGGCATGGATGATGCGGAAGGGCTTCTCCGCCAGGCGGGCATCGCTCCAGCCCTGCGCCCGCAGGGCCGCCACGGTGTGCTCGATGGCCGTCACGACGATGTCCAGACCCCGGTCTCCGATGGCGTGGGTGGCACACTGGATGCCGTTTTCCATGGCGTACAGCATCTTCTGCTCCAGCGCGGGCAGATCCTCCACGACGATGCCGGTGTTGCCGGGATCGTCATCGTACGGCTCGTAGAGCGCCGCGCTGCGGGAACCCAGCGACCCGTCGCAGAATAGCTTATAGCCGCCCAGCTTCGCCTTGAACGCGGGGTCTGCGCGCTGCGCCGCCGTTGGGTCGGGCTTTCCCACCAGCTTTTCGATCTTATCCAGATACACGGTGACGCGCAGGGGCAGCAGCCCCTCGCGATCCAGCGCATCGTAGTCTGCCACATCCTCGAAATATTTCCAGATGTCCGCCGCATAGGTGTGCATCATGGTCATGCCAAGAGACGCCATGTCCCGCAGCTGCTGGACCATGATGTGCTTTTTCAGGGACGGGTCGTTCATGGGATCGGGAATGATCTCATCAAAAATGCGGGTCAGCTGCTCGCGCAGGATGCCGTTGGGAAAGCCGTCCGGCTCACGCTCCACCACGCCGCCCGGGCCGGCCTGATAATCGCGGCCGATACCGGCCCGCTCCAGCGCCGCCGTATTGGCCACGGCGGTGTGCAGGCAGACGCGCTTGATGACGATGGGATGCTTGCTGCTGGCGGCGTCCAGATCGTGACGGTCCGGCAGAGCGTCCTTGTCACAGTCCTCCCACTTGGATTGATCGAAGTTGCTGCCGCGTATCCACTGGCCCTCCGGTGTCTTTTCCGCCGCGGCGCGAAGGCGGTCCAGCATCTCCGCCTTGGAGGTGCAGGGGCCCAGGTCCACATTGGTCAGCGTCTGGCAGAAGGCGTAGAAGTGCATATGGCTGTCGCCCATGCCGGGGATCACCGTCTGGCCGGACAGGTCGATCACTTCATCCGCAGTAAACTCCCGTGCCTCCGCGGCGCTGCCGGTGAACACGATGCGTCCGTCCTTGATGCCCACAGCCTCCACCGTATCGCCCTCGGACTTCAGGGTGTAGATCGTTCCATTGACCAGTAATCTGTCTAACTGCATTTTCAAAGCGACCGTCCTTTCTCTATGTGGTGTATTCGTCTGTCACAGCGGGACATCACAGAGCAGGGTCAGTCCCGCCGGCAATTCGTGCTGAAGATAGGCCAGAACGCCCCGGCTGACGCTGTCCATCTGGTCCGCACGCAGGATGCGGATGGTCAGCGGCTGTGCTGATGACACGGCGGGCAGCCACTGCAGGAATGCCTGCACCGTGGCAGCCGGCGTGACGGCTGCGCTGCCGGGTGCGCCGCTGTAGGGCAGCAGCGCCGGCTGTATCGTACTCAGCAGCCGCAGCTGCTCACGATCCCACTGCTGCACAGCGGCCTTATCCGTGGCGGCCAGCACCTTTCCCACCACGTCTGACATCCAGAAGCAGGGGACATCCGGGATGCAGCAGGTCTGCACGGTGAGGCTGCCGGTGCTGCTCTGGGGAGCAGGCGGCTCTTCCGCCGTATGCGGCGCGGCCTTCAGCTCCTCGTACTTGCGGGTGATGGCACTGCCGGGGTATATCTCCAGGTTGGAGGCCAGCCGGTTGCGGAATTCGTTGAAGAAGCGAATGGCCCGGCTGCGGTCACCCGTCTGCTCATACAGGGTCATAAGCCGCAGCGCCATCTGCTCGTTGTACGGTTCACATTCCAGCACCTTCTCGATGACGCACACAGCCTCCTGCAGCAGTCCGCTCTTCTCGTAAAGCTCCGCCGCCTTCATGAGCAGATGGTTCTTTCGCTTTTCGTAGTAGATGCGCTGGCTGAGGATCAGCTCGTTCAGCGCTTCACAGTTGTTGAAATAGTAGCCCTCCAGCAGTTCTCCGCCGAAGGCGTCGCAGGCCTTCTCCAGATCGTCGGCAGAGCGGGTCTCGGGGTCGATCTCGTCGATGGTCTGCAAGTCGCAGAGATAATCGTAGTCCCGGTTGATGCAGCAATACTCCCGATCCAGCCGGATCAGAGACTCGCTGTCCTCGCCGGTGTCGGTGCTTTTTTTGATCTTCCACAGGGTATAGCGGAGGTTATATTTGGAGGCGTTGGCCGAGCTGTCCGGCCAGAGATATGCCGCCAGCTTTTCTCTGGCATAATACTCGCCGCCCCGCAGGAACAGGATGCACAGCAGCGCGCAGCCCTTATTTCCCAGCTCGGGGGCGATATCTCTGCCGTTATAGATGACCTGCGGCTTGCCAAACAGTTTGATCTGCAGCATGGCGGTCACCTCACTGCTGGCCGTACAGCACAGAGCCGGACTTGATGGTGACGGTCACACAGGTCTGCTCCAGCTGTTCCTTCGGCACACGCAGAATATCCCGATCCAGCACCACGATATCCGCCAGATACCCGGGCATCAGCATTCCCTTCCGCTTGTCCTCGAACAGGGCGTAAGCGCCGTTTACGGTATACATCTCGATGGCCTGCCGGATGGTGAGGTCGTGCTCCGGAACGGCGCGGTTCACGGACGCGTGGATGCCCAGCAGCGGCCGGGGTTCCGTCACGTCGCTGTCCGAGCCGCCGCAGACCACCACACCGGCGGCAAACATAGCGGCGAAGTCGTTGGTGCGACGATAGCGCTCGCCGATGCGGCTTTCGTACATACCGCCCTTGCCGCCCCACAGATACTCATAGGTCGGCTGCACGGAGAAGATGAGCCGCATTTCCGCCGCCCGGGCGATCTGCTCGTGGGTGGCCAGGATCGCGTGCTCCACCCGATGGCGCTGTGCCGGGCTTCCGCCCAGCCGGATGGCCCGTTCATGGGCCTGCAGGACCGATTCGATGGCGCGGTCGCCGATGCTGTACAGCGCCAGCTGCATATCCTGCTCGTAGCACTGCTGCACAAATTCATCCAGCGTGTCCTGGGGCAGGAATATCCGCCCCCGGTCGCCGGGCCGGTCCGCGTAAGGCGTCATCAGCGCGGCGCTGTGGCTGGCCAGCGTACCATCCACCATGATGTTGCCGCCGACACGCCGCAGCCCCAGCTTCCACACCTTCGCCAGATCCATGGTCTGGTAAAACAGCGGCATATCCACAGGGAACTCGCCGCTGTGGGCGTAAATAAACTCGGCGTCCCGATCGTCAAACAGCCAGCCGCCTTCAATGGCGGCCACGGTGGTGATGCCGTTTTCCAGCAGCCGGGACATGGCCAGATGAATGGCCTCCATGCGGAACTCATCCGGCAGATTGCGGAGCACATTGGAGCGCAGCACATAGTTGGCGTTGTGCCGGAACACGCCGGTGGGCAGCGCGTTGCTGTCCAGCTCCACGCCGTCCAGAGAGAACGGCACTTTGTAATAGAGCAGCGCATGGGTGTTGAGCATACTGACGTGATATTCTTTCGAGAAGATCACCACAGGATGATCGCTGCAGTATTTATCCAGCACATAGCGGTCAGGAAACCGCTTTTCCGCGAACTGGGACTCCTCTACCTGGCAGCCCAGGATAGCGCCCTCGCGGGCCTCGGCGGCGGCCAGCATCTCCCCCAGCTCCCGGTGGGAGCGGGCGGCGCTGAGATCGACGCTCATCATATTGATGGCCGTCTGCATCACATGAAAATGGTTGTCGATAAATCCGGGCAGCACCGAAGCGCCGTGGGCATCGATGACCAGCGTGTCGGGCCGCACCAGACGCTGCCATTCATCACCGTCGCCGGTGGCGCAGATCATCTTTCCGGCCACGGCGACCCAGCCGACCTCGTTATCACCGCACATCGTCAGGCAGCGTCCGTTTTTGATAATGGTATCCGCATACATGGATCTATCCTCCTGTCAGAGTTCAGAATCTAAGTTACATGATGTCCCATTGTATATAAGAATACGGCGTCTGTCCAGCATGGAAACGGATAGAACTCCATTAAAAGCGCATGGTATCCTCGCGGTGATATGGTTGATTATAAACCAAAAGCGTTGTGCGGCGCGTTAGAAAAGTGTTGATTTCCACAGTTGACATAGATTGATAAATTTTTTACAATCATGGCAATTTAAACACTTATCCCACGCCTGGGCCAACGCCCGCCCGCTATAATGGCGGCAACAGCGCGGGTAAGGGCCGCCGCGGCCGGACCCGTGCAGATAAAAATCACAGAAGGGCTGGGATGTGTATGAGTGTTTTGATTTTGAACCGTGAACAGGTCAAGCAGGTCATCTCCATGAAAGAGGTCATCCACGAGGTGCGGGAGGTCTACCGCCTGAAATCGCAGGGGAAATCGGTGATCTGGCCGCTGGTCAACTATGAATTCGTGGATGAGCACGCAGCGATGGACATTCGCTCCGGCTACATCAAGGGCGTACAGCTCCACGGCCTGAAGATGCTGAACAACTTCCAGGAAAACCGGGAGAAGGGGCTGCCGCCCTTCAACGGCATCATGATGGTCTACGACTCCAACACGGGCATCCCGGTAAGCGTGATGGACGCCTCGTATGTGACCTGTATGCGTACCGGCGCCGCCGGCGCACTGGGCGTGGATCTGCTGGCCCGGCAGGATGCAAAGCATCTGTTCATCCTGGGTGCGGGCAAGCAGGCACCGTTCCAGATCGCCGCGACGCTCCTGCTGCGCCCCGCCATCGAAAAAGTCTACATTGCCGACCCTGTAGCGCCTGAGAACGCCGTGAAGTTTGCGGCACAGATCCGGCAGCAGCTGGCGGACGATTTCGGCATCGACGCCGCCGGCGTGACCTTTGAGGCCGCCCTGGACATGGCCGCCGCAGTGGGCGACAGTGACGCCATTATCACCGTCACGCCGTCCCGCAAGCCCATTATCCGGAAGGAATGGCTCAAGCCGGGCACGCATCTGAGCTGCCTCGGCTCTGACATGGAGTCGAAGCAGGAGATCGAAAGTGAGATCTTCCAGGGCGCTGCCATCTATGCAGACGACCGGGCACAGTGCATCCGCGTGGGCGAGATGGAGCTGCCCATCAAGCAGGGCGTCATCTCCGCGGAGGACATCACCGGTGAGATCGGCGATCTGATCGACGGGAAAGTCCCCGGTCGGACCAGCGATACGCAGACTACCATTTTCGATGCTACCGGTCTGTATATTCTGGATCTGGCAGCGGCCAAGGTGGCCATCGACCGCGCCCACGTAGAGAACGTGGGATTGCTGGCAGACCTTTGATCTGTGTGATCACGCGATAAAGAAAGGAGACGTACAAAAATGAAACTGGCATGGTTTGGTGTGGAAGAATGGCTGAACCCCATGGACTCTCTGGCCCGGATCAATCTGGGCAGCAGCTGCGTCAGCGCACTTCGTATGGACGAGCTGTTTGAACTGACAGGGCAGGATCTGGACGCCTTCCTGGAGGAAATGCGTACTATGAGCCTGCATTATCACCACGGCGACGCCACCGGCTCTCCCCGCATCAAGGCGGCGGTGGCCGGCATCTACCCCAAGGGCAACGTGAAGCCCGAGGAGGTCATGATCACCCACGGCGGCACCGGCGCTAATGATCTGGTGCTGATGAGCGTGCTCGAGCCGGGCGACAACTGCGTGGTGGTCAAGCCCTCCTATCAGCAGCATTACGACATCCCCAAGGGCAGCGGCATCGAGACGCGGGTGGTGCAGCTGAAGGCCGAGGCCAACTATGAGCTGGACTTCGACGCGCTGGACAAGGCCTGCGACGAAAAGACGAAGCTGATCGTGCTGACCAACCCCAACAACCCCATCGGCGTGACGCTGTATGACGAGGGGCTGCGGAAGGTGGTGGACATCGCCGCCAAGCATGATGCATGGGTGCTGTGCGACGAGGTGTACCGCGGCATGGACGAGGACTATATGCCCTCCATTCTGGACTACGGCTATCACAAGGCTATTTCCGTCAGCAGTATGTCCAAGATGTTCTCCATGGCCGGTACCCGTATCGGCTGGATCGTCTGCCGCGACCATGATATGTATGAGATCATGAAGACCCGCCGCTCCTACAACACCATCTGCTGCGGCATCTGGGACGAGATCATCGCCTCCATCGCGCTGGAGAACTACGAGGCCATGTGGGCCCGCGCCCGCTCCATTCTGATGCCCAACCGCCAGATCGTGGAGGATTGGGTGGCCCAGCAGCCGCACCTGCACCTGCGCGCCAAGGCCATGGGCACGACCTGCCTCATTGACTACGACTTCGACATTGAGTCCGAGGCGCTGGCCAAGGACGCTATGGAGCAGGAGAAGATCCTGTTCGTGCCCGGCGACTACTTTGATATGCCCCGCACCATCCGCGTGGGCTACGGCGCGTTCCGCGATCCCCAGGTGCTGAAGGATGGCCTGGCGGAGTTCAGCAAGTACCTGGAAAAGTACAACTGACCGGTACGCGTTACGGCCGAATGCATGGCACAGAGAAAGTGAATGACAAAGGAGAACGCTTATGCACACTGACTTTTTGAACGAAGCGCAAGCCATTCAGGAAGAACTGATCGCCATACGCAGAGATATCCATGCACATCCCGAGCCGGGCAACCAGGAGTTCCGCACCTCCGGTATCATTCAGGCGTATCTGAAGGATCTGGGCATTGAGGTGGAGCAGATGCTGGATACGGCGGTGGTGGGGACGCTGCGGGGCGCTCATCCCGGCAAGACCGTGGCTTTCCGCGCGGATATGGATGCGCTGCCGGTGGAGGAGCAGACCGGCCTGCCCTTTGCCTCCTGCGAAAAGGGCCGGATGCACGCCTGCGGCCATGATGTTCACGTGACGGCGCTGCTGGGCGCGGCCAAGCTGCTGGCGGCGCACCGGGACGAGCTCCACGGCAATGTGAAGTTCTTCTTCGAACCGGACGAGGAGACCTGGGGCGGCGCACGGCGCATGATGGAGGCCGGATGCATGGAGAACCCCCATGTGGACGCGGTGTTCGGCGCACACGTCGATCCCAACCTGGACTCCGGCAAGATCGCCGTGAAATACGGCAACCATTACGCCACCTCCGACATCTTTACCGCCATTGTCCACGGCGTCAGCACCCACGGCGCTGAGCCCCACAACGGCATTGACCCGGTGGTGGTAGGCGCACAGATCGTTCTGGCGCTGCAGACCATCCCCAGCCGCCGGATGCCGCCGTCTGTGCCGTGCGTGCTGACCATCGGCGAGTTCCACGCCGGCAGCCGCTTCAACATCATCGGCGATACGGCCAAGATCGTGGGACAGTTCCGTACCTACGGCGTGGAGAACCGCGACAAGATGAACAAGCTGGTCCCCGAGGTCATCCACGGCGTGGCGGAGGCCAACGGCGCTACGGTGGATCTGGACATGATCTACGGTTATTCCGGCGTTGTGAACCACACGGAGACCACAGACATCGTGGCAAGCGCCGTCAAAGAGACGCTGGGTGAAAAGAACCTGGTGGTCTATCAAGATCCCACCCTGCTGACGGAGGATTTTGGCTACTTCATCGAAAAGACCCCCGGCACGTTCTACCACATCGGCGTGAGAAACCCGGAGCTGGGCGCGGTACACCCGCTGCACAGCGGCCTGTTCCGCGTGGACGAGGCGGCTATTGCGAAGGCTTCGGCCGTTCATGCACAGGTGATGTGGGATTTCCTGCACGAAGAATAAACCAATAACAGATGAAAGAGGAGAAAATCATGACAAAAACGAAGAAAGGGTTTAAAGTCCCTCACGTCTATGTGATCGTGATCGCGCTGATCCTCCTGTCTGCGATCCTGACGTACATTATCCCCGCAGGTACTTACGACTTTCAGTATGACGAGTCGGTAAACCGCAACGTGGTGGTGGCGGACTCCTTCCGCTATCTGGATGAGAAAAACCCCACCACCTTCCGCACCCTGCTGACCTCCATCTCCAAGGGCATGGCCGCTTCGGTGGACATCATGATGCTGGTGGTGCTGGTCTGTGCCGGCTTCCAGATCATCAGTGATACCGGTGCGCTGAATGCCGGCATCTTCGCCCTGCTGCGGCTGCTGAAGGGCAAAAACAAGCTGGTACTGGTCATCATGACCGTGATCTACTCCGCCATCGGCGGCTATCTGGGTTGGTTGGAGGGCCAGCTGGTCTTTATCCCCATTACGGTGATGATGACGGCGGCCATGGGCTATGACAATATACTGGGCTTTATGGTCGTGGCGCTGGGCGCTATCTCCGGCTACTCCACTGGCCCGATGAACATCTATTCCACCGGACTCTGCCAGGGCATTCTGGGCCTGCCTGTGTACTCCGGTCTGGGCTTCCGCGTGGTGATCTGGGCGGTGTTCACCGCTATCGCCTGCCTGTTCGTGCTGGCCTATGCCCGCCGCCTGGACAAAGACCCTACCAGAAGTCTGGTGTACGGCGTGGAGGGTGTTACGCCCCCCGATGTCAGCGAAGAGCCTCCCTTTACTACCCGCAGAAAGCTGGTCTTCGTCGTGACGCTGGCCGGTATCCTTGTCTCCGCCATCGGCTGCGCCGAGTGGGGCTGGTATCTGCAGGAGCTGACGGGTATCTTCATCCTGACGGGTATCGTGGGCGGTATCGTCTACGGCATGAGCGGCAACGAGATGTCCAACAGCTTCGCCAACGGTGCTAAAATGATCATCCCCTCCGCGCTGGTCATCGGCGCGTCCCGTGCGATCCTGGTACTGCTGGAGAATGCCAACGTGCTGCACACGGTCATCAACGCACTGGCCAAGGGTATCGGCATACTGCCCAACTCCCTCAGCGCCACCGCCATCTGCTTTGTGACCGTTCTGCTGAACGCTTTTATTACCTCCGCCAGCGCCAAGGCTGCCATCCTCATGCCCATTCTGGCGCCGCTGGGTGACATCCTGGGCCTGAACGGTCAGATCCTCATCGTGGCCTATCAGCTGGGCGACGGCTTCACCAACTTCTTCTGGCCCACCTCCGGTGTCCTGATGGCCGGTCTGGCCATGAGCGGCAACATCCCCTGGGATCGCTGGGCCAAGGCCGTCTGGAAGTTCATGGTCACCGTCACGATCGTGGCAATGGTGGTCGTATTTATCGGCCAGATGATCGGCATTAAGTAAGCATTCGATTTCAGAACGCAGAAAGGGTGGATACGATGCGGCTGAGCAGCAGTCATCTGTATATTGAACCCATGAGCCGCGCAGGCATTGCCTCTGCACAGCAGAGCCTGCCGGAGGAGCTGCAGGCCCTGTGTGCCGCGTGCAGCGACACGCTGACCGCCGCAGAGGGCGACAGGCTGTGGCGTACCGGCTGGCTGGTCTACACCTCCGGGAAGAAACCGGAGATCGTAGGACTGCTGCGGCTGAGCGGGCCGCCGGATACGACGCACACCGTGGAGCTGAGCGGCCGTTTCCGGGCGGATACGCCCTCCTCCCACATGGCAGAGGCCGTCCGCTGCTTTCTGAAAAAGTGGCTGTGGAAGCAGGCGGCTGCCGTCTACGTTCAGACCTCGCCGGAGCTGCTGGGCGTGCCGGAGGATCTTCTGGGCCGCATGGGCTTTGCGCGGCAGGAGAGCGGGGACAGCTGGGAGTGCGAACGTCCCGCAGGCAACTTCCCCCTGGTCTTCGCGCTGTTGGGCTGTATGGCCGGTGTATACGTCAGCACGCATTTCGGCGTATCCATACTGGCGGCATTTCTGGGAACTGCTGTGGGATATGCGGCAGGTATTCCCTTTGAAAAACAGGACCGCGCAAAGCATGTGAAATAGGTCTCCGCGGCGGAGTACCCGCAGCAAGACCGCAGAGCGCTCCACCAGTCTGAATTCTGCTGCACTTAAAATTTAATAAGCGGCAAGGGCCAACGGACAAAGCATTGTCCGTTGGCCCTTTCTTCTTATCAACGCCGTACTCGACTTCACTGTGCAAAAAGTCAATGCAGCACTCAGATATCAAAATTACGCACATTTCCTGGCGTTATCCACATTTTCCTATTTCACAGGGTTTTAAAAGTTTTGGAAAAATTTTTGATATTTTTAAAAATTTTTGGGGAAAACTGCGATTCGGGCGTATATACAAAATAGAGACATTTTTTGAGGAGGTCGACCCCCGCATGAAAAAATACGAAATCGCCCGTGAAAATGTGATGACCACCGTTGGCCGGGTAACGGTGGCCGTATACGCAAAGGATAGTACCGGCAAGCAGACGCTGTCTACCGTACTATATGGCAGTAAGTCCCAGTTGGTGTCCGGCATCTCTGCACAGATGACCTACCGACCGGGATCGGGTCTGGCGCTGGAGGACGCTGTCAAAAATATTATTGCCCGCACGAGCACTAAATATGAGGCATCTCAGCGCCCACTGTGTGAACACATCGACTACGCTCAGGCGTATGCAGAGTTAAAATCGGCCAATATGCTGCACCAGTTATGCCCTGTGGAGTGGCGTGCTGAGAGTACACGCAAGACGGCGTTAACATACTATGAACGCCGCAGCATACCTCTCATACAACGCATATTAGACCGCATAGGTGATCCGCTTGCACTGGCGGAAGCACAGCAGGAATATCTGGCACTGGCACGCAGCAGGACCGATCGCGGAGAGGCGAACGCCATCGAAACCGCCAATGCACATATTAGCGCGGCGAACCTGCTGTATGAAACATCCCGTCATCTCTTGCCGCAGTATGATTTGCCGCCCATTGAGATCCCCCTATTTGTGGCAGGGGGCGTTGTGCCGCCTGAACAAGCCAAAGCTCTGCCGCGTGATGATCTGGTGCGTCTGGCGGAGTTGATCCGGTTGGACGCCGCCGAAACACCGCTGGCCGCCAGCGCGGCGCTGATGATGGTATGCATGCTGCGTCCGGCTGAGGCGTGTCCCAAATACGGCGAAATTATTGATTGCGGGGATTATGGTGTGTACGCGGCGCTGCACAACGTCGCCGGTGGTGAGCGCGTCGCATCGATGAAAACCCGCAATGCCTACCGGCAGGTGATACTTCCCCAATATGCCATGGACATTGTACGTGAATGCCGTGAGGCACTCCGGAAACAGGGATACGGCGACAGCGAGATCAATGATGCATATGTGGCCCATCATCCCCTGGATATCTATCGCCCTGCTGACCCTCGGGATATCAGCAGGTATATCAAAAACAAGCTGGAGCTGCTGGGATACAACAGCACATATTGGTGTGGTATGGAGCTTGTAGCACAGACCGAGCCGGACGCAGATGAGCGCGGCAACGCGCTGACCGATGTGACCGCCTATCTGCTGCGCCGCAGCGGATGCACCTACCTGTGCAACTGCACATCTGTGCCGCTGTCCGACGGTCGGAGCGTCATGCCCCATGGACTGGTGGATGCGCTGATGGGACATCGTCTCCGTGGCGAGGATGCGTGGTGGGCGGAGTGGATCAGGCGTGAGGACAACTGGCCGATCATCGCACAGGTATTGGAGGGCATTATCCTTGATCCGGACCACAGCGCCCACCCGGCATACGCGCCTGCTGCGTCCAACAGCGCTCCTCAGGTATGCCATGCTATACAGAAATACATCGTACCCGCAGACACGCCGCCGGGCAGCACCGTCACCGTAACGATACGATGTCATGACCACGATCGCGCAAATGTGCGTCTGCCGGGACACATCCAAGTAGCCGACAGGACGCGCTCGAGCTTGTCACCGCAGCAGTCGACCATGCCGGACATACAGGAAAAAATCACGGAGGAATACTATAACACGTTGAAGGAAGACGCACAAAAAATCTACAGAAAGGCAAAAGAGATACGATGAAAAGGAAAAACGACCCATTCGCGGGGGTTAAGGTCACGCCTCGCTCCGGCAAGCAGACGATCATATACGACTGCCAGCCTGGTGTCAAAATCCGCTTCACGCTTAATCCCACACGCGCCGCAGGATATTTGTCCCGCGGCACTATCGGACTGCTGGATCCGCAGACAGGACATTTGCTGCAAACCCGCACCGACAGCAAATCACGTAGGTTTTCGGATGCGGCCACCTTGGAATTGTATATTCCTTGCCCCCGTCAGGGGGAAACGCAGGAGCAGGTCATCCGCCGCACTGTAGTGAAACGCGCGGCGGATCTGATCAAAAAATATCGGCCTATCTTGGATATAGGCCTTCGCAGCGGGAAATCCCTGGGGGACATGAGTCTGCGTACAGCAGTAGAACTGTACGCAACAGACTACGTGATCGATGAAAGCCGCAGTGTTGAGCTGCGGAAAACCTATTACAACCAGCTTAATAAAATGGCGGCAGCCTTTGAGAACAAAAAACTGGCAGACCTTACCTCAGGCGATTTCAAGCGCTTCTGCGAATTTCATCCGAGGAAAAATGGTTTGGAATACGTCAAAAGATTATACCATTTTTTGGCAACTGTTGCCCATCAAGAGGGTGTTGTGTGTCCTGCCCAAAAGGTTTTGGCAGATTACATACGCCGCCAGGAACGCGACCCCAAAATTACAAATCGCCGGCTGCAGCGGGAAGCCGCTGTCACGGATGTTCTCCCCGTGGAATACGAGGCTATGTTGGACAGCCGATGCTGGGAGAAGCTGGGAGACCCCATGGCCGCGTTGACCGTCCTTCTAAAGGAAAGCGGTCTGCCGACAGCGGAGGTCTGTGGGCTTCAATGGGGTGATCTGCTGCTGGATGATAACCGCGAGTGTGTATTTGTGCGCTGTCGCCGGGACGATCTGACCAGCTATACCCATGACTATACATTTCCGCTTTCCCCATATGGGGCGTTATATATCAACGCATGGCGGGACTGTCTGGTGCAAGGCTGTCCGGCAGAACGGCTTGCAGACAGCGCTTACGTTGTATCACAGGATGATGCGGGGCAAAAAGCCGTCTCGCCCGGCGAGCTGACCAACTACATCCGCTGTACTGTCGGAGCTTATACCATCGGCTACGCCGGCCGGATCAAACTGGAAGGTATGGCATCCGCCATGGGGGTGCAGCTGCTCCGCAACACCCGCGGTAAGCACCTCGTAGAGGACTGTGGATTACGGGATGATCCCGGCGCGTTGGCATTTCTGCTGCACCGGTCGATGACCAGTCAGGTACAGGCGGACAGTTACCGCAGTTTCACCGACGCAACCGGCAGGCAGTACCTTTTTTCCAAGCTCCGCCGGGATCGTCACGGCTGCCCGCCGCCCACGAAGGAGAATACCCGCCTGTCGTCTGCCCTGCTTCCCGACGGACGACAGGAACTTCGTATCCCGCCTGTCAGCAGAAGCAGCCGTCAAGGAGACGCGCTGATCACACTGACTCTGACCAACGTGCAGCCCGGTGATGTCATCGAGGCCTATGCGCCGGACGGGTGCTTTATGGATATATCCAGCAAATAGTGTTTTTTGGTCCATCCGTTCGAATATATAAGCACCAAAAGTCGTGGCCTATTAAACCACAGCTCTTGGTGCTTATATTGTATGCTATTAAATTATCTCGCCCGTGTCCCTTAAGGTAAATAACAACTCAAAATCGCAGTTCATCGCTTCTGCAAGCATCCTGAGCTCTTTTTCGCTGAAGTTATTACGTGACAGTTTGTTGGTTAGGTTTTGACGAGACGTATTTATCTTCCCCGCAAGGTCAGAAACAGTCATGCCTTTGCGTCCCAATATGATTTTGATTTTTTCATTGGTCTTTAGTTCCATATGACTCCCTCCTCATCAGTCATTATAAACGTTCAAGTTTTCTATGTCAATCACATCCGCTCAAACGACACAAAAAAGTTTACACACACCTATTGACAGTGTACACTATTTAGTGTATAATGCAACTATAAGAAAACTTAAGACACGAAATAATAGTTTTCCTCCCTGCATCATATATTGGGATACCGCTTTTTCAAGGAGGACTCTCACATGGCAAGTACTGTGCAAATTCCGACCCCGATCACCGTTACCCGCAATTTCCTTGGGCAACAGACGGCAGAAGCACTTTTACTGGAGCTGATCCGCGCCCACACACAGGCGGCGTAACACCGTTCGACCACAGATAAAAGGGGGAGCAGCATGGAACAGAGGATACCTACGGCGCTGTACTGCCGCCTGTCCCGGGAGGACGGAGACCGGGTGGAGAGCGACTCCATCGGCAACCAGCGGAAGCTGCTGGAGGAGTACATCGAAAACCACCCGGAGCTGACCGCAGCGGAATGCTACGCCGATGACGGCTATACCGGTACGAATTTCCAGCGGCCCGCCTTTCAGCGGATGCTGCGGGACATGGAAAGCGGCCGTATCCGCTGCGTGCTGGTGAAGGATCTGTCCCGCTTTGGCCGCGACTATATCGAGACAGGCCGCTATCTGGAGCGCTGGCTGCCGGAGCATGGGGTGCGGTTCATCGCCGTCACGGACAACATCGACAGCGCCCGCGGCGCATACGACATGATGATGCCGCTGAAGAACCTGTTCAACACCCAGTATGCCCGCGACATCTCCCAGAAGGTCAAAAGTTCTCTCCACGCCAAACAGCAGCGGGGCGAGTTCATCGGGGCATTTGCCAGCTACGGCTACTGCAAAGATCCGCAGAACCACAACCGATTGATCATTGACCCGCCTGCGGCGGAGGTGGTGCGGCGTATCTTCACCCTGTTTGAAAACGGAATGGGCAAGATCCGCATTGCCAAGCAGCTGAACGAGGAGGGCATCCCCTGTCCCAGCGAGTATAAACGGCTTACCGGCGAGAAATACCGCAACAACCACCGGCTGGAGACCACCACCTACTGGACGTACGCCACCGTCCACCGCATTTTGCAGAATGAAATGTATATCGGCAACATGGAGCAGGGCCGGGATGACCGCTTTCAGATGCACGGCAGGGCAAAGCGAAAGGATCGTTCTCAGTGGACGGTGGTGTCCGACACCCACGAGCCGATCATCGAAAAGGGGCAATGGCAGCGGGTGCAGGCTCTGCTGAACGCCAACGCCCGCACACCGGATTTTCAGCAGAACGTCAGCCCCTTTGCCGGTTTCCTCAAGTGCGGCGACTGCGGGCGGGCCATGGTCAAGACCGTCTGGAGCGGTAAAGTCTTCTACACCTGCGGTTCGTATAAGCGCTACGGCGCGTCTGTGTGCAGCAAGCACTATATTGCCCACGATGTGCTGGCGCAGGTGGTGCTGGACGACCTGAACCGGCTTATTGCCGGCGTAGAAAACCTCCGCCAGCTGGCGCAGCAGGGCGCGGCAAAGCGCTCGCACACCAGTACCGACCAACCCCAAAAGCTGGAAGCCGCCCTGCAGCGTATTCGGCGCCGCCGACAGAGCGCCTACGAGGACTATCAGGACAAGCTCATCTCCAAGGAGGATTATCTCCGCTACCGCGCCGACTATGATGCACAGGAGCAGGCGCTGCAGGCCCAGCTGGACAAGCTGCGAAGCACGGCGCAGGACGACCCGCTGGACTTGCCGTGGGTAAGGGAGCTGTTGGCGCTGGGACACCTGACGGAGCTGGACCGACCCACGGTGGCCGCCGCCATCCGCGAGATCCGCGTCTATGAGGGAAACCGCGTTGAGATCGACTATCTGCTCCCAGAGGACTACCGTGCATTGCTGGAAGGGTAAGCAGGCATACATACACCGCGTACGTACGCGGTATACGTATGCAGCACACATACACATCACATCTGTACCGCACAGGCACACACGATACGTACACAGAATACACAGAAGAACTATATAGGAGAGAACATTATGACCGTGACGAAAGTCTGCCGGCTGTACGCCGGACTGACCCAGCAGGAACTGGGGGATGCTGTGGGCGTCCACGCGTATCTCATCAAAAACATTGAAAAAGTGCCGCCTGCACCCAGCGGCAGCGCCTATAAACTGGTGGCCGACTATCTTGGCCTGCCTTACGATGCCGTCCTGCGGGATGATTTCACCGCTATCCCGGCAGGCTTCTTTGTCCGCTGGCCGCAGCCGGTATATGCACCTGAGCCTCTGGAAGATCACAAGCGTATCGGCCGCGAAGGGGAGGAATTTATCCTGAGCCAGGAGCGAGAACGGGTCGGCGCAAAATGGCCGGCGTTGGCGCAGCTGATCATGCCTTTTTTCAAGCTGCACGGCAAGTTCGGCTGCGACATCCTCAGCTTCGATGATCGCGCCCGTCCGGTGTTTCTGGAGGTCAAAACCAGCATCCATTCTTCGCCCAATAACGGCATTTCCATGACGGCCAAGGAGCTTCGCATGGCACAAAATTGCCTGGCCGCAGGTGAGAACTACATTCTTTGCATATTGACCAACTGGGGCAGTCCTCAGCAAAAGCGGTGGGATATTCCGTTTGAGACGCTGGAAGCCGAATACGATATGCAGCACACAGGCGTGCGCTTCCGGCGAAAGCCTCGATGTGCAAACGGCAACGTCTCTGGTATTGCCTACCACCGTAAACGCAAGGGCTTGAACCAGACCCAGCTGGCTGCGTTGATCGGTACGCGGCAGTGCGCCATCTGCCTCTATGAAAACGGCAAGCGCACACCGTCGCTTCAGGTGCTGAGGCGTCTTTCGGCGGTATTGGACGTTGCGATAGACGATTTGGTTCAAACATATGAGGTGGCCGAGGATGAGTAAGAAGAATTCTCAGTCCTTTCCCCGCTGTGCCCTGTGTAAGGGGGTTATTAACATCCTCGGCAAGAGCTATGTGGTGGGAGCTACCGGCAGGATGGTCTGCCGAAGCTGCCTGGAGACCTCGTTCCATATTTTGGAAGAGGTTGTCGGTCCTGAAGAGGAAACTGCATCCGCGCCCGCGCAGTCGGTCACACCGCAGCATATCATTCGGGAACTTGATAAGTCCATTATTGGACAGGAGCAGGCGAAATCAGCTGTAGCACTGGCTGTCTGGAAACAGATGCTCCGCGCCAACGGAGACAACGCTGTTCCCCGCACCAATCTGCTGCTGTATGGCCCCAGTGGGTGCGGCAAGACTGCCATCATCCGCGAGGCCGCCAAAATCGCAGGACTGCCGTTTCTCACCGTGGATGCCACCGGCATCACCGAGACCGGTTATCGTGGGAAAAATGCGGCGGACATTGTGACTGACCTGCTGGCAGGCTTCAAAGGCCATCCCCACGTCCGGCATGCCATCATCTTCATTGACGAGGTGGACAAGCTGTCCGCTCACGGCGCCGATTGGCGGCAGGCGTACTGCCAGGGGACGCAGCATGCGCTTCTGAAGCTGGTGGAGGGGATGGAGGTCACCGCAGAGGGCATGGCCATCAACACCGCTGACCTGCTGTTCCTGTTCGGCGGCGCGTTCGGACGTATGCAGGATGTGCAGCGGCCTGCCGATCCCATTGGTTTTGTGCGGGACGAACAGTCCTGCCCCATAGCTGCCCGGTGTACTGCTGAGGACTTCTGCGCCTATGGCATGGAGCGGGAACTGATGGGGCGTATCGGTCGGTTCGTGCCGGTGGAGCAGCTGACCACGGAACAGATGAAGCGCATCCTGACCGAATCCAGTCTTTCGGCTTTCGTGAAATACAAGAAGTTCTTCCGCGCCCACAAGGTCCGTCTCAAGCTGCCGGACGAGTTGGCAGAACAGCTTGCCTGCGAAGCCGTGGCGCAGGGGACGGGCGCACGGGGATTAGACGGCGCGGTGGAAGCGCTGGTACAGCCGCTGCTGTACGCGCTGGCGGAGGGAAAGCTCTCCGGTTCGGTGACACTGGGAGGTAATGCCTATGGCTGCACAACTTAATCGCGTGCAGGCGGAAGACTACATCCGGAAAGTGGACAATGAACTCCGTCAGCAGCGCCGCAGGCTGCTGGCGTTGGATACGCCGCTGTCTGTTTTGCTGCCGCAGCACCTGCTGGAACTGCCCCCGTCCGTCAAGGCTGACTACATCGCTGACAGGCTGTTGTTTGCACTGGCAGTCGGGTCTATGCACTATCACACCTCCGTCGATTTGCAGGCGGCGCGGCCCTGGCTCTCCGGCTGTGTTGGATATTTGTTTCAGAGGGAAGAAGTTCTGCAGCGCTCGTTTTACTACCTCATCAAACTGACAGAGCTGCCGCAGGATGCGCGGATGGCATTTTTTGACGGGTATCTCCCGGCCAGCCACCCGCTCCGCCGGGACACAGACCGGCCGAAGCTGCTCCGTGAGCTGGAGGTCATCTGCGTGATGGCCATCAGCGGGGTAAAGAAGCTGCCCATGTAAGATCAAGAAACGGAGACAAGAATTAGTATCTTAAAAACTGTTTCGAGCCATGCGGAGATCCACTACCTGCAGGACACCATCGCTTGCTTACAGGCATCACAAAGACGGGGGAGTGTGCCTGTGGAGCGGCTGGATCGAATTATTCGTCTCCTATTCGGTTCAGGGAGATACGTTTGATCAAATGCGTACTTCTCGCAAAATGTCTGTCTTGAACGGTGTTTATCGGAACAAAACTTCGCCAATCGTCGGATTTTGGGTGTTCACAGAAAAGTCAAAAGCCATAATGCGTATACGCTCTTGCTCAAATGGGAATATTATGATAAAATATGATTGACCACGGATTATCCTAAAATCACGGAGGCGCACATGGCATATATTACGAGGAAAACAATGTCATCCACCCACTCGAAATCAAAAAGAGCGCTGCACCCGACCGCCGTGAAGTCAAAAAGTACAGTGTCATTGATAAGGCTTCCTTGAAGCGCGGCAACGGCGGTATTATCTGTATGTGCGAGGAGCCGATACCGATCGATGCGGACAACTGTTTTATTCCGAGTAATCTGATCTGAACAATTTCAAGCTGAATAAGAAAGCGCCTCTGCGGAGGCGCTTTTCTTATGTCCAAAATCGAAAGAATAAACTAATTCCCGTGCTGGCGGTATCGTAGGAATAAGGATACTGTATTCACGGGTGGCCTCAACCGTTTACACTGGAGCAGGTGAAACTTATTTGTTTAGATGCCGGCAGCTTTTGCGGAGGGCTACCGATACAGCTCCGGGCGGCGCAGCTGGGTATAGGGCCGCCGGCTGCGGATACGGGCGGAGGCGGCCATGTCTACGTCGGCGTAGAGCAGCGTCTCGCCGCTGCCGGCCTGCGCGATGGTCTCGCCGTTGGCGTCCGTTACCAGCGAGCGCCCGGAAAAGACCATCTGCCCCTCCGCGCCCGTGCGGTTGCACATGGCCACCGCCGCACTGTTCTGGAATGATTGCACCTTTACCTCCCAGTCGAACATTTCGGCAGGCTCGTCCTCGGTGTTGGCGGTGGGGATGAGGATGAGATCAGCGCCCAGCAGGGCCTCCGTGCGGATGCTCTCCGGGTAGTGGCGGTCGAAGCAGACCACCACACCGATCCGCCCGTGGGGCGTGTCAAACACCTGAAAGCCGTCGTCGCTGGGGGTGTAGTAATCCTGCTCGTAGAACTGATGGGCCTGGGCGATATGTACCATCTTCTGCCGCCCGATCAATGCGCCGTCGCTGCCGATGAGCAGCGTGGCATCGAAGCAGCCGCCCGGCTCGCGGAGATAGAAATTGGGCGCGGCCATGATATGATGGGTGCGGCACGCCTCCTGAAACTGCTGCACGATGGGGTGGCCCTGGGTCAGGAGCTTGCTGCCTACGTCCAGCTTCTCGTACTGCGGGAAGAAGCGGTGCAGCTGCAATTCGGGATACAGGATGAGGTCTGCGCCCCCGGCCGCGGCTTCCCGCAGCGCGGCAAGTCCCTTTGCCAGATTTTCGGTCTCGTTCTCGCTCATGGACATTTGACAAAGTGCCAGTTTCATGATTGTTCACCTCCGCAGTCTGTTTTTGTTGGGTTGGGGATATTCACCCCGATGCCGTTGATCTCCACGCCTTCGTCGGCGGGGATGAGGATGTACCGCCGCCCGTCGATGATACGGGCCTCGATCATGTGGCTGTACTCCGGGGCGACGGCGATCTTCACCTCCGGCGTGGTGATCTGGAACTTGCCGCTTTCGATGATATTTTTGGGGTTCAGCGCCGTATCCTCGCCGTACTGCCGGCGGCACTCCTGCTGGAAAGCCTCCACCTTCTCCGCAGACACACCGCTGTTGGTCAGCACATCGCCCACCTCCCGGACGGTCAGCGCCAGCGGCTCCGGGTCTTTGCTCTCCTTGTGCTCCGCGATGCGCTCCCGCAGCTGCTCGTGGACGGACTGCACCACATCGTAGCTGCAATCCTTCTGCAGCGTGTCGCCCAGCGCTGTGCTGAACACGTTCTTCTGCTCGGCGGCGGACATGGGCGGCTCGATGCGGAACACCGCGTCGATGACCCCCTGATGGATCTCCGCGGCATCTTTGCTGTAAAAAAGGGCATTGTAGATGTTGGCGGCGCGGTCATCGAAGGATGGGAACAGGAAGCCCAGTTCCGGTGCAAGGGCGATATGGCCGGTGGACGCGCTGTGGAAGCCGCTGTCCTCGCTGCTGTATTTCAGCTCCAGCGTGGGGGCTTTCACAGGGCAGATGCTGCACACGAAGTATTTGTATACCGTGTCCGATCCCTCGGAAAAGGTCTCGTCGTCCCGGCCCTTATAGGGCACGTCGTAGGTGTCGGCGGCCAGCAGAATGAGATAGTTGGTCTCGCCCATGTCCATGGCGTCGATGATGCGCCGGTACAGCGTCTCGCGGGAATTGCGATCCCGGGCGTCCGTCTGGCGGATGGTCTGCAGCAGGCGGTGTTCATCGCTGTCGGCCACCTGGGCGGTGGAAAATTCGATGTTGATGAGATTTCGGCCCAGCGCGCCGGACAGAGCCTTTTTTACGAGGCTCAGATACATCTCCTGTTCCTCCTGGGACATGAGGGCCATGGAGGCGTCAATATAGGAGATGATCTCCTTGTTGCTGTTGACGTAGCAGCCGTAGATCTTGTTGATGGCGTTTCTGTCCAGCTTGAAGCGCCGGCGTATTTCGTTGAGTTCTTTTTGGTTCATAGCGTCTCCGTTCGTGTGGCGTGGTTTTTACAAATTCTATCGCAGCACATCATACCACAAACCGGATGTAAATGAAAGATGCCCGCGGGGAGAAAAGAGAGTGAGCAGCAGATGCTCCGCACTTTCATCTCGACGAAAGGCACGTTGACTGGTATACTGAAAGACAACGCCAGGGCTCTGAAATTTTATTTTCTCTCATGCAATAAAACGCCCTTTCCATGCATTACACGGATGACAGGAGATAGAAGCCCATGCTCAGTATGCTGATAACAACCGAATATGCACCGGCGGAGGACCGGCGTGAGCTGCAGCGGCTGCTGCGGTGCATCGCCGGCGGTGAGCGTGAGGCGTTGGCGGCGCTGTACCGGCGCACGCGCACGGCGGTGTACGGCCTTGCGCTTTCCTACCTCAGGAACGCCCACGATGCACAGGATCTCACGCAGGATGTCTATGTGCAGGTGTGGGACTGCGCGGCGCAGTACCGCCCCACCGGTTCTCCCATGGGCTGGCTGCTGGCCGTGTGCCGCAGTCTGTGCCTGATGCGCTTGCGGCGTGAGGAGCGCCGCGCCGCGCTCTCGGATGAGGAATGGAACGCCATTCCCGCGCAGGAGTGCGGGCTGGATGCGGATGAGCGCATCCTCTTGCAGCATACGCTGGCAAGCCTTGGAGCGGAGGAACGGCGTATCGTACTGCTCCACGCGCTCACAGGCCTGAAGCATCGGGAGATCGCGGCGCTGCTGGAGCTGCCGCTTCCTACCGTCCTGTCGAAATATCACAGAGCATTGAAAAAGATGCGAAGCTGTCTGGAAGGAGATGACGCCCGATGACCAACGAACAGATGGAACGGCGGCTGGCCAGAGCGCTGGACAAAACGGCGCCGGACGACGTAAATGGCGTTCTCTCCCGCTGTGATGAGCGGAAAGGAACGGTGATCCCCATGACAACAAAGAAAACGGCAAAGAAACGGTGGACAGCATTGGCGGCTGCCTGCCTTGCGCTGGTGCTGCTGGGCGGCGGAGGCATATTCTATCAGCAGGCACACGCGGTGGCGTCCGTGGTGTCGCTGGACGTAAACCCCAGCATTGAGCTGAAGGTCAGCAGGAACGAAAAGGTGCTGGCCTGCACACCGCTCAACGAGGATGCAAAGGCCATCCTTGTCGATATGGGCGACGGCGCGGATCTCAAGGGCGCGAAGCTGGATGTGGCGGTGAACGCCATCGTGGGCAGTCTTGTGCGAAACGGCTATCTTAACAGTATTTCCTCCGCCATCATGATCTCGGTGGAGGATAACGACACAGCGCGGGCCGAAAAGCTCCAGCGGGAGCTGACGAGTACGGTGGATGGCGTTTTGCAGACCAGCGAAGCAAGAGCGTCCGTCCTGACACAGACGCTTACACAGAATGCGGGGCTGGAACAGCAGGCGCGGGAAAACAGCATTTCCACCGGTAAGGCGGCGCTGGTGAACCGTGTGCTTGCACTGAACTCCGCCTTGCAATTTGACGCGCTGGCGAAGCTCTCCGTGGAGGAGTTGAAGGATCTGGCCGAAGCAGGCGCGCCCGCCATGCCCATCGGCAGGGATGCGGCCCGTACCGCTGCGGAACAGTATGCCGGGACGACGGCACTGAATTCCGTTACGGCGGAGATCGATCCCGAGCTCGATGAATTCCCCGCGCACTACGAGGTGGAGCTGCACACGGAGTGGGGCGAGTTCGAATATCGGGTGGATGCCTATACGGGAAAGGTACTCAGTGGGCAGAAGGACTTGTTGAGTACAGTTTCCGGGCAGGGTGACGCATCGAAGCCCGTCGACTCCAAAACCACGCCGTCCGGTGATATCGGTTACGCCAAGGCAAAATCCATCGCCCTGAACCATGCGGGCGTCAGCGAAAACAAGGCGTATGATATGGATGTTGAGTTGGATGATGAGGACGGCAGGCTTGTTTACGAGGTCGAGTTCAAATCCGGCAATAGGGAGTATGATTATGAGATCGACGCGGCCAGCGGAACGATCCTGAAGCACGAAACGGAACTGGAGGACTGACGCAGGAGCGGCAGGCACTGCGGTGCGAGAAAACAGGAGGCACACAAACGTGTGCCTCCTGTTTTTTGGTAATGAAAAGTGAAATAGAATACTGGAAGCAATATAGGGGGCATTTCAAATAACAAAAACAACAGTTAATCTTTAGCGTGGCTTGCTTTTGTGGCTCTTTAATATCTTCGAGACCTATCGCTTTTCAAAACTCCGGTGTGAGACGAGGGAAGTGACCTGTAAACAGGGCGCTCGGGCGACATTTCAGGCGCGGGAGAGGTCAAATCCGCGAGGGGGCGCGCAAAGGCGGGAGAAGGTTGAAACGTGGGAAGGAATGCGGTATACTAAGAACAGAATAGGCGATTTGGCAGCTGACGTGAAGCGGCAAAAAGCAAAGGGATTTGCGGCGGGCGCGGTATGCCGGAGTGATAGGAGCGGAGCAGCGGGAAAGAGAGGTCACGCGTATGACATTGCAGCAGTTGAAATATGTATCCATGGTGGAGCGGTGCGGGTCGTTCAGCAAGGCGGCCCAGAAGCTGTACGTCTCCCAGCCCAGCGTCAGCAACCTGGTGCATGGGCTGGAGGAGGAGCTGCACATCACCATCTTCCAGCGGACGCCCTCCGGCGTGGTCATCACCAACGAGGGGCGGGAGCTGCTGAAGCTGGGCAACAAGCTGCTGCGGGACGCGGACTACATCGACGAGTATTTCCACGCCGGGGGTGAGGGGCGCAGGCCGTCCCTGTTCGTCAGCAGCCAGCATTACGACTTCGTGGTGGCGGCCTTTGAGGACTTCGTAGCCCAGACGGAGGATGACCGGTATACCCTGGGGCTCAACCAGAACCAGACGTCCGTGGTCATTGACGATGTGCGGCGGCAGTACAGCGATCTGGGGGTGCTGTTCCTGTCGGACGTGAACCGGCGGCATATGGAAAAAACGCTGGAGGACAACGATCTGGCGTTCCACCCGCTGCTGCGCTCCCGGCCTCACGCGTTTATGAGCCACAGCCATCCGCTGGCGCAGCGGGCCTCCGTTACGCCGGAGGAGCTGATGGACTATCCCTGCATCGTGTACGAGCAGAGCGCCGACTCCCCGGCGTTCTACTCCGAGGAGATGCTGCTGCCCAACTTTTACCCGCCCAAGGTGGTGTATATCAGCGACCTGTACGTCAGTACGGCGCTGATGCGCAGCTGCAATGCCTACGACATCGGCACGGGCGTCATCTCGTCCCGGCTGGCCCGGGAGTTGGCCTGCGTGGCCATCGACACCGCGGACACAGTGGACATCGGCTGGATCGGCATCCGGGGCAAGGCGCTGCGGCCCATCGAGGAGGCGTTCCTCCGCCATCTGACGCACCAGCTGGAGATGGCCAAAGCCTGAGACTATGGGCTGCTATAGTTTCCCGGTATTTCCTCTTTGAACGAGATATGTGCTATGCTGAACGCATGAAACATCATGCGTTCAGCATTTTTTCGTAAGGAGGAGTCACTATGAGCCAGCTTATCATGAAGTATCCCGATTTTGAACCGAAGAAGGTGGGCTTTGACACCGCCGAGGTACACGCCGGAGAGCCCCGGGATCCCTATGGCGCACTGATCCCGCCCATCTACCAGACATCCACGTTCTATTTCGACTCCACGGACGAGGCGGCCAAGGCATGCGACGACTACGCCGAGAGCTTTGCATACAGCCGCATCACCAACCCCAGTCAGGACTATCTGGAGCAGAAGCTGGCGGCGCTGGAGCACGCTGCCGGCGCTGTGGCCTACGCCTCCGGTATGGGCGCTGTGTCCGGCGCGCTGTTTGCCGAGCTGCAGTGCGGCGATCACGCTATTTTTACCCGCGCCAAGTATTCCGGCACGGAGGACGTCACCAGCGACTGGCTGCCCCGGTTCGGCATCCAGCACGACGTGTTCGACGCGGCGGATCTCAGCCAGCTGGAACCGCTGATCAAGCCCAACACCAAGGTCATCTATGTGGAGTCTCCCGCCAACCCCACCATGGTGCTGGTGGACATCGCCGCTGTGGCGGAGATCGCCCATCGCCACGGGGTCAAGGTGTTCGTGGACAACACCTTCGCCACACCCTACAACACCCGGCCGCTGGAGCTGGGCGCGGATGTGGTCATTCACAGCCTCACCAAGTACATGGGCGGCCACGGCGATATCCTGGGCGGCGCGGTGGTGTCCAACGATACCGAGTTTCTGCGCCGCTGCCGGCTGGGCACGCTGATGCACTTTGGTGCGGTCATCGCACCGTTCACCGCATTCCTGGTGTGCCGGGGTCTTAAGACGCTGGGCGTCCGGATGCGGCAGTATAACGAGAGCGCCCTGAAGGTGGCCCGCTGGCTGGAGGCCGATCCCCGCATCGAGATCGTCCGCTATCCTATGCTGGAGAGCAACCCCCAGTATGACATCGCCCGCCGCCAGATGAAGGGCGGCAGCGGTATGCTGTCCTTTGACGTGAAGGGCGGGCTGGAGGCCGGCAAGCGGTTCATCAACAGCCTGAAGCTGTGCACGCTGGCGGTGTCGCTGGGTGACACGGAGACGCTGGTGGAGCAGGCCGCCGCCATGACCCACACCATGATCCCCCGGGAGGTGCGGGAGGCCGCCGGCATTACCGACGGTATGATTCGTATGTCCGTGGGATTGGAAGACCCCGACGACATCATTGCCGATCTGAACCAGGCGCTGGAGCACGTGTAAGCACGATCCTCCCTGTATCCTTCATATTCTTTCCTCTCTTTATTCTCTCCTCACAATAGCAGCAGCCCCTCCGGCTTTTGCCGGAGGGGCTGCTGCTATTTTTGTGATCAGAAAGGCTTATATTTGAATATCTCCGTCTGTGGTCTGCACCTGATGCAGCAGCGGCGCACAGGCGTCCAGAAACCGCCGTACCTGCTGCGGGCAGCGCCCGATATACCGCTGCGGGGTCATCAGCTGCTCCAGTTCCGCCCGGGTCAGCCCGAAAACCGGATCGTCTGCCAGACGATCCAGAAGATCACAGGGAAGGCCCTCTTTCATACGCGCCGTAGCCGCCATGGAATGTTTGCGGATGATCTCGTGCAGCGCCTGCCGGTCACCGCCCCGCTTCACCGCCTCCATCATGATATTCTCTGTGGCCAGGAAGGGCAGATATTCCCGCAGAGTGCGATCCACAACGGCCTCGTTGACGCGCAGGCCCGATGTTACGTTCTGGCACAGGCGCAGTACCGCGTCGGCGCACAGAAAGCCCTCCGGCAGCGCGATGCGGCGGTTCGCGGAGTCGTCCAGCGTCCGCTCCATCCACTGCACGCTGGCGGTCATGGGCGCGTTCATGGCATCGGCCATCAAATAGCGGCTCAGGGAGCATATACGTTCGCACCGCATGGGGTTGCGCTTGTATGCCATGGCGGACGAGCCGATCTGGTCCTCCTCGAACGGCTCTTCCAGCTGGCGGTCATGCTGCAGCAGGCGGATGTCGTTGGCCATGCGATAGGCGCTCTGGGCAATACCGCTGAGACAGCCGAGGATACGGCTGTCCACCTTTCGGGGATAGGTCTGTCCGCACACCGGGAAGCAGTCGGAAAATCCGAACTCCGCCGCGATACGGCGGTTCATCTCGTCGATTTTGCCCTCGTCACCGTCAAACAGGTCCATGAAGCTGGCCTCTGTGCCCGTCGTGCCCCGACAGCCCAAAAAGCGCAGCGCAGACAGCAGGTGATCCAGCTCCTCCAGGTCTGCGAGAAAGTCCTGCATCCAGAGAGTGGCACGCTTGCCTACGGTCACGGGCTGTGCCGGCTGGTAGTGGGTATAGCCCAGCGTGGGCGTGGCGGCATATTTCTCCGCGAAGGATGCCAGATCAGCCAGCACCGTCAGCAGCTGCGTCCGCAGGTAGACGAGGCCGTCCCGGTACAGGATGAGATCGGCGTTGTCGGTGACATAGCAGCTGGTAGCGCCCAGATGGAGAATGCCCGCCGCGGAGGGTGCTGCCTTACCATAGGCGTATATATGCGCCATCACATCGTGGCGTACTTCACGTTCCCGCCGGGCCACCGTATCGTAGTCGATGTCGGTGATGTGGGCCTCCAGCTCGGCCACCTGCGCTTCAGTGATGGGCAGTCCCAGCTGGTGCTGGGCACGCGCCAGCGCCGTCCACAGCCGCCGCCACGTCTGGTAGCGGCTGTCGTCCGAGAACAGGTGCAGCATATAGCCCGAGGCGTAGCGGGATGCCAGCGGGGAGCTGTAAATATCGTGAGACATATTGGTTCTCCTTACTTATCTGATGATCAGGCTTTCCCGCTCAGCGCCCACGGAGACATAGCCGATATGGCAGCCGATGGCCTGCTCCACATACTCCACATAGTCCCGTGCCGCCTGGGGCATATCCTCCCACGTCCGCACCGCGGATATATCGCAGCACCAGCCCGGCAGGTATTCCATGACGGGCTTGGCCCGCTCCAGCACCGCGGGGAAGGGGAACTCATGGGTGATCTCGCCGTCGACCTCATAGGCGGCGCAGACGGGGATCTCCTTCATATAGCTGAGGATGTCCAGCTTGGTCAGGGCGATGTTGGTCGCACCCTGTACCTCCACACCGTAGCGCGTGGCCACCAGATCAATAGGCCCTACGCGGCGGGGACGGCCCGTCTTTGCGCCGTATTCCGCGCCGGCCTCGCGGAGCTTCTCCGCGTCAGCGCCGAACCATTCGCAGGTGAACGGGCCTTCTCCCACGCAGGAGGAGTACGCCTTTACCACGCCCACCACCTGGTCGATCTTGGCCGTGGGCAACCCCGCGCCGATAGGCGCGTAGGCGGCGATGGTGTTGGAGGACGTGGTATAGGGATAGATGCCGTAATCCAGGTCACGCAGCGCGCCCAACTGTCCCTCGAACAGGATGGACTTGCCCTCTGCCTGCGCCTGACGCAGATAGCGTCCCGTGTCCGCCACATAGGGCTGCACCTGCGCGGCATACGTCTCCAGCCACGCGGTCATCTCCGCCATGGTGTAGCCCTTAGCCCCGTAGACCTTCTGCAGGATCAGGTTCTTCCACTCCAGCAGATCCTGCAGGTGCGCTTTCAGGTGCTCCGGATGCAGCAGCTCGCCCGCCTGAATGGTCTTCTTCTGGTACTTATCGGAGTAGAACGGCGCGATGCCCTGCTTGGTGGAGCCGTACATCTTATCCTTGAGACGCGCCTCCTCCAGCGCGTCCAGCTCCCGATGCCACGGCAGCAGCAGGGAGGCCCGGCTGCTGACCATCAGGTTCTCCGGAGAGATGCTGACGCCCGCCGCGCGGATCGTCTCCATCTCCGTCACCAGGTTTTCGCAGTCCAGCGCCACGCCGTTGCCCAGAACGTTCATCACACCGCTGCGGAAAATGCCGGAGGGCAGCAGGTGCAGGGCGAACTTGCCCATATCGTTGATAACAGTATGACCGGCGTTGCCGCCGCCCTGATACCGCACCACCACATCGTACTGCCCCGTCAGGTAGTCCACCATGCGGCCTTTTCCTTCGTCGCCCCAGTTGATCCCTACGATCGCGCAATTAGCCATAAATACCGCCTCCTATTTTGTGCGCTTTTCAAACAACTCCTTATTATACACGCGGCAATGGAATAAGTGAAGCATCAATATCGCATATGAAGTATAAGCGGTATTGATGTCTGGAACGGAGGAAATGCGTCCTCCACCGTCGGGTGACGCAAGTATGACAGTAATTCCCGGCGGCATTTATATACATTTTGTGCATGGCTACAAAATGATATAAATGCACGATTTACGCTTTACAATTCCAGAAAATGGTGTATACTTATCCGCATAAATGCATTATATATAGAATTTTTATTCACAAAGGCGGTGGAAGGACATGGAACAGAACATCATCGAGATCGCGGACCTGCATAAGAGCTTTGAGCATACGGAGGTAGTCAAGGGTGTGGACCTGCAGGTGTACCCCGGTGAGTTCCTGACGCTGTTAGGACCTTCCGGCTGCGGCAAGACCACCACGCTGCGGATGATCGCGGGATTTGAAGAGGCTGACCGCGGACGCATCATCATCGACGGGCAGGATGTCACCGCGCTGCCGCCCTATAAGCGGGAGGTCAATACGGTGTTCCAGAGCTACGCGCTGTTCCCGCTGATGAATGTCTATGACAATGTGGCCTATGGCCTGACGGTGAAGCGGCTGCCTAAGGCGGAGATCAGGGAAAAGGTCACACAGGCCTTGAAGACCGTACAGCTGGAGGGCTTTGAGAAGCGAAAAATCAGCCAGATGTCGGGAGGACAGCGCCAGCGTGTGGCCATCGCCCGGGCACTGGTGAACGGGCCGAAGGTCCTGCTGCTGGATGAGCCTTTGGGTGCGCTGGACTTCAAGCTGCGCAAGCAGATGCAGCTGGAGCTGAAACGGCTGCAGAAGCAGCTGGGGATCACCTTTATCTACGTGACCCATGACCAGGAGGAGGCCATGACCATGTCCGACCGTATCGCCGTCATGCGTGCCGGAGAGATTGAGCAGATGGGTACGCCCTCCGACATCTACAACACCCCGGCCACCCGGTTCGTGGCGGATTTTATCGGGGAGTCCAATATCCTGGAGGCCACGGCGTTGACGACAGGTGACGATGGGACTTGTACCTACGCCACGCCGATGGGGCAGGTGACGGGTATGGGGAGCGGCGTACCAGCGGGACAGACGGTGTACCTGTGCGTGCGGCCGGAGGCCGTTGGTGTGTCTGCCGAGCCTGTGCCGGGCTTTGACATACAGGTCACGGTCACGGATAACATCTGCACCGGCAATATGGTCAAATCCATCGGCGTGGATAAGGCGGGGCACGAGATGCGCTTTTCCCGCCTGGCTGGGGCGGACGGCTTCACCTGCGGCGAGACGCTGTATCTCTACTGGGACAACACCGCCTGCACGGTCATGAGGAAGTAGGCGGCGCTATGAGAAAGAAAGAAAAGCGGCTGGCCGTGCTGGCCAGCGTAGGCCCTTACGCCGCAGAGACGCTGCTTCTGGTGGTGCTTCCGCTGCTGTATGTGTGCCTGATGAGCATCATGACCCGGCCGTCCTACGGCGGCGTGGAATTCACCGTATCCTTCAACGGGTACAGCTCACTGTTTGAAAAGGCTTATTTGGTCTCCATCTGGAACAGTGTGCGGATGTCGCTGGTATCTACGGTCATTATCCTGCTGGTGTCCTATCCCATGGCCTATATGCTGTCGCGGTGCAGCCGCCGCGTGGCGTCCAACCTCATCATCCTGATGATGATCCCATACTTTACGAACAGCCTCATCCGGCTGTACAGCTACATCACCCTGTTCAACACGAGGGGTATCCTTACCGGAATACTTGCCAAGCTGGGAATGACGTGGAGCGCCGATTTTCTGTACAGCGAAAGCGCCGTGGTCCTGGGTCTGGTCTATGTCTGCATCCCCTATGCGGTGCTGCCCATGTATTCATCCATCGAGCGGCTGGATAAGGCGCTTTTGGAGGCATCCTATGACCTGGGCGCGGGGCGTGCCGAAACATTTTTCAAGATCACGCTGCCCATGACCATGCCCGGCGTGTATGCCGCGGCCATTATCTCCTTTGTGCCGTCCATCGGCAACTATTTTGTGGCCGATGTGCTGGGCGGCAGCAAGACACTGCTCATCGGCAACCTGATCAAAAATCAGTTCATGTCCTCCCGCAACTGGCCGCTGGGCAGCGCGCTGTCGGTGCTCCTGATCGCGGGCACGATGATCCTTGTCTATCTGTACGCCCGTGTCAGCAGGGCCGACGCTATGGAGGAAAGCCTATGAGCCGTGTGAAAAGGAAAAGCATCGGCGATAAGCTGGGCGTTGTGTACGCGGTGCTGCTGTTCGTTTTTATCTACATCCCCACGGTGATCATGGCGGTGTACTCCTTCAACCAGCAGCCCAGCAACAAGTGGTGGACAGGCTTCACCACCGAGTGGTACGGAAAGCTGTTTCAGGATGCGCAGCTGTGGCAGACCTTCGGCCTGTCGCTGAAAATATCCCTCCTGTCCACGGCGATCGTTGTGGTCATCGGTACGCTGGGGGCTATGGGCATGACGCGCTATAAGTTTTTCGGCAGGAACGCGCTCACCTATTCGGTATACCTGCCTATGATCGTCCCCGGGGTGGTGTTTGCAGTGCCTATCATGGCGCTGCTGGTGCTCATGGGCCTGAAGAAAGGATTCTGGGCCGTGGTACTGGGCAACGTGATCCTGATGCTGCCCTATATGATCCTGACAGTGCGGACGCGTTTCCTGGGGCTGGACCGCTCGGTGGAGGAGGCCAGCATGGATCTGGGCGCCAGCGGCGTGGAGACATTTTTCCGCATCACGCTGCCGTCCATTGCCCCCGGTATTTTTACCGGTGCGCTGCTGAGCTTTGCGCTGACGCTGGATGACGTGGTCATGGCGGATTTTCTGGCAGGGCCGAACTGCCTGACCTTCCCCATGAAGATATACAACTCCATTCGCAAAGGCGTATCGCCGGAGATCAACGCGCTGGAGACCATTATATCCGGGCTGATTTTTCTGGGAGTCGCGGTTTATCTGCTCTTGAACAGCAGAAAAGACCGTGCTGCCGCGAAAATAGAAGAATAACACAAAGATATGAGAAAGGAGATCGCAAACATGAAAAAGAAAATTCTGGCCGCACTGCTGGCCCTGGGGCTGCTGACCTCCCTTACCGCCTGCGGCGGCAAGGACACCCAGCCGGACAACGCCGATGACAACACCGGCTATGCCGAGTCCATCAATATTCTGGTCTATCCCGACTATGTGTCCGAGGATGTGCTGGCCGCTTTTGAGCAGGAGTACGGCATCAAGGTGAATATCACCTACCTGTCCTATGAGGAGGACAACATCACCCGCGTGGAGTCCGGCGACGACTTCGACATCATCAACCCCTGCCAGGAGACCGTACATCAGATGCTGCAGGAGGACCTGCTGCAGAAGATCGACAAGAGTAAGATCCCTAATCTGGCCAATCTGTACGATGAATTCAATACATACGACTATCCCGGTGAGGAGGATTACAGCATCCCCTATATGTGCGGGTCTATGTCCATCATCGTGAACAAGGACACCTGCCCCATTGAGATCACCAAGTGGTCCGATCTGGCCGATCCTGCGCTGAAGGGACAGATCGTCTCCACGGATATTGACCGCCGGTTCGTGGCTACTACGCTGGCGGAGAACGGCTTTGATCCCAACAGTGAGAACCAGGCGGACCTGGACGCCGTGTTCGACTGGCTGTGCCAGTTCAACAGCAATGTGAAGGTCTACGACAACGGTGCACCCCGGACTTCTCTGGAAAACGGCGACTGCAGCGTGGCCTTTACCTACACCACCGACTATGTGCTGATCAAGCAGGAAGACCCCACCGGCAACTATGAGCTGGTCACGCTGCCCGACGGCTGGTACTCCCGGGGCGAGTGGATGCTGGCTATCCCGGCTTCCAGCACCAAGACTGCCGAGGCCGAGCTGCTCATCAATTACATCCACGACGCGAAGAATTACGCCGACAACGTGATGAAGTATCCCGGCGTGCCTGTGAACGAGGCCTGCACTGCCTACCTGACCGATGAGTACAAGGAGCTGTTCAAGGCGTTCGATATTCCCGAGAGCGCGAATTTCTTCACCATGTCCTCGCTGTCCTCCGAGAGCCTGGAGATGTATGACCTGTTCATCTCCAATGTGATGGCCAGTTCCAACGGCTAAAAAGAGGTACGGCATTGTGAAAAAGATCAGGATCACCGTTATGCGCATGGCGTCCTATCCGGACCTGTCCGCCGCGTATGAAAATCCGCTGGAGCACACCTGTGACATGAAGCTGGGGCAGGTTTTTATCGCCGACGGATGGCGGCAGCCGGAGGGTATGTGCGACAGCGCATGGTCCAGTATCTCCCCCTTTGTGATGACGCTGGCCTATGGCGGGAGTGACATCTACAAGGGCTGGATGAAGAATAAGAAGAGTGCCATGTTGTCCTGCAACGACGGTTTCCGCCCGGTGAGCTTCTACATCGAGGCGCTGGAGGAGGAAGCCTCCGACTGGTTTTGACGCGCAGCGGCATCGCCTGTAAGATATGAACAGACCCCTGCTTTCAGCAAATGAAAGCAGGGGTCTTGCCGAGTGGAGGGGCAATGCGTTATAATAAACAAAAACGCCGCGTCAGCGGCACATGGAGCTCTGGGGTGCAAAGCGGGAGGAAACGCGATGATCAGATATTTCATCAGCATTGAACTGCATAAGCTGTCCAATTATGTTATGCGGTTTATCGACTCAAATATCAAGGCGAATTACAACTATCCTATCAGCGGTGTGAACGGGTGGATCGTGCGTTATATCGCCAACCAGGAAAAGCACGGCAAGGACGCTTATCAGAAGGATCTGGAACGTGAGTTCGGAATTACCCGATCCACGGCATCCAAGGTGATACTGCTGATGGAGGAAAAGGGCTACGTGGTCAGTGAGCGGGTGCCGGGGGACATTCGGCGCAAGCGCCTGCACGTGACGCCGAAAGCCAGAGAGACCCACGACGGGATGCGGGAGCAGATGTACCTGCTGGAGGGAAAACTGCTGAAGGGGTTCACGCAGGAGGAAGTCGCGCAGCTGACGGACTATCTGCTGCGGATGGAGAAAAACATGGCGGAAGAGCCGTGATATATACAACAGAGCGGTTTAGTGGGATTGGGTTGACCAATTCCACTAAAATTTTGCTTGACATACAGTGTAGTCTTGTGTATTATTATCCCGTAAATAGTCCTATATGCGACAGTCGTATATAGGACAGAAAAAGGAGGCGATACCATGAATTGGCATGAGTATGTCATGCAAACCGGCAAAGCGCCGGCATGGCCGTATGAGGTGCATTACGGGAAAGAACACGTGCTGGAGGCCGATGTTCTGGTCGTAGGCGGCGGTGTGGCCGGCGAGCGTGCGGCCATCGAGGCCAGAAAATACGGTGCGACAGTCATCGTGGCGGACCGCGGCGACAGCAGCCGAAGCGGCCGGGGCGGCGCCGGTGTGGATCACTGGCTGAATGCGGTCACAAACCCCTGCTCCACGGTGACGCCGGAGGAGTTCACGGACACCGCTATGCACGTCAGCGGCGGCTATACCAATGGCATTGCCCGCTATATCTCCGCCAAGGAGGGCTGGGATACGCTGCTGGAAGCCGAGGAGATGGGCGTGCAGATCCGCGATACCGAAGGCGAGTTCAAGGGCGCATCCTTCCGGGATGAGGAGACGGGCTTGCTGTTCGCCTATGACAATAAGGCGCGGCACATGCTGCGTATCTACGGCGCACGGATCAAGCCCTGCGTGGACAGAGAGATGAAGCGGCTTGGCGTCCACGTGGAAAACCGTATCTGCATCACGGCATTCCTGACGGAAAACGGCAAGCAGGGCGCACGGGTCATCGGCGCGCTGGGCGTCAACAGTCGTACAGGCGAGTTCTATATTTTCAAGGCCAAGGCAGTAGTGGTGGCTACAGGCGGGGCTTCCCGCGTGTGGAATTTCGCGCCGGAGATCACGGAGAGCAACTCCATGATGGACCTGAACCTGGCGGGATTGGGCTGGGTGGCCGGCATTAAGGCCGGCGCGGAGTTCTGTATGATGGATCATGTGATCCGCGACATCAAGCCGGGCTTTGGCTACGCGCCATACAGCATGGGCAACACAGGCAATACGTACTACGGCACAAAGATCGTGGATGCCGATGGCAAGGAAGTGCAGATGGTCAACTGCGCGGGCAAAGAGGTATCTATTGAGGATACCATGCTGCCCGGCAATAAGGACAAGTTCACGTTGGGTGTAGGCATCGGACTGTTCGGCCTGTCTGTGGACAACAGTTATAACGAGTCTGTGGTAGATCCCAAGCTGCCGGACAAGATCCGTTCCGGCGAATACAAGCTGCCGCTGTATGCGGACTTCCCCGGTATGGATGAAAAGACCCGCCGTGCGGTGTTCGGCCTGATGGTGGGCCACGAGGGCAAGACCATGGCCTCAGTCTATAAGAATTATACCCAGTGGGGCTTTGACCCCGATAAGGATATGCTCCAGTGCCCGGTATACGGCATTGACTCCTACAAAGGAGGCATCTTCTGGGGCAATATGCAGAGCACGCCGCAGTCCATCCGCATTCTGGGCGGCCAGGGCGGCTATCTCACCGACTGGCGATTGATGACCAATCTGCCAGGCCTGTTTGCCGCCGGAGCACCCTGCTTGTTCGGCAACGGCAACCACGGTGAATCCCATACGACCGGACGCTACGCGGGCCGTCAGGCGGCCCTGTTTGCCCGAGAGCATGACGCAGTAGAGCCGGACAGAGGACAGATCGATGCGGAAAAGGCATGGTGCTATGAGCCGGTAACGCAGTCCGGCGGTGACATGGGCTGGAAAGAATTGAACTACGCCTCCGCCCGTATCATGCAGGACTACCTGGGACCCTGCCTGACTGATGAGGTCATGGACCTGGGTATCGCCCGCTTGAACAGCCTGGAGGAAAGTGAAGGCCACCGCACCTACGCCGCCAATCCCCACGAGCTGGTGCGTGTGATCGAAAGCCGCGCCATCCTGACGCTGGACAAGTTCCTGCTGGAGACGGCCAAGGCCAGAAAATCCAGCAACAAGGTGCTGAATTTCAACCGGGTGGATCACCCGGCGGACGATCCGGCATGGCACGTATTCCTGCCCATCCACATGGAGGGTGATAAGGCTGTGTCCCGGAAGATGTCCTGCACCTATTATAAGGAGGGCGAGTACGCCGAAAGCTACGAGGAGAACTACCGCCGGTACTGCGGACTGAAGGAGGGAGAGCATGACTGAGAATATCTACACGTTCCCGGCCTTTTCCGGCCCCAGCAGAGTGCTGCAATTTGACGCTGCCAAATGCGTGGGCTGCAACCGCTGCGTGAATGTCTGTCCCATTGATGTGATGATACCCAATCCCGAAAAGGGCAAAGAACCCATTGTGGTCTTCGCGGAGGAGTGCTGGTTCTGCGGCTCCTGCGTCAACGACTGTCCGCATCAGGCGGTCACATTGGTCATGCCGGCCAAACAGCGCATTTCCGCCGTGTGGAAGGAAAAAGCCACCGGCAAGGAATACCGCGTGGGCATGAAAGATCCTCTGCCTCCCAATACACGCCCGGCAGCGGGCGAGACCGGAAAGGAGAATTGACATGGATGCGAACAATGCGCCTGCTTTGCAGGATAAGTTACTGGACATCAAGGGCTACAGCACCAAAGTGCCGCTGACAAAGAAGCTGGTCATAGCTACCCTTGTTTCTGTGGCGGCATACTTCCTCATTTCGCTTGTCGACCTGTCTGCCTACGGCGAAATGGCCTCCAAAGGTCTTGGTTTGTTCGTGGCGCTGGTGCTGTTCATGGTGTTTTCCGGCATGGACGTGATGGTGGACGGCCTGATCATGATATTCCTTGGCATCGCCTTGTCCTTCTGGCAGTGGAAAGATGTGCAGACCTATCTGGGATCTTCTCAGTTCTACTCCATGCTGGGCATGGTCATCGTGGCTATGGGCTGCGAGTTTACGCCTTTCGGCCGCCGCGTGGCGTATTTCTTCCTGGAACACTTCGGCCAGAAGCCCAAGCGTATGGTGATCGTGTTCGGCGCGGTGACGGCGCTCATGTCCGCCTTTGTGTCCAACATCGCAACACTGATCCTCATGAGCAGCATTGCCGCCAGCGTGTTGGAGGTCATGGGCGAGAAGCCCGGCGAGAGCAATATCGGCAAGGCGCTGATGCTGCTGGTGGCCGCGGCCTCTATGTTCGGCGGCTGCGCCCTGATCAGCGGCAGTCCTTATGGCAATGCCATCGCCATCAGTATGATGGAAAACGCCTCTGAGGGTGTGTATACCGTCAGCTACGCGCAGTGGGCGTTCTTCGGCTGCATCACCTTCCTGGTGCTGGTGATCCCCTTCTGCATGATCTACATCAAGTGCAGCGGCGTGAAAAACAGCGGCTATCAGCTGCCTACCAAGGAATATTATGAGGAGAAGAAAAAGGAGCTGGGCAAGCTGGGCGGTTCTGAGGTCCGCTGGGTCATCATCGTGGTCGTCATGGTGGCGCTGATGATCGCCGGCAAGAACACCGCAGAGATGGCCATGCTGTTCGCCATGATCTCCTTCCTGCCGGTCATCGGTACTACCCCTGTGCGTGAGAGCATGAGCAAAGTGCCGCTGCGTATTCTGATGTGCATGGGTATCATTCCCATGATGTCCAAGCTGCTGACCACCACCGGGGTGGTGGACTGGCTGACCGACATTCTGAAGGGCAATCTGAATATCACCAGCCCGCTGCTGTTCTCCATTGTGACCACGCTGATCATGGGCCTGGCCATCAATGTGCTGGTGAATACGTCCTCTGCCATCGGCCCGTCCCTCATCGCCATTTTCACCCCCATCGCCGCAGCCATGGGCTTTAATCCCGTCGTGGTGCTGATGCCCGTCATGCTGGAATCCTCTTTCTTCTGGGCTATGGGCATGAACGCGATCATGCTGATGAACAAGGGCTACGGCTACTGGAATGACAAGGATACCATGCTGCCCGGTTATCTGACGGTGGTGCTGACTTCTGTTGTTATCCCTGTGATCTGCTGCCTGCTGTGCGGCGTGATCGGACTGTCCCCCATGCTGTAAAGCGAAACAGATATGTTTACATCCCCCTGACACACTTGTTGTGGGGAAGCGCCCGGCGCATAATGCGCCGGGCGCTTCTTTTGAGGAGAGGCAGACATCATAAATAAACGCAATGGAGATTTCACTATGTGATTGCAGGGTGCGGGTTTGTCGAAAGACAAACCCGCACCCTGCGATTTTGCGCGGGGGGAAGGGATGAAGCAGGGGAAAACATTGCCAGGAAAGTGAAATTTTGGAGGCACGGCTATTGAAATGAGATGATTGTTCATATATAATATGCGATGATAGGTGTTTTTCCGGGCGGGGCAGGGGCTGCTGCGGCTTCGGATACATGACAGATGGATAAGTTTCCGCCGACCGGCGGATCGTTTGACGGATGAGGGCCACACAGTGGAAGAGAACATGACTGCGCCCGGCGGTGCAAAGCGGGATATTGCGGGTCAGCGGTTCGGGAGACTGACGGCGCTGCGCCGGGTGCCGCCCCCGGATGGGGCGGCACAGAATGACTACTGGCTGTGCCGGTGTGACTGCGGCAATGAGCGGACGGTGCTGGCGTCCAACCTGCTTCGGGGGCACACGAAGAGCTGCGGATGTCTGAAGCAGCGGGATCTGACAGGGCAGCACATCAATATGCTGACGGTGCTGGAGAAATCGGATCAGTTCGCCACCCGCGGAAAGCGGAGGGTGCGGCTGTGGAAATGCCGGTGCGATTGCGGAAATATCACATACAAAGCAACAGATACGCTGACCAGCCGGCGGGAGTGCAGCTGCGCGGAGTGTGCAGGCAGACGGAACGCGGCCAAGGCCCGGGAGAGTGCCGGATTTGTAGGCGGTACGCAGCTGTGCAAGCTGCCGGGTGAAGAGCCGTCGATGCCCCATGACGGCAAGTGCCGGGGCGTGTACTATGACAAAAAGCGGCAGCTGTACGAGGCGGTCATCAAATTCCGTGGCAAGCGGACACGGCTGGGATATTTCCGGAAGTTTGAGGACGCGGTAAAGGCGCGCCAGGTGGCGGAGGACGATGTGTTCGGGGAGTTCCGGCGGCAGCTGGCGGCGCAAAGGGCCGAGGATGAGGCGTCCGGATGACCAATGGCAGCAAAAAAGCAGACAGCGGAACGAAAACCGCAGTCTGCCTTGTGCAGGGAAACAGGATCAGGAGATCTTATGTAGATCGTCAGGATAGATCTCGGATTTGATGAGAAGCTCCACGATGGCCTGGAGGATCTTGTTGATCTCCGGCTCGTAGCGGGGATCGAACTGGCGGATGCGGGAAATGGTATCCGCCCAGGGAGAACCGTCGCCGGTCTCTGTGCCGAACAGCAGATAGTCGCTGCTGCAGGAGAGCACCTGGCAGATGGTCATCAGCGAATCCAGGCTGAACGTGGAGTCGCCGAGTTCGATGTTAGCGATGAAGCGGGGACTGAGTGAACAGAGCTCGCCCAGCCGCTCGCGGGTGTATCCGGCGTTTTCTCGTCTGCGGCGAAGCCGGCGTCCGATTTCCAGTTTGGTTCTTGCGTCCATATTATCACTCCTCATCACAAGTTTAATATGAAAGAAATAAGGTTGAAATGTGATTGCGGTTCATGTATAATATGTGATAAAAGGTGATACTTGGCAATTCTGGGAAAGACTGGGGAAGGGGTACGGACAGAAAGCGTGTGAGTTGCCGGTGTATAAATGATAGTGCGCTGCAGTTTTGCGGGGGTGAGCGGCAGCGCGGCAGGAAACTCCCGGGGCGGACTATGTCCGCGGCGGTTTTTTTGTTTTCAAAAGCGTATTCGCGTCTGTCAACGTGGAGGCTTTGGAATAGTAAGTATCAGCAAAGATAGGAGTGTGGAGTTCAATGCAAAAACATGAGCGCACAGGAAAACGTCTGCTGGCATTGGTGCTTGCGCTGGTCATGGCGCTGAGCACGGTAACAGAATGCCTGGCAGCGGTGGCGCCGGTACAGCGTCCGGTGGGCGAGGCGGATGTCACCACAGGTAAATTGCTGGCGGAGGCATATTCGGGGAGCCTGACCGACAGCGAGAAAGCGCTGCTGAGATCCGGCTATCTGGCGGATGATAAGGCGTATGTCTTTACGTCGCCGGCATCTGACAACAGCGGCGGGCTGGTGACCATTGACAAGGACAGCCGGAAGATCACGGTGAAATCTTATGAGAATGAAGGTTTTACCTGGCTGCCGGTCAAGGCGGAGGTCATGGTAGGCGACGTGGTGCAAAAAAAAGTTTCGTTGACGCTGAGTGAAGGCCTCTACACGGGGAGCTTTGCGGATTTCGACGAGCTTTCTTACAGCATTGCAGTCACCTATGAGATGAGTGTCGACGCTGACACGGATGCGCTGAATAGAATGCTGGGGGCGGCATCTGTATTTTCTGGAGCTGTCAATGCACTTAAATCCACGGCGGATGGTGCGGCATCCTTGGAAGAACTGCTGCTGAAGCAGGTAAATTTCAGTATGAATTATGCATCGGATAACCTTTCAGATAACAACCAATCCGAATATCCGATTTACCAGATTCTGCAAAAGATGAACCCTTACGACGGCGGTGGCCTGCCTATGAGTGCGGCGATACCTGACACTAAGGTGATAATCACGTGTACAGAAGAGGAAGGTGCTCTGCTGAAGGCATTGACCGACGATATTGCATCTGACAGCAAGGTTGAGGCGGGGGAACTGGTATCCGCATATTGGAATGACGAGAGTGGACAGAACCTGTTAAAACTCTGCAAGACAACAAATAATCAGCCTCTGCAGACCGCGGTACAGGCAGCGTACAATCAGACCGTGGTATTGGGCAAAATGGAGAGCATCCAGTATTTTGCAGGAGATGCTTGGAAGCTGGTCAGCAGTGCCCTGAATAACGTGGAGAGCAACCTGAAGGTCGGAGCGGATTATGCGTGGAACGGACTGGATGGGCTGATCGATAGCGGCACGGACAGCGCAGCACTGGATGCATGGGCGAACGGCGTTGGATCGGGTGTCAGCAATACCACCACGACGCAGACTGCTTTGATTGTGGACCGAACAGTCGTTACAGACGGTGTGGCGCAGGCTACGGTGAACGTGGTCGTGGAAGCAGAAGTATACGATAAGGGTGCTGTAACGACCACGGCGCTTACAGACACGGCGGCGGCGCACACTATGCGTATTGCGGCTGGCACGAATGCGGCAGATACCGAGAGCCAGCTGAGCGCGAAGGGATGGGAGAGCAGCGTCGTAAGCGGCTGGAATACCGGTGTTTCCGGCTTCAGCTATGATATTGATACGACCCACTACACCAGAACGGTGACCTTCGAGCCGGAGGTAGGTGCGGCGGGACTGAGTGAGAATGTGACGTATACTTACCGTGTCAAATATGTACCTGTGCAGTATCAGGTGACAGCAGTTGGCTGTGATGATATTGCAAATGGTCAGTTTGGCTACGGATATACGTTGACGCTGCCCAAATTGGAGTCTGCAAACCAGGTCTACGACTACACGATAAATGAGGAGAGCTACGATCAGGGCACCCAGTATCGGGTGACCGGGAGTGCTACCATCACCCGCAAGGTAGGGAAGGCTTGGGAGAGCCACAATCTGGGAGAGCTGTTCGCGAGGAACTACGCGCCCGATGATGCCCATGTGGAGAAGATCCTGAAGAGCGTTGCGCTGAAAAGCGGCAGTATCCGGCTGCGTACGCCTTCAGATGACAACGATCTGCTGTCTATAGCGGCTGGCGGCACTGGGTACTACGTCGTAACGGCAAAGCCCTACAATGCCAACACCGAGGGACGGCAGTGGAAACCTGTGATCGCCATTCCGGTGACTGACGGCGTCAATGGCACACAGGTGTCTTTCACGGAGAGCAGCGGCGTATATACGGCGTCGCTGAGCAGCAGCAGCTTCGACAGCGTTCTGGTGCAGTATGAGCTGGAACTGAACTGGACGGACTTCGGCAGCGGCTATACCGAGGAAGATGCCGAGAACATCGTGAATTTGCCTTACAAGCTGGCAGCAGAAGCCAAGCAGCAGCTGCATGGCATGGATACTCTGGCCGGGCAGTCTGATAACTTGAAGATGCTGAATGAAAATCTGAGCATGATCAAAAGCGTCATCGTCGGTGATGAGGAAAAGGGTGTTTCTCAGGAAGCTAAGGACGCGATGAAGTATGTGTTCGATCACTGCTCCGAGAGTGTGGACGGAAACCGCCGCATGATCGTATACCCCTATGTTATGGCTTACAAGGAGTGTGCGACGAACGGCACAAAGCTATATTATTACTATCAGAATAATTCTGTGCTCCGGGCACAGGTGCAGGACCTTTACGAGAAGCTGAACGTCGTTTTGTCCGATGAAGGCGTGAAGCGGCTGATCCAGGAGAATTCCCAGACGTCGTCTTACTACGACAGACTGAATAAGATCATTGGCAAGCTGCAGGATGTCAGCAACAGCCTGTTGGCTGTTGACACACACATCGATATGGGCAGTGCCAGCCTGGCCAGCCTGACGGATCTGATAACCGCGGCGATCGACCAGACACAGGAGTATCAGGTGAATGACCTGCCGACGCTGGCGACGACACTGCGTATCGCAGCGCCCAGCAAGGTGACGGTCAATATCACGGCGAGCATTCAGAACAGTGATGGCGCGGTATTGGCAACGGTCAGCAAAGCGGTGACATTTGACAAGGACGCCGGGGCTGAGACGCGTACCCTGACGGATGCCGATGCGGATAAACTGAGTCAGGCTCTTGAGGCGGCAACTAATGAGGCAGCCGCGGCGGCTGGCGTAGCTGTCGGATATTACGAGAAATCGGAGACCAGTGCGCTGCCTGGAGCGGGCGCTGTGGTAAGCGGCACTGTGGCGTACACGGCGGTTTATACACCCAAGGCCTACACGGTGAAGATCGATGGCGGCGAGACGCTCTCCTTCTACTTTGATAAGCCGACGGTGGAGCTCCCCGCCCACGAGACGGAGGGCTTCCGGTATGAGTATACTGTCGACGGACAGAAAAAGCGCAGCGGCGAGTATACGTTCACAAAGGACCAGATCGACAGACTGTTTGACGCGAACAACAGCTATACCATCACCAGAGAGGCTATTGACACGCGTGACGAGGCGATCCGTACATATCTGCAGGATGCCAATGCCTCTACGAGCGGAGATGAGCTGCTGAACTTTGTGGCGCTGGAGAAGAATGGAAAGGTTTCCGGCGTGGTGCTGCGTATCGGTGTCAACAAGGAACTGAACACCAAGGCGGTTGAGAAGCTGGGACAGTATCTGGTGGGCAAGTCGATCGGTCTTGCCATCGCTGATCAGGAGATATTCAACAGCGATGACACGATGCTGTCGGTAAACGGCCTGGTGCAGGCGCTGCTGCACAGCGGCATGACGCTGGAGAGCTTCCGGGATGCCATCAACGAGGATGGCAGCATGAAGGAGATGGCCGCACCGTCCGGAGAGACAGTGGTGGCGGATGTGAACATCAAGCAGAGCGATCTGCTGGGTGCAAAGCTGTTTGAGAGCACCATCAAGTTCACCGTCAGCGGTACGGGCATCGAGATGCCTCTGTACGTGACCATGGAGAGCTTTGACGCGGGTAAGGACCGGGTAAAGAGCATCCGTGACGGCGTGGAAAGCGTGATGACATATGTGCCGGTGGCGAAGGCTGAAAGCGGCGCGGTCACCCTGGAGGGAAGCCTGCCGGAGAAGTACTGGAAGGGCGTTCTGAGCGCGCTTCTGGTCACCGGAATGGCTGATCTGGATAACATTAAGGATATTGATACCCGCGCTGTTGTGCAGTATCTGGTGGGCAAGCTGGATGATCTGCTTATGGACGGCACGGTGGATCTGAATACCTTGGGCAACACCCTGATAAAGATGGGTGTGTCTGCCGATACCGTAAGCAAGCTGACGGCAAAGAATGATACATACAAGAAGGTGCAGAAGTATCTGCAGTTCCTTCTGGATGACACCAAAGTGACGTGGAACAGCGCGGCCAGCCAGGGCGATACCTATCGCGTGACCGCCAGTGTGGACGCTTACACTATCCTTGACGAGCTGAACATCGAGGCCGGCACGAAGGACCTGCTGAAGAGCTTTATCAAGAACGAAACGGTGACGGCCGAGGCCAGCGTCAAGGTGAAGAACGTTCAGGAGTCCGATTACGCGGCCATAGTGGTGGGCTCCGGCGGGATCAGCTTCCTGACCGATCTGAATACCACCATCGAGAACAATACCTCTCTCGTGGTGCTGCTGAAGGATTGCGGCGGTACGCTGCGTATCAACGGCAAGTATGTGTACGTGGATCTCCGCGGCCATACGTTCAGCGGCGATATCATCGGCACGGAGCAGTATAAGGTGAACAACTTCGTGGTGGACAGCATTCTGAACACCAACGGCGGCGGCACTGTCACCGGCAAGGTGCAGAACATGGTGCTGGCAGGCGGTTCCTACAACGAGAGCAAGCTCACCGGCTGCGAGATCCGCAATGGCTACACCATGGAGAATGGTCTGGTCAGCAACCAGTACTACACCATCGCGGTGAACGGCAGCAATATCAATGTGACGCTGAAGGCTACGGCCCAGTCCCTGCGGGATGCGGATAAGTACACCGTGGCGGCGCTGGCGGGCGATCTGGCCTCCGATCTGCTGCTGAACTATTACAGCACGGCGCAGAAGGTGACTGTGGACGGCCATACGCTGTATAACGCGGCCATCGAGGACATCACCACTTTGTTCCAGAACGGCAAGTTCCATGTGAGCAATGCTGTGGGCAACGATCTGCTGGATGCCGTGCTGGGTTACACCGGCGAGGGCGCTGCGGATAATTACGACGGCATCAACTACCTGATCGGCAGCCTGTTGGATACGCTGCTGGATTTCCAAAATCTGGCGGACAGCATCGGCAGCAGCAACGCCGCGGTCAGCTACAGCCTGGCCACCACGGCATGGGATGTGACGGTGGATAAGGCCGAGAGCGGCGATTATCTGGCCATCGGTGTTACCGGCAGCACAGACAGCGGCAAGACAAAGCGGCAGACGCTGAATGTGTTCCTGAACAGCGACAGCGAGAAGAACAACGAGCAGCTGAAGAATGCACTGGAGCAGCTGGCGGGGATCATCGAGGTCGATACGGCCGACGAGCCCAGCCTGAGCCTGGATCGGATCACGCTCCCGCAGGAGCTGGGCGGCAAGACCGTGCAGGCAAAGCTCAGCGGCAGCGGTCATGTGACCGTCAAGATCAGCGACAAGCCCGTCTATGCGGCGCTGATGGCGATCACCGTAGCCAACAGCCTGCCTGCCGGCGACGGCCTGCGGGCGGAGCTGAAGAACGCGGTCGAGACGTTCTATGACAATAACGATGCGGCGGCGCTGAAGACCGCTATGGAGAAGGTCACCTGCGCGCAGGTGTTTGCGGCACTGAAGACTGTGGGGCTGCGTACGAACTTCCTGCAGATGGCGATCAGCGTGGGATTCGGAACGAACAGCAAGGCGTATAAGGCTATCAGTGAAAGCTATGACAGCCTGACGGCCTACCGCGGCGGCATGGCGGCTGCGGGCTGGCTGCTGAAGCAGCTGAATATCAACGGCAACGGCGCAACGCTGGCCGGCTTCCAGACGGAATTCGGCATCTATGAGTACGCGCCCGACAAGACCTTCAACAAGACGGCCACGGTTTCCGGAGATTGGAAGGTAAACGGCGTGGTCAGCCTGGAGAACGCCAAGCTGACGCTGGAGCTGTTTGCTGAGGAAGGCGCTATCGTGGTCATCGACAAGGATGGCAAGCATACCAGCTTTGCCGCTGACCAGCTGACGGCGGCGGTGGCCAAGGTCAACGAGGCCGGTGGTACGCTGCGCTTCAACGACGCGGTGACCATGGCGGCGGATGAGACGATCACAAAGGATGTGGTCGTGGTAAACGGCAGCAAGCTGAACCAGGGCAGTTATGTGTTCCTGCTGGACGGCGTGGACAGCAAGCTGACCTCCGATGCGGCACTGACCGTGAAATCCTCGGACGGCGCATTCCGTCTGGTGACGGATAACACCATAGCCGGCAAGTACATCTACACGCTGGAGGCTTACAAAGTCCGGTATGTAAAGGATGGAAACGCGGCATACGATGATAGGCTGGCTGTCGCCGTGACCAACGCGGATGAGGGTACGACCATCACTGTGCTGGAGGATGTGACGGCGCGCGGCGAGATCGAGATGAGCAAGTCTCTGACCATTGCCGGTGCTGGCAAGATCACCGGTGATCCGACGTTCAAGCTGACCGGCGCTGCCGGTACGGTCCTGACCGCTGACGCGGCGCTGACCGTGATAAGCGGCGACGAGACGGCGTACTATGTCAATGCCGTGAGCGACGGTGCGAAGTACACCTACACGCTGACGGCCTGGGAGGTCGTGCTGGAGAAGGCTGATGGCAGCAAGACCGGTTATCACGATCTGGCGTCGGCCATGACCGATGCCGTGGACGGCGACACCATTACGGTGAACAGCAGCGTAAAGATGACCGGCGACATCAGCATCAACAGTGCCAAGACCCTGACCATCAAGGGCGCTGACCTCATCGACCAAAACGGCTATGCGTTCATCCTGGGCGATAAGGATGCCAAGCTGGTGGCGGACGCTAACAGCCTGACCGTGAAGGTCACGATGGCCGGCGGGTATACGCTGAACAAGGTCACGCAGAACGGTATGACCACTTACTCGCTGATCGCGCCGACGGTGTGGGAGATCACACTGGAGAAGGCTGACGGCAGCAAGGTCGGTTACCACGATCTGGCGGCGGCAGCGGCTGACGCCGAGACTGGCGATACCGTCATCGTGAACAGCAGCGTGAAGATGACCAGCAACATTTCCATCAGCAGCGCCAAGACCCTGACCATCAAGGGCGCTGGCCTCATCGACCAGAACGGCCATGCGTTCGAGCTGGGCCACAAGAGCGCCAGACTGGTGGCGGACTCCGACAGCCTGTTCGTGAAGGTCACGGTGGCCGGCAGCTATGAAGTGGGCAAGGTCACGCAGGGTGAAATGACCGCCTACATCGTAAAGGCAAAGAGCAGCGACGACGATGACGACCACGGCGGTGGCGGCGGTGGCGGCGGCTACACCGGGAACTACATCTATCTGGATGTCCAGCCTTCCGGTATCAACGCCAAGCAGCTGCAGACCGCGGTGCGTAAGTACTTCGGCGACAGCAGCGCGGAGGTGACCGTCAACAGCGGCCTGACCGCTTCCGGTCTGGTGGCCAACGGCGCCAGCATCTACGTGAGCGGCAGCAGAGCGGGCAGCTACACCGTTATCATCATGGGCGATATCAACTGCAACGGTAAGACCGATTCCGGCGATGCCGTGAAGATGCGGAATCACTACTTTGGCACAGCGCAGCTTTCCGGCGCAGCGCTGGAGGCGGCGGATATGAACCGCAACGGCAAGGTAGATTCCGGTGATGCGGTGAAGAACAGAGTGAAGTACCAGAATTGGGGCGGCTATAGCTCCACATTGAAGATCACTGTCTGATCCTTTCCCAGCGCAAACTTATATTTAGCGGTGTATCCCGCAGGCCGGGCCGCATCTGCGGCCCGGCAGCGGGAAGCCGTATCATGATCGAATTGAGAGGTATGAAATATGAAGGGATTGAAGAAGGGGCTGGCGATGCTGCTGGTACTGGTCGCCTGCCTGGCACTGACCACAATGGCCTTCGCCGCTGAGTATACGGTGCGGCCCGGCAGCAGCATCCGCGTATCTCTGACCCAGAGCGGCAACGGCGGCATCGACGGCAATGTGACTGTCAGCGGCGGAGCGTCTGTTACGTACACCAGCAGCGAGGCCGGTGGTGTTACCAGCGGCGGCAAGTTCTATCTGTACAACAGCGGCGCCAAGACCGTGACCGCTATGGTGGGAGCGCCCAGCGGCGCCAAGATCGGTGATGTGTATACCGTGACCTTTACCTACAACGCATACGATGCCGATGGCAACGACAGCGGTACGCAGACGGTGGTAAAGACCGTGACGGTGGGCGATAAGGACTCCTCGCCTGACGGCATCGGCGGCAATACCGGCGTCGTGGACACCACGGAGCTGGAGAAGAAGATCCAGGAAGCCGAGGATCTGAACCCCAACGACTACAGCAAGGAGCGCTGGGATGCGCTGCAGGATGCGCTGACCAAGGCCGAGGAAGCGCTGAACAGCAAGAAGCAGTCCGACATCGACGCGGCACTGAAGGAACTGACGGAAGCCCTGAACGCCATGCAGAAGATCGACTACACGGCGCTGGATAAGGCGCTGGCCGATGCCAACGCCATGGGCGGCGACAATAAGGTCAACAGCCTGTGGCTGGCACTGGCCGATGCGCTGAAGCGCGCGGACGAGGTGCGCCGGACCGGTGATCAGGCGGCTGTGGATGCGCTGGCTGATGAGATCAGTGGCCTGCTGGAGCAGTTGCTGGCCAACACCGCCAACGGCGAGTCCTGCAACATCGGTTCGCATAAGGTATGGTCGATCCTGTTCTTCGTCAGCTTCGCCGTGAACCTGGTGCTGACCTTCGTGATCGTCAAGAATGTGAACCGCCGCAAGCGGAATCGGAAGGATTCTACCCCGCTGGTGGATTACGACATCTCTGACGATGAATAAGACATTTGCCTTAAAAATATGACGCACAGAGACCCCAGCGCCCTGTAAAGGGCGCTGGGGAGGAAGTGCCATTACGACAAGGAGTACGACAGTGGCGGAACAGAACTGGAAACGGAAGGAATACGAGACATGGGACGAGGCGTTCCGTGGACTTGCCCCCGCCGTGCGGCAGCAGTCGGTGCGCGTGGCGGCCTATACGCAGGTGCTGTTCGTGCAGGCCTGCGCCGATGGATATGGGAAGGACTCACCTGACGGCGTGCAGGAGATGGACGGACAGTTCGCCGACGTGGCCTACAAATGCGGTATGTACCACCAGCTGGGCAAGGCGCTTGTGCCGCCGGAATACCAGCTGTGGCGCAGCGATTTTACGGCGGAGGAGGCGGCGGTGTACCGGAAGTACACCTCTGACGGCCGCCAGCTGATCGCGTCGCTCCAGGAGCGGGGACTGTCTGCCAGAGAGCGGCGCACTGGTACGGCGGAAACGCTGGAAACGGACAACATCCCCTGGCGGATGCAGCGGGAGAGCTGCCAGCAGCACATGGAGCGCTGGAACGGCAGCGGCTACCCCGACGGACGGCAGGGGACGGACATCAGCCCCATCGCCCGCATCGTGGGGCTGGCCAAGGAATTGGACAGGCTGTCCGCCGAGACAAAGTCTGAAGAGCCGTTTGGCGAGGCCTTTGACGCGCTGTGCGCCGACGGCGGTGTTCTGTGGGATCAGGCGCTGATCGAGGTGCTGCGCCGCTGCCGCAGTAAGTGCCGGGATGTGTACCGCAAGTACATACACTACACCATGACGCTGCCCAAGACCATCCCTCTGATGGACAAGCGGAAGGACCGCGTCATGGGACTGCACTACCGGCCCATGGTGGCGGCACGGGACGGAAAGCCGGTGCTGTATGAGGCCGTGCCCTGGTTCGGCGGCATCGCCGGGCGGCCCGGTGAGACGGAGAGCATGGATGCGCTGGCGGATGTGCTGCATCGGACAGAGATGACGGCGGATGTGTCGTTCTACCTGCTGTACGAGGCGGCGGACGCGCTGCTGCGTATCCGCAACTGCCAGCTGGACGTGAAAGCTATCCTTATGCCCCTGCTGCCGGATTTCTGGCGCGCCAACCATCTCCAGCAGTTCACCGCGCTGTTTGATGACCAGCCGGTGAATAAGGCGGAGCTGTGGCTGGCAGTACCGGCGGAGTATGCGGCTGCGGCCGGCAAGGGCGCGCGTGAGCTGCTGAGCCGGTATATCCGCAGCGGCCTGACGCTGGTGCTGGACGGCTGGGACCCGGCGGCGCTGCCGCTGGAGCAGGTACAGGCCATCGGCTTTACCCACCTGCGGCTGCGGCGGGAGCTGTATCTGCAGCAGGAGACGGCCAACACCATGATGGCGCTGGCGCAGAGCGGCATGACGCTGCTGGGCGGAAACGCCGACAGCGCCGATGTGATGGATTGGCTTACCGCCTGCGGTGTGGCCGCCATGAGCGGCCCGATGACTGGCGTGCCGGTCGATGAAGACGAGATGATCCGCGACTGTCTGGTGCGGGAGCGCTGAGACGGCGGAATGAAGGGAGGGCGGACAGACCTTGGCTGGGCCATTTGACCACATACCGGAAGAGGTAAAGCGGGCGGCAGCCGAGGACGCCGCCCCAAAGCCCACCGGCGGGACGAAGACTGCGAAGCACCCGCCGAAGGACAAGCCGCCGACAGGCGGCGAACGAAAGCAGAAGCGGCTTTTCAAGTACAGGCGTGCCAACATCGTCCTCACCGAGGATGAGGAGAAGGAGATCAAGGCGGGGCGCAAAAAGCTCCGCCGGGAGATGAAGCAGCAGCACATCTACTCCAAAAAGGAGTTCGAGCTGACCGCTTCCAGCCTGGGCCTGTATTTTGACAGACGAAATCCATTTGCATTTTTAGGCTGGCTGTTCCACGGCAAGGGACTCCTTGCACTGCTGGGTGCACTGGCGCTGCTGCTGTTTGCGCTGGCGGTCCTTTCGTGGGCGGTGCAGATGCGGGGACATTTCACCATCAACATCTCCGATGACATGATGCGCGAGGGATTCGTGCTCAGCGAGACGGAGGACTTCCTGCATCCGACGACGCATCTTTTCAGTCAGCCTGCGACGGATGTCCCGTGCGTATCCATTGCCGACCTGCCGGAGGATATTGACCAGATCGACGGTAGCCATAACGCGGACTATTCTGCCTACACCTACTACATCCGCAATGAGGGCGAAAACGCGGTGTCCTATGAATGGCAGGTGATGCTGAATTCTGAAAGCAAGAACCTGGGTGTGGCTGCGTGGGTGATGGTGTTCGAGGACGGGGAAATGAGCTTTTACGCCCGCCCCAGTGGAAGCGGCGGCGTGGAAGCGCTGCCGGGCTTCGACGATACCCGGCACGGCTACATAGACCCCGTGCTGCTGCAGTATTTGGCCGATCCCGACCAGTACCAGCTGGTAAAGACGGTGGGCAGCGTGTCCTATTACCGCGCCGTACCGAAGAACTATGTGTCCGACATGGTGATCGCCGAGGGCGAGCAGAAGAACATTGCGCCGATGGGCATCCACAAGTACACGGTGGTCATTTGGCTGGAGGGCGATGACCCGGACTGCACCGATGAGCTGATCGGCGGACACCTGGGCCTGGAAATGGGCTTCCGGCTGATCGATGAGCAGGGTGAGAAGACCAGCCAGCCGTGGTGGAAACAGTTTGCTGGGAAACTGCGGTTCTGGAACGATAGCAGCGAGTAACAACGTATGAGGCGGCAGCCATCTCTGCCATCTACATACCTCCGGCGGGAGGGGAAACACGCGAAAGAGGTTTTGTTTTCCGGATACCCGGTGTGGGTAAAGAGGGAGCGGCCAACGGCGACAGCATCGTAGGGAGCGGGCGTGCCCGTTCTGTACGGGTCGCCGGCACCTGTGACTGGTGCGGGTAGGTCTGTTCTCTATGATCGGCAAACGCAACACCTGCTGATGGCCGGCTGACCGTTACCGGCAGCGGGCAGGGAAAACAAGACTGATCAAACTCCGGCGGGAGAAAAAACACGCAATCGACCGAAAGGAGATAAAGAAATGACACAAGCACAGAGCAAGTCCTACGGCGGCGTGAAAAAGAAGCTGATGGGCGCGATCTGCATGCTGCTGGTGGCATCCATCATGGTGGTATCTTCCACCTACGCGTGGTTCACGCTGTCTACAGCACCTGAGATCACCGGCATCAGCACCAGCGTCGGCGCAAACGGCAACCTGGAAATGGCCCTGCTGAATACGGAGACCTATGCGGATATGACCACGATTAAGTCTGCGGTGGGCGACTCTTCTGCAGTGGCCGGCAAGAGCGTGACAGAATCCAACATCACCTGGGGTAACTTGGTGAATCTGGATGATCAGAGCTACGGCTTGGATCAGATCAAATTGATGCCTGCGGCACTGTCGGTCCAAACAGCCGAAGGAGGCAGTTATAAAGTGAACCTGACCACCCTGCTGGGGACACCTGTCTACGGCGCGGATGGCCGTGTGGTCGATATAAGCGGCAAAACCTATACTGGCACATGGAACACCACTGCGAACAGTTGGGCATATAGCACGACCAAAACCGAGTACGGTGTCCGGGCCATTGGCGCAAACGACAATCTGACTGCACAGCAGGCGGGCCTGTTGACGGCCAAGTCCGATTACAATAAGGCTCTGACAGCGGCTAAGAGCATCATTCAGAATGCACTGACCACCAATGGTCAGAATCTGGCCAGTGCAGTGACCACGTTGGCAATGAACAGTGCAGAGACCACTATATCCACTGAACAGCAGGCTGCTATTCAGGCTATGGTGACGGCGTCTGATGATGCACTGAAGCAGATCGATTTGGCTTATATCGCGGTGCTGAAGGCTGCTGCGACGACTCTTGAATCTGCAGCCTATGAGACTGCTATCGGTTTGCTTGATGGAATCGCAACATACGACGAGGCAGTTACTAAACTGAGCGGTCAGGGTATTACTGTTCCGGAGGTTCTTACTACCGCTGCTGCTAATTTGAAGACCCAAAAGGATGCAGTCAAAGCTGCACAGGATGCGCTTACCAGTTCCGATTACAAGACCGCGTTGACCAAACTGGTGGATACCACCAAAGTCACTATCAACGGTTACAACGCTGATGCAAAAGACGGCGAGGAAACAAAAAACCTGATGGTTAACGATGGAAATGGTGGTACGACGATCAACTCTACCTTTGTGGGTACGGTAATTACCGATGGCGGTGCAATGGTTGAAATGCCTGATGGCAGTGGTGTATTCGCGTATATCGGCAGCGTGGCCGGTAACTATGCTGCGGCCACCAAGGTGACTATTGAGAACTTCAAGGGCTTGACGTTGACGAATATGCCCGCCACGATCAAGACAACGGCTGCAGTGGATGCAACTGTGTCTGCGGCGTTGAATGGTGTGACGGCAAATGGAACTTCAACCGGAAACCTCAGCCTGTCTAATACCTATGGTTATGCTTTGGATATGGCGTTCCGCACCAATGCGGCCAGCTCTTATCTGAAGCTACAGACGGCGGCTGCACAGCGTGTGTATAGTGATGGTTCTTCCGAGGCAACGCAGGGCGGCGGCAGCACTATGACCTTTAAGGCGGACACGGATACAGCAAACAATAGCGCTGCTGTTCTGAAGGAAGCGCAGGTCGTGTCCTTGATGCAGGCAATCCGGGTGGCCTTTATTGATCCGGATGACGGCACGCTCTACGGTATTGCGACTCTGGAGAATATTACCACTGTTGACGATGGTAGTATGAAGGGCGAGCTGACGTTGAAGGATGTGGGCAATCTTGATGCGGATAAGAAGACCTACGATTTGGATACAAGAACGGAAACTGGTGGTGAGGAAGCAAAGCTGATGCAGCTGGAGCAGAACGCGGCCAAGAAGCTGACAGTTCTTGTTTATCTGGAGGGTCACGGCGTGGACAATGGTGATGTGGCCAACGCCGCTTCGTCCATGACGGGTACTCTAAACCTACAGTTCTCCAGCAGTGCTGAGTTGAAGCCCATGGAAAACACTGCGCTGCGGAATATGGAGATGGAGGCTACCCAGCCCTGATAGGATAGTTCAACCACAAACACAATCAAACAAACCCCGCGCGGCGAGATGGCGCCGCGCGGGGGAGACCCCCGCGCGAGGGGCGCTCCTGACCGCTCTTTGCCCAAGAGCGGCGAGGAATATCCCTTGTAATAAAACGGCTTCGCACCGATCCCATACAAAATCGCAGGAGGAAGAGAGTATGAAAAAGAACGCATTGAAGGCCCTGAGCTTTGGCTCACTGCGGGCCAAGCTGCTGTCCACGGTGGCCATGCTGCTGGTGGCATCCACGCTGCTGGTCACGTCATCTTATGCATGGTTTGTCATGTCCACCGCACCGGAGGTCACTGGCATCGACACGCAGGTGGGCGCCAACGGCGCCCTGGAGATTGCCCTGCGTGATGGCGAAAGTGGCGATGTGTACGGCGATTTTGATGAAAATGCCACGGAAGATAGTGACATTGACGCCAATAATACATGGGGGAACTTGGTCAATCTGGGCGATGCAAAGTACGGCCTTGATCAAATCACGCTGCTGCCCTCCCGCCTGTTTATTGAAGAAGCAGGTATTGTTGATGGCGTGAAGGCTTTCAGTGTAAATGAGCTTTTGCTGAAAACGCCTATCTACGGCGAGGATGGCCGTGTAAAGGGATTGGATAAGGAATCAACGGCAAACCTTGTGTACAACGCACAGAAGGCGTCCTTTGACACAGAGGGGATTGGCGTGCGCGCCGTGGGAACTGCGGCGGATATGAGCGTGTATCAGTTGGGAATGAATGCGGCCAAGGCGCAGTTGTCCACTTATACCTCGGCGGCGCGGACAACGGCCAGCAATACACTGGACCAGAACGGCAACGGCGTGGCCAACATCGTACTGGGCAAGGCATTGGAGAAAAAGACCAGCGGTTTTGCAGTGGCAGATCTGCAGGCGCTGCTGGAACTGGCCAAAGGTTTGCAGGCATCCCTGAAAAATATCGAGACGGCTCTGCGCTACGTATTCGCAGGGTATTTAATGTCAGATGCCAGTGGTAACGTAGTAACGGCAGAGAACTATCAGACGCTCGTGGCGGAAGTACAGACAAAACCGCTGAATGAGCTGTTAACTACATACAACGAGATCACCAGCCTTATACCCGGTATGGACGGATATGTCAATGACCTGTTGAGTGATCAGACGAAAGTCGACGAAGCGGTGGTTGACTGCGAGGATCTGGTAAATAAGGGCACTGCCGCCACATGGGATGAGATCAACAGCGCCATGCGTCCGCTGGTAGATTATACCCAGATGAGGTTAGGTGACAAGACCGTGCCGGAGCTGGAACAGTTGGTGGCCGCCGGCAACTATAGTGAGATATTTGCGTTGGTGTCTGCGGGCGGACTGACCCTTTATGTGCCCAGCGGGAGCGGTGTGCTGTCGGATATTGCGGATTATGCAGGCGATTACACAGCTAAAGTCACAGTGGACCATGTTTCCGCATCGCTGGGTGGACAGACACTAACCTTGGATAATGTCGACGTGACAATGAGAACGGAGACTGGACAACAGCCTGTTTATCTGACCAACTGCAGCAATGCTTTGAACCGGGCGACGGTTCGTGCTGCTGATGGAAGCTCCGCGATCACTGATTTTTATGGGTATGCCATCGACCTGGCATTCCGAACCAATGCGACAAAGGATGGCGAGGAGACCAGCAACCTGCTTTTACAGACTGAGCCGGAGAACCGCGTGTATCAGGGTGATGAAAGCAATGCGGCTTTGCAGGGCGGCGGGAGTTATATGATTTTCCGAAACACCTCCAATTTGTCGGCAACGAAGATGCTGCGGCTGATGAGCGGTATCCGGGTTGTGTTCATTGACGGAGAGAATAACCTCCTGGGTATTGCGGCACTGGATACAACAGTGAGTCAGAGTATGTTCACAGAGTTGCCGGATGCAGAAAAGAGCGAAACGAAGATGTTCGCATATCTGGATGGCTGGGGCGATCAGAACTATCAGATATCAGACCTGGTGGATGTAAATGATTATAATGCTCGACCGGTAGAATCCAGTGTGGTCTTCAACGTAGATAACGGGACGAAGACGATCAAAGCAAAGCTGTATATGTATGATTTTGATATGGATACCCGTGGGGAAGGTGACGAAAAACACCTGACTGGCGGTATTTCCCTGGCAAAGACGCATCGGGAGAGCAGCGTGATCACTGCGTTGATGCCGGATCAGCAGAAGAATGTTACGGCGCTGGTGTATCTGGATGGCAAGGTCGTGGATAACTCCAGCGTGGCGGCAAACGCGTCACAATCCATGTCTGGTACACTGAATTTGCAGTTCAGCTCGGATGCGACATTGATGCCGGCAGAGATTACATCGCTGCGTCAGGGTGAGAAGGCAGACGGCGGAACAGGAAACTGATTTCCACATTTGAGCTGGGAGCAGCAAAGGTGGTTGTCAAAACTGCGTCCTTGCAGAAATAGGACAAGCAGGAGGTAAGGTACAGTGAGAAGAGATACCAAACGTCGAATCGAATTATACGAAGGGAGACTTCCTCGCATGAGGGAAAAGCTCAGCGCCGCTGGCCTGGGCTTGCTGGTGGCGGCTGTCGTGGCTGTATCGGCGAGTTTTGCCTGGATCACGCTGTCCCGTGCGCCGGAGGTAACTGGTATCGCTACTACTCTGTCCGGAAATGGCAGCTTAGAGATCGCGTTGAGCAAGGCAGATGGCAGTCAGCCGGAGGAATATGATATTGATGAGAATGCGCCCGCTAAGACAGATGTAGTCAGCTCCAACTTACAGTGGGGGAATTTAGTAAATCTGTCGGATGAGTCGTACGGTATTGACAATCTGGCTCTGCGTCCCGCGCAGCTAAATACAGCAAACCTTCTGAATAGCCCGTTGTGGGGCGCGTCCTATGGCGAGGATGGGCGGATCACACAGTTGGATTCAAACTACGCCTATGCAAAGTATCAGGACGGCAGTTTTATTACGTCTAAGGATCTGGGCGTGCGTGCCATTGCAACATATACAACGACAATAAGTGAGGCTTCGCAGGCTGAGTATGTACGGGTCAGAGATGCAGTGACTGCGGCACATAACGCTGTGAATACAGCTTATGGAAATGAGCGAAGCGGCGTGGCGGCGAAATTCGACGCGCTGGGTACGATGATCAGTAAGTATGCACAGGACAAATTGGACAATGCAGATCCCGGCACAAACCTGGCGCCCTATATAAGGACCATGATCCCGCTTTATGAAACTGTTCGAGAGGTGATGGAAAAGCAGAAGGATGCGTATGTGGCATTGGCTAACCTGCAGAGCTACCTGCATGCCAATAATACCAACACAGAGTATACGCCGCTGACATGGAAAGATCTGGAAGATAATAAGGAGAACTATAACGCGCAGGACAGCAAGACGGACTCCAAAAACGGTGTGGTGTCTTTGGTGGGGCTGAAGCAATTTATAGACGACCTCGGAGTTATAGAGAGAGATGTGGCACTGCTCTATCAGTATAAGGCGGACTATGAGCAGAATGGTACGGCGTACTACTGGAGTTCGTGGAGCAAGACAGAAAAACTCGCATATCCACTGAATTCTATTGTTGCAGATTTAATTCAGTACAGTACGATGACGATAGACTTGAATGATGATGGAAATGAGAAAAAAGTCGTAAGTCTGGGTTCAAGTGATGCCTCGGCATTGCTTAGTGCCAATGGTAAAGCAAGAAAAGCCTATGTTTATGATGGTGTGTTGAAGCGATTGGAGCAAATGGCGATCGATGAGACATACCGTATCAACGGGCTGGCGGAGTGCACGATCAAAGTTTCCTATTTCCTTACGATTACCATTTATGGCAAGGCGTACACAAAAGCGAGCGGAGCAAGTGACTTCAGTTTGAATTTCACCAGATCAACGGAAGGAAAAGAATTAGTTCCCTCGGATCAGGTTGCTGAGGACACGTATGGCATGGTGGTGGACTTCTGGGTCCGCACCAATCATGAGACCACAAAGCTGACGCTTGAAGGTGCTACGGTACTGAACGAGTCTGGCGAAGTACTCCGATATGATGGCGTGAACCGCATTTGGGGTGTTACAGGTAATACGGAGGACGGCACTCTGACCAGAGAAAGCACGACGCAGGGCGGCGGAAGTTGTTATGTCTACTACGCCGATACGCCGGAGGATCAGAGTCGGTCATTGCGCCTGCTGGAAGCAATGAAAGTGGCCTTTGTCAGTGCAGATGGCGAACTGCTGGCGCAGGGTGAAATGGATACGCAGAACTATTGGGCGCAGAATGGCCGCATCACTGTACCTATGGTGCTGGATAGTGAGACAAAGACCACCTACAAGTACACGGATGAAGAAAATGAAGAGAGGATAGGATGGGCAATTACCACACTGCAGATGGATGATGCACAGCGTATCACGGCTATTATTTACCTGGATGGTACGCAGTTGACCAACGATATGGTCCTTGCGGCGTCTGAGATACAGGGACAGCTAAATCTGCAATTTGGCTCGTCTGAGAGCCTTAAGACGGTGGGCGATAAGGACCTTGTCGATAAGGTGCGCCGTGTTACGGCGACTGCGAGCAAAACAGAACTCGACTACGATACGGCTACATCCGCTGGAGAGCTTACAACGGAAATCACATTGACGATGGAGGGCGCAGAGCCTAAGGAGGTTACTGCGCGGTTCGTTCGCGCCATCAATGCGACGCAGGGCAGCCGTGAGCCTGAAATGGCCTTTAATAAACTGGAAGACGGGACATGGACCAGTGAGTATAGATTTGCAGCGCCGGGTACGTACTATCTGCGCCATGTGCGGCTCGACGGTGTGGATTATGCACTGGAGAACCCGGTGTCCATTCAGGTCAAGGGCTTTGACCTGAAGGCTGTCGGCTGGAACGAGACGGGCAATGAAGCGTCTGTCAGAACCTCTGATGGCACTTACAGCGAGAAAGTATGGGTCGAGTTTGCCACAAATGATGAGAGCAAGATGCCTAACACTGTAGAGGCACGCTTCGTCCGGACAGACGGCAACACCGTCAATATCCCGCTTTCTCGCGATACGAATGGCGTTTGGAGAGGCACTGGTACGTTTACAACTTCCGGTGTGTACAAGTGGGAATATCTGGTTTATAAGACCACAGACAGCGCCACCGGCCTCTACAAGGATGTGGGCGACAGCAAAAAGACGTTGGATCTGGCACTGGGCCTGTATGTCGGCGTGACAGATAAGTCCGGTACACAGACGCAGCCCTATGAAGAGGGAAAGACATACGACAAGGATGTAGCGGTTCGTATTTACGATAACGCGGGCAATATGCTGGAGGGCCTGACGGGCGCGAAGCTGTTCTATTCCAATGGTGGCTCGGCAAGCAATACGATCAATACCGATCTGACATGGAACGAACTGGACAGCTGCTACGACGGTACGCTTCCCATTGTGAGAGCGGGACGTTATCAATTCGCGTATGTGGCGATGCAGGGCGGACAGACGTTGACAAAGGCAATAGAGAGCCCTGTATACACGATCATCAGCCCGGATCCTCCTATTTATGATGAGAATTCGCAGACCACCTACCATGGCGACACGATCCAGTTCGTGCCGTTGACGAATGATGCCCAGATCGACGGTATCAAGATCCTGAATTCTGCGTCGGCTACGATATCTGCGGAGGTGTATAACAGCGAAACCGGGGAGTATTACACGGTCGGCACGTCGGACGTGAGATATGCCGGTGACAGCTGGACAGTGAAGCTGCCGGCCTACGAGCGTGATATCGGTGACGATAAGAAGGAGCAGACGCAGAATGGCACATGGTCGCTGGTGGCACTGCGGCTCATGGATTGCTACGATGCAGAGGGTACTCTCCGCGAAAGTGGAAATCCGATCATCTGGGTGGGCAGCGATGATGTGTCGAGGGACTATGCCTCGAGGAGGTTGGTGGCTAAAAATGGCAGCAAGCTCCCCTATGAGAGCAAGGATTTCTCCAAGCTGTCCACTACGGTGTCCTGCTCTGTAAGCGTTACCATGACGCCGGGAACGACCGCGCTGGGCAATAAGAATTCCACAGAGTTCATGCACCAGTTTGCTGTGAAGGACTTGGGTATGTCGGTGGCGATCAGAGATAACAACGGCAACGAGATCCCGTCGGACAAGATCGAGAGTGTGAAGCTGGTGGTGGACTATACCGCACCCACGGATGATGCGTATGGCTATAACGTACAGAGCGGTGCTAACAAGCACTACGATGTGAACTTTACATGGGACAGTGAGCAGCGCGTATGGACGGCGGATTCCGTGGATATCTGGCAGTACGTGGGCGAATACAAGGTTCAGGGTCTGACTGTCACGGTAAAGGGCAATAAATCGTTGACATACGCGGCTGGAACGTCCGGCGTACCGACGGCCTATACCATCATGACGAAAGGCCCAGACAGCAGCAACATCAGTCTGGAGGATGTAAAGCAGGTAACAAAGGAATTCGGCAAGAGCAGCAACAACGTTACCGGTACATTCCTGCAGTCGTACGACCTCAGCGGTACAAACCTGAAGGTGTCGCTGAAGCCCAAGGATAATGCTGGCAGACAGTACGCTGTGCTGGATAACGTGACGGCATCGCTGAAGCTGACGTATAAGAATGGGAAGACCGCACCCAATGGCGGCTATTCCTGGACTGATACGAGCACCTACGAGAACATCACGCTGAACATGACCGCCGGCGACGGCAACAGTGTTTACAGCGCAGGGTCTACGCCGCTGCTGGCGGGTACATACAGTGCCGCCATCGAGGTTAAGGTGGACAGCAACACCACGACCATGAACCTTAGCGACATCAGCGCATATTCCAAGCTGCCAACGGTGAAAGCTGTAAGTGCGTCTGTACCCGGGGTGAGCGGAGCGTATGAAATGAATACAAACTCTGCTGCAAAGACGTATGCGGATGCAACTCCTGTCAAGGTGGAAAACTACGTGTCTCCAGATGGGGATATTGCCACGGTATACATCAAGGTGGAGAAGTGGGATCAGACGGTTGGCGCTGAGACGGAAGCTATGATTGAGTATGTGCTGCCAGAGGTGGAGCTGGAAATCGGAGATGCAGGCGCATTTGTGTCTGCAAACCTGATTGTACCGAACGCAGCAAGCCCGAGTCATCCTGCGACTTACGAATTTAAGCCGGGAGCGTCCAGGCAGACTCAGCCAATCGGCTGGAAAGAAGAGAAGTCGCAGACTATATCGGAGAGCGGAGTCTGCGAGGGTGAAGACGCTGCTGTGAAATATGATGTTTCTTATAATGCCGGTGAGCAAAAAATCAGTACGGTTACGCTGCTGGACGGACAGAATGTGGGATACACTGCAACACTTGCGAAGCCTTTGACCATCCGCGAGAAGAATGAGGTACCGCCAACACTTAATTATGTCAAGATGGAGGGCTATAACTCATTTGACTCGGTCGTGTCCCTATCCGGTGAGCCTATGGAAGTGACGCTGCCCACCCAGGCGGAATTTGGCACACAGACTGCAGAGCAGCCCGTGTACCCGGCGGGATCTGGCTGGGGTACTCCGGTCAGCACAAACAGTACGAAGTACTGCTATGTGACAAAGTCAGAGCCCCATGAGAACACGGTGTCCAGTTACTGTGACGGATCAAAAACGTACTTCTATTATGATTTTACATATCATCAGTACGAACGACTCCAGCGCATCTATGAACGGACCGACACGACGACCTTCTATAATGTGACCACTGGATTGACGGGATGGTCGATAGATGGGAAAACGTATGCGCCGGGAGCAACGATAACTGTAGACGGTGTACTGACGGCCACGCCAATCATAGGTCAGTTGGACAGCGTGTTCCTGCGAGAAGAATCTGTTACAATGGTTCATACCACAACGCAGGATGTGGCGACTAACCCGGCGACTAGTTCCTCGACGGGCTCGAAGACTGAAACGCAAAAGGAAACTGAAGCGGCAAAGAAATATCAGTTGCCATCAGGCTATGCGTGGTTCAACAGCAGTGATCCGTATGATAAGAGCAGCGTCAATACGACGGAGCGGCAGGTCGGCGAGGACTACCGAAAGAACTGATAGGTCGCTCCCGCAGCACTTAGTGTGCTGCGGGAGCGAAGATGGAACGAAATGAGGAAGCTATGAGAATCGTTGTTGCATTACTGATCGGAACAGTACTGATGCTGGGAGTGCATTTGTTCTGCTGCAGATGGTACTCATTGCCAAGAAGGACGGTAGTTCTCAATGCGCCAGTACTGACCATATGTGGGTTTGCAGGCGTTAAATTGATGTTCTTTATTGAAACTGGCGGGTGGACAGGATTATCATTCTTCGGAGCAGTATTTTTTGTTCCCGTATTGTATCTGCTGATGAGCAGGCTGCTGAGGGCGAATTGTTTGGATTTGCTGGATATTTCCGCGCCATCAATATGTATCATGTTGGCGTTGATGAAAGTGGAGTGCGTTGTGACGGGGTGCTGTAAGGGCAAAATACTCTATGAGACAGCTGCTGGAGAGGTGGTACGTTTTCCCAGCCAAATAGCAGAAATGATAAACGCTTTATTCCTGATGGTTTTACTGATGATAATTATGCACAAGCAGAAAAACCGTGGGAGAATATATCCGTGGTTCATGGTGCTATATGGAATTACGAGATTTGGCTGGAATTTGCTCAGAGATACAAAACCTTTCATGTGGTCGCTTCCCGCAGGGAACTTTTGGGCATTGGTGGCGGTGGTAGTCGGTATATTATGGTTGCTGATGGATAAGAAAATGCAGCCAAAGAGCCCCGAACGATGGGTGAAGTTGAGTTAGGAAGTGAGTAGATATATGGTAAAGCTACCAAAAAGGCTACTAAACAGCATACGCGGATTAGTGGCAAGTTGTTGTCTGCTCCTGTGTCTGCTGCCCGCGCCTGCCTACGCCGTCGGCGGCACGACCGGCGACCTGAAATGGTCGCTGTCCGGCGGGACGCTGTCCATCACCGGCAAGGGCGATATGCCTGACTACACCGACGCGGTGATGCCGCCATGGTACGACTCGACCTCCGCCATTACCCGCATTTCTGTGGGTGAGGGCATTACCTCCATCGGCGATCTGGCCTTTTACGGCTGCGGGCGGGTGACGGCTGTCACCCTGCCCGCCACCGTGACCTCCATCGGCGACCGGGCCTTCAAGGATTGCACGGCGCTGACGGGACTGCGGTTGCCCTCCAGGCTGACCGACATCGGCGAGGCTGCCTTCGAGAGCTGCGAAAAGCTCACAGGCATCCGTCTGCCCGACAGCCTGACCACCATCGGCAATTATGCCTTCTACCGCTGCTATTCGCTGGCCAGCATCACGATACCGGCCAGCGTCAGCAGCATGGGCATGGTGGTGTTCGCCTATTGCAGCGGCCTGACGGGCGCGGAGATCCGCTGCCCCATCACCAAGATCCCGGACTGGACGTTCTACAAGTGTACCGCACTGACCGCGGTGTCTTTGCCAGACACCGTGACAGAGGCGGGGGAGTATTCCTTCCATGAGTGCGGGCGGCTGGAGGAGATCTACTACGCTGGAAACAGCGCCGACGGGCTGCTGGAGAGCATCCGGGAGGATAACACGGCGCTGGCAGCAGGTGCTTCCGTAAAGAGCGATGAAGCCTATACGGGCGCCAGCAGTTCGGATATAGACGTGAAGCCGGGCAGCAGCACCGGCAGCAGCAACTCGACCACGGTCTCCGACAGCGGCAATTCCTCCATCACGGACAAGTCCCAGACGGACTACATTTTTACCGTGGACGGCAAGGAGAGCACGCTGGAGGAGGTCAATGCCGCCGATGAAAGCGGCGGGCAGGTGGGCGTCGATGCCAGCAATAAGACCACGATCTCCGCCACGGTAGATAACTCCGACGGCTGGACAGAGGTGTCGGAGCGTATCGACGACGCACTGAGCCGGGGCGACGGCAAAAGCACCGTGGAAGCGGATGTGACCATCGCCGATACCAAGGTGAAGGGTGACGATTTGGCCAATATTGCCGGTAAGGATGTAACGATGGAAGTGACCACCGAAGCGGGCGACAAGTGGCGCTTCGACGCGTCCGGCATGAATAAAAATGATATGGCGGGCAAGACCTACGATCTGGGCTATACCCTGGAGCGTGAGGACAAGGATGAGCTGGAGGCGGACGCGTCCTATAAGCTGAAATTTGATGGCGGTGTGGATTTTGACGCGGCCGTCGGAGTCGCCCTGCCCGGTGACAGAGCGGGGCAGTACGCCACCCTCTTTGAAAAGTCTGCCGGCAAGTACGACGAGTTGGAAACGGTGTTGGTGGACAACGACGGCAATGCGTGGTTCGGAACAAATGGCGTCAGTTCCCGCGGGGATTACTATGTGGCCGTCAACGCGAGAATAGCGGATACAGCCAACGCGACCATCCCCCATACCATGTATGAGCAGTACGGCATCGAGCCGGTGTATACATTGACGGACGCCGAGGGCAATTACTATGCCGTGAGCGAACGGGAGTCTTCCTGGGGTATCACCAAGAAGCAGTTCGGGTTCTACATAGGTATCGGACTGGGCGCAGTGATACTGGTGGTGGCCATCGTCATGATCAGCATGAACGTCGTGAAGAAGGCGCGCCTGAAGGCGGCCATGGAACACGGCGGCACGGCGCAGAGCGGCGTGGATGAGAACGCACTGCGGCTGCAGATCATGCAGGAGATGCTGGAAGAACGGAAGAAAAATAAAGAGAAAGAGATTGCATCTCCTCACGACGGAAAGGAGAGCTGATCCTTGCAGACGACGGTAAACGGCCAGCGAAAACGCCGGGTCGTGTATATATGGATCCTGCTGATGCTGAGCGTACTGCTGGTGGCAGCCTCTTACACATGGTTTTCCATTTCCCGCCGTCCGCGTGTCAGCGATATGAAGCTGTACGTCAACGCCCCGGTGGGATTGGAACTGGCTTCGGCCTACAACAGCGAGGAGTGGGTGCAGCAGCTGGATTTCAACGACCTGGTGAAGGAAACATCCATTCTGAAGCCAGCCACCTGGTCACAGGAAAAAAACAGACTGATGACGATCGCCTACGGGCTGGATGGACGCATGACCAGCCAGTGGGAGGAACTGAACGACGAGGATAACGCCAATAAGCAGAGCAGCGACGGGTACTATACCATGTGTACGGTCTACGCCCGTTCGGATGAGCCGATGAATGTCTCTCTGTCCCCTGCGGTGCAGCTGAGCGACGGCAGCTCCGGTGCAGGAACTTACGTGGTAGGAACTCCTGAGTGGGATGGAAGCACAGTCAGGCATGAGGACGGCGGCAGCGGCGCGCAGTACGCTATACGGGTTGGGCTGCGTATCACACCGGTAGATCCCGGGACGGGACAGGCCACCGGACAGGCGGAGTTCTTCATCTACGAACCCAACTGCGACCAGCATGTGGTGCAGGCAGGACAGAGTTCCGCCGAAACAGGCTATGCTGCCACCCCGAGCATAGACGGAACGGACAGTCTTATCGATGATGCACACCTGATTCGCCAGACCACATCCACCTGGACGGAGGCAGATCCGGTGCAGCGTACTGTGGTCATGTACCAGTTGGGTGAATTCCTGACTGATACAAGACTGTTTTCCCTCCAACAGAACGGCATGGTCAGAATGGATATCTACATCTGGCTGGAGGGACAGGATATAGACTGTACTAATGTCATTGGCAACGCGGCAAAGATATTTGCCAGTATCCAGCTGCAGGGCGACGCCGGACACGGCGGGCTGGTCGACATTCCCTGACGCCCCTAAAAAGATGATAACGGCAGAAAATGTGATTGTCGTTTTTATATGTTCCCGCACTTATTAACCGGAAGGGAGAAAAACATGAAAGGTATCCTGAAGAAAAAGCCTGAGGAGATCGACGAACAGCAGCTCAACGCTGAGGCGGAGGCTATCGAGCCGAAGGACGCAAAGAAGCATAAGATCATAAGTACCATCGTCAATGTGATACTGGTCATCGCTATTATCGTTGCGGCGACGGCTACATACACATCCTACGTGTCCACATCCGGCAACGGCGTACCCACGGTGCTGGGCCTGCGGGTGTTCTCCATACAGACGGATTCTATGTACCCCACACTGAACCCCGGCGACCTGATCATCGACAAGGCGGTGAAGGATTCCAGCCAGCTGCAGGTAGGTGACATTATCACCTACTGGACAGTTATCAACGGCGAGCGTGTCCTGAATACCCATAGAATTTATGAGATCTACGATGGCGGCGGCCACCTGATCTTTGAGACAAAGGGTGATAACAACAGCATCAGCGACTCTCTGACAGTGCATGAATCTGAGGTGGTAGGTATCTATTCCAGCCGCATTGCCGGCGTGGGCAAGGTGTTCGACTATCTGCAGACCAGCACGGGATTCCTGATCGTGGTGGTCATTCCTGTGTTCCTGTTCTTCCTGTATTATTTGATCCAGTTCTTCCGTGTGCTGTTCGAGTATCAGAACGTGAAGAACCGCATCAAATATGAGCAGGAGCGCGGCCGCACCGAGGACCTCATTGATGAGGAAAAGCGCAAGGCAGAGGCGGCACACAAAGCGGAACGCGACCGCATTGAAGCGGAACTGCGCGAGAAGTTGAAAGCAGAGTTGGCGGCGGAGGAAGCTGCGGCCGCAGAAAAGGCCGATGCGGAAGCTAAGGCTGCCGAAGAAGCGCGCCGCAAGGCGGAAGAGCGGGCTGCCATCGAAGCAGAGCTGCGTGAGAAGCTGAAAGCGGAGATGATGGCAGAGATGCAGCAGAAAAAGGAAGCTGCTGCGGATGCGAAGGAAACGGATGTCTCTGCCAAGCAGTAAAGAAACGGCGGCGTAAGCTGCGCGAAGGAGCAACCTATGGAAAACTTTATGCGCTACTTCTACCAGGATATTGGTCGGGTCTTCCGCGCATTTATCGAAATATTCAGTTCGTTTTTTAACTTTCTGAACTACCTTTTCAACTTCCCCATGCGGATGAAGATCATCGAATCCTACGCGGATGACTTTAGTACGAAGGACTGGATCATGCTGTTGGTGGCAAATCTGGCGCTGATCGCGGTGATCGCCCTGATCATCATCCTCCTGATCAAGCTCTGCAAAAAGCTGTTCCGCTTCCGCGTGCCGGTGAAGAAGTACGACGAGATGACGAAACAGGTCCGGCAGCTGCAGCGTGACCTGCTGCGGGCCAACTATGAAAAGGACAAGCTGCTGGCCATGAAGGTGGCGGAGCTGGGCGGCGACAAGCAGGCCGTTCTGGATGAGCTGGGCGACCTGCCGGAGGAGAATGAACAGGAGAAGGCGGACGGCGAGGCGGATGAGAACTTCAACCCCAACCGCAACACCTTCAAATCCCCCTGCGTAGACCCCAACGCCAGCCGGTTCTTCCGCCTGACCACGGTGGACAACTTCTACAAGACGCAGTATGTGCCGCCGGTATACGACAACGACATCACCCTGCCGGAGTTCTGCGACAGATTTCGGCGCTACGCCGCCAGCCAGCTGCATCTGTACTACGACCTGAACATGATGCGCTATTTCGTGGCGTCTATGGGCACGGCACGCATCGTCATCCTGCAGGGTATTTCCGGTACGGGTAAGACATCCCTGCCCTATGCCTTCGGCAAGTTTGTAGGCGTGGACACCAGCGTGGTGTCGGTGCAGCCCTCCTGGCGTGAACGGACGGAGCTGTACGGATACTTCAACGAGTTTACCAAGAAGTACACCGAAACGGATTTCCTCCGCGCGGTGTATGAGGCCAACTATTACCGCGACCCCCACATCATCATCCTGGATGAGATGAACATCGCCCGCGTGGAGTATTACTTTGCCGAGATGCTGTCCATCCTGGAGATCCCCCGCAAGGAGGAGCAGCGCATTGATATGGTGACGGCCACCTGGGACAACGACCCCTGCCTGATCCAGAACGGCACTATTCCCATCAGCGACAACCTGTGGTTCGTGGGCACGATCAACAACGACGACTCCACCTTCGCTGTGGCGGATAAGGTGTATGACCGTGCCGTGCCCATCGACCTGAACAGCCGCGCGGAGGCGTTTGAATGTGAGCCGGCGGATGCGGTACATATCTCCACGGATCACCTGTATGCGCTGTTTGCCGAGGCGAAGGAAAAGTATCCGGTAGATCCGGCCATGCTGGACAAGCTGGAGGACTTCAACGCATACCTGATCAAGAATTTCCGCCTGGCGTTCGGCAACCGTATCATGAAGCAGATCGGCGACTTTGTGCCGTGCTTTGTGGCCTGCGGCGGCACGGAGCTGGAGGCGGTGGACTTTATCGTGGCCAAGAAGGTGCTGCGTAAGTTCGAGTCGCTGTCTCTGGGCTTTATGAAGGACGAACTGACCAAGTGCAGCAACTATCTGGATCGTCTGTTCGGCAAGAACAAGATGGTCGTGTGCAAGGACTATATTGAGCAGCTGAAGAAAAATAACTAACGAGGTACGCCATGGCAGATGCAGGAAAGAACAGATCGCTGATCGACCCTATTTATCAAAAATACGTTCGCAGTGTGGTGCGCGCGCTGGGCAGCAGCGAGTTCTACCGCTTCTTTATGGACAGCATCTCCAAGGCGGACAATGAGTTCCAGTTTTCCAACCGCAAGGTGGAGAAGACGGTGGATCTGACGTGGGTGGACGCGGTGGAGGAGTCGCTGGAGGGATTTCAGAACATCATCTCCATGCCCCGCAACGTCATCAAGGAGGAGGAACTCATCGTCAACGTGGCCAACGCGAGAAAGGCCGGCGCTGACACGGTGCGCCATCTGGCACAGCACGCATCCCTGGTGGAGGACTTCGATGAGAAAATCGGCAACGTGCGTCCCAGCCACCTGATGCAGAAGTACCGTGAGGACTCCGTGGTGCTGTACGAGAACCGTCTGGTCTATACGGCCATGGAGAGTGCCTACCACTTTGTGAAGATCCGCCACGACGCGCTGTTCGGCGCTATGAGCGATGAGTTCGGCGCGAAGCTGAAGCTGCGCTCCGATATGGACAGCGCCACGGAGCATATGCATCTGGATATGTACCTGCATATCCGCAGCATTGAGAGCGCACTGGACACCGATGCCAAAAACGCCGATGTATTCAGCCGTATTTCCCGCATCTATCGGGTGCTGGGGATGTTTATGGGCACGCAGTTTGCCAAAGACCTGAGTAAAACCAGTCGGGTCAAGGGTGCTATCACCAAGACAAATGTTCTCAAGCGCAATCCCAACTACAGGAAGATCGTCAAGCTGATGGAGTTTCTGCGGCAGTACGACGAGATCGGCTATACCATCAAGGTGGTGGAGCAGGCGCCGGAGATCAACGAGAGATTTCAGCAGGACATCTACCACAACATCATGTTCAACTATCTGGTCCTCAAGGGATATTTGGAAGATCCGGAGGATCGGCAGGTGTCTGCGGCGATCAAGGGCCGGCGTCAGACACTGAAACCGAAATTCATCAAGCAGATCGTGGAAGAGCTGACCGAGGACTACGACCTGCCGGATGTGGAGATCCGCAAGGTGCTGATCGAGGAGCTGACAAAGCAGCAGCTCATGCAGGAGGAGGCGGCGGAGCGCCGCCGACTGGTGGAGGAGCAGGCACAGCGGAAAAAGGCGGAGCAGGAGCGCATCAAGGCGGAGAAGGCCGCCGAGAGGGAGCGTCTGCGCCAGCAGCGGGAGGCCGAGCGGGAGCGTATCCGTCAGGAAAAGGCTGCAGAGGAGGCCCGCCTTCAGCAGGAGAAGATGGAGCGGGAGATCGAGGATCGTCGCCGCAGCGGCCTTTTGAAGAAGGAACTGCGCCGCTTCAACGAGGAACTGGCCGACCGTTTGTCCCAGCGGGAAGCGGCGGCAGAGGCGGCCAAGGCCGCCAAGCAGCAGGAGGATTTTGCGGATGCAGCCCGCCTGCTGGAGGAGACGCAGCAGCGTAAGCAGGAGGCCGCCGAACGCATGGAGCGCCGCCGTCAGGAGGAAACCCAGCGTTTGCAGCGTGAGGAAAAGGCGGAGAAGGACCGTATCCGTCAGGAAAAGAAAGCGGAGGCGGAGCGCCGCCGTCAGGAGGAGGAAGCCCGCCGCGCCGAGGAACTGCGGAAGCAGCAGGAGGCAGAAGAACGCGCCCAGCAGGAACAGATGGCGCGGGATATGGCCGTCCTCCAGCCATACCTGGATGAGGTGAACGTTTTTGCTGAAAACAGGGAGAACAGGCTGCGCCTGCGTGCGGAGGAGGAACAACGCCGTGCGGAGGACGCAAGACGGCGTGAAGAAGCCCGCCGTCGGCGGAGAGAACAAAAACAACTCAGTAATACTTGATTTAGACAACAGCGGCGTTATAGATGCAAAGGGAGGGGCTGGCTGTGAAGAAAAGAGCATACATAAAGATCGCTTGCACGGCGGCCGCCCTTCTGTGTGCCATGACCATGATTGTCATGAGCTCCTACGCCTGGCTCACCGCGTCCACCAGCCCGGTGGCCGAGGGAATTCAGGTGGCTGTGGGCGGCGGCAGTACCATCCTGCTGGCGCCTGATCTGGTGAACGACGCGGGGGTGCATTACCCCGGCGCGTTTGGCGATACGCTGCGGCTGGACGATCTGCTGAATACAGGTGCGTACAGCGGCTTGACGCCGGTCTCCACGGCGGACGGCCTGAGCTGGTATCTGCCGGTGTACTACACGGAGGATGACCCGGAGGTGCAGGCGGGGACGGCCAGAGCGGGAGATTTGAAGCCTTACGATCAATTCCTGTGTGACGAGACGTTGACGCACGCCAACCTTTCGGCTGGCGATGAAACGGCCGCCGAGGGAAGCTATTTGTACGTTGACTTCTGGGTGGTGTCGCCCGGCAGCCGCTACGAGCTGCGGGTATCCACCAGCAACGACGCCAGCGGCGCGGGCAGCTACGTAGCAGACCTGCCCCAGGTGGCAGAAACGGCAGATGGCTTTGGCATGCAGGCACCGGAGTACCCGGCATCCGAGAGCCTTCGCGTGGGCTTTTTGGTGAACCAGAATGCCGCCGCGGACAGTGCGGCCGCTTACGCTGCCAACGGCGGCGACCAGCGCTATACCACGCTGATGGGCGGCTACCAGAAAGCGGGAGAGCAGGTGCAGCCTGCCTTCTCCTACAACACGTTCCACATCTACGAGCCGAATGGCAGCAGCCACTCGGCGCTGGGAGTGCAGGATTACATCGCCACCTATCCGCTGGGCTGGAACGGCACTTCCGTTACCGGTATACCGGTGGGCGGCAGGCTCAGTGTGCAGATGGCCAGCCAGTGGACGAAGGATGTGGTCGACGACGTGTTCAAGGCCAGCGTGCAGCAGGCGGGGGATACGGCGACTGCGGAAGAGGTGCAGGCCCGGCTCTATAAGACCCTGGCTGGCCGCTCTGACTATGTGAACAAAGGACAATTTTTCCGGAACACCGATAAGCTCTACGCGGGCATGGGAGAAGACCACACCGTTTCAAGGGTCACGCTGGAGCAGATGGATAAGGCAGGGGCTAACGAGAGCAACAGCATCGTGACGCTGGAGCGCAACGTGCCCCAGCGCATCCGGATGTTTATCTGGCTGGAGGGGCAGGACGTGGACTGCGTCAGCGGTGCGTCCGTGAGCGGCTTTGCCATGCGTATCGAGCTGGCGGGCAGCACAGTAAAATAAGAGGCTATGGAAACGAAAGCAACGAAACGCCGCGTCGGTGACGTTGTCAGCGTGGCGGTGTTGTGCGCGGCGGTGCTGCTGTGCATCACCGTTGCGCTCCAGGTGGCGGCGCGGGGCTACGCCAGCGTGATGGGCTACAGTTTGTTCCGGGTGATCACCGGCAGTATGGAACCCACCATCCCGGTAAACGCTGTGATCGTGTGCCGCAGCACGGATATTCACGATGTGGCCGTGGGCGATGTGGTGGTATTCCGCTCGGCGGATCTCAGTGGGGAGAAGATCATCACCCACCGGGTGAGCGACATCCGCACGCAGTCAGACGGCACGGTGACGCTGGAGACGCGGGGCGATGCCAATCCGGTGGCAGACGGCAGGCCTGTGACGCGGCAGCAGCTCATTGGCAGGGTGGTTTGGTATTCCGATAAGGAAGGCGGTGTGACCAGGGTGATAGGATTTCTCGGCGGATCGATCGGGTTTCTGGCCTGTATCGTGTTCCCTATCCTGCTGCTGGGCGCACTGATTCTGCGAGGCAGCATCAACTCCATCCGCCGCCAGCTGCAGGAGGTGGCCAGGGAGATGGACGAGGCGGCATCTTCCTCCGATGAGAGCGTGGAGCTGACGCCGGAGGAATATGAAGAGATATACCGCAAGGTACGGGCAGAGGTCCTGGAGGAGCTGAAAAACGAACATGAGTAACAGAGAATTGGCGGAGCGCAGCAGAGCCTCATTTGGAAAAATATGGAAGCAAGCCCTGTTCGCTCTGGCGGCACTGGCTACGCTGGGCGTGCTGCTCTATTCCCTGACCACGGCCTGGTATACCAACGTGGCGGAGACCACGGAGCTGGTCTTTGAGACGGAGAGCTGGGGCTTCGAGGGCCAGGTCAAGACGCTGGACACGGGGCTGCTTTTAGCGCCGGGGCAGAACGTCTGCGCCGCGCTGTCCGTGACCAACGACGGAGAGCAGATCAACCAGATCACGGTGACGGTGGACAAGTCTGCCATGCCGAAGGAGCTGCAAAAACGCATCTACTTCTACGTGCCTGCCGAGGCAAAGGAAAGTGACAAGACGGCGGATCGCGTTTACCTCAGCACCTACAGCGGCTATTCCTACCGGGTCATGCCCAAGAGCACCCTGCTTTTGACGGCGGACAGCGCGGCGGATGCCCCTGTGCGCTGCGAGTGGGTCTATGATGTGCTGGGCTACTATGTCTACGGCACGTTGGACAAGGATGGACAGCTTATAACCGGGCGGGAGGACGTGGAAGCGCCGGTCTATATCCGCCCGGTGGAGTACGACTACGATAAGGCCACATTTCAGGATGACCGGCTGCTGACGGTGGACGGGGTCCAGGTGGAGGACTTTGTGAAGGCTCTGCTGGCCGCCGACGGATATAAGGACGCGGGCACAGTAAAAAAGGGCGAGTATTACGCTGTGAACACCACCGGTACATCTGGGGACGAACAGACCGGCCTGTGGCTGTATCTTTGCACGCAGACGGAGATCGACGCGGCCACTGTGCTGGATACCCGCATCGGGACATACCGCTATCTGCTGGAGCAGAAGGACGAGCAGGGAAACTCTGTTTCGCTGACACCGGAGCAGACCGAGGGATACAGGGATGTGGCCGCATTGCTGGATGGCGCTAAGGCCATCATTCAGATCGCCGGGCAGAACCTGCGGACGAGCATGACGGACGTGACTGCGGCGGAGAGCCTGACCGCGGCGCTGAAGCAGGGCGAAAGCGTCCGGCTGGCCGGAGACATGACGCTGGAGGAGGCCGTCACCATCCCGGCGGATAAGGATGTGATCATCGACCTCAACGGCAAGCAGCTGACCACCGCTGTGGTGGGGCAGCCGGTGCTGGAGGGCGCGCCGGGGAGCAGCATCACGGTGCTCAACGGTACGATCGACGGCGGCAGCCGCGATACGGCGGTGCATCTGGTGGGCAGCAGCGCGGCGTTCAGCGGCGTGACCATTCAGGGACGCCTGCTTATCGACGACAACAGCGAAAGCAATGAGGATGGTGCGGTCTCCGTGGTGCGGCTCAGCAACTGCACGCTGAAGACCGTGGGCGAGGACCAGGTGGGCATTCATGTATTCGGCAACGGCGCTGCGTCCAGCAGCCGCACGGTGCTGCTGGTGGAGGACTGCACCATCGAGAGCACCTTCGCCGGTATTCTGGGCAACGGCTCGGACGACTGCTACGGCACGGATATTCAGGTGCTCAACAGCACCGTAAAGGGCGCTTACGCCGGCATCTACCAGCCCCAGCGGGGCAGCCGCCTGCTGGTACAGGACAGCACGGTGGAGGGAGTGACCGGCATAGCCGTCAAAGGCGGCACGGTCACGATCCGGAACTGCATCGTCAACGGCACGGCGGAAGATGGCTTTATCCCCACGGCGGAACAGGTCAAGGCCAGCCGAAACGGCTGGCTGGACACCGGTGCAGGCGTCTATGTGGAGGCCAATTACGACTGGGCGGATGAGATCATCCTGACGATCACGGACAGCACCGTCTCTGCCAAAACAACGGGCGTCCCCAATATACTGATCGTGGGCGAAAAGGCGGATGCGGTGACAGCAAACAGCAATTATTCAAATACGAATGCGGATGACCAGTCATCCGGCATCGGATGACAGACCATAGGGAGAAGCGGCTATCCATGAAGAAACGGGCAGGGACAAGTCAATATGCACTGTGTCTGGCGGCGGTGCTGCTGCTGGCGTGCGGCATTTTGCTCCTGGGTACGGCGCGGGCGCGTTTTTCGTCCTCCGTTTCGAAGGACCTGGAGCTTCAGGCCCGGCCGCTGGAGCCCCTGCAGCTGACGCCGCAGGATGCCGCCGAGACCTGGCAGATGATCGACGGCAGCTGTATACGCACATTCCTGCTGCAGTACGACGGCACGCAGGAGAAAAGCGACGTGACCGTAGGCGTGACGCTGCTGGCCAGCCTGGGCATCGAGACCCCGGAAGCATTGGACATCACGCTGGCGGTGGAAGAGCCGAACGACACACCCGTCACCGAACCGGAGAATGAGAGCGTTGAGAGCGTGAACACGGCGGACGCAGCGGACACGTCGGACATGGCGGAAGTGCCGCAGGACGACACACTGGACACCGCCCCCAAAACGGAGATGGTGACGTACCGCGGCGTTGCGGAGGAAATTCCGGAGCGTACGGCGCTGTGGTATTCCTTTGGCCCTGGCTGGTGCTACCGGTTCTGCCCGGTAACGCTTGTGCAGAGCGCGGCAGACGGGCAGACGGAGGAAACACAGGAACAGGTCGGGCCGGAAGTGACATGGACGGTAAAGGCCGGCGAGCTGTGGCAGAAGACCATAACGGTCACAGTCAGGGCCAATGCGGATGTCCGCTATGATACGCTGCTGCGGCTGTGCGCCGACGTGCGCAGCGAGAAGGGAAACGAATGACAAAGGGACTGCGGACAACTGTATACGCGGCAGCGGCGCTGACATTGGCGGCGCTGCTGGTGCTGCTTTTGATGCCGGCCCAGGCGCGTTATCTGCGTACAGCCCAGTGGCAGGCATCCTATGCCGCATCACCGTCTGGGCTGACCAGCGATCTCCTGGCGCTGCGCGATGGCGAGGCGCAGCTCCTGCTGGCGGACTGGAGTCCGACGGCGGCGGGGGAGACGAAGCCGGTGACGTTTAACATGACCTGCCCGGCAGAGCTACTGCAGGTGTCGACGGTCGAGGAAACGGCGGAAACGCAGCCGGTAGAGCCCGTCTTGGTGACACTGGGTGCTGTGGATGATAAGCATTTGCAGGCGGTGGCCCAAGTAAGCCATTATCTGAGCAACGATACAGGCACGGCCAACATCACCGTCACCCTGACGCTGACAGCGCAGAATGTGCCTGACAGTGCGGTGAATGTGAAGCTTCCCATCCGCGTGACAATAACAGGCACGGATATCTGGTTTGGCGGCATACTGTGCTTTACGCTGTGCCCTGCGGCAGAGGGTGCTTCAGTACCTGAAGAGACGGAGCTTTTCAACGATGCCAGCATGACGGAGTATGACATTACGCAGCCCTTTTATGTGCAGTACACCTTGCCGGAGGGATGCACAGCGGCGCAAATGACGCAGGCCGGTGCAGGTTTCCCGAAAGGAACACGGTTCAGCACGGACGAAGGCGTCAGCTATTCAGTGCTGTGCGAGGATAGACCGATCCCGGTGACGGGCAGCCAGTCGCTGCTGGTGGATATGAGCAGGGCGAACACGTGGAGCGGCGACAGAACGCTGCGGCTCACCGCCAATGACCAGGGCGGGAAGGCGTTTACCGATACGCTTGCGCTGACGGAAAAAAACTGGAGCGGCGATGGGGCTGTCACCTATACGGAGGATGGCCTGCCCGCCATGCAGATCCAGCCGTGGAACAGCGGATGCCTGCAAATCACGGCGGCCGTGGAACGGTTGGCAAGGGTGGAAGAGCCTGTGATGACGGAGGGGCAGGAGGATGCGTCCCGGCAGCAAACGCAGAGCACTGTTAAATATGTCACGGATGATGTGGTCCAGATCGAATGGACACCGGCAGTTGAAGGGGAAGCTGCGGCGACTGAGGACAGCAGCCCCGCCGACGCTGCGGAAACGCAGACCCTGACGCTGCTTCCGGCGGAGGGTGTCTCCCGCGTCCCTGCCGGTACTTACCGTGTGACGATCTCCTGGAAGTGCAATGACGTTCTCGTAGCGGAGCGCGTGATCCCCTTCTTCGTGACCCGGTAAAGCGCGTGAAGATGCTCCCAACAGAGTCCCCCAGTGTCGCGGCAGAGCGTGCGTATTCCGTTTCTGCATGACCGTCAGATCTAAATGCGTAAACAGCCCAAGGCCGACGGGTCTTTGCCCGTCGGCCTTGGGCTGTTTATTTGCAGGCGAAAGACCTATCGTAAGCGTCAAATGAAGCAGCGTCCCGAGGTAAGCAATGCTCACCTCGGGACGCT
>CAVGVB010000003.1:0-137396 GCA_963632705.1 bacterium | reverse complement strand
CTCCGTGCTCCGCACGTCCTCCGTGCTCCGCACGTCCTCCGTGCTCCGCACGTCGGGGATGATAAGCCCCTGTACGCCGACATCCAGCAGCTTCAGAATGGCCGGACGGCTGATCTCCCGTACCCGTGCCAGCGGCGTTATGCTCCGCCGCTCCGCTGCCCGCACCAGCCCGGCGGTGGTCTCCGCCTCGATGGGGCTGTGCTCGTTATCCAGGATGACGAAATCCAGACCCGCGCAGCCCAGGCATTCCACCACGGCGGCGCTGCCTGTGCCCACGAATGTGCCCAGAGGCTTAGTGCCCTGTGCCAGCTTTTCTTTCAATGTGTTTTTCATAGCAGCGACCTCCTGCGTCGGTATTGTGGGCTCATTATAACACCGCCCCGGGAGGAACGCAACAAACAGCCGCAAAAACCGCCCGAATGCCGGGCAAGATTTGTGTATTCTCGCCCGTTGACAATTCCCGCGTCCCTGCCTATACTTTCGGTCGTGGCGGCAAGACCGCCGATTTTGACGATATGCAGGAGATGCGTATGGACTACTATCTACTGACCGATCTGGCGGCCACAATGGGATACCACCTGGCCATGTCCGGGGCGGAGACGTTTCGGGTGGAGGATACCATCCACCGTATTCTGCGGGCGTATGGCGTGGAGTGCGAGGTGTTTGCCATCCCCAACTGTGTGTCCGTCAGCCTGGAGGCGGCCAACGGCAAGCCGCTGATGATCATGCGGCGTATCGGCTTTCATGGAAATGATCTGGAAAAGCTGGAGAAGCTGAACGCGCTGAGCCGGCGCATCTGCGCGGAAAAACCGGCGGTGGATCAGGCCATGGCATGGCTGCGGGAGACGCTGGCGGCCTGCCGGTCCTACCGCACCGGCGTGTTCTATCTGGGCAATGTGTTGGTGGGGCTGGGGTTCTGCCTGGTGTTCGGCGGCACGCTGCCGGACTGCCTGTGGGCGGGACTGATCGGGCTGGTCATTGGGTTGGTGACGCGCTTTATGGACCGTCAGGAGGCCAATCCGTTTTTCAGCACCATACTGGCCTCGTGTCTGATGGCGCTGCCGGCCTACGCGGCGGCGGGGCTGGGGTGGCTGAAATGCCCGGACGCGGCCATTATCGGTGCGCTGATGATCCTTGTGCCTGGGCTGCTTATCACCAACTCTATGCGGGATATCATCTACGGCGATACCAACTCCGGCATTTTCCGCATCGTGCAGGTGGTGCTCTCCGCGCTGGCCATCGCGCTGGGAACGGCGGCTGCGTGGCACTTGACCGCGGGGCTGTACGGCCAGACCGGCTCTGCCACCATGACTTGGCCGGCATGGGCGCAGGCGCTGGCGGTGTTTGTGGGCTGCTTCGGCTTCTGCATCCTGTTCAACGTGCATGGCCGGGGACTGGTGCTGTGCATACTGGGCGGCTCGGCCGCGTGGATGGTCTACCTGTCGTGCCGGGCGCTGGGCTGCGACGTGTACGCCGCCAACCTGTTTGCGGCCGTGTTTGCGGCGCTGTATGCCGAGATCATGGCGCGGGTGCGTAAGTGCCCCGCCATGCCGTATCTGGTGGTGGCGACGCTGCCCATGCTGCCGGGTGCAGGCGTGTACTACACCATGAGCCTGGGACTGGAGGGCGACATGATGGAGGCGGTGGCCAAGGGACTGGAGACGGTGGGCATCGCCGGTTCGCTGGCGGTGGGCATCCTGCTGGTGTCCACGGTGTTCCGCCTCGTCAACCGGCGGCGGGCGTAAGGCCGTCCCGTATGTCACAAAGCTGCCGCCGCGATGCACTGGAATTTTTGTGTATAAACGCGAAAGTGCGGCGGCCCCCTTGACGGGAGCGGAAAAATAGCATACAATTCATATATATTTCAGGAGGAGGTGTACTGCCATGACCCGTTGTGCTGTGTATTCCAACGGTGTCGTGGTGAAGTGCGCCCATTCCGCCTCCAACCGCGCTATTTCTGACTTTGCGTGCAGCGTGCTGTTTAGTGCGCTGCCTTTTTTTGGCTTTTTTTGCTTTTGCCGGCAAGGAAATGCCCATGGGAGTCTGTGTTTGAACGCGCGGTAAAACCGACATATTCGCGTCTTGAACGGTCTTCCATGCAGGAGGGCCGATTTTTTTGTGTTGAGAAAGGGCAGGACCACTATGAGTGAACTGGATAAAATCAGAAAAAACATTAACAACATTGACGAACAAATGGCGCAGTTGTTTCAAAAACGTATGGAAATGAGCGAACAGGTGGCGGCCTTTAAGAGGGAGAGAGGGCTGTCCATCCGGGACGCCGAGCGGGAGCGGGAGCTGATCGACCGTAACCGCGGGAGCATCACCGATCCGGCGGTGGCGTCGTACTATGTGCAGTTCCTGCGGAGCGTCCTTGACCTGTCCTGCGCCTATCAGAGCAGGCTGCTCAACGGCATGAAGGTGGCGTACAGCGGCGTGGAGGGCGCTTACGGCTATCTGGCGGCGCGGCGTATGTTCCCGGAGGCCCAGCTGATCGCCTATCCCGATTTTGCCGCCGCCCACCGGGCTGTGGAGCTGGGAGAGGCGGACAGCGCGGTGCTGCCGCTGGAGAACAGCTACGCCGGCGAGGTAGGTGCGGTGATGGACCTGCTGTTCTCCGGAGAGCTGTATATCAACCAGGTGCTGGACATGGAGATCGACCACAGCCTGCTGGGTGTGGAGAACGCCACGGTGGACACGGTCAGAACCGTGGTCAGCCATCCTCAGGCGCTGCGCCAGTGCGACGACTACATCAAGCGCCGCGGCTATGCCGCGGAGACCTATTCCAACACGGCCATGGCGGCGGAATATGTGCGGCAGGCCAACGATCCCTCGCTGGCGGCCATTGCCTCAGAGGACGCGGCGGAGGTGTTCGGTCTGCGGGTGCTGGAGCGGGGCATCAACACGGCAAAGACCAACACCACCCGCTTCGCCGCCCTTTCCCGCACCCGGAATCAGCCGGAGACCACCAGGAAGCGGGAGGACGAGAATTTCGTGCTGGTGTTCACCGTGCAGAACGACGCCGGCTCGCTGGCCCAGACACTGAACATTATCGGCGCACATGGCTACAATATGCGCACCCTGCGCAGCCGCCCCATGAAGGGCCTGTCCTGGAAGTATTTTTTCTATGTGGAGGCCGAGGGCTGCATCAACAACACCAACGGGCGCGAGATGCTCCAGGAGCTGTCCGCCACCTGCGCTAAGCTCCGGCTGGTGGGGTCTTATTACGCAAATAATATCTGAGGAGAGATCGCATGATGGTCATTTCCGTTTCCCTGGGAGCGCAGAGCTATCCCATCATATTGGACTCCGGAGTCCTGACCCGCGCGGGTGAGCACCTGTCTCTGGACCGCCGCGTGCTGGTGGTGACGGACAGCGGCGTGCCGGAGGAATATGCCCGGGCGGTGGCGCAGTCATGCCGCCAGGCCCGCATCTGCACCATCCCCGCCGGGGAGAGCAGCAAAAATATGGATAACTATCAGCGGCTTCTGGGGGAGATGCTGGCCCTGGGCATGGACCGCGGCAACTGTGTGGTAGCGGTGGGCGGCGGTATGGTGGGAGACCTGGCGGGCTTCGCCGCCGCCACCTATATGCGGGGCGTGGACTTTTACAACGTGCCTACCACGCTGCTGGCACAGGTGGACTCCTCTGTGGGCGGCAAGACGGCCATCGACATGGACGGCGTGAAGAACATCGTGGGCGCGTTCCACCAGCCCCGCGCCGTGCTGATCGACACGGACACCCTCCGCTCGCTGCCCCGGCGGCAGATCGCCGCAGGACTGGCCGAGAGCGTGAAAATGGCCATGACCTGCGACGCGGCGCTTCTGGAGCTGATAGAGAGCAGTTCGGACCTGACGGCGGACCTGCCGGAGATCATCGCCCGTTCCCTGAGCATCAAGGCGCGGGTGGTGGAGCAAGACCCCGCGGAGCAGGGGCTGCGCCGGGTGCTGAATTTCGGCCACACCATCGGCCACGCCGTGGAGAGCTGCGCCGGGGGAGAGCTGCTGCACGGGGAATGTGTGGCGCTGGGTATGCTGCCCATGTGCGGGCCGGCGCTGCGTCCCCGGCTGACGGATATACTCAGGCGGTGCGGACTGCCCACGGAGTGCGGCTTCACATCCGGGCAGCTTCTGCCGTACCTGCTCCACGACAAGAAGGCGTCCTCCGGCGGGATCAGCGTTGTGCTGGTGGACGAGCCGGGATCGTTCCGCATGGAAAAGCGGACACCGCAGGAAATACTCCAACGCTGGGAGGGAACAGAAGTATGAAAAACACCTTTGGACAGGCGGTCGCACTGACCATTTTCGGCGAGAGCCACGGCCCGGCGGTGGGCGCGGTGCTGGACGGCTTAGCGCCCGGTCTGCCGGTGGATGAGGACTATATCCGCCGCCAGCTGGCCCGCCGCCGCCCTTCTACGGCGCTGGACACGGCCCGGCAGGAGCAGGATCACTATCAGATACTCAGCGGCGTGTACCAGGGCCGCACCACCGGTTCGCCGCTGACCATCGTTATCCCCAATGAGAACACACGCAGCGGGGATTATACCTACGGGTTGGCCAGACCCTCCCACGCGGACTATGCCGCCTACTGCAAATACCACGGCTATGAGGACTGGCGGGGCGGCGGACACTTTTCCGGCCGCGTCACCGCGCCGCTGGTGGCCGCCGGGGCGATACTGCTGTCCGCCCTTGACCGGGTGGGCGTCACCGTGGGCACGCATATCCTCCGCTGCGGCGGCGCGTGGGATCGCCCCTTCGCCCCGGACGCGGCGGCGGATGTGGCCGCCCTGCAGGCGGCGGAGTTCCCCACACTGACCCGGGAGGCCGCTCAGGCCGTCAGCGCGGAGATCTTACAGGCCAGGGAGCGGCAGGACAGCGTGGGCGGCATCACCCAGACCGCCGTGTGCGGTCTGCCTGCCGGGGTAGGTGAGCCGTGGTTCGACAGTGTGGAGAGCCTTCTGAGCCACGCGGTGTTCTCCATCGGCGGCATCAAGGGCATCGAATTCGGCGGCGGCTTTTCCGCCGTGAGCGGCTATGGCTCTGATTTCAACGACGCCTTCCGCATGGAGCAGGGCCGGGTGGTGACGGCCACCAACCGCAACGGCGGCATCAACGGCGGCATCACCAACGGTATGGACGTGGTGTTCCAGTGTGCCGTGAAGCCCACGCCGTCTATCGGGCAGCCCCAGCAGACCGTGGATTTCCTCCGCGGCGAGGACGCGGAGCTGACCATACATGGCCGCCACGATCCGGCCATCATCCGCCGCATCTGCCCGGTGCTGGACAGCGTTGCGGCGCTGGTGCTGTGCGACCTGCTGACCCAGCGGTTCGGCACGGACTATCTGGCAAAGGAGGCGCGGCCATGAACTGCGGACTGATCGGCTATCCGCTGGGACACAGCTACTCCCGCCAGATCCATCACGCGCTGGCGGATTACGACTACCATCTGTGGGAGCTGAAGCCGGAGGAGCTGGCATCCTTCCTGCAAAAACGCGACTTTGCGGGGATCAACGTGACCATCCCCTATAAGGAACAGGTCATCCCCTATCTGGACGGCCTGTCCGACACGGCCCGGGCCATCGGCGCGGTGAACACCGTGGTGAACCGGGACGGCAGGCTGCTGGGCGACAACACGGACCTGCCCGGGATGCTGGCGCTCATCCGCCGGCTGGGACTGGAGCTGTCCGGGAAGAAGGTGCTGATCCTGGGTACCGGCGGCACGTCCAAGACCGCCCGGGCTGCCGCAATGCGGCTGGGTGCGGCGGAGATCTGGCGCGTATCCCGCAGCGGCCGGGGAGATGCCGTTACCTATGAACAGGCGGCGGAGGAGCATGGGGACGCCGCCTGCGTCATCAACACGACGCCCTGCGGTATGTACCCCAACGTGGAGGGCTGCCCGCTGGAGCTGGAGCGTTTTCCGCGCCTGGAGGGCGTGGTGGACGCGGTGTATAACCCCCTGCGAAGTGATCTGGTGCTGAACGCCCGGCGGCGGGGCATCGCCGCCGAGGGCGGGCTGTATATGCTGGCGGCGCAGGCGGCCTATGCCAGCGCCCTGTTCCGGGGCTGCGAGGCGGCCCGGGAGGAGATAGACCTGGCCTACGATACGGTGCTGCGCCAGATGGAGAACATCGTGCTCATCGGTATGCCCTCATCGGGCAAGACCACCGTGGGGCGGCTGCTGGCGCAGCGCACCGGCAAAGAATTCGTGGACACGGACGCACTGGTGGAGCAGGCCGTGGGCATGAGCATCCCGGCGTATTTCGCCGCCCGGGGCGAGAGTGATTTCCGGGAGCGGGAGCGGGAGGCGGTGGCCGCTGCGGCCGGCGTGGGCGGCCGGGTCATCGCCACCGGCGGCGGCGCGGTCCTGCGGGAGGAGAACCTGCGGGCGCTGCGGCGCAGCGGGCGGCTGGTATTCCTGGACCGTTCACCGGACAAGCTGACCGCCACGGCGGACAGGCCGCTTTCCGCCGACCCGGACGCGCTGCGCCGCCGGTACGCCGAGCGGTACGACCTCTACTGCGCCGCCGCGGACCTCCGCGTGGACGGAGACGGCGCACCGGAAGAGGCGGCGGAACAGATCGAAAAGGAGTGGATGCGATGAAGATACTGGTCATCAACGGCCCGAACCTGAATATGCTGGGCATCCGGGAGCCGGCCATCTACGGCAGCGGTACGTATGCGGAGCTACTGGCGCTGATCCGTGCCCACGGGGAAAAGACCGGCGCGGAGGTGTCCTTTTTCCAGTCCAACCATGAGGGCGCGCTGGTGGATGCCATCCAGCAGGCGTATTTCGACGGCGTGGAGGGCATCGTTCTCAACCCGGCGGCGTACACCCACACCAGCGTGGCGCTGCTGGATGCGCTGAAGGCCGTGGCCATCCCCACGGTGGAGGTACACATCTCCGATGTCGCCGCCCGGGAGGACTTCCGGCAGGTCAGCTATGTCCGTCCGGCCTGTGTGGCCACCGTGGCGGGCAAGGGCTTTGCGGGGTATCTGGAGGCTATGGACATCCTGCTGAAAGGAGCGAAGCGCCCGTGACCGTTACCATATACCCCGGCAGGGCCGAGGGAACGGCGGCCGCGCCGCCGTCCAAGAGCTGCGGCCACCGGATGCTCCTGTGCGGCGCTCTGGCTAAAGGGGAGAGCCGGATCAGCGGCATTGCCAGAAGTCAGGATATGCTGGCCACCATGGATTGTATCCGCGCCATGGGCGGCGCGTGCCGCCTGGACGGGGACACGGCCCATATCACCGGCGTCGGCGGCGCTGTCCGGCCCGGCGCAGTGTATCCCTGCCGCGAGAGCGGCAGCACCCTGCGCTTCTGCATCCCGGCGGCGCTGCTGCAGGGCGGAAGCGCCGCGTTTACCGGTACGCGGCGGCTTATGGAGCGGGGCGTGGGCATCTACGAGGACCTGCTGACCCATAGAGGGATCGCGGTGGCAAAAACGCCGGAGTCTGTCACGTTTTCGGGGCAGCTGACGCCGGGGGATTATGTTCTGCGGGGGGATGTGAGCAGCCAGTTCGTCACCGGGCTGCTGCTGGCCCTGCCGCTGCTGCCGGGTGACAGTACGCTCCGCATTCTGCCGCCGGTGGAGAGTCGTCCTTATATCGACATCACGCTGGATGTGATGGCCGCTTTCGGCGTCAGCGCGGAGGAGCGGGAGCAGAATTTATTTTTTATTCCCGGCGGACAGCGTTACGAGAGCCGCTGCGCCGCGGTGGAGGGGGACTGGTCCAACGCCGCCTTTCTGTTTGCGCTGGGCAGCGGCGTGACCGTCACCGGCCTGCGGCCTGACAGCCTGCAGGGAGACCGGGTGTGCCGGGATATGCTGCGCCGGCTGGAAAGCCCCGGCGCAGTGCTGGATATTTCCGCCTGCCCCGATTTAGGGCCGGTGCTGTTTGCCGCCGCGGCGCGGCGCTGCGGCGCTGTGTTTACCGGCACGCGCCGCCTGCGTATCAAGGAGAGCGACCGGGCATCAGCCATGGCGCGGGAGCTTGCCAGGTTCGGCGCAGAGGTGGTGGTGGAGGACGACAGAGTGACCGTGCTCCCGCGTCCGCTCCACGCCCCGGAAGAGACGCTGGACGGTCACAACGACCACCGGGTCGTCATGGCGCTGGCGGTGCTGTGCGCGTCACTGGGCGGTACGATCCGCGGCGCGGAGGCCGTCAGCAAAAGCTGGCCGGATTTCTTCCGCACGCTGCAGGCGCTGGGACTGCGCATGGAAATACAGCCCTGAACCCCCGAAAGAAAGGAAAATCTATCCATGAACATGGAATTCAAACGTAAGCTGCCCACACCCCAGACCGTCAAGGATATGTACCCGGTGACGGAGGAGATGGCGCGGCAGAAACAGGAAAACGACCGGCAGATACAGGCCGTCATCACCGGGGAGGACCAGCGGCTGATGCTGCTCATCGGCCCTTGCTCTGCCGACAGGGAGGACGCCGTGCTGGAATACGCGGCGCGTCTCCAGACGCTGCAGGAGCGGGTGAAGGACAAGATCCTCATCGTGCCCCGGGTCTACAGCAACAAGCCCCGCACCACCGGCGACGGGTACAAGGGAATGCTGCATCAGCCCGATCCCAACGGCCAGCCGGACATCCTCAAGGGGCTTATCGCCATCCGGAAAATGCACATGAAGGTGCTGGAGCAGACAGGGCTTTCCGGCGCGGACGAGCTGCTGTACCCGGAGAACTATTACTACCTGTCCGACATCCTGTCCTATGCGGCTATCGGCGCGCGCTCCGTGGAGGACCAGCAGCACCGGCTCATTGCCAGCGGGCTGGACGTGCCTGTGGGCATGAAGAACCCCACCAGCGGCGACCTGTCGGTGATGATGAACTCCATCCTGGCCGCCCAGCATCCCCACACGTTCCTGTTCTCCCAGTGGGAGGTGCACAGCAAGGGCAATCCCCTGGCTCACGCCATCCTCCGGGGCTCGGTGAACAAATACGGGCGCTCGCTGCCCAACTACCACTACGAGGACCTGAGCCAGCTCTGGGAGCTTTACGCCAAGAGCGGGCTGGAAAACCCGGCGGTGATCATCGACACCAACCACTCCAACTCCGGAAAACAGTGGGATCAGCAGGGGCGCATCGCCAAGGAGGTGCTCCACAGCACCCGCCACAACGGGGACATCGGCCGCATGGTCAAGGGACTGATGATCGAGTCCTACCTGCTGGACGGCTGCCAGAAGCCCGACGGCGGCGTGTACGGCCTGTCCATCACCGATCCCTGCATCGGCTGGGAAAAGACGGAGCAGCTGGTGCTGGAGCTGGCGGACCTGCGCTGACGTGCAGAGACATACAGTATTAAGAGAGGCGCGGCCTTTGGCCACGCCTCTCTTGTGCTGTATACCGGGGCGTCAGCTGTTGTCTTTGCTGATGGGGCAGCGGTAGAGCAGACGCTTGAGCTTCTTGCGGTCGAAGGGGATGAGGGGATAGAGATAGCCCCGGCCCACCAGGGGCTTGGTGGAGGCGATAAGCACCAGCGTGAACAGCACGCCAGCGATGAAGCCCCATAGGTCGAAAAGCCAGATCAGGATCAGCAGGAGCATACGGCAGAGCTTGGTGGCGTAGCCCATCTCGTAGCTGTGCTGGGCGTAGTTGGCGATGGCCACGAAGGCCATATAGACCAGCACCTCCGGCACGAGCCAGCGGGCCTGCACGGCGAAGTCGCCTAAGATCAGCGCGCCGATCATGCTGAAGGAGTTGCTGAGCACGTCCGGCGTGTTCAGGGACGCCAGCTTCAGCACGTCGATGATCAGCTCCACCAGCAGCAGCTGGATGATGAGAGGGACGTAGTATTCGTCCTCCACCAGCAGGAAGTGGAGATTTTCGTGGAGGGTGTCCGGGTTCTTCACCAGCAGATACCACAGGGGCGTGACGAACACCGTCAGCAGCAGCACCACCGTGCGGACCACCTGAAGGTATGTGCCGATCAGGGGCGGGAAGTAGTAGTCGTTGATCTCCTCGTTGAACCGGAGCAGGGTGGTGGGCAGCAGCAGGGCGGAGGGGGAGTTGTCCACCATCAGCACCACGTCACCCTCCATGATGCAGGCGGTGGCCACGTCGGGGCGCTCAGTAAACCTGACCTTAGGAAAAGGGTTCCAGAACTGCCGGGGGGAGAGCGCCTCGGTAAGGGACTCCTGGCTCATGGCGATGCTGCCCACGTCCACGGCGGCCAGCTTTTTCCGCAGCTCGTCCAGCAGAGCCGGGTCTGCCTCGCCGTCCATATAGCACAGCACCACGTCCGTACCGGAGCGCTCCTTGAGCTGTATCCGTTCCAGCCGCAGGCGGCTGTCCCGGACGCGGCGGCGGAGCAGGGCGGCGTTCTGCATCAGGTTCTCCACGAAGCCGTCGTGGCTGCCACGGAGGACGCGGCTGGTGTCCGGCTCTTCGATGGAGCGGGTGGGGAACTGCTTTACGTCCATCAATATGCCGCCGGGCCAGCCGTCCACCACCAGCAGCGTCTTGCCGGCGAACACACCCATGACGGCCTTTTCCCGGCTGGTCTCCACCGCGGCGTCGCTGGCGGAGACGTAGCGGGCGCAGAAGTCCTCCGGCCCGGCGACATCCCGGAGAGAGGGCAGCGCCTGCCACGCGGCGATGATGCGCTCCAGAATGGTCTCCTGGGCGTAGCCATTCACCACCCACAGCCGGGCGCGGCGGCCGGCGATGAGCAGGTCGCGGGCCGTCATGTCGAAGCATTTGCCCACGCCCAGCTCCTGATCCAGCGATGCGGTGCGGGACTGAAAATCCTCCTGTGCCACGTGTCGTACCTCCCTGTGTGGTTTTCCGATGGTTTCCGGTAGTATGGCCGGAAGCGGGCGGGAGTATGTATGTTTGGGACAAGCGGTGCATAGACTGGTGCAGAACAAAGGAGGGAATGCGTATGCGTAGAGAGGTGTTGGCGGGGCTGGCGCTGACGGTGCTGCTGTTCGGAAGCGCGTATCTGGCCGCCGGGGACGGTGCGGTGCAGGAGGAGACGAAAACGGAGCAGACGGCGGGCGACGCCGGGGTGACGCTGCGGGTGCGGGAGGACGGCGCTGTGAAGGACATGACGCTGGACAAGTATCTGCAGGGGGTCGTCCGGGGCGAGATGCCTGCCAGCTTCGAACTGGAGGCACTGAAGGCCCAGGCGGCGGCGGAGCGGACGTATGTGTACTACCAGCTGGCGGCGGGGCGAAAGGAGAACCACCCGGAGGCGGATGTGTGTACCGATCACACCTGCTGCAGCGCGTTCCTGTCGGAGCAGGCGGCCCGGGAGAAATGGGGCGGGGACTACGACCCGTGGGAGGCGCGCATCGAGCAGGCGGTGGCGGAGACGGACGGCCAGGCGGTGCTGTACGGCGGTCAGCCCATCCTGGCGGTGTTCCACTCCTCGTCGGCGGGGAAGACCGCCGCGGCGGAGGATGTGTGGAGCGGCGAGCTGCCGTATCTGAAAAGCGTGGACAGCCCGGAGAACGAGGACAGCGTGCCCAACTATTACAGCGTGGTGACGTTCACGGCGGCGGAGGCAAAAGAGAAGCTGCTGGCGGCCCGACCGGCGCTGAAGCTGACGGGGACGCCGAAGGACTGGCTGGGTGCGCTCGCGGAGAACGGCTCGGGCCGGGTGGAGACGCTGGAGCTGGGCGGTGAGACGTGGAAGGGCACGGAGGTGCGTGCGGCTTTCGGCCTGCGGTCCGCCTGCTTTACGGCGGAGGCGGACGGGGAGAGCCTGACGTTCCGCGTCACCGGTTACGGCCACGGCGTGGGCATGAGCCAGTACGGCGCGAACCAGCTGGCAAAAGAGGGGAAAACGTGGCGTGAGATCCTGGAATGGTATTATGCGGGCGTGACCATCGGGCCATACGGCGGAAATGCGTGACAAACGGCGGGGAATGTGGTATCATTACTTGGTTATGTGCGATATTTTACAGTTTGTTCAGGAAAACCGGGGGACAAACGGTGTAATATCAGTCACAACAGGAAAGACATAACTATACCGACCGGGAGGAGCTTCCTATGGCACGCAATATTTTGGTGGTAGAGGACGACCGCAACATATCCGACCTCATCCGTATGTATCTGGAGAAGGAGGGGTTCGAGGTACGCAGCGCCTACGACGGCGGCAAGGCGGTGGAGGAATACGACAAGCAGGCGCCGGACATGGTGCTGTTGGACATCATGCTGCCCGTGATGGACGGCTGGGCCGTGTGCGCCCACATCCGGGAGAAGGGCAAGACGCCCATCATCATGCTGACGGCCAAGAGCGACGTGGGCGACCGCATCACGGGATTGGAGATGGGCGCGGACGACTATCTGGTCAAGCCCTTCGAGATGAAGGAGCTGATGGCCCGTATCAACGCGGTGCTGCGCCGCAGCGAGATCCCCGACGACACCAAGAAAAAGCTGGTGTTCGACAAGCTGGAGATCAATCTGGACAGCTACGAGCTGCTGGTGGACGGCAAGAAGGTGGACACGCCCCCGAAAGAGCTGGAGCTGCTGTATCACCTGGCGGCCACGCCCAACCGGGTCTATACCCGCAACCAGCTGCTGGACGAGGTGTGGGGCTTCGATTACTTCGGCGACAGCCGGACCGTGGACGTACACATCAAGCGCCTGCGGGAGAAGATCGAGAACGTGTCCGACCAGTGGGAGCTGAAAACTGTGTGGGGCGTGGGCTATAAATTCGAGGTCAAATGAGCGGTATGCGGGAAAAACTCCGCCGCACCATGGACAGCCTGTACTGGCGGCAGTTCATTGTCACCGCCGGCATGGTGCTGCTGACCATGGCGCTGCTGGGCGTGTCGTTTTACGCCCTGAGCTATAATTATACCGTGTCGGAGAAGCGGCAGGAGATGCGCGACCGGGCGGACTTGGTGGCCCAGCTTTCCGTGGCCTACCTCACCGCGGGGGACGACACCGAGCGGGATCAGGAGGAGGCCCTGCGGACGCTGGCGGGCGTGGCCTCCCGCATGACCGAGGTGGACTTCCTCATCTGCACTGCGGACGGGCAGGTGCTGCTGACCACAGACAGCGATCTGGCGGGGCAGAGCGTCACTGTGCCCGCCGAGATCACGCAGAAGATCGTCTCCGGTGACGGCCTGTACGAGGGGCGCAGCACCGTGGGCGTATATGAGAAGAAGCAGTTCGTGGTGGGCGTCCCCATGCGGGACGAGACCGGCGCGCTGCTGGGCATGGTGCTGGCGGTGATGAACAGCGCCAACTTTATGGAGATGTGGCGTTCGTTCATCGCGCTGTTCTTCATGACCAGCGCCATTATCCTGGTCATCTCCTTTGTGGCCAGCTTCGTCACCTCCATGCGGCAGATACAGCCCATCACAGAGATGGTGAAGGCCACCCGCGCCTATGCCGACGGCAACTTCGACGTGCGGATGCAGGAGACGGAGGATGCCGGCGGCGAGATCGGCGAGCTGGCGGCGGCGTTCAACGCTATGGCGGACTCCCTGCAGGAGACGGAGCGTCAGCGCCGGGACTTTATCGCCAACGTGTCCCACGAGCTGAAGACGCCCATGACCACCATCGCCGGATATACCGACGGTATTCTGGACGGGACGATCCCGCCGGAGAAGGAGCGGCAATATCTGCAGATCATCTCCGACGAGAGCCGCCGACTCAGCCGTCTGGTGCGACGGATGCTGGATATTTCCCGCATCCAGAGCCAGGAGATGAAGAAAGAGGAGTTCGACCTGTGCGAGTCCGCCCGTATCGCCCTGCTGTCCATGGAGCAGAAGATCATGGACCGGGGGCTGGACGTGGACGCGGAGATCCCGGAGGACTCCGTGATGGTCCAGGGCGACCGGGATCTCATCACCCAGGTAATGTATAACCTGCTGGAGAACGCGGCCAAGTTCGCCGCGCCATCCTCCCAGCTGTATCTGGGACTGACGGTGAACGGCGACAAGGCCTATGTCACCGTGCGAAACGTGGGCCACACCATCCCCGCCGAGGAGATACCGCTGCTGTTTGAGCGCTTCCATAAATCCGACAAGTCCCGCAGCGAGGACAAGGACGGCTACGGATTGGGCCTGTATGTGGTCAAGACCATCCTGACCCAGCACCATGAGAAGATCACCGTTACCAGCGAAAACGGCGTCACGGCCTTCACCTTCACGATGCAGATGGCCCGGTGACGCAGACGAGAGGACAGACTATGCAAGACGAGAACAAGACGCCTGCCAACGAGCCCCAGGAGGTGGTGGGGCAGTATATCCGGGACGACAGCCGGGAGGTGACGGACTGCTACGTGCATTCCCAGCCGCTGCCGGCCGCCGCCATGCCCCGTGTCTCTCCGCCGCCCCAGCCGCAGAAGCACAGCCGCAGGGGACTGTGGATATTCCTGGCCATCGCGGCGGCACTGGTCATCGCGGTGGTGGTGGCGGCGCTGACCGCCAAACCGATGGAGGACGGCAGCTACACGGACGATGACCACGACGCCAGCAGTATCGTGGACATTTTCGGCAACGAGATCCCCACCATCGACCGGGTGCAGGGCGACCCGACTCTGCGCTTCAGCTGCACCCCCCAGCAGGGTGAGGCGCTGACAGCGCAGGAGGTCTATGCCTCCGTCAACCCGGCGGTGGTGATGGTGGCCGTGGCGCTGGATGAGGAAAAGGCCAGCGTCGGCACAGGCGTGATCCTGACGGAGGACGGCTACGTGGTCACCAATGCCCACGTCATCGCCGGCGGCTCATCCGCCTGGGTGGCGCTGGACACCGGCGCTGTGCTGGACGCGGAGCTGGTGGGCTTTGACAGCGGCGAGGATCTGGCGCTGCTGAAGCTGGTGGACGTCACCGGCCTGCCTACCGCGCAGCTGGGCGACAGCGACGAGTGCGTGGTGGGCGACACGGTGTACGCCATCGGCAATCCCCTGGGCGTGGAGCTGCGGGGCACGCTGACCAGCGGCCTGATCTCCGCCATCGACCGGCGGGTGACGCTGGAGGGCCGGGTGATGACCATGCTCCAGACCACGGCGGCGCTGAACAACGGCAACTCCGGCGGTCCGCTCATCAACGACCGGGGACAGGTCATCGGCATCAACACCCTGAAGATGAGCGGCAGCAAGACCGCCACCGCCACGGTGGAGGGCCTGGGCTTTGCCGTGCCCGCCCGGCGGATGGTGGCCGTTGTCAACGACATCATGGCCACCGGCGCGTTCCACGGTATCCCGTCCCTGGGTATCTATGTGGGACAGGAGCTGCAGGCGGACGATACGTATCAGCTGGTGATCTACGATGTGACGGAGGACTATGGCGCGGCGGAGGCCGGGCTGCTGCCGGGAGATGTGATCCTGGCGGCGGACGGCGTGGAGGTCCATGAGACGTGGGAGCTGCTGGAGCTGCGCGGCCGCCATATCGTCGGCGAGGACATGGTGCTGACGGTCCAGCGGGACGGCGATGTGTTCGACGCGCCGGTCATGCTGTACGCCGTGACAGAGGAGTGAATGAAAAACCGGGCGGGCCGCGTGCGGCCCGCCCGGAGATGAGGTTCTGACTTGACAAACGCAGTTCGATGGGTATAATAAGAAACAGAAGGGGACGCTGCGACAAGCGGTGAAGTCCCCGTGCAAGGTTCAGAAAATCAGAAAACTTGTGTTTTCAGAAAACCGTCACCGGCCAGGGTGGCGGTTTTCGTCCTTAATACGGATCGTTATCACAACTCCGAAGATATGTAACGTGATCGTAATAGGCATCGTCTCACCCCCTTTCGGGTGGTGTGAGACCCCAACCGCCTGCCGTTTACGCAGCGTCCTTGAGGTGAAGTATAGCAAATGCGGCGAGACTTGTCAATGCGGCCCGCTGAGGCGGGTTTTTAAAAAATAGGCAGAAAATAGCAGCGCCGCCCTTGACAGGACGGCTCACTTTTGGTATAATAAGGCGCTTATATTGGGATGATGGGGGCATTTCCCCTTGTACCATCTGACCATAGTATACCATTCCCGCGGCGAAAACACAAGGGCAGACGGCGTAAAACAAACAACAAGCCCGTGTGTATCGCGGCGGATCGACCCCGGTGAGAACAAACAGAAAGGCGTGAGTGTTGAGATGGCGAAAGACAAATACTACGGCAAGACCCTGCGCAAGAACTTTGCCCGCCACGAGGAAGTAATGGCGATGCCCAACCTGCTGGAGATCCAGAAGAAGTCCTACAAATGGTTTCTGGATACCGGCCTGCGCGAGGTGTTCGCGGATGTGGCATCCATCGCCGACTATGCCGGTAATCTGGAGCTGAGCTTCATTGATTACAGCATGGACGAGAAGCCCAAGTATGACGTGGAGGAGTGCAAGGCCCGCGACGCCACGTATGCCGCCCCCATGAAGGTGAAGGTGCGCCTGCACAACAAGGAGACGGACGAGATCAAGGAGCAGGAGATCTTCATGGGAGATTTCCCCCTGATGACCCACGGCGGCACGTTCGTCATCAACGGCGCGGAGCGCGTGGTGGTCAGCCAGATCGTCCGCTCCCCCGGCATCTACTACGGCAAGGAGATCGATCTGAAGACCGACCTGCCCCTGCTGACCAGCACCGTCATCCCCTACCGCGGCGCGTGGCTGGAGTACGAGACGGACACCTCCGAGGTGTTCTGGGTCCGTATCGACAAGAACCGCAAGCTGCCCATCACCTGCCTGATCCGCGCCCTGGGCCTCAAGACCGACGGCGAGATCCTGGAGCGCTTCGGCGACGACCGCCGTATCGTCGCCACCCTGGAGAAGGACTCCTGCAAGACCTATGAGGAGGCCCTGCTGGAGATCTACCGCAAGCTCCGTCCCGGCGAGCCCCCCACGGTGGACTCCGCGGAGACGCTGCTGCAGAACCTGTTCTTCGACCCGCGCCGCTACGACCTGAGCACGGTGGGCCGCTACAAGTTCAACAAAAAGCTGACGTTCTGGGCCCGGGCCAAGGGTCAGAAGCTGGCCATGCCCGTGGCCGACCCCGCCACCGGCGAGATCCTGTTCGAGGACGGCCATGTGCTGACCGCCGACGACTGCGCGCTGCTGGACAAGGTGGGCGTGTACGAGATCACGCTGACGCTGGACTCCGGCGAGACGCTGCGGGTGTTCACCAACAAGATGTGCGACATGGCCCACTATGTGGACTTTGATCCCAAGGAGAAGTGCGGCATCAAGGAGCGGGTGCGCTACGACGTGCTGCAGGAGCTGCTGGGCCAGTACAGCGGCGACGAGCTGATCGCCCAGTGCAGGCTCCACGCCGACGACCTCGTTCCCAAGCATATCATCGTGGACGACATCTTCGCGTCCATCAACTATATGAACGCCCTGGCCCACGGCCTGGTGACCAAGGATGACATCGACCATCTGGGCAACCGCCGCCTGCGCTGCGTGGGAGAGCTGCTGCAGAACCAGTTCCGTATCGGCTTCAGCCGTATGGAGCGCGTCATCCGCGAGCGCATGACCATCCAGGATCTGGATGTGGTGACGCCGCAGAGCCTGATCAACATCCGGCCTGTCACCGCCGCCATCAAGGAATTCTTCGGGTCCAGCCCCCTGAGCCAGTTCATGGACCAGACCAACCCTCTGGCGGAGCTGACCCACAAGCGCCGTCTGTCCGCTCTGGGCCCCGGCGGTCTGAGCCGCGAGCGCGCCAACATGGAAGTCCGAGACGTGCATTACAGCCACTACGGCCGTATGTGCCCCATCGAGACGCCTGAAGGCCCGAACATCGGCCTGATCTCCTATCTGGCGACCTACGCCCGCATCAACGAATACGGCTTTATCGAAGCGCCCTTCCGGGCGGTGGACCATGAGACCTGCAAGGTCTCCGACGACATCACCTACATGACCGCCGACGTGGAGGATCAGTATGTGGTGGGCCAGGCCGCCGAGCCGGTGGACGAGAACGGCTGCCTGACCAACGAGCGTATCACCTGCCGTCACCGCGACGAGATCGTGGAAGTCCCCCGCAACAGCGTGGATTATATCGACGTTTCTCCCCGCATGATGGTCTCCATCGCCACCGCCATGATCCCCTTCCTGCCCAACGACGACGCTAACCGTGCCCTGATGGGCGCGAATATGCAGCGCCAGGCCGTGCCTCTGCTGAAGCCGGAAGCCCCCATCGTGGGCACGGGCATGGAGCACAAGATCTGCCTGGACTCCGAGGTGGCTGTGCTGGCCGAGGGCGACGGCGTGGTCACCAAGGTGGACGCCACCAACGTGTCCGTCAAGTACGACAGCGGCGAGACGAAGGATTATAAGCTCATCAAGTTCCTGCGCTCCAACCACGGCACGTGCATCAACCAGCGTCCCATCGTCTCTGTGGGCGAGCGTGTCCACGGCGGCGACGATCCCACCGTCCTGGCCGATGGTCCTGCCACGGAGCAGGGCGAGATCGCCTTGGGCCGCAACATCCTGGTGGGCTTCATGACCTGGGAAGGCTACAACTACGAGGACGCCGTGCTGCTGAACGAGCGGCTGGTGAAGGAGGATGTTTACACCTCCATCCATATCGAGGAATACGAGATCGACGCCCGCGACACCAAGCTCGGGCCTGAGGAGATCACCCGCGACATCTCCAATGTGGGCGAGGAGGCTCTGAAGGATCTGGACGAGCGGGGCATCATCCGCATCGGCGCGGAGGTCCACGCCGGCGACATTCTGGTGGGCAAGGTCACGCCCAAGGGCGAGACCGACCTGACCGCCGAGGAGCGGCTGCTGCGCGCCATCTTCGGCGAGAAGGCCCGCGAGGTCCGCGACACCTCCCTGAAAGTGCCCCACGGCGAGAGCGGCATCGTGGTGGACGCCAAGGTGTTCACCCGCGAGAACGGCGACGAGCTTGGGCCGGGCGTGAACGAAGTGGTCCGCGTCTATATCGCCCAGCGCCGTAAGATCCAGGTGGGCGACAAGATGGCAGGCCGCCACGGCAATAAGGGCGTTGTCTCCCGGGTGCTGCCCCAGGAGGATATGCCCTTCCTGCCCGACGGCACGCCGCTGGACATCGTACTGAACCCCCTGGGCGTTCCCTCCCGTATGAATATCGGTCAGGTGCTGGAGGTCCATCTGGGCTATGCGGCCAAGACGCTGGGCTGGAAGGTGGCCACCCCCATCTTCGACGGCGCTACCGATAAGGATATTTCCGAGGCGCTGGAGATGGCCGGCCTTGACCCGGAGGGCAAGAGCTGGCTGTACGACGGCCGTACCGGCGAGCGCTTCGACAACAAGGTCACCGTGGGCTATGTGTACTTCCTGAAGCTGCACCACCTGGTGGATGATAAGATCCACGCCCGTTCCACCGGCCCGTACTCCCTGGTCACCCAGCAGCCGCTGGGCGGCAAGGCCCAGTTCGGCGGCCAGCGCTTCGGCGAGATGGAAGTGTGGGCGCTGGAGGCCTATGGCGCCAGCTACACGCTGCAGGAGATCCTCACCGTCAAGTCCGACGACGTGACGGGCCGTGTCCGCACCTACGAGTCCATCGTCAAGGGCCACAACGTACCCACCCCCGGCGTGCCGGAATCCTTCAAGGTGCTGGTCAAGGAGCTGCAGTCCCTGTGCCTGGACATTCAGGTGCTGGATGCCGACGGCAACCAGATCGAGCTGAAGGAGGACGAGGACGCCCTCGACACCTTCAACCTGGCCCGCATGGATGCGGACAACGAAAGACAGAACCGCTACGCCGACGAGGACGAGCTGGCCGACGCGGGCTTCGACTACGTTGCCGACGAGGAAGTGGACGCTTCCTATGACGACGACGCGGACGATGAGTTTTAAGGAAAAGGAGGAGCAAAAGCATGAGTTACGCAACATTTGACGCCATCAAGATCGGCATCGCTTCTCCGGAGATGATCCGCGAGTGGTCCTACGGCGAGGTGAAAAAGCCGGAGACCATCAACTACCGCACGCTGAAGCCGGAACGGGACGGCCTGTTCTGCGAGCGCATTTTCGGGCCGACCAAGGACTGGGAATGCCACTGCGGTAAATACAAGAAGATCCGCTACAAGGGCAAGATCTGCGACCGCTGCGGCGTGGAGGTCACCCGTGCCAAGGTGCGCCGCGAGCGCATGGGCCACATCGAGCTGGCCACCCCCGTCAGCCACATCTGGTATTTCAAGGGCATCCCCTCCCGCATGGGCCTGCTGCTGGACATCAGCCCCCGTATCCTGGAGAAGGTGCTGTACTTCGCCGCCTATATCGTCACCGATCCCGGCGAGACGCCCCTGACCAAGAACCAGATCCTGTCCGAGAAGGAATACCGCGATATGCGGGAGAAGTACGAGGACGATTTCCGCGCCGGCATGGGCGCGGAGGCCGTGAAGGAGCTGCTGGCCCAGATCGACCTGGAGGAGCTGTCCGCTCAGCTCCATGCCGAGCTGAAGACCACCTCCGGGCAGAAGAAGGCCCGGGTGGTGAAGCGGCTGGAGGTGGTGGACGCCTTCCGCCTCAGCGGCAACAAGCCCGAGTGGATGGTCATCGACGTGCTGCCCGTGATCCCGCCGGAGATCCGGCCCATGGTGCAGCTGGACGGCGGCCGGTTCGCCACGTCCGACCTGAACGACCTGTACCGCCGCGTCATCAACCGCAACAACCGTCTGAAGCGCCTGATGGAGCTGAACGCCCCGGACATCATCGTCCGCAACGAGAAGCGTATGCTCCAGGAGGCGGTGGACGCCCTTATCGACAACGGCCGCCGCGGCCGTCCCGTCACCGGCGCCAACAACCGCGCCCTCAAGTCCCTCAGCGATATGCTCAAGGGCAAGCAGGGCCGCTTCCGCCAGAACCTGCTGGGCAAGCGCGTGGACTACTCCGGCCGAAGCGTTATCGTGGTCGGCCCTGAGCTGAAGATCTACCAGTGCGGCGTGCCCAAGGAGATGGCCGTGGAGCTGTTCCGCCCGTTCATCATGAAGAAGCTGGTGGAGGACGGCAGCGCCAACAACATCAAGTCCGCCAAGAAGATGGTGGATAAGGGCCGCACCGAGGTGTGGGACGCCCTGGACGAGATCATCAAGGACCATCCCGTCATGCTGAACCGCGCGCCTACGCTGCACCGCCTGGGCATCCAGGCCTTTGAGCCGGTGCTGGTGGACGGCCGCGCCCTGAAGCTGCACCCCCTGAACTGCACGGCCTTCAACGCCGACTTCGACGGCGACCAGATGGCCATTCACGTCCCCCTGTCCGCCGAGGCCCAGGCCGAGGCCCGTCTGCTGATGCTGTCGGCCAACAACCTGCTGCGTCCCCAGGACGGCGGTCCTGTCACCGTGCCTACCCAGGATATGGTGCTGGGCTCTTACTACCTGACCTTCGAGCGCTTCGAGAACGGCGTCAGCCAGATGACCAACGACGAGTTCTGGCCGGACGATGTGGACTTCGCCCTGGCGGGCAAGACCTACGACGAGCTCACCGACGAGGAGAAGGCCAACGTTCACCTGCACATCTACCGTGACGAGGACGAGGCCCTCATGGCCTACAACGAGCACGTCATCGGCATCCACCAGCCCATCTGGGTGCGCGTCACCAAGGAGCTGGGCGGCGAGAAGGTGCAGCGTGTGGTGCGCGCCACCGCGGGCCGCATCATCTTCAACCGCAACATCCCCCAGAACCTGGGCTTCGTGAAGCGGTATGACGACAACGGCAACCCCACCGACAAATTCTTCGAGTACGAGATCACCGAGACCTGCGGCAAGAAGCTGCTGGGCAAGATCGTGGATCGTACCATCAAGCAGCACGGCTTCACCGTGGCCGCCGAGGTGCTGGACAACATCAAGGCCACCGGCTACAAGTACTCCACCCGCGGCTCGATCACCATCTCCATCGCGGATATGACCGTGCCCAAGGCGAAGTATGAGCTCATCGCCGAGACGGAGCAGCGCGTGGTGGACATCGAGGACCAGTACAACATGGGCTTCATCACCAACGAGGAGCGCTACAAGCTGGTGGTCCGTGAGTGGGAAAAGACCACCGCCGATGTCACGGATGCCCTGACCGCCAACATGAACAAGTACAACCCCATCTTCATGATGGCGGACTCCGGCGCCCGTGGTTCTATGAAGCAGATCCGTCAGCTCACCGGTATGCGCGGCCTGATGGCCAACACCGCCGGTAAGACCATCGAGATCCCCATCAAGGCCAACTTCCGTGAGGGCCTGAGCGTGCTGGAGTACTTCACCTCCAGCCGAGGCGCCCGTAAGGGCCTGGCCGATACGGCTCTGCGTACCGCCGACTCCGGTTACCTGACCCGCCGCATGGTGGATGTCTGCCAGGACGTCATCATCCGCGAGGCCGACTGCGGCGTGGACAAGGGCATCGTGGTGTCCGAGATCAGCGAGGGCGGCCAGGTCATCGAGAAGTTCTCCGAGCGTGTCCGCGGCCGCTTCCCCGCCAAGGACGTGCTGAACCCCCAGACCGGCGAGGTGCTGATCTCCAAGGATCACATGATGGAGGCCGCCGACGCCGACCTGCTGGAGAAGTTCGACATCCATTCCGTTGAGATCCGCACCGTGCTCACCTGCCGCGCCCACTCCGGCGTGTGCGCCAAGTGCTACGGCATGAACCTGGCCACCTCCAAGCCCGTCGGGCCTGGCGAGGCCGTCGGTATCATCGCCGCCCAGTCCATCGGCGAGCCCGGTACGCAGCTGACCATGCGAACCTTCCACACCGGCGGCGTGGCCGGCGGCGACATCACCCAGGGTCTTCCCCGAGTGGAGGAGCTGTTCGAGGCCCGCAAGCCCAAGAAGATGGCCACCATCGCCGAGATCGGCGGCAAGGTCCGCTTCGAGGAGGCCACCAAGGGCAGCCTGCTGAACATCATCATCACCGCCGACGACGGCGATACCCGCACCTACGCCATGCCTCACACCGGCCTGCTGGTTCAGGACGGCGAGGTCATCGAGAAGGGCCGCCAGCTTCAGGACGGCGCGCTGAACCCCCACGACGTGCTGCGTATCCGCGGCGCTTCTGCGGTGCATAACTACCTGATCCAGGAAGTTCTGAAGGTGTACCGTCAGCAGGGCGTGGACATCAACGATAAGCACATCGAGGTCATCGTCCGTCAGATGATGCGTAAGGTGCGCGTGGAGGACGCCAACGACGCCGAGGGCCTGCTCTCCGGCGCGATGGCCGATGTCATGGAGGTAGAGGACGCCAACGCGGCGGTCCGCGCCCGCATCGCCAACGGCGAGGTCCGCGAGGACGGCGAGCCCCTGCAGGAGGCCACCTACACCCAGCTGCTGATGGGCATCACCAAGGCCTCTCTGGCCACGGACTCCTTCCTGTCCGCCGCCTCCTTCCAGGAGACCACCAAGGTCCTGACCGAGGCCGCCATCAAGGGCAAGGTCGACCATCTGGTGGGCCTGAAGGAGAACGTCATCATCGGCAAGCTGATCCCTGCCGGCGCAGGCCTGACGGCCTACCGCAAGCTGGCGGAGGAGCTTGTTCCCGAGGTGGAGACGGAGGAGCAGCCGGAGCAGCCTGTGGATGCGGTCTTTACCGCCGTGCCCGAGGAGCCCGAGGCTGAGGACATCACCGACGATCTGCCCGAGGACGACATCCCCTCCGACGAGGAATAAGGCGTTACACCAAAAAGGACCGCCCTTCGGCGGTCCTTTTTCTGACCGTTCGTGAAAACGCCCTAATCCACCCGCTGGATTTTGTCCAAAACCACGATTTTTTCCGGGAATTCCTCTTGACGCTTGCCCCGGCCTATGCTATAATTTCGAATTGCGCGGGAATGCCCGCGAGGTTTTGTTATGCGTTGACAGGAGGTAGACCGAGCGTGTCCGTGGAGCTGGCAGTCAAGGAGAAAGTCGTGGGCCTGAAACAGGTCCGCCGCGCCCTGAACCAGCAGGCCGCCCGCCGCGTCTATCTGGCGTGCGACGCCGATCCCCGGCTGGTCCAGCCCCTGCGGGAGCTGTGTGCGGCACAGGGGATAGAGGCCGATGCCACGCTGACCATGCAGCAGCTGGGCCGGGCCTGCGGCATCGCCGTGCCGGCCGCCGCCGTGGCGCTGCTCCGCGCAGACTGACATTGTTTCCGCCGGGTATAAACACCGTTTATCCCGTGGAAAATACAGGGAGGGAACACCTCCCGCCAATTCTTGAGAAAGGAGAAACCAAATGCCTACTTTCAATCAGCTGGTCAAGCAGGGTCGCAAGAAGAGCACCTACAAGTCCAACTCCCCCGCCATGCAGAAGGGCCTCAACACGCTGAAGAACAAGGAGACTGATCTCAGCTCCCCTCAGAAGCGCGGCGTCTGCACTGCCGTGAGAACCGCGACTCCCAAGAAGCCCAACTCCGCTCTGCGTAAGATCGCCCGTGTGCGTCTGACCAACGGCTACGAAGTCACCGCCTACATCCCCGGCGTGGGTCACTCCCTGCAGGAGCACTCCGTCGTGATGATCCGCGGCGGCCGTGTCAAGGACCTGCCCGGCGTCCGTTACCACATCATCCGTGGTACGCTGGATACCCAGGGTGTGTCCGGCCGTATGCAGGCCCGCTCCAAGTACGGCGCAAAGCGCCCCAAGAGCAAGTAAGACTTGCCGACATGAGCTTTGCCGAAAAGGTTTCTTATATTTTACTATATAATATACCTCTTTGGCAGGCCGTACAACAGTCCGTCGGGGCTGTTGAGTACCTGTGAAATCATATTTTTATGAAGGAGGGAAGCATAGTGCCCAGAAGAGGTAATGTTCCCAAGAGAGAGATCTTGCCCGATCCTATGTACAACTCCGTGCTGGTGACCAAGCTGGTCAACAGCATCATGTTGGACGGTAAAAAGGGCGTCGCCCAGAAGGTCGTCTACGGTGCCTTTGACATCATCAAGGAAAAGACCGAGAAAGAGCCTCTGGAAGTTTTCACCCAGGCTATGGAGAACATCATGCCCAGCCTGGAGGTCAAGGCCCGCCGCGTCGGCGGTGCTACCTACCAGGTCCCCATGGAGGTTCGTCCCGCCCGTCGTCAGACCCTGGGTCTGCGCTGGCTGACGAACTACTCCCGCGCTCGCGGTGAGCGTACCATGGCCGAGCGTCTGGCCGGCGAGATCATGGACGCCGCCAACAACACCGGCTCTGCCGTGAAGAAGCGCGAGGACACCCACAAGATGGCGGAGTCCAACAAGGCTTTCGCCCACTTCCGCTGGTAATTATACCAACGACACGAAAAGGAGAACGGTATGCCGAGAAAGGTTACACTGGAAAATACAAGAAATATCGGCATCATGGCACACATCGATGCAGGCAAGACCACGACCACAGAACGTATTCTGTATTACACGGGCGTGAACTACAAGTTGGGTGAAACGCACGAGGGTACGGCTACCATGGACTGGATGGAGCAGGAGCAGGAGCGTGGTATCACCATCACCTCCGCCGCTACCACCTGCTACTGGAAGGGCTCCAAGGACCAGTTCCCCCAGACGCGTATCAACATCATCGACACCCCGGGCCACGTGGACTTCACTGTGGAGGTGGAGCGTTCTCTGCGTGTGCTGGACGGCTCTGTCACCGTTATGTGTGCTAAAGGCGGTGTCGAGCCTCAGTCCGAAACGGTCTGGCGTCAGGCTGACCACTACCATGTTCCCCGGATGATCTACGTCAACAAGATGGACATCACCGGCGCGGATTTCTACCACGTGCTGGACATGGTGCATGACCGCCTGAAGGCCAACGCCGTCCCCATCCAGCTGCCCATCGGGAAAGAGGACACCTTCAAGGGTATCATCGACCTGGTGGAGATGGATGCCGATATCTATTACGATCAGTTGGGCAAGGATATGCGCGTCGAGCCCATCCCCGAGGATATGCTCGACCTTGCCAACGAGTACCGTGAGAAGCTCCTGGATGCCGTCTCCATGTTCGACGATGAGATCATGGAGATGTATCTGGAGGGCAAAGAGATCCCCACCGCCAAGATCCGCACCGCCATCCGCAAGGCCACCTGCGCCGTGGAGATGGTGCCTGTGGTCTGCGGCAGCTCCTACCGCAACAAGGGCGTGCAAAAGCTGCTGGACGCCATCGTGGACTATATGCCCGCTCCCACCGATGTGCCCGCCATCAAGGGTGTCAACCCCAAGACGGACGGGGAGGAGGAGCGCAAGTCCTCTGATGAAGAGCCGTTCGCGGCCCTGGCCTTCAAGATCATGACCGACCCCTATGTGGGCCGTCTGAGCTTCTTCCGCGTCTACTCCGGTACGTTGAACACGGGTTCTTCCGTGCTGAACGCCACCAAGGGTAAGCGGGAGCGCGTGGGCCGTCTGCTGCAGATGCACGCCAACCACCGCGAGGATCTGGAAACGGTGTACTCCGGCGACATCGCCGCCATGGTGGGTCTGAAGAACACCACCACCGGCGACACTCTGTGTGATGAGAAGCATCCCATCATTCTGGAGTCCATGGAGTTCCCCGAGCCGGTCATCCGCGTGGCCATCGAACCCAAGACCAAAGCCGGTCAGGAGAAGATGGGCGTGGCCCTGGCCAAGCTGGCCGAGGAAGACCCCACCTTCCGTACCTACACCGACGAGGAGACGGGTCAGACCATCATCGCCGGTATGGGTGAGCTGCACCTGGAGATCATCGTGGACCGTCTGCTCCGCGAGTTCAAGGTGGAGGCCAACGTAGGCGCACCCCAGGTGGCCTACAAGGAGACCATCCGCAAGGCGGTGGATCAGGATACCAAGTACGCCCGTCAGTCCGGCGGTAAGGGCCAGTACGGCCACGTCAAGATCCATGTTGAGCCCAACGAGTCCGGCAAGGGCTACGAGTTTATCAACAAGGTCGTGGGCGGCGCGATCCCCAAGGAGTATATCCCCGCCATCGACGCCGGTATTCAGGGCGCGATGCTGGCCGGTACTGTGGCCGGCTATCCCGTGGTGGATGTGAAGGTCACCCTGTACGACGGTTCTTATCACGAGGTGGACTCCTCCGAGATGGCGTTCAAGATCGCCGGCTCTATGGCCTTCAAGGAGGCCATGCGTAAGGCCGATCCCACGCTGCTCGAGCCCATCATGAAGGTGTGCGTCATCGTCCCTGACGAGTACATGGGCGATGTCATCGGCGACCTGAACAGCCGCCGTGGTCAGATCCAGGGCTACGAGATGCGCTCCGGCGCACAGCAGATCGACGCGTTCGTGCCTCTGGCCGAGATGTTCGGCTATGCCACCGACCTGCGTTCCCGCACCCAGGGCCGCGGCCAGTACACCATGGAGCCCAGCCACTATATCGAGCTGCCCAAGAGTCTTCAGGAGAAGCTCATCAACAAGCGCACCGGCAAGGAAAATTTCTAAAACCGTAATTTACGATTGATTTTCCACCGGAAATACTGTAAAATGGCTGTGTTAGACTTTTAACGCGGCCCAACAACGATACAAAATGTTAAGGAGGATCATTTCAAATGGCTAAGCAGAAATTTGAGAGAACTAAGCCCCACGTTAACATCGGTACCATCGGCCACATCGACCATGGTAAGACCACCCTGACCGCTGCCATCACCAAGTACCTGGCTATGCAGGGCAAGGCTGAGTACACCGATTACTCTTCCATCGATAAGGCTCCCGAAGAGCGCGAGCGTGGTATCACCATCAACACCGCTCACGTCGAGTACGAGACCGAGAAGCGTCACTATGCGCACGTTGACTGCCCGGGCCACGCCGACTATATCAAGAACATGATCACCGGTGCTGCCCAGATGGACGGCGCTATCCTGGTCATCGCTGCTTCCGATGGTCCTATGGCTCAGACCCGCGAGCACCTGCTGCTGGCCCGTCAGGTGAACGTTCCTTCCGTCCTGGTGTTCCTGAACAAGTGCGACCAGGTCGACGATGAGGAGCTGCTGGAGCTGGTCGAGATGGAAGTTCGCGAGCTGCTGGACTTCTACGGCTTCCCTGGCGACGACACCCCCATCATCCGCGGCAGCGCTCTGAACGCTCTGGTTTCCGAGTCCACCGATCCCAACGCTCCCGAGTATGCCTGCATCAAGGAGCTGATGGACGCTGTTGACGAGTGGATCCCCACCCCCGACCGCAAGGAGGATATGCCCTTCCTGATGCCCGTCGAGGACGTGTTCACCATCTCCGGCCGTGGTACTGTTGCTACCGGCCGTGTGGAGCGTGGTAAGCTGAACCTGAACGAGAAGGTCGAGATCGTCGGTCTGTCCGATGAGAAGCGCGAGACCACCGTTACCGGTATCGAGATGTTCCACAAGCTGCTGGACTACGCTGAAGCCGGCGATAACATCGGCGCTCTGCTGCGTGGTGTTGCTAAGACCGAGATCGAGCGCGGCCAGGTTCTGTCCAAGCCCGGTTCCATTCATCCCCACACCAAGTTCGTTGGCCAGGTGTACGTTCTGACCAAGGACGAGGGTGGCCGTCACACCCCCTTCTTCAACAACTATCGTCCCCAGTTCTACTTCCGTACCACCGACGTGACCGGCGTCATCACCCTGCCCGAGGGCACTGAGATGTGCATGCCCGGCGATAACGTCGACATGAAGGTCGAGCTGATCACCCCCATCGCCATTGAGAACGGTCTGCGTTTCGCTATCCGTGAGGGTGGCCGTACCGTGGGTTCCGGCGTTGTTATCGAGATCGACGAGTAAGTTTTTCTCCGAAGAAGCACAACTGATAAAAGAGGAAGCCGCAAGGCTTCCTCTTTTTCTGCCTTCACACCTTGGGATACGCCAGCTCCCGCTGGAAGCCGCCCTTGCCTGTGGCGATGATGTCGCCGCCGATGAGCGTATCACCGCACAGATACAGGTTGGCCTGCACACCCTCCGGCACGCCGGGATAGTTCCCCACGGCGTAGGTGTACCGCCGCACCGGCTGCCCGCCGTAGTCGGCAAAGGGGAAGCCCTGCTGCTTTTGCAGCGCGGTATAGTCCGCCCATTTTTCCTCCAGATCCTCCGGGAGCTGCAGGTCCAGCGTCTCCAGCGGCTGGGACGCCGTCTGCCACCCCAGCTCCTCCAGATACGCCACCCGGGCCGCGTCATCGGCCAATGTGACGGCCTCGTCCTCTTTGCCGCCGAAGCAGCCCGCCAGCACCAGCGCCAGTACCGCCGCCAGTATCACACCGGCCAGCGTCAGTATGGCGCTGCGGCGCTTGAAATGCACCACATACATTTTTATCACCCCTCGCTACTTATCTATTTTTATTTCGCCCGGAATATGCTATGATACTCAACGGAAAAGGAGGTGGCCACTGATGGAACGACTGGATAAGCTGCTGGCCAATACGGGCTGCTGGTCTCGCCGGGAGGTCAAGGAGCTGGTGCGCCGGGGACAGGTGCGGGTGGACGGTGTGACCGCCGCCTCCGCCGAGCAGAAGATAGCGCCCACCGCCGCCGTCACCGTGTCTGGTGAACCGGTGTCCCTGGGGGGCTGCACTTACCTGCTGCTCCACAAGCCTGCCGGCGTACTGACCGCCACCGAGGACCGCCGCCAGCCCACCGTGCTGGACCTGCTGCCGGCGGAGTACCGTCGTATAGGCGTCGCCCCGGTGGGCCGTCTGGACAAGGATACCACGGGCCTGCTGCTGCTCACCGACGACGGCGAGCTGGCCCACCGGCTGCTCAGTCCCAGGTATCATGTGGACAAGCGGTATCTGGCCCAGGTGGACGGCGCGCTGTCCCAGGCGGATGTGGACGCCTTCGCCCGGGGCATCACCCTGTCAGACGGCACAGAGTGTTTGCCAGCGGGGCTGGAGCTGCTGCCGGAGGACCGGTGCATCGTCACCCTGCGGCAGGGCAAATTCCATCAGGTCAAGCGGATGCTGGCCTCCCGGGGCGCACCGGTGGTGACGCTGCACCGCCTGTCCATGGGAACACTGGCGCTGCCGGAGGACCTGCTGCCCGGCCAGTGGCGGCCCTTGACGGAGGAGGAGACGGCGGCGCTGCGCCAGAACTGCGGATTGTGACCTTTTTGACAGAACCACAAAAAAGGCAATAAGATTTTTGTGGAAAAGAGAAAAAAACGCTTGCAAAATCGTTATTATGACGGTATAATAGGGGCAACAACTGAGCAGTTTGCACAAATACCTATGCGGGTTTTCGCAGGAGGAACGGACTATGTCGGGCAGGATATTCCAGAACGCAGTGCTTCAATTCAAAGAGACCACGGACCGCACCATCGGCGTCATCGACGCGGAGGGCACGGTCATCGCCTGCAGTGAGCTGACGGGCATCGGCAAGAAGTGGGCTAAGTTCGTTGAGCCCATCACCGCCGCCGAGGGCGCCTGCATCGCCCTGGAGGGCAAATGCTTCAAGGCGCTGCCCAGCTGGGGCGTGGGCTTTGACTACGCTGTGTTCGCCAGCGGCGACGACAGCATGAGCCGCACCGTCTGTTCCATGGCCGCCGTGGCCCTGAACGCCGCCAAGAGCTATTACGAGGAAAAGCACGACAAGGGCTCGTTCATCAAGAACATCATCTCCGACAATATCCTCATCAGCGACATCTATATGCGTGCCAAGGAGCTGCACGTCCCTGCGGAGACCGCCCGCGGCGTGTTCGTGGTGCGCCCGGTGGATGAGCGGCTGGAGAGCGTCCCGGTGGACGTGATCCAGGGACTGTTCCCCGACCGGCAGAACGACTTCGTCATCAGCATCGGCGAGCAGGATGTGGCCCTGATCCACCAGATGGACGAGAACGCCACCGGCAAGGACCTGGAGGCCGTGGCCCGCCGCATCGAGGAGGCCCTCCGCGAGGACGGCGAGAGCCGCGTCTTTGTGGGCATCGGCACGCTGACGCTGCACCTGCGGGATCTGGCCAAGAGCTACAAGGAGGCCCAGATCGCCATCGAGGTGGGCAAGGTGTTCGACACCGAGCGCTACGTCATCAACTATGAGAACCTGGGCATCGGCCGTCTGATCTACCAGCTGCCCACCACCCTCTGCGAGATGTTCCTGCAGGAGGTCTTTAAGAAGAACCCCATCGACGCGCTGGATCAGGAGACGCTGTTCACCATCTACAAGTTCTTCGAGAACAACCTGAACGTGTCCGAAACGGCCCGCAAGCTGTTCGTCCACCGCAACACTCTGGTCTACCGCCTGGAGAAGATCAAAAAGCTCACCGGCCTGGACCTGCGGGAGTTCGACGACGCCATCACCTTCAAGGTAGCCCTGATGGTCAAGAAATACCTGACCAGCCGCGGCATCGAGGCATAAACTACATACGAAAAAAAGACCGCCGAAGGCGGTCTTTTTTTGGAACTTTTTTCCCACTTGTTCCGTCCTATATACGGACGTTCGGTAAGATGTAAAGTTTTCTCTTTTTTCATATCTTTCCTGTTGCCATTTTGTAACCATTTATATATAATGGTATTTGCAGTTGTTTTTTACCACAATATGTTGCATTTTGACGAACAGGAGCGCTGCTATGATTCGTTTGATAGACGCGGAGAAGGTATATGAAAACGGAACACACGCCCTCAAGGGCGTTTCCTTTACGGTAGAGGACGGCGAGTTCGCCTTCCTGGTCGGCCCGTCCGGTTCGGGCAAGTCCACCATCATCAAGCTGCTCACCGGCGAGATCGTGCCCACGGCGGGCCGCGTCATGGTCAACGGCTTTTCCATGAGCCGTATCCACGAGCGGCAGATCCCCTATATGCGCCGCACCATCGGTGTGATCTTCCAGGACTTCCGTCTCATCGCCAATAAGACGGTGTACGACAACCTGGCTCTGGCCATGCGCGCGGTGGGCGCCCAGCCCAAGGAGCTGCGCAGCCGCATCCCCTATGTGCTGGCGCTGGTGGGCCTGGCGGACAAGGGAAACCGCTATCCCGACGAGTTGTCCGGCGGCGAGCAGCAGCGTGTGGCCATCGCCCGGGCGCTGGTGAACAACCCCAGCACCATCGTGGCCGACGAGCCCACCGGCAACCTTGACCCCGCCCGTTCTCTGGAGATCATGACGCTGCTGGAGCGCATCAACGCCCTGGGCACGACGGTGATCGTCGTCACCCATGAGCGCGGTCTGGTGAACCACTTCAACAAGCGTATCATCCTGCTCAACGAGGGGCGCGTCATCGGCGACGGCATGGGCAGCTATGAGGTGTGATCTATGAAGCACGATTTTAAGTTTTTTGTCAAGGAAGGCGCGGGGAATATGTTCTCCCACGGCTTCATGTCCTTTGCCGCCATCGGCGTCACCGTGGCCTGCCTGCTCATCATGGGCACATTCACCCTGGTGGCCTACAACGCCAACGAGAACCTGGCCGACCTCCAGCAGGAGAACGCCATCGTGGCCTTTGTGGACGAAACGCTGGACGAGGACCAGGCCCGGGCGCTCCAGTCCCAGGTGGAGGCGGTGGCTAACGTGGCGGACTGCTCCTTCGTGACCCGTACCGAGGCCCGGGACGCCTACGTGGCCAAGTACGACGCCGAGGGCGTGTACGGCGACCTGCTGCCGGAGGTGTTCCGCCACCGCTATGTGATCCACGTCACCGATCCTGACCATATCATGGACACCAAGGAGGCTGTGGAGCAGGTGCCGGGCATCGCCAAGGCCCGTGCCGACGAGGCGGTGGCCAACGGCTTTGTCACCGTCCGCAATGTGGCCGGCGTCATCTCCATCGCCCTCATCGCCATACTGCTGCTGGTGTCGGTGTTCATCATCTCCAACACCATCAAGCTCACCACCTTTGACCGCCGTGACGAGATCGCCATCATGAAGATGGTGGGTGCCACCAACGGCTTCATCCGCTGGCCCTTCGTGTACGAGGGCTTGCTGCTGGGCGCGCTGAGCGCCGTGGTGGCCTTTGGCCTGCAGTGGCTGCTGTATCTGGCGGTGGCCCGGGGCATCGCGTCCTCCGATACGCTGCAGATCCTGAGCGTCGTACCCTTCACGAAGATCTGGTACATCGTGGCCCTGGTGTTCCTGGGCGCGGGTATTCTGGTAGGCGTGGGCGGCAGTCTGACCGCCATCCGCAGATTTCTTCGCGTGTAATGCCGGAAAGGAGAGTCCCCATGAAGCGAGCAAAACGTATCCTCTGCGGCCTCTTGGCCTTGACGCTGACGCTGTCCCTGCTGCTTGTGGGGACGGTGACGGTGGCCTACGCCGCCAAAACGGCGGAGCAGGAGGCGGCGGAGCAGGAGCGAGCCGCCCAGATGGCGGCGCTGGAGCAGAAGAAAAAGGAGCAGGCCGACAAGCTGAAGGAGCTGGAAAAGCAGATCGCCGACGCCAAGAAGAAAAAAGAGGACGTCATGGCCACGAAGAACCTGCTGGACCAGCGCAACCAGCTGCTGCTGGAGCAGATCGACGACACCCAGAGCCAGATCCAGCACGCGGCGGACGAGATCACCCGCTACGAGGAGCTGGAGGACCTGCAGTACGAGCTGTTCTGTGAGCAGGTACGCAGTGAGGAGGAGCGGGGTAGTCTCAGCTATCTGTCCGTCCTGTTCAAGGCCACCAGCATGGCCGACCTGCTGAACCGCATGGAGTTCGTCAACGAGGTGGCGGAGTACAACAAGTCCCTCATCGCCGCCATTCAGGAGACCCGCGCCAACATCGCGGAGGAAAAGGCCGCCATGGAGGAGCATGAGAAGCAGCTGGGCGAACAGCAGGACGCGCTGGAGACCAAGCTGGACGAGACCACCGCGCTGATGGAGGAATACATCGCCGACCAGAAGGCGCTGGAGGCGGTCTATGCCGCCGAGGAAAAGGCGGCCAAGGAGATCGCCGCCGAGATCGACCGGCTTATCGCCGAGTCCGACGTCATCCCCAGCAACGAGGGCTTCATCTGGCCCGTCAACACCAGCAAAAAGATCAGCTCGCCCATCGGCGGCCGTGTGTCCCCCGGCGGCATCGGCAGCACCAACCACAAGGGCGTGGACATCTGCAATGTGGGCTACACCAGCTCCATCTTTGCCGTCAAGAGCGGCAAGGTGATCCTGGCCAACACCAGCGGCTGGGGCGGCGGCTACGGCAACTATGTGGTCATCGACCACGGCGGCGGCGTGACGACCCTCTACGCCCACATGAGCTCCGTGTCGGTGTCCGAGGGCCAAATGGTGTCGCAGGGTACGGTCATCGGCATCACCGGCAACACGGGCGCGTCCACCGGGCCGCACCTGCACTACGAGGTGCGTATCAACGGCGTGTACCAGAACCCGCTGAACTACCTGGCGGGCTACATCAAGGCGTGGTAACGGAATATGTATGTAAAAGAGCGCTGGCCCATATACTGGGTCAGCGTTTTTTTGCAGAAAGGACACGCCATGCTTGTTTACATAACACGGTCTGCCAAAACGGAGCTCGCGCCCGCCGTCATCCGTGGTCTGCCCCTGTGGCATCTCGCCGCGGGCCGCAGCTTTTTTGCCCGCCGCCGCGCCGGCGCATACCTGCGGCGTCTGTATGCGTCCGGTGTCCGCCGGGGCGTTTTCGAAGATGAAAACATGGCCGCCCTGGCCGCCCGGTGTGGCATCGCCCCCGTGCCGGTGCTGCCGCTGCGGCTGGCGCTGCTGGACCAGCTGCTGGACGCTCTCTGTATCGACGGCCTGCCCGCCGCCGCGGTGTACCTCCACTGCGGCAGGGGCGGGGAGGCCGCCGCCCGGCAGGCGGCGGCCGTGCTGGCCCGCCGCGCCCGGTATATCCGGCTGGACGAGGGCGACCCCGCCGGACTGACGGACCTGCTGCTGCGCCGCTGGGGCGTATCCCCCGGCGACGGCGGCCTGACGCCGGCCCTGACGGTCTGTACCGGCCGTGACGCCCCTACAATAGACGGCCCGGTGCTGTACCTGACCGACGACTGCGCCCGCGTCCAGTCGGTGACATACGCCAGTCCCTCCCTGCCTGAGCCGCTGCTGGCGGCGCTGACGGCGGCGGACAAATGCCAGCCATCAGAAATTCATGTGGCTTCCGTCATATCCTTTCTTGACAGACGGCGGGAAAATAACTATAATGCAACGTGATATATTGTGCGTATTTTGCCTGTAAAGGGGCATCTTACCAATAGAAAGGGATGTGCAGCATGGCTAAGGAATTCAAAATGAGTCAGGCTCGTTATGACGAGCTGAAACAGGAGCTGGACTACAGCAAGACTACCCGCGCCGACGAGGTGGCGGAGCTGATCAAGGAGGCCCGCGGCTTCGGCGACCTCAGTGAGAACAGCGAGTACGACGAGGCGAAGAACGAGCAGGGCAAGCTCTATTCCCGCATCGCCGAGCTGGAGGACATCCTGCTCCACGCCGTCATCGTGGACGAGGCGGAGATGGACTCCGACAAGATCTCCATCGGCTGCAAGGTCATCGTCACCAATCTGGATACACGAAAGCAGATGCCCGCCTATAAGATCGTCGGCTCTCAGGAGGCCGATGTGATGAGCCGGGCCATCAGCGAGGAATCTCCCTTCGGCAAAGCCCTGATGGGCCGCAAGGCGGGCGATGAAGTGACCGTGGAAGCGCCCAAGGGCGTCATCCACTACCGTGTGGACAGTATTGAACGATGACAAGATAAGGAGGCCGTTATGGCAGATCAGAATACCAATGTGACCAACAACGAACAGAACCAGGACCTGGGCGAGCTGCTCCGCATCCGCCGCGAGAAGCTGAAGGCGCTGCAGGACGAGGGCCGCGATCCCTTCGCCATCACCAAGTTCGACGTGACCCACCATACCCAGGACATCAAGGATAACTTTGACGCCATGGAGGGTCAGAGCGTGTCCGTGGCCGGCCGTCTCATGAGCAAGCGCGGCATGGGCAAGGTGTCCTTCTGCGACCTGCAGGATAAGACGGGCCGCATCCAGATCTACGCCCGGAAGGACGAGATGGATGAGGACAACTACAACCGCTTTAAGAAGTACGACATCGGCGACATCGTGGGCGTCAAGGGCGAGGTGTTCCGCACCCAGCGGGGCGAGATGTCCGTCCGTGCCCATGAGATCACCCTGCTGTCCAAGTCCCTGCGCCCCCTGCCCGAGAAGTTCCACGGTCTGACGGACAAGGAGATCCGCTACCGCCAGCGCTATGTGGACCTGATCATGAACCCGGAGAGCAAGCGCAACTTCGAGATCCGCAGCAAGTTCGTGGCGTTCCTGCGCCGCTATCTGGACAACCTGGGCTTCATGGAGGTGGAGACCCCCGTTCTCAGCCCCATCGCCGGCGGCGCCAACGCCCGGCCCTTCATCACCCACCACAACGCCCAGGACATCGATATGTATATGCGTATCGCCACCGAGCTGCACCTGAAGCGCCTCATCGTGGGCGGCATGGAGCGCGTGTACGAGGTGGGCCGCATCTTCCGCAACGAGGGCATGGACACCAAGCATAACCCCGAGTTCACCACCTGCGAGCTGTACCAGGCTTACACCAACCTGGACGGCATGATGGATATTCTGGAGGGCATCCTCTCCGGCGCGTGCAAGGAGATCCACGGCGGCTACCAGGTCCAGTGGCTGGGCCACGACATCGACCTGACCCCCGGCTGGCCGCGGGTGACCATGGCCGACGCGGTGAAGAACGTCACAGGCGCGGACTTCATGGCCTGCATCGGCGACAACGACAAGGGCGTGGAGCTGGCCAAGAGCGTGGGCGTGGATATGGACGGCATACCCCACACCTGGGGCAACGCCCTGTATGAGGCCTTCGACCAGAAGGTGGAGGAGACGCTGGTGCAGCCCACCTTCATCACCATGTACCCCGTGGAGGTCAGCCCCCTGGCCAAGCGCAGCCCCGTCCAGCCCGAGCTGACGGAGCGCTACGAGGCGTTCATCTGCGGCTGCGAGATGGGCAACGCCTTCTCCGAGTTGAACGACCCCATTGACCAGTATGAGCGCTTCAAGGCCCAGGCGGAGAAGCGTGCCAACGGCGATGAGGAGGCCGACATGATGGACGAGGACTTCGTCATGGCGCTGGAATATGGTATGCCCCCCACCGGCGGCCTGGGCTTCGGCATCGACCGCTGCTCCATGCTGCTGTGCGGCGCGGACTCCATCCGCGACGTGATCCTCTTCCCCACCATGAAGCCGCTGGACAAGTAAAGAGCTTTCCCAAAAACCACCCCTCCGGGGTGGTTTTTTGCCCCTCTACTTGCCAAACCGCACGATATGCGCTATACTGGGCGCATATCATCTCCGCGCGCTGCGTACAGTAGCACAGAGCGCGGCAGGAGGAAACTGTATGGATACCATTCACGATCTGTTTGACCTGACACATACGCTGGCGGGGGACTATCTGGCCCGCTTCACCTATCCCTGGGAGGCGCTGGCCGGCATCTCTGACCTGATCCTGACCCTCGGCCCGGCGCTGGGAGCGGACTACGAGAGCCCCGCCCCGGACGTGTGGGTACATAAGACCGCCCGGGTCGCACCCACGGCCTTCCTGGGCGGACCGTGCATCATCGGCCCGGACACAGAGGTGCGCCACGGCGCGTTCATCCGGGGCAGCGCCCTGGTGGGCGCGGGCTGCGTGGTGGGCAACTCCGTGGAGCTGAAAAACGTCATCCTGTTCGACGGTGTGCAGACGCCCCATTACAACTACGTGGGCGACAGCATCCTGGGCTACAAGTCCCACATGGGTGCGGGTTCGATCACCTCTAACGTGAAGTCCGACAAGACTCACGTGGTCTGCGTCTGCGGCGAAGAGCGCATGGACACAGGCCGGAAAAAGGTGGGGGCGATGCTGGGTGACTTTGTGGAGATCGGCTGCAACAGCGTGCTGAACCCCGGCGCGGTCATCGGCCGCCATACCCATGTCTACCCCCTCAGCGCCGTCCGGGGCACAGTCCCGGCATACAGCATCTTCAAAGCACCGGGGAACATCGTTCCCCAGCATCAGCAGTAAGGAGGCTCATCTATGGGCAGATATTTCGGGACGGACGGCTTCCGCGGTGAGGCCAACGTCACCCTCACGGCGGACCACGCCTATCAGGTGGGCCGCTTCCTGGGCTGGTACTGCGGCGAGACGAAGCGCCGCAGCGGCGACAGCAGCCCTGTCCGTGTGGTCATCGGCAAGGACACCCGTCGCAGCAGCTATATGTTTGAATACGCGCTGGCCTCCGGCCTGGTGGCCTCCGGCGCGGACGCCTATTTGCTCCACGTCACCACCACGCCGTCGGTGTCCTATGTGGCCCGGACGGAGGGCTTCGACTGCGGCATCATGATCTCCGCCAGCCATAACCCGTTCTACGACAACGGCATCAAGCTCATGGACCGCTCCGGCGAGAAGATGGACGAGGACACCATCGCCCGCATCGAGGATTATCTGGACGGTCAGCTGGAGCTGTTCGGCCAGAAATGGCCCTCCCTGCCTCTGGCACAGCGGGAGCATATCGGCCGCACGGTGGACTATGTGGCGGGCCGCAACCGCTATGTGGGCTACCTCATCTCCCTGGGTATGTTCTCCTTCAAGGGCAGGAAGGTGGGCCTGGACTGCGCCAACGGCAGCGCCTGGATGATCGCCAAGAGCGTGTTCGATGCCCTGGGCGCTACCACCTATGTGATGGGCGACCAGCCCGACGGCTTCAACATCAACAACGGCGTGGGCTCGACCCATATCGACGCCCTGCGTCAGTTCGTGGTGGAGAAGGGCCTGGACGTGGGCTTTGCCTATGACGGCGATGCCGACCGCTGCCTGGCGGTGGACGAAAAGGGCCATGTCATCACCGGCGACCATATCCTCTACATCTGCGGCAAGCACCTGAAGGACAGCGGCGAGCTGCCCCATAACACCGTGGTCACCACCGTCATGTCCAATTTCGGCCTGTACCGCGCCTTCGACCGGGAGGGCATCCGCTACGCCAAGACCGCCGTGGGCGACAAGTATGTGTACGAGTACATGAGCAAGAACGGCTGCGCCCTGGGCGGCGAGCAGTCGGGCCATATCATCTTCTCCAAGCACGCCACCACCGGCGACGGCATCCTCACCAGCCTGAAGCTGATGGAGGTCATGCTGGAGCGCAAGCTGCCCATGAGTCGGCTGACCGAGGGACTGACCATCTATCCCCAGGTGCTGGAGAACGTCCGGGTAAAGGATAAGCTGGCCGCCCGGCAGGACGCGGACGTGCAGAAAGCCGTGGAGGCCGTGGCCAACAGGCTGGGCGACACAGGCCGTATTTTGGTTCGCGAGTCCGGCACAGAGCCGCTGCTGCGGGTCATGGTGGAAGCCCCGGAGGACGACACCTGCCGCGCCTGCGTGGAGGAGGTCGTGGCCGTCATCAAGGCCAAAGGCCACGCCATATAAGCAGAAATAAGGGGATGCCGACAGGCATCCCCTTATTTTTTGTTGACAACCGCCATCGATACCTATATTATAAAGAATATTCATCGGGGAGGGGGACTTTGCCATGGAACGCATCACCAGCCGCAAAAATCCGCTGCTGGAGCATATCCGCCGTCTGGACAGCGGCGCGTACCGCCGCCAATGCGGCGCATTTTTGTGCGACAGTCCCAAGCTGGTGGACGAGGCGCTGCACCACGGCGTGGCCGTCACCTGCGTGGTGGCCTCCGACGGTGTGGCCCTGCCGGACAATTTGCCTGCGGGCGTGCGCTGCGTCTCCGTCCCCGCCGACGTGATGGCCTCTGTTTCGCCCCACCGCACGCCCCAAGGGCTGCTGGCGGTGTGTGAGCTGCCGGATACCGCGCCGCCTGCGGCCCTTGCGCCGGGGCGCTACGTGGTGCTGGACGGCGTCCAAGACCCCGGCAACGTGGGCACGGTGCTGCGGACGGCGGACGCCTTCGGCTGCACCGCCGCACTGCTGCTCCCCGGCTGCGCCGACCTGTATAGTTTGAAAACGCTGCGGGCCTCCATGGGCGCGGTGTTCCGCCTGCCCGCCTGGACGCTGGGCGCGGAGACGCTCCGCGCTCTGCTGACGGCGGCAGATCTGCCGCTGTACGGCGCGGCCCTGCGCCACGACACGGTGGATGTCCGCTGCCGCGACCTGCGGCGCTGCGCCATCGCTGTGGGCAGCGAGGGCCGTGGCCTCAGCGACACGGTGCTGGCCCTGTGCGACGAGACGCTCCGCATCCCCATGGCCGACCACTGCGAGTCGCTGAACGCCGCCGCGGCCGCCGCGGTGCTGCTGTGGGAGGCATACCGTGCCGAGGAGGGGATGTAGATGGCCGCGCTGAAATACTGGGTGTGGCTGGCCTCCCTGCCGGGCGTGGGCAGCCGCGCCAAGCTCCAGCTGCTGGAGCATTTTTCCTCGCCGGAGGAGATATACTACGCCCAGCCGGAGGAGCTGCTGCTCACCGGTGCTGTCAATAAGGCACAGGCCCAGCTGCTGGCGGACAAGTCCCTGGCCCGGGCTGAGGACGTGCTCTCCGCCTGCGCCAGAACGGGCCAGTTCATCGTCACCATGGACGACACCACCTACCCCGCCCGCCTGCGGGACATCTTCGACCCGCCTCTGCTGTTGTACGGCAAGGGCTCGATGCCCATCTTCGATGACGAGGCTGCCATCGCCGTGGTGGGCACGCGGAACTGCACCGCCTACGGTCTGGACGTGGCGTCCCAGCTGGGCTACGAACTGGCTAAGCAGGGGGCACTGGTGCTGTCCGGCATGGCCAAGGGCATCGACGGCGCGGCCATGAAAGGCGCGCTCCGGGCCGGCGGCTTTACCGCCGCCGTGCTGGGCGGCGGTGTGGATGTGGTCTACCCCGCCGAGAACCGGCGCATCTATGAGGATGTGGCCGCCACCGGTGTGGTGCTGTCCGAATATCCGCCGGGTACAGAGCCCATCGCGTCCCATTTTCCCGTCCGCAACCGTATCCTCAGCGGCCTGAGTCTGGCCGCCGTGGTGGTGGAAGCGCCGGAGCGCAGCGGTGCGCTGATCACCGCGTCCACGGCGCTGGAGCAGGGCAGGGAGGTGTTCGCCGTCCCCGGCCCGATCAACGCGCCCAACAGCAGGGGCTGCAACGCCCTCATCCGGGACGGCGCGGGGCTGGTGTCCGAGGCGTGGGACATCCTCAGCTTTTACGAGGGCCGCTTTCCCCACAAGCTGCGCCGCCTGCGGGCTGCGCTGCCCAACCTGCCCAAGGGCACGGACGCACCGGAGACGGAGCCCGTTCCCATCCCGGAAAAACAGGAAACACCGTGCCTGCCGGTGCTGGATGTGTCCCGCGGCCCGGACGGCCTGACGGACGACCAGCTATCGCTGCTGCGGGTGCTGCCAACGGACCAGGCGCTGCTGGCCGACGACGCGGCGCTGCAGACCGATATACCCATTCGCCGCGTGCTCTCCGCGCTGACCATGCTGGAGATCGACGGCTACGTCCGCCGTCAGGGCGCAGGCAGCTTCCTGCGTACGGTGGAACTCAAGGAGGAATAGTACACACATGGCAACAAAGAAGAACTTAGTCATCGTCGAGTCCCCGGCCAAGGCCAAGACCATCGGCAAATACTTAGGGCCGGATTATGTGGTCAAGGCCAGCATGGGCCACCTCCGCGACCTGCCCAAGAGTACCCTGGGTGTGGACGTGGACGATGACTTTACCCCCAACTACCGCCCCATCAAGGGCAAAGAGGACATCATCAAGGACCTGAAGACCACCGCCAAGAACAGCAAGGCCGTCTTTCTGGCCACCGACCCGGACCGCGAGGGCGAGGCCATCAGCTGGCATCTGCAGCACCTGCTGGACCTGCCGGATGACAAGGCCCGCCGCGTCACCTTCAACGAGATCACCAAAAAGGTGGTCACGGACAGCATCCAGCATCCCCGTGCCATCGACCAGGACCTGGTGGATGCCCAGCAGGCCCGCCGCGTGCTGGACCGCATCGTGGGCTATCAGCTCTCCCCTCTGCTGTGGAAGAAGATCCGCCGCAACCTGTCCGCGGGCCGCGTCCAGTCCGTGGCCATCCGCCTGGTGGCCCAGCGGGAAAAGGAGATCGCCGATTTCGTCCCCCAGGAGTACTGGACGCTGGACGCCGCCCTGCAGAATAAGGACGACGCGCCCTTCACCGCCCACTACTACGGCGTGGACGGCAAGAAATACGAGCCCAAGGACGAGGCCGACACCCAGCGCATCGTGGCCGAGCTGCAGAAGGAGACGTTCACCGTCAAGACCGTCAAGCGCACGGACAAGCAGCGCAGCCCCACGCCGCCCTTCACCACCTCCAGCCTGCAGCAGGAGGCGTCCCGCAAGCTGAACATGACGCCCCGCCGCACCATGGCCATCGCCCAGCAGCTCTATGAGGGCGTGGACATTGCCGGCGAGGGCACGGTGGGCCTCATCACCTATATGCGTACCGACTCGCTGCGTATCTCCGACGAGGCCCAGGCCCAGGCAAAGGAGCTGATCTGCTCCCGCTACGGCGCGGCCTATTACCCCGCCGCACCCCGTAAATACAAGACCAAGGCCGGGGCGCAGGACGCCCACGAGGCCATCCGCCCCTCCGACCCGGCCTTGACGCCGGAGCAGGTGAAGCCCGACCTGACGCCGGAGCAGTACCGCCTGTACCGGCTGATCTGGAGTCGTTTCCTGGCCAGCCAGATGGCCAACGCCGTCTACGACAGCATCTCCGTGGAGATCGCCGCCGGGGCTCACGCGCTGCGCTGCTCCGCCAGCAACCTGAAGTTCTCCGGCTATACCGCCGTGTATGAGGAGAGCCGTGACGACGACAAGGAGGAAAAGGAGTCGCCCCTGCCGCCGCTGAACGAGGGCGAGAACGTGACGCTGACGGGCTTTGCCCCCGCCCAGCACTTCACCCAGCCCCCCGCCCGCTATACCGATGCCACCCTCATCCGCACCATGGAGGAGAACGGCATCGGCCGCCCCTCCACCTACGCTCCCACGGTGTCCACCATTCTGGACCGGGAGTATGTCATCAAGGAGGGCAAATACCTGCGCCTGACGCCCCTGGGCGGCGTGGTCAACGACCTGATGTGCCAGCGCTTCCCCGACATCGTGGACGTGAAGTTCACCGCCCGCATGGAGCAGAAGCTGGACGATGTGGAGGCCGGCAAGGTCAAGTGGAAGGACCTGATCCGCCAGTTCTACGTCCCGTTCCACCAGAATTTGGAGCAGGTGGAGAAGGACATGGAGGGCGTCTACCTGAAAGTTCCCGACGAGGTCACGGAGGAGAAGTGCGACATCTGCGGCCGCAACATGGTCATCAAGTCCGGCCGCTTCGGCCGTTTCCTGGCCTGCCCCGGCTACCCGGAGTGCAAGTTCACCAAGCCCCTGGTGGTGGAGATGCCGGGCCGCTGCCCCAAGTGCGGCGGGCGCATCCTGAAAAAGACCAGCCGCAACGGCTATACCTACTACGGCTGCGACAAGTTCCCCACCTGCGACTTCATGACCTGGGACGTACCGGTGAAGGACGACTGCCCTGTGTGCGGCAAGACCATGTTCAAAAAGGCGGGCCGCGGCTTCAATAAGCCCTTCTGCGCCAACCCGGAGTGCTCCAACTTCCTGCCGGAGGACCAGCGGGGCTACCGCCGCCGCAAGACCGCCGACGGCGAGTCGGCGGAGACCGCGAACGGGGAGAGCGCCGCCCCGGCAGAGGAGAAGAAGACGGCGGCGAAAAAGCCCGCCGCGAAAAAGACAGCGGCCAAGAAGCCTGCGGCGAAAAAGACGGCGGCCAAGAAGCCTGCCGCCCGTAAGACCGCCAAGAAATCGGAGGAAGCATGAACCAAGTGACAGTTATCGGCGCGGGCCTGGCCGGCGCGGAATGTGCCTGGCAGCTGGCCCGGCGGGGCATCCCCGTGGTGCTGCGGGAGATGAAGCCTGAAAAGACCACCCCGGCCCACGTCACCCCCTATTTCGCGGAGCTGTGCTGCTCCAACTCCCTCCGGGGCGCGGGACTGGAAAACGCCGTGGGCCTGCTGAAGGAGGAACTGCGGCGGCTGGACAGCCTGATCCTCCGCTGCGCCGACGCCACGGTCGTGCCCGCCGGCGGCGCGCTGGCGGTGGACCGTGAGGGCTTCGCCCGCATGGTCACGGAGCAGATCCTGGCCGAGCCGCTGATCACCCCCATCCCCGGCGAGGTCACGGCCATCCCTGACGGCGATGTGGTCGTCGCCTCCGGCCCGCTGACCTCCGACCCGCTGGCGGACGCCATCGCCGCCAAGCTGGGCGGCGGCACGACCCTGAATTTCTTCGACGCCGCCGCGCCCCTGGTGTCCTACGACAGCGTGGACATGGACAGCGCCTACTTCGCCTCCCGCTACGACAAGGGCACGCCGGACTATATCAACTGCCCCCTGTCCAAAGAGGAATACCTGGCCTTCTGGCAGGAGCTGATCAGCGCCCAGGAGGCGGAGGTCCACGGCTTCGAGGATAAGAACGTGTTCGAGGGCTGTATGCCCGTGGAGGTCATGGCCCGCCGGGGCGAGGACACCCTGCGCTTCGGCCCGCTGAAGCCCCGTGGGCTGCCCGATCCCAAGACCGGAAAAGAACCCTACGCCGTGGTGCAGCTCCGCCGTGATAATGCCGACGGCACGATCTACAACCTGGTGGGCTTCCAGACCCACCTGAAATGGGGCGAGCAGAAGCGGGTGTTCTCCATGATCCCCGCCCTCCGGAACGCCGTCTACCTGCGCTACGGCGTCATGCACCGCAATACATACCTGAACTCCCCCCAGATGCTGGACCGCTACTACCGCCTGCAAAGCGATCCCCGCATCGCCTTCGCCGGCCAGATGACCGGCGTGGAGGGCTATGTGGAATCCTGCGCCAGCGGCTTCCTGGTGGGCGTGGAGCTGGCCCGCCGTCTCAAGGGACAGACGCCCATCGACTTTCCCCGGGAAACGGCCATCGGCGCACTGGGCCTGTATATCAGCAACCCCACCGTGGCCGATTTCCAGCCCATGAACATCAACTTCGGCATCATCCCGCCCCTGGACCACCGGGTCAAGGGCAAACGCAACAAGAACGCGGAGCTGAGCCAGCGTTCCCTCGCCATCATCGAGCAGATCAAAGAGGAGGTACTCTCCCTGTGAATATCATCATCGACGCCATGGGCGGCGACAACGCCCCGCTGGAGATCGTCAAGGGCGCGCTCAGCGCCCACGCCCGTTTCGGCTGCGGCATCATCCTCACCGGCGACGAGGCCGCCATCCGCAGCGCCGCCGCCCAGTGCGGCGCGTCCGTCCTGCCCCAGGGCGTGACCATCCACCCCACCACCGAGACCGTGGAGATGTGCGACGACCCGGCCACCGTGTTCCGCCGGAAAAAGGACAGCTCCATGGGCGTGGCCCTGACGCTGCTCCGTGACGGCGCAGGCGACGCGGTGGTGTCCGCCGGCTCTACCGGCGCGCTGCTCACCGGCGCAACGCTGATCACCAAGCGCATCCACGGCATCCGCCGTGCTGCCATGGCCCCCGTCATCCCCACTACCACCGGCAGCGCCGTCCTTATCGACTGCGGCGCCAACGCCGAATGTACGCCGGAATACCTGGTGCAGTTCGCCTATCTGGGCAATTTCTACGCCAGGCGCGTGCTGGGCGTGGAGACGCCCCGTGTGGGCCTGCTGAACATCGGCGCGGAGGACAGCAAGGGCACGGAGCTGCAAAAGGCCACCCTGGCCCTGCTGCGCAAGGCGGACGAGGCCGGCGATATGCACTTCATCGGCAACATCGAGGCCAAGGACGCCATCAAGGGCGGCTGCGACGTCATCGTCACCGACGGCTTTTCCGGCAACGTGATGCTCAAGTCCATCGAGGGCGTGGGCTCATTCGCCGGCAGCGCCCTGAAGGGTATGTTCAAGAAGAACCTGCTGACGAAGCTCGCCGCGCTGCTGGTCATGCCGGGGCTGAACGAGTTCAAGGCCCGGCTCGACCCCAACAAGGTGGGCGGGACGGCCTTCATCGGCATCTCCAGGCCCGTCATCAAGGCCCACGGCGGCTCGAACGCCGAGGCCATCGAAAACGCCGTGGGACAGGCCATTCAGGTGGCCGAAAGCGGCATCAACGATGACATCGCCGCCGACATCCACAAAATGCAGACGGTGTCCGAATAAAAATCAGAAAAAAGTATTGACAGCCCCGTAGGATTGCCGTATTATTTTCCAAGATAAATGAGAAGGAGGAATACCCCGTGACAGTGGAGGAGATCTTCAAAACGATGCAGGATCTGATCGCCGAGCAGTTTGCCATCGACACCGACGAGATCAGCATGGACAGCTCTTTTGTAGATGACCTGGGCGCTGACTCCGTGGATCTGGTGGAGTTGGTCATGGCGATGGAGGAAGAGTTCGACATCGGCGAGATCGACGAAGAGGATCTGGCGGGTCTGAAGACCGTCGGCGACTGCGTCCGCTACCTCAGCAGCAAGCTGGGCTGAGATATATACGACACAAAAAATACGACCCGCACGGGTCGTATTTTTTCAAAGGAGACACTTGTATGGAAACACTGGAAAAGAAGCTGGGCTATGCGTTCCGTGACCCCTCGCTGCTGCAGGCGGCCCTGTACCACAGCTCCTATGCCAACGAGCATCGCGGCGCGCACATCGCCAGCAACGAGCGGTTGGAATTTCTGGGCGACGCGGTGCTGGGCTTCGTCACCGCCGAGCACCTGTATAAAAAGCACCCCGGCCTGCCGGAGGGCGATCTGACCCGCATCCGGGCGGCGCTGGTCTGCGAGGAGAGCCTGCACGAGGTGGCCCAGGCACTGTCTTTGGGCGACTATCTCTGCCTGGGCAAGGGCGAGGAGCAGGGCGGCGGACGCCGCCGGCCCTCCATTCTGGCGGACGCCACCGAGTCCGTGTTTGCCGCCGTGTATCTGGACGGCGGCATCGAGGCAGCTCGTGAGCTGATCCACCGCGTCCTGCTGGACAAGGAGCGGGAGGAGCTGGTGGAGGAGCGCCGCCGGGACTACAAGACGGAGCTGCAGGAGCTGGTGCAGCGCAAGAGCGACCAGGTGCTGCGCTACGAGCTCACCGGCTCTACCGGCCCGGACCACGCCAAGGAGTTCGCCTTCCGCGTGACCCTCAACGGCGTTACGGTGGGCGAGGGAACGGGCCGCAGCAAGAAGGAGGCGGAGCAGTCCGCCGCCTGCGCGGCGCTGGCGCACTTGAAAAACGAATAAAGACCGGGAGGTGCTTGGTATGACATACGGATTTATCGGAACGGGGAATATGGGCGGCGCGCTGGCCCGGGCGGCGGCAAAGGCGGCAGGCCCGGCGAACGTGCTCCTCTATAACCGCACCATGGAAAAGGCGGAGCGGCTGGCCCGCGAGCTGGGCGCGAAAACGGCCTCGGCGGAGGACATCGCCGCCCGGTGCGACTATGTGTTTCTGGGCGTGAAGCCCGGGCAGATCCCGGCGCTGCTGGCGTCGCTGAAGCCGGTGCTGGAGCGCCGGGAGACACCTGCCGTGGTGGTATCCATGGCGGCGGGGGTGACGCTGAAAGCCTTGCGGGTCAACACCTTCGAGACTTGCCCCATCATCCGCATCATGCCCAACACCGCCTGCGCCGTGGGCGCGGGGCTGGTGCTGTATGACGGCAACGATGGGGTGACAGAGACGCAGCTGCAGGGCTTCCTGGACGGCATGGCGGCCTGCGGAAGAATGGAGCGGCTGCCGGAAAATCTCATCGACGCGGGCAGCGCTGTGGCGGGCTGCGGCGGCGCATTTGCCTGCCTGTTCATGGAGGCGCTGGCCGACGGCGCGGTGAGTTGTGGGCTGCCCCGGGACAAGGCCAATGTGTACGCCGCGCAGATGCTGCTGGGTGCGGCACAGCTGGCGCTGGAGAGCGGACAGCCCTTCGGCGCGATGAAGGACGCCGTATGCTCCCCAGGCGGCACGACCATCGCCGGCGTGCGGGCGCTGGAGGAGGGCGGCTTCCGGGCGGCGGCCATGAATGCCGTCATCGCGGCCTATGAAAAGACGCTGGCCCTGAAGCAATAAAAGACGGCAATTCGCTGAATATCGTAAAAATGGGCGATATACAAGTCGATATTTTTTGCAATTTTCTTGAAAATGGCAGGAAAAAACCTGGAAACACTTTATAAAAAAGTGGAAAAAACTTGAAGAAACTATACATCGGGTGTTTCACCGAATGAAGCGGCCCTCCGGCATCGCCGGAGGGCCGTGTTTTTTGGCTTTATCGCCGCCGCTTTTTCCTGAATATGGAAAGAGACGTAAGGTAGGAGAGAAACAGGAGCAGCGCCAGAGCGATCAGGAGAAGTGCGTATGCGGGAAGAGGGGGAGCGGCGAAAAAGGCCGCTTCCCATCCGGCGGAACGGAGCAGGGCACAGAACAGGATGGCCGCGATCATAGCTCCGGTGCAGCTGGCCTGCTTGAAGAGAAACCCGGCGGGGACACCCAGGCAGACCATGAGCACCGTACAGCACATACCCAGCACAAGGTTGGGCAGGACCGCGGCGAAGGGAAGCTGGCCGGCAAAGACGCCGATGAGGCAGAGCAGCACGGTCAGCAGGGAGAAGGCGACGAACAGCACACCGCTGAGAAGGTAGCGCCCGGCGACGATCTCTCTGTCCGTGATGGGCAGAACGGGCAGGTAGCTTTGCCAGTCGCTTTGCTCCTCCACCTTTGCCAGCTCCGCCAGGAGGGCGACACCCACCAGGGGGAGAAGCAGAGAGATGTACGGGAGCGAGGCCCGGGGAGCGAGAATACTGACACCCAACAGCAGGAGAACGACAGACAGGCAGTAAACGGGCTTGCACAGCTTGCGGAAAACAAGGAGGTCCTTTATGAGCAGGCCGGTCATACAGCGCCTCCTTTGCTATACAGGAGCATGACATCATCCAGCGTGGGAGAAACGATGGTGCAGTCCGGATACTGTTGGACGATATGAGCCCGGTCAGATACGAGAACCTGATATGCGCCATCCTGTTTTCTCCACGCCAGAATATCCGCGGGGGCGATGGACTGGAATAGGACCTCTTCGCAATGGAGCAGACCACAGCGGCAGAGCAGGTTGCTTTTGGAGAGGAAAAGACGGAGCTTCCCTTTGTGCAGCAGGGCGATGTAGTCCGCGGCCTGGGAGAGGTCGCTGAGGATATGGGTGGAAAGGAGCACACCGCCTTTGCCGCTTCGCACAAATTCCCGCAGCAGGTCCAGTATATCGTGGCGCATGACAGGGTCAAGGCCGCTGGTGGCTTCATCCAGCAGCAACAGCTCCGCATGGTGGGCCAGGGCGATGGCAAAGCTCAGCTTTACCTTCATCCCTTTGGAGAAAGAGCTGACGGCCTGTGTGGGAGACAGGCCGAACCGCTGCAGAAGCGTTCGGTAGCGCTGGACGTCCCAGTGGGTGTAGATGCGGCGCAGGACCGCTTCGATGTCCGCGGGGGAGAACAGGAGGGGGAGTGGGTTTGTCAATAGGGGGCGGTGGGAAGGCGGCAGAAGACGTGTAGGGGCGGGGCTCTGCCCCGCCCGAGATGTATCTTTGTTTTTGTCTCCGACGGGTTACTTTCTTTCCCGAAAGCAGCAACGGGGTGTTCCGCGCCCCGGCGCGGGTCACTTTTGGCCGCAGCCCCAAAAGTGACCAAAAGGTCTGCTTGAAACCAAAGGTTTCAAGACTTCCTACGCGCTATGCTTTATGCTTATCGGTGGTTTGTACCGCACGGTCACGGAGATCGAATATCATCGTGCGGACAAAAGGATCGTCTCTGCGCCTGCGCCGCTGCCGCTGATGTCAGCCACGGTAGGAGCTGGTACTTCTACATTTCAAAGCAAAAGCGGCAGCGGAAAGAGGAGCAGAGACGATGCAACATTTAGGTGAAATTTACGCGGCACAGCGTTCGCGTGGCAGAAGCAAACAATATAAACAGCAGGTAAAGCCGCGCAAGGAAATCCCAAAACGTAGTTTTTGGCGGCGCTTCTTTTCCTCTTTTCTTTCGCTGCTGAAAGAAAAGAGGCCGTCGGAGACAATAAAAGGAAAACGGATTGCCACGACCAGTCTGCGGACTGGTCTCGCAATGACACCGCTGCGCGGTGTGTCTCTCCCTCCGTCAAAACCAAAGGTTTTGACACCTCCCTCACAGAGGGAGGCGTACAGGGAGGTTTACATAAACTGGCAGAGGAGGATGGGGAGGAGGAGAGCGGGGGTCATGTTCAGAATGCGGATCTTGGTCAGGCCCAGCACGTTCAGGCCGATGCCGATGATCATGAGCGAGCCGGTGACGCTGATCTCGGTGACCACCGCGTCACTGAGGACGTTGACCAGCAGGGAGGCCAGCAGGGCCACCACGCCCTCCACCGCAAAGACGGACAGGCCGGAGAAGGCCACGCCGATGCCCATGGAGCTGGCGAAGGCCACGGCGGCGGAGAAGTCGATGACGGACTTGGCGAAGAGGATGCTGTGGTCGTTTTTCAGGCCGCTGTCCAGGCCGCCCATGACGGCCATCGCGCCCACGGCGAACACCAGAGAGGCGTTGACGAAGCCGTCGGTGATGGGGCCCAGCTTGCTGAAACGGCTTTGCAGCCAGCCGCCGATGCGCTCCACGCCATCCTCAATGCGGAGCAGCTCGCCGATGACAGAGCCGATGACCAGAGACAGGATGGGGATGAGCTGGTTATTGCTGCCGATCGCGCCGGAGATACCGATGCCGATGGACACCAGCGCCGTGGCGGCCACCACAGTCTGCTTCATTTTTTCCGGCATGAGCTTGCCGCCCAGCGTGCCCAGCACGCCGGCGGCCACGATGGCCAGGCCGTTGACCAATGCGCCGGTAAGGATCATGGGATCAGCCCCTTTCCAGAGATGAGGTCCTGCACCACCGCGCTGCCCATCAGCAGTCCCGCCGCGGCGGGCACCCAGGCCACGCTGGCGGGGACGGAGCGGCGGCCGGGAGGCGGCGCTTCCGGCTGCTGCGTCTCGTGGGGCTGCTCCGGGCTGAACACCACTCGCAGGTGGTAAATGCCCAGCTTGCTGCGCAGCTCCTTGCGCATGACGCGGGCCAGGGGGCAGCCGTAGGTCTCGGAGATGTCCGCCAGCCGCAGCTGGGTGGGGTCCAGCTTGTTGCCCGTGCCCAGGGCCGTCAGGATGGGGATGCGCCGCAGGCGGGCCTGATGGATGAGATCCAGCTTGCAGCTCACCAGGTCGATGCAGTCCACGATGTAGTCGTAGTCGTGAAGAAAGAAGTCCTCCCGGTGGGCCGCGTCGTAGGTGGCGCACAGGGGATAGACCTGTATATCCGGGTCGATGTCGCGGCAGCGGGCGGCCACCACGTCGGCCTTATACTGTCCCACGGTGGAATGAAGGGCGCAGAGCTGGCGGTTGATATTGGTGACGGACACGGTGTCCTGGTCCACCAGCGTTAAAGCACCAACGCCGCTGCGTGCCAGGCACTCAGCGGCGTAGCTGCCCACGCCGCCCAGGCCAAACACCGCCACATGGCTGCGGCGGAGCTGGTCCAGGGCGGCAGGGCCTAAGATCATTTCCGTGCGGAGAAAGGCCTCGTTACGGTCAGCCGACATACTTCATGCCGGCGTCGTCCCGGGTGATCTCGGCGTTGTCATACAGACCCTCTACCCAGGCGTTGAAGTCGTTGGAGGTGAGGGTGTTCTTGACCTCCACCTTCCAGTAGGGGATGTCCTCGCCCACGAAGTACATGACGTGGTAGCCGGTGTTCTCGTTGAACACGATGCCGGTGTCACCGGCCTTGCGGCCCTCGGCGAAGCACCAGTCGTTGAACTCGGTGACCATCTCGCCCTTGTAGACCTCGGTATACAGGCCGCCGTTGGTGTTGCTGCCGCCGTCCGCGCTCAGCTCGTTGGCCAGGGCGGCGAAGCTGTCCTCGGTGGCGTCGCCGGCCTTCCACTGGGCCAGGGCGTCCTCGGCCTTGGCCTTGGCCTCGTCGCGGCGGGCCTGGAGGTCGGCGTCATACGTCTCGGACTCGCTGTTCAGGCCGGTGGTGTCCGGCTGGAACAGGATGTGGCGGACGTCCACGGTGTTGTAGGTCTGACGGCCCACGCTGTGGAACAGGATCACATAGGTGTTGGGGTCGCTGTCCACCAGGTCGCAGTCGCCGCTCTGGCGGGCGCTGTCGAACAGCCAGTCGGCCAGCGCGCCGGAGCCCTTGCTGCCGGCATCCTGGGAGTAGTAGGTGGCGTTGTCGTAGCTCTCGGCGATGGTCTTCAGGTCCTCACCGTTGTTGTAGCGCTCCAGGGCGGCAGCGGCGTTGGCGGCGGCCAGCTCCTTGGCGGCGGCGTTCTCCTCGTCGGTGGGCTCGACGGTCTTGCCGTCGGCATCGGTGGTGGAGGCGGCCGTGCCCTTGAAGTAGATGTACTCATAGGAGGCCACGTCGAAGCTGTCCTTGTTCTCGTTGTAGTAGGACTCCAGGTCGCTGTCGGTGTAGGTCAGCTCGTCCTGATAGTGCTGCATATAGTGGGAGGACACATCGTCCAGCTCCGCCATCTGCTTGAAGGTGCTGACGGTCATGGTGCTGCCGAACACCAGCTTCAGGTACTCCTTGGTGGAGTAGCCGTTCTGCTTGGCGTAGGAGGCGACCTCATCCATGGTGGTGTTGATCTCCTCCTTGGTGTGCTCGTCCGCGCCCATGCCGTTTTCCTCGGCCAGCTTGGCGGCCCGGGTGCGGATGGTCAGCGTGCGGATGGCGTCGTTACGCAGGTACTCGTCCCACGTCATCTCGCTCTCGTCGGTGATCTGCAGGAACATCTTGGCGGTGTCGCTGACGATCTGGGAGTCCATGGACTTGGAGCTGTCCAGACCGTAGTAGGTGGCGTAGCCGCTGTTGAGGATGCTGTTCTTGCGGCTCATGTAGTAATAGTTCACCTGGGCCGCCGTGTACTTCTCGCCGTCGATGACCACGGCGGTCTTGCCCCGCTGCAGCACGCCGGAGTTATACACCAGCACCGCCGCCGCCACCAGCACGAACACCGCGGCGATGATGCCGTACAGCGTGTTGGTCTTGCGGGCCTTGGCCTTCTCCTCCGCCTCGCGGATCAGCTTGGGGTCGGTGATGCCCTGTGCCGCCAGGTCCTGGCGGAGCTTCTTTTCTCTTGATGCGCTCATTTGATACTCATTCCTCTCAATTTTGGGCGCAAAACGCCCTTGTTGGTTACAGACCCAGTCATTATATCGTAAACCGCTCTTTTTCGCAAGGGGGAAACGGTGGGAATTTGTGAACATTTTGCCGCGAAAGGGAAAAAGAAATAAGCCCTGTCCAAAGGACAGGGCTTATTTCTTCAGCGACGGGCAGCGGCCATGTTATAACCTGCACAGCTCGCAGGTGGGTCGTCTCCGGCCAACTTTACTGCTTCCAACTTCCGCCCGCAAAGGGCAGGCGGGAGGCCTGCAAACCATTTACCGATCCGACGTCCCGTATAACCAATGTCAGGATAAATAGAGCCGCTGCCCATCGTTCAAATCTTTTTTTCGGCATCTTTTCCGCCCTGCCTTCGTCAAGCCGGCTCGACGTACAGAAAGTACGCCTTCGCCGTCTCGCCATCGGCAGGACGAAAAATCTTGCCGAAAAAGGAGGGGGTGTCTTTTCCGCCCTGCCTGCGTTGAGTCGGCTCGACGTACAGAAAGTACGCCTTCGCCGCCTCGTCATCGGCAGGACGAAAAATCTTGCCGAAAAAGGAGGTGGAGTGTCTTTTCCGCGTAGCCTGCGTTGAGGGGGGGGAGTTCCGCGCCTGCGGGCGCGGGTCACTTTTGGCCGCAGCCCCAAAAGTGACCAAAAGGTCTGCTTGAAACCGCAGGTTTCAAGACTTCCTGCGCGCTATGCTGTGTGGTTATCGACAGCGTTTGCCGCACGGTCACGGGGATATTACTTTGTCGTGCGGTCAAAAGGATCGTCTCTGCGTCTGCGCCGCTGCCGCTGATCTCAGCCACGGCAGAAGATGGTGCGCCTACATTGCAAAGCAAAAGTGCGTAGGGGCGGGGTTTTGCCCCGCCCGACTCTCCCTCCGGCACGGCCTTTGGCCGTGCCACCTCCCTCACAGAGGGAGGCAGGGGCGCGCCTGCGGGGAACACAGATAGTATACCCCTTGGGAGGGGAAAAAGTTGTCGCAAGGGGGTGGGAAATGCTGTCAGTTTTCCTCGTCCTCATCGGCCATGAGCTGCTCCATGAACAGGTCGTAGACCTTATCCAGCTCCTCGTCGCTGTCCAGGGTGCTGAGAAGCTCCTCGCCGTTTTCCATGACGGACTTGAGGATGACCAGGCCGAAGTCCTCGGCGGCGGCTTCATCGGCTTCGTCGTCCACGGTGGGGAAGAAGGCCATATAGGTCTGGCCGTCCACCTCGATGGCGTCTACGTACTCCAGCTCGATGTCGTTGCCGTCCTCATCGGTCAGGGTGATGAAATTAGGGCCGAAATCCTCGCTCATGGGGATGACCTCCTTGATGATGTTATCTGTATTGTACCCGATGACGGAGGGAAAAGCAAGTGGCAGGAGTTGGCGTTTTCTTCCATTCTCATTACTAAAACGGGGCAAAATGGGGAATAATTACCGAAATGTATAGGCGGTAAGGGCGTTTTTTGACAAAAATACCTCTTTTTTGGATTTGACAGGTGTGGTAAAATACTCTTTATAGTGGGAATTTATGTAATGCTCACGAAAAGTTATCACGCCTGTTACAGGTTATACACTGAGAAAGAAAGGAAGGTGCCCTGTCTTGAGTGAAAACAAGCGCAGACGTTCGTCCCAGGGCTTTATGGGACGACTGAAGCAGAGCGCCCGGCACATACAGCAGGATGCGAAGGAGGGCGCGCACCGCCTCCAGCACGAAGCGGAGGAGCGGGTGGAGCACATGACCCCCAAGCAGCGCAACGGCTGGCGGAAGGCGGGCCGGATCATCGGTACGATCGTGCTGGTGGGCGTGCTGACCATGGCCATCTTTGCCGGGATCTTTATGGCATACGTCAACAGCGCCCTGCGGGGCAACGTGGAGGTATATCTGGACGAGTTCGAGGCCAGCGTCTCCACGGAGCTGTACTATCAGGACCCGGATACCCAGGAGTGGGTCATGTATCAGACGCTGTTCATGAACGCGGAGGACCGCATCTGGACGGATCTGGACAACATCCCCGAGCATCTGCGGGAGGCGGTCATCGCCATTGAGGACAAGCGCTTCCTGACCCACCACGGCGTGGACTGGAGGGGCACGACCCGGGCTATTTTCAGCACCCTGTTCGGCGGCAGCGTGCAGGGCGGCTCGACCATCACCCAGCAGCTGATCAAGAACGTCACCGGCAACAACCAGGTGACGGTGAAGCGCAAGGTGACGGAGATCTACCAGGCGCTGGAGCTGGAGAAGCGGTACGAGAAGGACGAGATCCTGGAGGCGTACCTGAACGAGGTGTTCTTCGGAAACCGCTGCTACGGCGTGGTGACGGCGTCCAAGAAGTACTTCAACAAGGATGTGAGCGAGCTGACGCTGGCGGAGAGCGCCAGCCTGGTGGCCATCACCAACAACCCGTCCCGGTTCGACCCCATCCGCAACGACTGGACGCGGGAGAACAACCGGGAGCGGCAGCTGCTGGTGCTGGAGGCCATGCTGGAGCAGGGCAAGATCGACCAGGCCACCTATGAGGCGGCCAAGAACGAAGAAGTGGTGTTCTCCGACGGCTACACCATCACCGGCAAGTATGTGGGCAGCGACCCGGACAAGCTGAACCCCACGGAGGATACGACGGACACCACGGCGGAGGACGATACCGCCGCGGACACCGCCGAGGAGGAGAACCTGATCCCCGCCGAGAACTCCTGGTTCACCGACGCCATGATCGACGACGTGGCGGAGGCGCTGGTGGAGAAGCTGGGCCTGACGGAAAAGGTGAACAGTGACACCGGTAGGACCATATCGGCATACGAACAGGCTGTCAATATGGTCTATGGCAAGGGCTATAAGATCTACACCACACAGAACCCCAAGTTCCAAAAGATCGCGGAGGATGTGTGCTATAATCTGGACAACATCCCTTACACCGCCAGCTATACCGACAGCGAGGGAAATAAGAGCACGGATCAGCTGCAGATCGCGCTGACGATCGTCGATCCCACCAACGGCTATGTGGTGGCCATGATCGGCGGCGCTGGCGAGAAGCGGGCCGACCGGGGCTGGAACTGGGCGGTGAACGCACGGCAGTGCGGTTCTGCCATCAAGCCCCTGTCTACCTATGCCCCGGCACTGGATGACGGCACGCTCAACGGGGCAAGCGTTATTGACGACTATCCCATGCTGCTCAACGGCGACGTGTGGCCGCGGAACTTCGACTGGCGCTATCGCGGCCTGACGGCGCTGCACACGGCGCTGGCACAGTCCCTGAACACCTGCGCGGTGCGGACGAACCTGGCCTACGGCGTGGGGCGCTCCTACGACTTCTTAGTGGATAAGCTGGGCTTTGAGAACCTGACGTATACCGACTCCCAGCAGGTGGGCAACATGGCGCTGGGCGGCTTTGAGAAGGGCGTGACCACGGAGGAGATGGCGGCGGCCTTCGCCACCTTTGTCAACGAGGGCATCTACACCAAGCCCCGGACGTTCATCCGGGTGGAGGACGCCAACGGCAACGTGATCCTGGAGAACGAGGCCCAGTCCAACGTGGCCCTCAAGAACACCACGGCGGCCATCATGAATAAGCTGCTGCAGGAGGTGGCGCTGGTCGGTACGGGCAACGAGGCGCAGTTCAGCGGGATGCACATCGCCGGTAAGACCGGTTCGACCAACAGCAACAAGGAGCGCTATTTCGTGGGCTACACGCCCTACTACAGCTGCGCTGTGTGGGCGGGCTATCAGCACAACCAGCAGATCGTGGCCAGCGGCAACCCCTGCTCCGCCATCTTCCGCAAGGTGATGAGCGCCATCCACGAGGATCTGCCGGACAAGGACTTCTTCTCCTGCTCCGGGCTGACATCGGTGTCGGTGTGCGCCGACAGCGGTATGCTGGCGTCGGAGAACTGCGCCCTGGACGTGCGGGGCAGCCGGGTCTATACGGCGCTGTGCGCCACGGACAACGCGCCTACCACCGTATGCACCATGCATACGTCGCCCACCTATACCGCCAACATGACGGATGAGGACGGCAATGTGACCACCGTGGTGGGGTCGCTGCTGAACTATCAGCGCGAGCTGATCGAGGGCCACGAGGACATCGTGGTGGAGGACGCCTTTATGATGGTGGGCTACGGCGGGTTCTTCGGTGAAGACCAGAACAACGCCAATATGCCGGGCGCACCGGAGGAGGACGATGTGGGCAACGATCGGGACGATGACGGACCGACGGAGACCGACGATCTGCCGCCGGATATGGGCGGGTTCTTCGGATAACGGAAATATGAAAAAGCCTGTGACCGGGAGGTCACAGGCTTTTTTGCCGGGGGAGAGAGGACACCGTGTTTGTGCAATGTGCATAATGCATATAGTGACAGATTGTGCGAGATGATGAGTTTTTTGGCAAAAAGACGGTTGACTTTGGCAATCGACTTTGCTACAATGTGCCCAACACTTTTGAAGCGAAAGGAGGCGGCCGCCATGACCCGCACTATGGACCGCAAGATGAACACCATGATGACCGCCGCCTGCGCCGGCGCTGCTTCCTGCTGCGCCTGTGCCGCTTCTCATACTGTCATTCTGTCCGTGCTGGGCGCCATTATCGTGGCGTCCATTATTATTTGCGCGCTGCTGCTGGTCGTCGTACTGGCCGGCTTTACGCATACGCCATTGGCACGGATGACCGCATGACACGCTGATACACGATACAGCAAAGCGGCCCCGCCAGTTGGCGGGGCCGCTTTTTTGTATGCCTTCGGCAGGGCTGAAGGACAATATTTCCGCAAAAAATGCAAAGGAGAACGAAACCATGAAAAAGAGAGTATTTGCCATGTTTATGGCCTGTGTGATGGCGTTGAGCCTGGCGGCCTGCGGCAGCAAGAGCGATAACGGCGGCGCTGCTGATACCGCCGGGACGATCAAGGTGGGCGGTGTAGGCCCGCTGACCGGCGGGTATGCCAACTATGGACTGTCCGTGCAGCACGGCGCGCAGCTGGCCGTGGATGAGATCAACGCCGCCGGCGGTGTGAACGGCAAGCAGCTGGAGCTGAGCTTCCAGGATTCCCAGGGCGACCCGGAGAGCGCCGTGGCGGCCTACGGTAAGCTGATGGACGAGGGCATGAACGTATTCCTGGGCGGCGTGCTGTCCGGTGAGACGGCCTCCGTTGTGGCGGCGGCCAAGGCGGACGATGTGTTCATCATGGAGACCACCGGCTCTGCCGACAAGTGCATCGACGGCAATGACAAGGCCTTCCGGGTGTGCTTCTACGACTCCTATCAGGGCACGGCCGCGGCGGACTACCTGAATGACAACCAGCTGGCCGCGGCGGTGGGCGTGTTCTATCAGAGCGACAACGACTACTCCGCCGGCCTGTATAACGCCTTCGTGGCCGAATGCGCCAAGACCGGCGTGACCATCAAGGAGACCCAGACCTTTACCACCGCCACCAGCACCGACTTCTCCACCCAGGTGAACGCGCTGGTCAACTCCGGCGTGAAGGTGGTGTTCATCCCCATCTACGCGGAGGAGGCTTCCACGTTCCTGACCCAGGCCAAGGGCAAGTTCGCGGAGGATGTGTACTTCTTCGGTGCGGACGGTCTGGACGGCATCCTGGGCAAGGTGAGCCAGGACGTGACCATCGCGGACAACGTGCTGATGATGACCCCCTTTGCCGCCGACTCCACCGCCGCCAACGTGCAGGCCTTTGTAAAGGCCTACGAGGCGAAGTACGGCGCCACCCCCGACCAGTTCGCGGCGGATGCCTATGACGCCGTGTACGTGGTGAAGGCCGCTGTGGAGGCCGCCGGCGGCAGCGTCTCCGGCGCGGACCTGGCCGCGGTGATGACCTCCCTGACCGTGGAGGGCGTGACCGGCACGATGACCTGGACCGCAGACGGCAACACCAGCAAGGCCGCCAGCGCCATCCTCTACAAGGACGGCGTGGGCACGCTGTTCGGACAGGACGCGGCATAAAAACGCTTTCTTCTACCTTCCTCACATAGCCGACCGCCCTCCCGGCTTCGCGCCGGGAGGGCGGGACAGGCGCAACGCAGATGACGCAAAGGAATGACGACTATGACGAATTTGATACAGACTTTGATAAGCGGGCTGAGCCTGGGAAGCATTTACGCGCTGATCGCGCTGGGCTACACCATGGTCTACGGTATCGCCAAAATGCTGAACTTTGCCCACGGCGACGTGATCATGGTGGGCGCGTACAGCGGCATTGTGGCGGTGGCGCAGCTGGGGCTGTCCCCGTGGGTGACGGTGATCGTCAGCATCGCGGTGTGCGCGGTGCTGGGCGTGGTCATCGAGTTCTGCGCCTATAAGCCGCTGCGGCAGGCAGCGCCCCTGAGCGTGCTCATCACCGCCATCGGCGTCAGCTACCTTTTGCAGAACGCGGCGCTGCTGCTCTTCGGGTCGCAGCAGATGGCCTATCCCACGCTGGTGAAGCTGGGCAGCTTCACTGTGGGCGGTGTGCAGGTGGACGGCATCACGGTGCTGACGCTGGCCGTGACGGCGGTGCTGATGGTGGCGCTGACGCTGTTCATCGACAAGACGAAGCTGGGCAAGGCCATGCGGGCGGTGTCTGAGGACAAGGACGCGGCCACGCTGATGGGCATCAGCGTGGATCGGACCATCACGCTGACGTTTGCCATCGGCTCGGCGCTGGCGGCCTTCGCCAGTATGTTCTACGGCATGACCTATGTGTATATCAAGCCCACCACCGGCGCGATGCCCGGCATCAAGGCGTTTACGGCGGCGGTGTTCGGCGGCATCGGGTCGATCCCCGGCGCGATGCTGGGCGGTATTTTGCTGGGGCTGATCGAGCAGGCGTCCAAGACGTATATCTCCACGCTGTGGGCGGACGCCATCGTGTTCGCCGTGCTGGTGGCGGTGCTGGTGGTGAAGCCCACGGGGCTGCTGGGCAAGCCCATGCAGGAGAAGGTGTGAGGTGAAGGAAATGCAGCTGACGCAGAAAAAGAGACAGCGCTCCGATCTTATGACGGTGGCGGCGGTGGCCGCGCTGTTTGCGGTGATGGCGGCGCTGCTGTATACCGGGCATCTGACCCGGCAGGTGACGAATATGCTGATCCCCACGGCGGTCTATATCGTGATGGCCGTGTCGCTGAACCTGGTGGTGGGCCTGCTGGGGGAGCTGAGCCTGGGCCATGCGGGGTTCATGTCCGTGGGGCTGTTCTCCGGGTGTCTGACGGCGCTGGCGCTGGCGGAAACGGCGCTGCCGCTGGCGGTGCGGCTGCCGGTGAGTATGCTGGCGGGCGGACTGATGGCGGCGGTGTTCGGGCTGCTGGTGGGGCTGCCGGCCCTGCGGCTGCGGGGCGACTATCTGGCCATCGTGACGCTGGCCTGCGGCGAGATCATCAAGAACGTGATCACGAACCTGAGCTTTACCGGCGGGGCGCTGGGCCTGAACACCTCGGCGGTGTATGCCGGGGCGAAGGAGCTGCTGCCCTACGGCGCGGTGCTGGTGCTGCTGACGGTGGCGGTGATGCTGAACCTGAAGCGGTCCAAGTACGGCCGGGCCATCATGGCCATCCGGGACAACCGCATCGCGGCGGAGTCCGTGGGACTGAACGTGACGTGGTACAAGCTGGCGGTGTTCGTCATCGCGGCGTTCTTCGCCGGGTGTGCCGGCGTGCTGTATGGCCATTCGCTGGCCAACATCAAGGCGGCGGCCTTCGACTACAATATGTCCATTGAGATCCTGGTGATCGTGGTGCTGGGCGGCATGGGCAGCGTGCCCGGCTCGGTGGTGTCCGCCATCGTGCTGACGGTGCTGCCGGAGGCGCTGCGGGAGGTGGCGGACTACCGGATGCTGGTGTACGCCGTCGTGCTGATCCTGGTGATGCAGGCCACCAACAACCCGACGATGAAGCGGTTCTTCGGCTCTGTCCGGGAGAAGCTGACCCCTAAGAGAAAGGAGCGTGCGGCGCTGTGAGCGGGAAAACGAAATTGGTGAAGCGGCCCTCCTCGGTGCTGCTGCCGGAGCGGGACATCGACAAGTCCCCGGTGCTGGAGTGCGTGGGGCTGGGCGTGACCTTCGGCGGGCTGAAGGCGGTGGAGAACTTCGATCTGACCATCGGCCGCACGGAGATCGCCGGGCTGATCGGGCCCAACGGCGCGGGCAAGACCACGGTGTTCAACCTGCTGACGAAGGTGTATCAGCCCACGGCGGGGGCGATATTGCTGGACGGCAAGGACACCCACAGCATGACCACGGCACAGGTGAACAAGGCGGGCATCGCCCGGACGTTCCAGAACATCCGGCTGTTCAACGACCTGACGGTGGCGGAAAATCTGATGGTGGCCATGAACGACTCGGTGCGCTACGGGCTGGCGGGGAGCATCCTGCACTTCCCCCGGTACAGCCGGGAGGAGCGCATCGCCCGGGAGCGGACGGAGGAGCTGCTGAGCATCTTCCACATGGAGAGCCACGCCGACGAGCGGGCCGGTTCGCTGCCCTACGGCGCCCAGCGGCGGCTGGAGATACTGCGGGCGCTGGCGTCCAACCCGTGTCTGCTGCTGCTGGATGAGCCGGCGGCGGGCATGAACCCCTCGGAGACGGCGGAGCTGATGGAGAACATCCGGAAGATCCGGGATATGTTCCAGATCGCGGTGCTGCTCATCGAGCACGACATGAACCTGGTGATGAACATCTGCGAGGGCATCTGCGTGCTGAACTTCGGACACATCATCGCCAAGGGCACGCCGGCGGACATTCAGGCCGATCCGGCGGTCATTGAGGCGTATCTGGGCAGGAAAAAGGAGGCGAGCGCATGAGCACCGTTTTGCAGGTGGAGAACATCAACGTGTACTACGGCAGCATCCACGCGGTGAAGGACGTGTCCTTCCATGTGGAGCAGGGCGAGGTGGTGACGCTGATCGGCGCCAACGGCGCGGGCAAGTCCACCACGCTGGACACCGTGGCGGGACTGCTGCGCAGCCGGACGGGCAGCGTGCGCTTTCTGGGTGAGGAGCTGCGGCACGTCCCCAGCCACAGGCTGGTGGGGCGGGGCATGGCCCTCGTGCCGGAGGGACGGCGCATTTTCCAGCAGATGACCGTGCAGGAGAACCTGGACATGGGCGGCTACTGCCGGGGCGGCAACCTGAGCGCGGATATGGAGCGGGTGTATGAGCGGTTCCCCCGGCTAAAGGAGCGGCGGAAGCAGGTGGCCGGGACGCTGTCCGGCGGCGAGCAGCAGATGCTGGCCATGGGCCGGGCGCTGATGAGCCATCCCAAGCTGCTGATGCTGGACGAGCCGTCCATGGGGCTTGCGCCGCTGCTGGTGGAGCAGATATTTGACATCATCCGGCAGCTGCACACCGACGGCACGACCATCCTGCTGGTGGAGCAGAACGCCCAGGCGGCGTTGGCCGTGGCGGACCGGGGCTACGTGCTGGAGACGGGGCGTATCGTCACCGAGGGCAGCGGCGCGGCGCTGCTGGAGAGCGACGCCATCAAGAAGGCGTATCTGGGCGGATAAAAAAGAACTCCCATCGGTGATCAACACTGTTAAGATAAGAACTATAAAGGGAGAAAACTACGGTTTTCTCCCTTTATAGTTTTCAACCTATAAAACCTATAATAATCGGCAGAACCTGGCTATGTAAAAATAATACTTCTACAATATTTTCGTAACATTTTTTGTCATTTGTCCATTTTCTTCTTGACATCTGCCAGAACGGCGGGAGTCGTTCTTTTCCTGCTCTTATACGCCGGGCAGCAGATGCAGACGCCGCGCCACCAGCAGCAGCGCCGCGCCCACGCAGGCGGCGTCCGCGCCTGCGCTGCTGAGGGTCACGTAGGGGTGGCTGCTGAAGGGAATCATGGCCTCCACCATGTCGGTGAAGTGCTGGAAGTCGTTTTCCAGATAGGGGACGATGTCGCCGCCTATAACCACCGGCACGTCCAGCGCCACGCAGATGTTGCTGACCGCCTGCGCCAGATAGCGCAGGTAGGTCTCCCACGTCTGCTGCAGGGGCGGCTCCTGTCCCTTGCGGCGGAAGAAGGCCGCCAGGTCGCCGCCCGCTAGGTCGGCCAGCACGCGGGTGGAGCAGTAGGCCTCGAAGCAGCCCTCCTTGCCGCAGGAGCACCGACGGCCGCCAGGCACCAGCGTCATGTGGCCGAACTCGCCGCTGCGGCGGTTGATGCCGTAGGACAGGGCGTGGTCCACGATGACCGCGCCGCCCACGCCCTTGTTGACGGACAGGTAGATGCCGTCCGCCTGGTGGCTGCTGTGGAGCCAGGACTCGGCAAAGCCGGCGGCGTTGGCCTCGTTCTCAATGATCACGGGCAGGATGAAGATGTCCTCCACCGTCCGGTAGTCGAAGTGGCGCAGGTCCAGGGTGGGGGCGAAGTCCACCTGGTGCAGGTCGCGCCGCACTACACCAGGGATGGCCACGCCCACGCCCAGGATGTTGGCGGGCGTCAGGTTCCGCTGCTTCATGATGCCGTACAGCAGGCCACGGGCCTCTATCCAGTAGGACTGCTCCTTACGGAAGGGCAGGTCGTGGTAGGCGTGGAACAGCGGCGTGCCCGCCAGGTCGATGAGCACGATGCGCAGGTGGTGGTCGGTGACCTCCAGGCCGAATACGTACTGGCTGTCGTAGCGGAAGTGGGCGATCTCAGGGATGCGCCCGCCGGTGGAGGCGCCGCTCTGCAGCGTCAGGAGGCCCTCCTCCTTCAGCTGGGAGACCAGCAGGTTCACCGTGGGGATGCTGAGCCCCAGCTCGCGGGCGATGGCCTGCTTGGACAGGGCGCCCTGCTGGTACAGCAGGTAGGCAACTCGCCTGCGGTTCTCCGCCCGTACCGATGTGTTGTTGACCCCTTCTCCGCTCCGCACCATATCCGAATACCCCTCGAAACTCTTTATAAGTGTATTTAATAAAGCTTTCCAGCGCACCCTGCGGCACCCCGGGAACGGCAAATATTGCCTGTTATTTTATTATACCACCCGTCTGGAAAAGAACAAGTGGTAATCATGCCATTTCATTCCGTTAAAACGCACAAATAGCATCTTTTCTTTCTGTTTACTCTGCTGAAATATCTTGCGTGGACCCGCAATTTCACGAAAACCCCTTGCCAATCGGGGGGGATGGTATTATAATGACGCTGGTTTTTTAATAACATTTAAAAAGTAATTTTCTTCACAGAAGGGCATCTGCACATGACACGCTCCAATCCTGACAAAAATTTCATCCTAGGCATCGACGTGGGCACCTCCGGCTGCAAGGTCCTCCTTGCGGACAGGGCGGGTGTCGTCCGCGCCTCCGCCGTGGAGACATATCCTCTGGCGCAGCCCCGTCCCGGCTGGACGGAGCAGGAGCCCCGGTCGTGGTGGGAGGCCTGCTGCGCCGCCTGCCGCCGGGTGCTGGACACGGGCGTGTGCGGCGGGGCGGACATCGCCGCCGTGGGACTGACGGGGCAGATGCACTCCCTGGTGGCCCTGGACGAGGCCATGGAGCCCATCCGTCCGGCCATCCTGTGGAACGACCAGCGCACCACCGAGCAATGCCGGGAGATACAGGAACTGGCCGGTGGGCTGGACGGGCTGCTGGGCTATACCAACAACATGATGCTCACCGGCTATACCGGCGGGAAGCTGCTGTGGCTACGGGAGCATGAACCGGAGAACTTCCGCCGTCTGCGGGCGGTGCTGATGCCCAAGGACTATCTACGGTACCGGCTGACCGGAGTGCTGATGACGGACGTGTCCGACGCCTCCGGCACGGGACTGTTCGACGTGCGGCAGCGCCGCTGGGCCGCTGAGCTGCTGGAAAAGCTGGCGCTGCCGGAGGAGATCTTTCCCCCGGTGTGCGAATCGCCGGACATCACCGGCACCGTCACGGAGGACGCCGCGGCGGCCACGGGGCTGGCGGCCGGGACACCGATATGCGGCGGAGGCGGCGATGCCGTGCTGAGCCTGCTGAGCGCCGGTATCGCGCGGGACGACCGGCTGGGCGTGACGCTGGGCACCTCCGGCGTGGTGGCGGCACCCATACAGAGCTATCGGCCCAACCCGGAGGGCAAGCTGCAGATGTTCTGCAGCACCACGCCGGGCACCTGGACGGCCATTGGCTGCACGCTGGCGGCCGCCGGGTCATACCACTGGTTCTGCCAGACGCTGGGAACCCACGAGCTGCTGCGGCAGCAACAGGAAGGCGTGGACGCCTATATTCTGCTGGACGAACAGGCACAGACCGTGCCCGCCGGGTGCGGCGGATTGCTGTACTTCCCCTATCTGATGGGCGAGCGATGCCCGCTGTTCGACGCGGACGCACGGGGCGCCTTCTGGGGTATCGACAGCACTATGGGCAAGGGGCACTTCGCCCGGGCGGTGCTGGAGGGCGTAGCCTACTCCCTGCGGCAGGTCTATGACCTGACCCGGAGCCCGGAGGACGGCGCACCGGAGTGCATCGTGGTGTGCGGCGGGGGCTCCAGGAGCGGTCTGTGGCGGCAGATACTGGCGGACGTGTTCCAGTTGCCGGTGTGCACCACCGGCGGCGCGGCGGAGGGCAGCGCCTACGGCGCGGCACTGCTGGCCGGTGTGGCCGGGGGCTTCTGGCACGACACGGAGGAGGCGGCGGCACAGTGCCGCCTGCTGACGCGGCTGGAGCCATGTCCGGAACGGCGGGAGGCCTATGAAAAGCAATACGCGCGCTACTGCGCACTATATCGTTCTATGACCAACAAAGAAAGGTAGGAGCAAGACTATGGGTATTTATCTTGACAAGCTGACGAAAAAGATGAACGACGGCAAGATCGTCTGCGGCGTGTGCGTAGTGCTGAATGACCCGACCGTCAGCGAGCTGGTGGGCATGGCCGGTTACGACTTCGTGTGGATCGAAGGTGAGCACGGCGCCATGGGCCGCAAGGAAATGCAGGACCTGATGATCGGTGCCCACGCCGGCGGTGCGGCGGCCATGATCCGTCTGCCCTACCGCGATCCGGCACTGGTGCGCCCGGTGATGGACATGGGGCCGGACATCATCGGATTCCCCTTCATCAACTCCGCACAGGACGCCAGAGAGGCCGTGGCCGCCTGCACATATCCCCCCAAGGGGCTGCGGGGCTGGAACCCCCAGCGCGCCGGGCATTACGGCCAGATCGGCCAGGCCAACTATGTGGACATCGCCGATAAGGAGACCCTGAAGATGATGATCGTGGAGCAGGAAGAGGGCTTCAAGAACATCGAGGCGATCGTACAGGTGGAGGGCGTGGACATGGTGGTGCTGGGCCCCGGCGACCTGTCCGTGGGCATGGGCCTGGGCGGCCGTCAGAACGACCCCCGCATCAAGGCCTATATGGACCACGCCGCCGAGGTGTGCGTCAAGGCGGGCATGCCGTTTCTGGCCTGGCCGGCCATGGAGCGCGGCGCGCTGAAGGAGTGGGCGGACAAGGGCGCCAGCATGTTCGGATTCCCTCAGGATTCCTTCTTCATCTCCCAAGCCATCATGAAGCTATGGCCGGAGTATGACGCGGCGCTGGACAAGGCCAAGAATACCCATGCGGAATAAGGAGGCGGCGGAATGAACATCAAACTCCACGTTTTTGACGAGCGCGTCTATGACGTTATCGACCCCAACGCCCAGTTGGAGGTCATCGTGTCCGATATGCACCTGACCGAGGGTGCTGTGTGGGACTATGAGAACGACCGGCTGCTGTTCAACGACATCCCGGTGTCCAACACCATGAGCTGGACGGAGAAGGACGGCGCCAAGGTCATCTACAACAACCACAACAAGGCCAACGGCCAATGCTTTGACCCCCAGGGGCGTCTGGTGGTGTGCGAGCACGCCAGCAGCCATCTGAGCCGCTGCACCAGTGACGGCATGAACTATGAGGTGCTGGCCACCCACTACAAGGGCATCGAGATCAACAGCCCCAACGACGTTATCTGCCGCAGCGACGGCATGATCTACTTCACCGATCCGGCCTACGGACGGCAGAACAAGCCCGCCGGCATCGGGCGGCCCATCCCCTCCGACATGCGGCCGGTGTACATCCTGAACCCGGAGACAAAGGAGCTGCGCATCGGCGCAGACTGCTTCGCCAATCCCAACGGGCTGTGCTTCTTCCAGGATGAAAAAACGCTGCTGGTCAACGACTCCCCCAACTACCGCATCATGGCCTTCGACGTGGCGGAGGACGGCAGCCTGTCCAACGGGCGGGAGTTCGCCAAGACCACGCAGATCGGCCAGGACGACACCGTGCCCGACGGCATGAAGATCGACGAGCTGGAGAACGTGTTCTGCTGCGGCCCCGACGGCTTGCACATCTACGACAAGGCGGGCAAGGAGCTGGGCATCCTGATGATCAGCCATCTGGACACGGCGCTGAACCTGACCTGGGGCGGCGCGGACGGACGCGACCTGTTCATCACCTGCATCGGCAGCGTGCTCAAGACCCGCACAAAGCACCGCGGCTACGCGCACATCCAGTATCTTGAGGGGATATTCCCCAGAAAGGCATGACAGGTGCTGTCCTATGACGACTGTGGCCGCTGACAAGCGCATGACTGCAAAATTCCATATCAAGAACAAAACGAGCCTCGCCGTGGTCATAGGTATCGTCCTGGTGTGCATCCTGTTCTCCGCCGTGACCACGACCTTCGCCACCACCAGCAATCTGGCGCGCCTGCTGCGGCAGATGGCCGTGATGGTGGTCATCTCCACCGGTATGACCTTCGTGGTGGCCACCGGCGAGATGGACATCTCCGTGGGCGCCATCTATAACCTGGTGGTCAACTGTATGGCGCTGATGATACTGCACTGGGGCATCGACCCCTGGCTGGCCGCGGTGCTGGGCATACTGCTGGGCATCTTCTGCGGCGGCATCAACGGACTGATCGGCGTGTTCCTGGGGCTGCCCATGATCATCATCACACTGGGCTCGTCCTACATCTACAAGGGGCTGACCTCCGTGCTCACCGGTGGATACAGCGTGGGCAACCTGGGGCAGAGCAGCTTCTTCGACTTCGGCGTGGGCAGCACGCTGGGCATCAACAACACGGTCTATGTGGCCATCGTGGTGGTGCTCATCTCCGCCTGGTGGCTGCGGAACTCCGTGATGGCACGGGATTTCCTGGCCATGGGCAGCAACAAGAACGCTGCGCTGTACTCCGGCGTGCCCATCAAGCGCCGCAAGGTGCAGAATGAGCTGCTGATGGGCGCCTTCGCCGGTCTGGCCGGTGTGCTGAGCCTGTCCTTCATGGCCTCCGCCACCTCCGAGGGCGGCAGCGGCTACGAGATGCTGGCCATCACCGCCGTGGTGGCGGGCGGCGGCTCCACCGACGGCGGCACCGCCTCCGTGTGGGGCACCCTGGGCGGCATCGCCCTTATCATGATCATTAAGAACGGCCTGATGCTCATGGGCATCAGCACTGCCTACCAGCAGGCGACCGAGGGCATCCTTTTGGTGCTCGCCATTGCCCTGCAGCGGATGACCAACCGCAAGACCAGATGACCGGGGAGGTAACGCCATGAACGAAACATACTTCCAGCTTGACCATGTGTGCAAGAGCTTCCACACGGTCAAGGCGGTCAACGATGTAAGCTTTTCCATCGGCAAGGGCGAGGTGCACGCCATCTGCGGCGAGAACGGCGCGGGCAAGTCCACCATGATGAACCTTATCGCCGGTGTGTACCGCACCGATTCCGGCGAGATGCGCCTGGACGGGCAGGTATACGACCCCAAGAACCCCGCCGACGCCCGCAGGGCGGGCGTGAGCATCGTGTTCCAGGAACTGTCCATGTTCTCCCTACAGACCACGGAGATGAACATCTTCGCCGGCAAGGAGCTGACCAAGGGGCTGTCCCTGGACCACAAGGAGATGCGCCGCCGCACCCAGCAGGTGCTGGACGAGATGGAACTGGACATCGACCTGGATACCCCCGTGGAGCTGCTGACCATCGGCCAGCGGCAGTGGATAGAGATTGCCCGGGCCATCGCCGACGACGCGAAGATACTTATTCTGGACGAGCCCAACTCCGCCCTGAATATGTATGAGACAGAGATACTGTTCCGCCTCATCCGCGAGCAGACCGCCAAGGGCATGACCATCCTGTACATCTCCCACCGTATGGACGAGGTGTTCGAGATCTCCGACCGCATCACCGTTATGCGGGACGGGCGGTACATCAAGACCCTGAACACCGCGGACACCAACGTGGACGAGATCATCTCCCTGATGCTGGGCCACGACGCCAAGTGCGTCTATACCCGCAGCCCCGGTGAGAAGGGCGACGTGGTGCTGGACGTACAGCACCTGACCGTGGGCGACGCGGTGCAGGACGTATCCTTCCAGGTGCGCGCCGGCAGTGTGGTAGGCCTGTCCGGCCTGGCCGGCTGCGGCTATGAGACCATATTGAAGGTGCTGTTCGGCCTGCAGGGCTTCGACAGCGGCACCATCACCCTGGACGGCGAGGTCATCTCTCCCGCCTCCCCGCTGGAGGCCATGAAGAAGAACATCGCCATGGTGCCCTCCGACCGGCGCGACACCGGCCTGATGACTGAGTGGTCCATCGCGCACAACATCGCCCAGAGCGTCCTGCGGATGACCTCGCGGAAGGGGCTTATCCGCCACAAGGACAACCGCCGCATCGCCGAAGAGTATATCCAGCAGCTGAACGTGGTCTGTACCTCCCCGGAGAACGCCGTTATCGAGTTGTCCGGCGGCAACCAGCAGAAGGTGCTGCTGGCCAAGTGGCTGGCCACTGATCCCAAGCTGCTGATACTGGATGACCCTACCCGCGGCATCGACGTGGGCGCCAAGCAGGAGATATACCAGCTTATCGACCGCATTACGCGGCAGGGCTTCGCCGTGGTGCTGACCTCGTCGGAGATCGACGAGCTGACGGCACTTAGCGACGAGATACTCCTGTTCCGAAACGGGAAGCACATCAAGACCGTACCCGTGGGCACCACCAAGGGTACCATACTCAAGTACATCGCAGGAGAGACCGTGGAACGCGCCGCTGCACAGGAGCAGTCCGCTCCCGCGGAGGCGGCGCAGGAGGCCAAACCCTCCCCGCTGCAGCGGCTGAAGAAGCTGCTGAGCTTCAAGGAGAGCGGCGTGCTGCTGGCGCTTATCGCCGTCATCGTGGGCTTCACCGTGTTCGTGCCGTCCTTTATGACCGGCGGCAACATGTCCGTTATCCTCAAGCAGATGAGTATCCTGGGCATCCTGACCTTTGCCATGACCTTTGTGTTCTGCGCCAACGAGGTGGACCTGTCCGTGGGTATGGTGCTGAACGCCACCATGGGCATCATGGCGCTGCTGATGACCACCATCGGGCTGGACCCCTGGCTGTGCGTGCTGATCGGGCTGGTGTTTGCCACCGCGCTGGGCGCGCTGAACGGCCTGCTGGCTGTGGCTTTTGACCTGCCCACCATCGTTATCACGCTGGGCACTATGTCCATCTACCGCGGTCTGGCGCTGGTCATCAACGGCGGCAAAACCATCAGTGGCCTGCCCGCCGGGTCGTTCCTGAACATGGCGCGGGTACAGGTGGGCGGCGTGTCCCTGCTGTCGGTGATATGCCTGGTCATCTTCGCCCTGTGCGCGTGGATGTTCCGCAACAGCAAATACGCACGACACCTGCTGCTGTCCGGCGACAATCAGATCGCCGCCAAGAAGCGCGGCATCAACACCAACCGCCTGCGGGTGGGCGTCATGGCCATGAGCGGCCTGATGTGCGGCATCGGCGCGGCGCTGACCCTGTCCAACCTAACCTCCGCCGACACCACCACCGGCTCGGACTACGCCATGTCCGTCATCGGCGCCGTGGTCATCGGCGGAACCAAGATGGGCGGCGGCGCGGGCTCCATGTGGGGTTCCCTGATCGGCATCGCGCTGGTGACGGTCATCCAGAACGGCCTGGTGTTCCTGGGCCTGCAGTCTGGGTGGCGCAGCCTGTTCATCGGCGTGACCATGCTGATCGCTATCGCCATCGACACCGTGGTGGAAAAGCGCGCCCTGCGCCGCCACGGGAAACAGTGAGAGTTTTTAGCGCGTTGTATGACGCCTAAAATAAAAAAACAAACTTGAAGGAGAAGAACCATGAAGAAAATTTTTGCGCTTCTGATGGCCGCCGTCATGACGATAAGCCTGCTGGCGGGCTGCGGTCAGAAGGCGGAGGACAACAACACCACCTCCGGCGACAACACCGCTGATGACAGCCAGTACCACATCGGCTTCGTCGTGCACACCACCTCCGGCGACGTTATGGCCGCCATCGAGTACGGCGCCAAGGCCGCTGCCGAGGACTACGGCGTGAAGCTGACCTACACCGGCCCCGCCGACAGTGACAACACCCAGCAAATCTCCATGTTCGAGTCCCTGGTGGCCGCCGGCTGCGATGCCATCGTCATCATTGCCGGCGACTCCACCGTGTGGGATGAGCCCATCGCCGCCGCCGTGGAAAAGGGCGTCACCGTGGTCATCACCGACTCTGACGCTCCCACCTCTCAGCGCGCCGCGTACTTCGGCGTGAACACCGCCAAGCTGGCCTATGATCTGGGCACCGCCGTCCGCGCACAGACCGGCGACGAGGGCACCGTGGCGCTGGGCGTCTGCGTGCTGGGCCCCGAGTCCCACACCATCCGCGCCGAGCAGGTGAAGGCCGCCTATGAGGGCACCGACATGCAGTTCACCGAGGTGTTCGAGACCGATCTGGACACCACCCTGAACTACAACAACTGGGAGAACATCCTTACCTCCAATCCTGAGCTGAAGGCCATGGTGGGCCTGTCCGCCATGGAGACCACCAACATGGGCAAGATCGCCAAGGCCAACAACTCCGACGTGGTCATGGCCGCATACGATCCCGGCACCGAGGCTCTGAACCTGCTGAAGGACGGCTATCTGGATGTCTGCGCGTTCCAGAACGTATGGCTGGAGGGCTATCTGCCCGTGCAGGCGCTGGCCCGCATGCTGCAGGAGGGCTATGAGTTGAACCCCGAGGACAACCTGTACGACGGCCAGGTGGTCACCAGCGCCGAGGTCACCGACGAGCTGATGAACCGCGCCCAGAGCGAGGCCACCATGAACGAGTGGTACCGCAACTACATCAAGGCCAACGGCCTGGAGACCTTCGGCCTGCTGGCGAAGTAACAAACCAATATCGAAGCAAGTGACTTCTTCCTTTACTCCCCCCTCGCAAGCGAATAGCGTCCGGCGTATGCCGGGCGCTATCCGCCGTATAGGGCATTTCCGTTTTCCGGAGGAAACACCATGAAAAAGGGCATTCATTTCCTGTTTGGCGCCAAGGACGGCGTCACCGACTTCCCCGCGGTCATAGACCGCTTCGCCGCGCTGGGCTTTGACTGTGTGGAGCTGCCCCCGGAGCCGTTCCTGGAGGACGGCGAGGCAAAGCGCATCGTATCCTACGCCGCGGAGCGTGGCGTAGAGGTCGTGTTCAGCTGCGGCTTCGCCGCGGCGTACGACATGGCCTCCGACGACCCGGAGGTGCGGCAGAACGGCGTGCGGCACATGGAGCGCATCCTCTCCGTCATGGACGGCGCGGGCATACGCCTGCTGGGCGGCACCTGCCAGACCAAGTGGCCCAGCCTGCGCACCGCGCCGCTGTCCGCGGAGGAAAAGCGGGCCATTACCGCACGCACCGCCGAGGTGTTCGCCAAGGCGGTCTCCACCATCGGCGACCGGGGCATCGAGATCGCCATCGAGCCTTTGAACCGCTTCGAGGGCTTCCTCATCAACACCGCCGCCGAGGGCGTGGCTTTCTGCGAGATGGTGGGAAACGACAACGTGGGACTGATGCTGGACAACTTCCACCTGTCCATGGAGGAGGACAGCTTCACCGGCGCCGTGCACACCGCCGGCAAGCGGCTGAAGCACCTGCATCTGGCGGAGAACAACCGCCGTCTGCCGGGCATGGGCCAGTTCCCCTGGGACGACTATTTCGCCGCCCTGCGGGACATCGGCTACGCCGGGCGGCTGGACATCGAGTCCTTTATGACCCCCGGCGGCGGCATCGCCGCCTCTGTGGCGCTGTGGCGCAGCTTTACTGACGCGCCGGAGGAGCAGCTGCTGCGCAATGCGCTGGACTTCCTGCGGGAAAAAGAGCGCGTATACTTTTGACACCGCGCCCGCTCTGTGCTATCATGTGTAAAAATCCAAGGATGGTGAGAGTATGCGTAATATTCCCTCTGTGACGCTGGGGCTGGTGGCTGTCAGCCGCGACTGCTTCCCCCGCGCCCTGTCCGAGAGCCGCCGCGCCCGCGTGGCGGCGGCCTGCCGCGCGCTGGCGCTGCCGGTATATGAATGTCCCGTCTGCGTGGAAACGGAGCGGGACGCCCTGCGGGCGCTGGAAGATATCCACGCCCACGGCGTCAACGCGCTGTGCGTCTATCTGGGGAATTTCGGCCCGGAAACGCCCACGTCCCTGCTGCTGCAGCGGTTCGGCGGCGTGTCCATGGCCGTGGCCGCCGCGGAGGACGACGACCTCATCCAGGGACGCGGCGACGCCTACTGCGGTCTGCTGAATCTATCCTACAACCTGGGCATGCGCCGCTGCCGGGTGTGGCTGCCGGACTATCCGGTGGGGACGCCGGAGCAGTGCGCCGCCATGATGGCGGAGTTCCTGCCGGCGGCGCGGGCGGTGCTGGCAGTGCGTCAGGCCAAGATCATCGCCTTCGGCCCCCGGCCCAGGGACTTTGTGGCCTGCAACGCGCCGCTGCAGCCCTTTTACGACCTGGGCGTGGAGGTGGAGGAAAACTCCGAGCTGGATCTCTACGCTGCCTATAAGGCCCACGAAGGTGACAAGCGCATCCCCACCGTAGCGGAGGATATGCGCCGGGAGCTGGGCGGCCACGCCCCCGAGGACTTGCTGCGCCAGCTGGCGCAGTACGAGTTGACGCTGCTGGACTGGACAGACGACGACTGCCACGAGACCGTGGCCATCGCGGGGAAGTGCTGGCCAGCGTTCCAGACACAGTTCGGCTTCGTGCCCTGCTATGTGAACAGCCGCCTGACGGCGCAGGGGCTGCCCGTGGCCTGCGAAGTAGATATGTACGGCGCGCTCAGCGAGCTTATGGGCGTGGCGCTGACCCGCGACACCGTCACCCTGCTGGACATCAACAACACCGTGCCCGAGAGCCTGTACAAGAGCGCCGTGCAGCCCTGCACGGACTACGGCTGGAGGGACGTGTTCATGGGGTTCCACTGCGGCAACACCCCCGCCTGTAAGCTGCGCAGCCCGAAACTGAAGAATCAGCTGATCATGGCGCGCACCCTGCCGCCGGAGGTCACGCGGGGCACCCTGGAGGGCACTATCTTGCCCGACGACGTGACGCTGTTCCGCCTGCACGGCACCCCCGACGGCGCCCTCAGCGCCTATATGGCTCAGGGCGAGGTGCTGGACGCGGAGGACGGCTCCTTCGGCAGCCGCGGCATCATTGCCGTGCCGGAGATGGGGCGGTTCTACCGCCACGTGCTGCTGGAGCACCACTTTCCCCACCACTGTGCCGTGGCCTTTTCCCACTGCGGCAGGCAGCTGCACACGGCGCTGCGCTGTCTGGGCGTGGAGAATATCTACGCGCCCCTGCCCGCCGGGGAACGCTATCCCACGGAGAGCCGGTACTAAGAAGCAAAAAATATCCCCCGACCACGGTCCAACACTGTTAAGATAAGAAAATCTGACAGCAAAAAAGCTCCCCCCGTCCATTTCAGAAGAAGTGGACGGGGGGAAAACTTTACTTATTGGAATTAACCGATTGATTTCGTCAATGTTCCTATCCCACCACTTGAAATTAAGCAACAATTCAATCAGTTCATCGTCAAAACGCTTTTGGATCGCTCTTGCGGGGTTTCCAACGACCTTTGTATATGGTGCAAGGTCTTTAAATAAAATGCTGTAAAGGGAGGAAAACGAAGTTTTCTCCCTTTACTTTTCTTATCTTAACAGTGTTGATCAGTGATGGGAGTTCTTTTTTATTGGGTTTATTCCACGATCAGCTCCGCCAGCTGGGCCGGGGTGACGTTGTGGATGTAGGTCTCCAGGTCTACGGTCTCCAGCCGGTGCTGGACGTCCTCCCGGCGGTAGGGGCAGCCCAGCAGCAGCTGGGACAGCCGGGCGGTATCGCCGCTGCCGAAGAAGTCGCCGAAGAACTGGATGTCCGCCAGCTTGCCCTGGGCCACGGAAAGGGATACCTCCACCTGGCCGCAGCCCTCGAAGCGGCAGCGGCGGCAGTCGGTGTAGGCGGGGGAGCGGCCGTAGTTCCACTCCCAGGTGGCGTAGCGGGCGGCGCGGATGGCGTCGATCTGCTGCTCGTCTGCGGCGGTGAGGGTCAGGGTGTGGAGCGGCTCGGCGGCGTTGAGGTATTCCAGCAGGCGCTGCCGGAACTGCTCCAGCGTCGTGCCCGCCGGCATATAGGGCCGCAGGTTGGTCACGCGGCTGGCCACGGACTTGATGCCCTTGGACTGGATCTTGTCACGATCCACCTGGAGGGCCTGGGTCACGGTGGTCAGGTCGGAGTCGAACATGATGGTGCCGTGGTGCATGACGCGGCCCTCCCGCACGTACTGGGCGTTGCCGGAGAACTTTTTGCCGTCCACGGTGATGTCGTTGCGGCCGGAGATCTCCGCCTGTACGCCGAAGGAGCGCAGCGTCTCCACGATGGGGACGCAGAACATATGGAGGTCGATGCCGTCCATTTTGTCGGCGTCGGTGATGAACGTAAAGTTCAGGTTGCCCAGGTCGTGATAGACCGCGCCGCCGCCGGAGAGGCGGCGCACCACGGTGATGTCATGGGCGCGGACGAAGTCGCTGTTGATCTCCTCCACCGTGTTCTGATTTTTGCCGACGACGATGGTGTTGTGATTCTGCCAGAGCATGAAGTAGCTTTTGCTGCGGTCCATGCTGTCGAACACATACTGCTCGAGGGCTAAATTCCAGCAGGGGTCGGTGCAGGGGGAGTTGATATATTCCATGGGATACCTCACATATTCCGGGCGGCAAGGGACTGGAGGACCGTGTCGGCCATGACGCGGCTGCCGGCGGCGCTGGGGTGCATACCGTCCTCCTGATACAGCTCGTCGGGCAGCGGCGCGGCGGCAAAGGCCGCCGCAAAGTCCACGCGGCGCAGGGAGATGGCATCGGTGAGGGTGCGCAGCCAGCGAATATAGCGGAGGGAGGCGGTGCGGGCGTTTTCCACGTCGCAGACGGCCTGCCAGCGCTGGGGGATATTGCGGATGGGGAAGGGGATTCCCACCACGGGCTTTACGCCCCGGGCCGCGCACTGGTGCAGCATGGCCATGAGGGACGTTTTGGCCTGGTCCTCCGAGCCGGTGAGCATGATGTCGTTGTCGCCGCCCATGAGCAGGACCATATCCGGCTGCTGGGGCAGCACCTCGGTCTGAAGCCGGACCAGCAGGCCGGTGGAGGTGTCGCCGCTGACACCGGCGTTGATCCAGGTGTGGGGCGTTTCGCGGTTCAGGATCTGCACCCAGCAGTCCTCGGGGGACAGGCGGTAGCCGGCGGTCAGGCTGTCGCCGAGACAGATGATCTTCATGGGGTCTCCTTTCATACGGACAGGCGCTCCACGCCGGGATGCTCCTGCATGAACCGGAGGGCCTCCTCGTAGGTGATGGGCTCGGCCAGCCGGACGGTGAGCTCCATGGTGATATGGGTGTCGTCACGGGACAGGGCGCTGTCGGTCACGTTGCCGCCGTGGGAGTCCAGCAGCTGGGTCAGGGCCTGGTGCAGCTCCGGGGTGTCGGTCATGGACACCGCGATCTCCTGGGTCACGGCGGCGTCGCCGGCCACGGGGAAGCGGTGGAGCACCACTTGGGCCACCATCATGATGGCGGTGGTGATGAGGCCTACCCAGTACATACCCGCGCCGATGGCCATGCCGATGGCGGAGGTGGCCCAGATGCCTGCCGCGGTGGTCAGGCCGCGGATGGAGTTGCCGTTTTTGAAGATCACGCCCGCGCCCAGGAAGGAGATGCCGCTGACCACCTGGGCCGCGATGCGGGCGCCGTCCACGCCCCGCGTGCCCAGCGCGGAGGCGGGATCGACAAAGGCGTATTTGGAGAGGATCATGAACACTGCCGCCGCGCAGGCGATGATGCAGTGCGTCCGGATACCGGCCTCTTTCTGCCGCTTGGTGCGCTCCAGACCGACCAGAGCGCCCAAGACGGCGGAAAGGAGGATGCGGATGAAGAATTCAAGGTTGTCAAAGACCGTCAGGGTGACTTCCGGTAAAAAGTCCGTCAGACCCGTCAGCATATTCTTTCGCCTCCCTGACTGAGATGGGGGTTACATATAGAGGCCGCCATTGACGTTCATGTAGTCGCCGGTCACATAGTCGGACAGGTCGCTGGCGTAGAACAGCACGGCGTTGGCGATGTCCTCCGCTGTGCCGTAGCGGCCGGCGGGGATATACGTCTTGGGATCGACCTTGGACCAGGAGAGCGTCTTGCCCATGGGGGTGAGGATGTTGCCGGGGCAGACGGCGTTGGAGGTGATGTGGTGCTCCGCACCCTTGAGGGCGAAGCACTTGCTCAGGTTCAGAATACCGGCCTTGGCGCAGGCGTAGGAGGCGTCGGAGCTTCTGCCGCCGCGCAGAGCGGCCAGAGAGGACATATGGACCATCTTGCCGTAGTGCTGGGCCTTCATGATCTCGAAAACGGCCTGGGTGACGAAGAACATGGACTTGAGGTCGATGTCCATCATGCGGTCCCAGCTGGCGGGGGTGATCTCCTCAATGGGCGTAGAGCCGGTGATGCCGGCCACGTTCACCAGAATGTCGATGCGGCCGTAGATGGCCTTGGCAGCGTCCACCTTCTGGCGGATGGTGTCGAATTCGGCCACGTTGAATTCCAGGGCGGTGGCCTCCATGCCCTGGTCGCGCATGGCCTGGGCCGCCACCGTGGCGGTGGCGATGTCCAGGTCGGCCAGGATGACCTTTGCCCCGTACTCGGCAAGGCGGCGGGCACTGGCTTCGCCGATGCCGCGGCCGCCGCCGGTGACCAGGGCGACTTTATCTTTCAACATTTCCTGCAACATGGTATGCAACTCCTTATCCTTTATGAACAGACTTGCCGAAGGCGTCCAGCGCCGCTTCGCGGACCATCTCGCACAGGGAGGGGTGGGCCACGATCATCTTTTCCCACTGGTCCGTGGTCAGGCCGTCGGCTACGGCGGAGGCGGCCATGGCGATCATCTCGGAGGAGTTCTCGCCCACGATGGTGACGCCCAGGGTCTTGGTGGTGGCCTTGTCCGCCACCACGAACACCGCGCCGGAAGCGCCCTCCGCCAGGGCCATGCCGTTGGCGCTGTAATCAAAGCTGCCCAGCACCGGCTCGTAGCCGGCGTCCTTGGCCCGCTGGGTGGTCAGACCCACGGAGGCGAAGCAGGGGATGGTATAGGTGCAGACGGGGACGGGCATCGTGCCGTAGGGACGGTCCTCGCCCAGCATATCCGCCAGGGCGGCCTCGCCCTCGGCGTAGGCCGCGTGGGCCAGCTGGAAGCCGCCCACCACGTCGCCGATGGCGTACACGCCGGGCAGGCTGGTATGCTGGTGGGCGTCCACCACGATGCATTTCTTGCCGTCCAGCTTCAGGCCCAGCGCTTCCGCGTCGATGCCGGAGAGGTTGGTCTTGCGGCCGGCGGCCATCAGGACCTGCTCGCAGTCGGTGGACTCCTCTTTGCCGTCGATCTCATAGACGGCGCGCAGCAGACCGCCGTTTTTCTCGATGTGGAGCATTTTTGCGCCGGTTTTCAGGGCGATGCCCTGCTTTTTCAGGTCGTTGACCAGGATACGCACGGCCTCCTTCTGGTCGTGGGGCATGAGCTCGGGCATCATCTCCACCACGGTGATCTCCGTGCCGTAGGCCGCGAAGGCGCAGGCCAGCTCCAGGCCGATGACGCCGCCGCCCATGACCACCATGCTGCGGGGCAGGCTGGACAGGTTCAGCGCGCCGGTGGAGTCGATGCAGTACTCGTGGCCGGGGATGGGGATCATCATGGGGACGCTGCCGGTGGCAATGACCACATATTTGCCCTGATAGTCCTTGCCATTGCAGGAGACGACGCGGTCCTTTTTCAGCACCGCTTCGCCGCGGATGACCTCCGCGCCCGCCTTTTTCAGCAGGAACTGGACGCCGCCCACCAGCTTGGCCGTGACCTCGCTCTTGCCCTGCTGGATCTTCTTGAAGCTGAAGCTGCCGGCGTCGCGGAAGATGTCCTTCTTCACCAGTGCGCGGACCTTCTCCATGGCGTTGGCCTTGTCCACCAGATACTTGGTGGGGATGCAGCCCACGTTCAGGCAGGTGCCGCCCAGGTGTTCCTTTTCAAACAGGGCCACCTTCATGCCCTGCTTGGCGGCGGCGATGCCCAGGGAGTAGCCGCCGGGGCCGCCGCCGATCACCAATACATCATATTGTTCCATGATCAGTTACCTCATCAATACAGCATCAGCGCCGGGGCTTCCATCAGCGTTTTCAGCTCCTGAAGGAACTGTGCGCCGTAAGCGCCGTCGATGATCCGGTGGTCGAACGAGCCGGTGACGGTCATCATGTTGGCGGGGACGAACTTCTCGCCGTCCCACTCCGGCTTGACCTTGATCGAGCCGACGGCCAGGATGCAGCTCTCGGGGGGGTTGTCGATGGCAATGAACTGGTCCACATCGTACATACCCAGGTTGGAGATGGTGATGCTGCCGCAGCCCATATCGTCGGGCAGCAGCTTGTTCTCCCGGGCCTTGGCGATCTGGGCCTTGTAGTCGCCGGCGATCTCCGTAAGGCCCTTGGCGTCGATGGCCTTCACCACGGGGACGACCAGCGCGCCGTCCAGCGCCACGGCCAGACCCACGTTGGTGTGCTTGTAGACGCGGACCTCACCGTTTTCGTACCGGGCGTTCACCAGGGGGAACTTCCGGGAGGCCACGGCGATGGCCTTGGCCATAATGTCGTTGTAGGAGAGCTTGACGCCCTTCTTGTCCTTATAGGTATCCCGCAGGGCCATGCAGGCGTCCATCCTGATGGAGGTGGTGCACTGCCAGCAGGGGATCTCACTGAGGGACTCCTTCATGCGCTTGCCGATGATCTGGCGCATACGGCTCATGGGCAGGACCTCGTACTCCACCTCCACCGCGGAGGCCGCGGCGGTGGGCGTGTAGCGGGCCACATCGGTGCGGGTGACGAACTGACCGTTGGCGGCGGGGACGGCGGCCACGTCCACGCCCTTTTCACGGGCGGCCAGCTTGGCGTTGGGCATGGCGGGGTAGGCGGGGTGTGCTGCGGGGGCAGCCGGGGCGGCCGCAGGAGCGGCGGGGACGGACGCACCCTTGATGATGGGCAGGTACTCGTCCTGCTCCGTCACAGGGGCGGCGGGGGCTTCCGCAGCGGGGGCGGGCGCGGCAGGGGCAGCCGGGGCGGCGGCCTCAGGTGCAGCGCCGTAGGTCTCGCCGGGCTTGCCGATGGCCACCAGCACCGTGCCGGCGGTGACGGTGTCGCCCTCGTGGACCAGCACGGCCAGGGCCGTGCCGGCGGCGAAGCTCTCCACGGGCAGGACGGCCTTGTCGGTCTCCGCCTCGCACAGCACATCGCCGCGCTTGATGGTGTCGCCCACCTTTACGTGGACGGCAACGATGGTAGCCTCGTCGGTGGTCTGACCGGCGCTGGGCATTTTGATCTCAGTCATAGTACGTTCCTCCCGCTTACAGCTTGGCCAGCTTACGGGCCTCGTCGGCGATGCGCTCCACAGAGGGGATCACGAAGCTCTCCAGCTTGGGGGAGAACGGGGTGGGCGTATCGGGGGCGGCCACGCGGACGATGGGGGCGTCCAGGGACATGATGGCGTGCTCGGCCACATAAGAGCCCAGCTGTGCGCCCCAGCCGCCGGTGTAGTTGTCCTCGTGGACGATCATGAGCTTGCCGGTCTTGGCGATGGACTCGAGAACGGTGTCGTAGTCGAAGGGAACGAGGGTGCGGGGATCGATGATCTCGCAGCTGATGCCCTCCTTCTCCAGAATGTCGGCGGCCTGCATGGCCTTGTACCACATGAGCATATTGGCCACGATGGTCACGTCCTTGCCCTCGCGGCGAATGGCGGCCTTGCCGAAGGGAATGGTGTAATCCTCCTCGGGGACTTCGCCCATGGTGCTGAGCTGGCCGGCCTCCTTGCGCTTGCCGCCGTAGAGCAGCTTGTGCTCGAACACCAGCACGGGGTTATCGTCGCGGATGGCCTGCTTCATCAGGCCCTTGGCATCGTAGGCGGTGGAGGGGCAGATGACCTTCAGGCCGGGGCAGTGGATGAAGTAGCTCTCCAGAGACTGGGCGTGCTGCGCGCCGCGGTTGGTGGCGCCGCAGGGGGCGCGCATGACCATGGGGACATGGACCGTGCCGCCGGACATATAGCACATCTTGGCGGCCTGGTTCACCAGCTGGTCCATCATGCAGAACAGGAAGTCGCCGTACTGCAGGTCGGCCACGGGGCGCATACCGTTCATGGAAGAGCCCACGCACACGCCGGCGATCAGAATTTCAGAGATGGGGGTGTTGATGCAGCGGATCTTGCCGATGTCCTGGCCCTTCATCTCGAAGCCGTTTTCCTTGGCGACGCGGACGTTCGCGCCGAATTCGTCGCCGATACCCTTGGTGACGGTGAACGCACCGCCCATACCGCCGGGGATGTCCTCATCCTCGCCCAGCACGAAAACGCTGGGGTCTCTACGCATTTCCTCAGCAATGGCGCTCTTATAAGCGTCAGCAATAGACATCATAGCCATGGTTCTCAACCCTCCCAGAATACGTTGTGCAGTGCGGACTCGTTCTCAGGCAGCGGCGCGGTCTTGGCGTACTCCACGGCCTCGTCCACCTCGGCTTCCACCTCGGTCTCCAGCTGCTTCAGCTCGTCCTCCGTGGCAGCGCCCTCGTTCAGGATACGCTCACGGAACATCTTCACAGGATCGTGGTCCTGTATCCAGCGCTTTTCCTCGTCCTTGGGACGGTAGCCGCAGGCGTCGTTGCGGGAGTGACCGCCGTGGCGGTAGGTCTTCAGCTCCAGAATGGTCGGGCCTTCACCGGCGCGGGCGCGGGCGATGGCACGGGTGGCGGCCTCGTTGACGGCCAGCACGTCGTTGCCGTCCACCACCTCGCTGGGGATGCCGTACACGGCGGCGCGGTCGGCGGCCACGTTCTCCTGGCAGCAGGTCAGGGAGATGGAGGTGTTGGCGGAGTAGCCGTTGTTCTCGCAGACGTAGATCACCGGCAGCTTCCACAGGCCGGCGGCGTTCATGGTCTCGTGGTAAGAGCCCTCGTTGGACGCGCCGTCGCCGAAGAAGCAGACCACCACGTTGTCCTGGCCGCGCATTTTGAAGGCCAGGGCCGCGCCGGCGGCGATGGGCAGGTTGCCGCCCACGATGGCGTTGGCGGTCATAGCGCCCACGGAGATGTCACCGGTGTGCATCGCGCCGCCGATGCCGTGGCAGCAGCCGTCCGCCGCGCCGAACATCTCGCACATCATGGCCTTGACGGAGATGCCTTTGGCGATGTCATGGCCGGCGGGACGGTGGGTGGAGGCCATCCAGTCCTCCTTGCGAAGGTCGTACAGCATACCTACCGCGCTGGCCTCCTCACCGGTGGACTGGTGGATCGTGCCGGGCATGATGCCCTCCAGGAACAGGTAATAGATGCTCTCCTCGTACTTGCGGATCTCGTACATCTTTCTGTACATTCCGAGAGCTCTTTCTTTTGCGGGAAACTTGCTCATGTGCTTTATCCTCCTCGTTCGCGGCCGCGTTTCCGCCGCCGCGCAGTCTATTTCTTATTTCAGGATCTCACGGATGGGCTGGCCGTCGGCCCAGGGCATCTCCTGCCCCAGCAGGGCGGCGAAGGTGGGCGCTTCGTCGATGACGCGGCCGCGGCCCAGGGCTACGCCCTGGCGGATGCCGGGGCCTTTGGCGACGAACACCGGCTGCGGGCCGTAATCCGGCATATAGCCGTGGGTGGCGCGGCCAAAGCGGTAGTCGCTGGCGTCGAAGTTCTGGACCAGGGGGCGGACGGCCTTGTCACCGAAGGAGGTGTAGCCGTCGGACTCGATGACGAAGGTGAAGCCGCCGTACAGGCCCTCCTCGTCACGGGCCTCCTGGGCGGAGTAGATGCGGCCGATGCCGAACACGCCCTCGTCCTGCAGGGCCTTCAGCTCGTCGTACACGCGGGCGACCAGCTTTTCGTCGGAGGGGTCTTTCACATAGACCAGGCTGGACATGGCGTTGGAGAAGCAGTAGGCCTGCCAGTCCGTGACCGTGCCGTTCTCATCGGTGTGGATCAGACCGGCGTCCGCCAGCTTCACGTTCAGGTTGATGGCCCGGTTGATGTCCCGCTGGCCGTGGTCGCTGACCATGATGAAGTTGGTGTCCTCCAGCAGGCCCAGCTCCGACAGGGTGTCGCCCACCTGGCCGATGTAGCGGTCCAGATCGGCGCGGCATTCATCCAGATAGGAGCTGAACACGCCGTGGTGGTGGCGGGTGATGTCGAACGCGCCGGTGTGCATAAAGGTGACCTCGGGCCGGAACTGGCGCAGGATGTCGCAGGTGCAGGCCACGATCCAGCGGTCCACCTGGGGCCACTGCATGAAGTGCTTCTTGCCGCCCAGCTCCCAGCCCTCGCCCAGCAGGTCGGTGTGGCTCTCCATGATGCGGATGACCTCGTCGCTGCTGCCGGCCCGGCGGAAGCTGCTTTCCAGCGTGTCGCCCGGCAGGGGCATCCAGTATTCGTCGATGAGGTAGTCCACGTTGGGGTTGCAGCCGGTGACGGGCCAGGAGACGGAGGCGGTCTTGAGACCGGCCTTCTTGGCCACGGCGAAGATGTCCTCCACCTGGATGCGGTCGCTGAACCAGAGCCAGCTGTCGTCCTTATTGGTGGTGGTGAAGTCGAAGTTGCTGGTGATGCCGTGCTTGCCGGCGTAGCAGCCTGTCAGGATGCTGACGTGGGCGGGGTAGGTGACGGAGGGGTAGATGGTGCGCATACCGCCCTTATACTCGCTGCCGCCTGCCAGATACTTCTGGAAGTTGGGCATACTGCGCAGCGCGTCCACGTCTTCGGTGACCATGGCGTCAACGGAGAAAACAAACAATCGCTTATTCATTCTATCAGTTCTCCTTTTTTCGAGAGGTTTTGGCCTATATACAGCCACCCGGGAGGGCAGCTGTGTCCATCCGCCGCGCCCGACCTGCACCGCAGGGGGACGCGCCGGTGTGTTTTCGGTTTCAGGGGGTCGTATCGTCATCGCCGCTGTCCGGCTCGTCAGGCCACTGGGACAGCACCAGATCCCACAGGGGCTGGTAGCAGGCGGCCACGGTCAGCACCGCCATGCAGGAGAGGACGACCACGACGCAGGGGATCAGGGAAACGGGGTAGAGCAGGAACATACCGTAGGCGATGCCGTAGGTGAACAGCACCGCCAGCAGGGAACGGGGCAGACGGCCCAGGGCCAGGCAGACAGCGTTCCACAGCGCCTCCCGCAGGCGTATGGCGTTGGAGGAGGCCAGCAGGAGCAGCAGCCATACGCTGACGGCGGCCGCCAGGAAGGATACGGACAGCGCGGCGATCCGCAGCAGCTGCGCGCCGTCGCCCAGCTTTTCCGCCAGGGAGAAGCACCACAGCAGCATAGCGCCGTAGGCCGCGATGAGCAGCTCGGCCAGGATGCCTTTGCCCAGGTTGGCCTTGAACAGCGCCCAGTAGGTTTTTTTGCGGTCCAGGCCGCAGCGGCCGTCCAGGATACGGATCAGCGTGCCCCACAGGGCGATGACGGCGGGGACGAAGGTGATGACCGGCAGGGAGCAGGCCACCGTGAGCAGGTTCAAAATCAGCAGGTTGCCGAATTCCTCGCCGAACAGGCGCTTGAGAATGGATGTCATGGCCGGGCCTCCTTGGTCACGTGATGGAGGGGGCGGGGGGAGGGGCGGGGGATGCCCCTCCCCCCTATAAAGAAGAGTTTCTTGCTCTGTACAGCGAATTAGTCCTTCACGGGGTTGGACATATTGTAGAGGTCAATGGCCTCCTGGATGTCGTTGTAGCAGGTCTCCAGAACGGAAGCCACGTCCACAGTAGCATCGTTGGCCACGGTCTCCACAGCCTGCTTGTTGGCAGCTTCCATCTCGGAGGCGAAGCCGACGAAGGGGTTGCGGGCGGAGTCATCGGAATTGGCCAGGCTCTCGTACACGGCGGACACGCCGGGGAACACGTTGGTCAGGTAGTTCTGGTAGACATCGCTCTCGTAGGCGGAGCTGGAGGGAGCCAGGTAGCCGGTAGAGGCGGCGAAGTCAGCAGCATACTCGGCCTTGCTCATGAACTTGATGAACTCATAAGCGCCCTGCATAGCCCACTTGTCGCCATTGTCGCAGATGAAGATGCCGGTGCCGCCGGCGGGCTCGCCGGTGCGCTTGCCGTCAGCGGTGACGGAGGGCAGAGGCATGATGCCCAGCTCGAACTTGCCCTCGATGCTGGAGAGGATCTTGGTGGTCATGGAGACGACGCCGATGAACATGGCGCAGTCACCGGAGGCCATCTGGGGAATGATCTCGCTCTGATAGTTGGAGCCATAGGGGATAGCCAGCTTGTTGGCATACAGCTTCTGATAGAAGCTCAGCAGATCGGTGACGACCTCGTTGACGTGGCTGTCGGACTCATACAGGCAGTTCTCCACGCGGCCGTCGTAGCCGTTGCCGGCGTCATAGAGCTGCACGCCCTCGCGGCCCAGAATGGCGTTGAAGTAGAAGCCGGAGTCATGGAAGCCGATGCCGTAGGTGCAGTAGCCGCCGTTGACCAGGGTCTCGCAGGCGTTGTAGATGTCCTCGACGGTCTTCAGGCTGGCGGGATCGATGCCGGCTTCCTTCAGCAGGTCAGCGTTGTAGTACACACCGCCGTAGCTGTAGCCGTTGGGGTAGCCGATCAGGTTGCCGTTACCGTCGGTGTAGGAGGCGCGCAGGGAGGCGTAGGTGGCGTCCAGCTCGGGCCAGCCCTCGGTGTCGGCGTCAACGAACTGCTGCAGGGGGGCGCAGTAGTCGGCCTCGGCGCAGATACCAACGCTCTGAACGGAGCTGTTGAACAGGGCGGGCAGGTCGGACTTGGCAGTGGAAGCGACCTTGGCCTTCAGCTCAGCCGCGCTGCCCTGATACTCGATGGTAACATGGTAGTCGCTCTGGCTTTCGTTGAAAGCGTCGATGGTCTTCTGCAGGTAGCTGATGTTCTTGTCGCCGTAGTTGGTCCACCACACGACTTCCACAGTACCCTCAGGCTTCTGCTCGTCCTCGGTCGGGGTAGGCGTCTCGTCCTTTTTGCCGCAGGCAACCAGGGAAAGAGCCATAGCCAGAGCCAGGATCAGGGAAAGAATCTTCTTCATGGTCAATCTCCTTTTCGTTTTTGTTTATATAAAGCGCGGGGTGCGCTTCATATACGGGATGCGGGGGATGCGCGCCGGGGGATCAGCCCTTGATGCCGCCGGCGGTCATGCCCTTGATGATGTAGTCCTGCCCGAAGATGTACGCGATGACCGAGGGCAGGATGGCCACCATGGCGCCGGCCAGGATCTGACCGTAGCTGATGATATCGCCGGTGACCAGGAAGGAAATACCGATCTGGATGGTACGCATGGTGTCCTTGTTCGTCACCAGCAGAGGCCAGAAGTAGGCGTTGTAGATGTGGACGAACAGGTACACCGCCAGAGCGGAGATGGTGGGGATGGACAGCGGCGTGGCCACACGGAACAGGAAGCCGATGTCGCTGCAGCCGTCCAGCACCGCGGCCTCCTTGAAATCCTTCGGCAGCTGCATATAATACTGGCGCATCATGAAGATGGCCGTGCCGGAGATCATGGAGGTGATGAACAGGCCCGCGTAGGTATTGATGAGGTGCAGGTTCTGGGCGGTGACGTAGTTGGTGATGACCACCACCTCGCCGGGGACCATCATGGTCATGAGGATCAGCGTCCAGAGCTGCTTTTTCAGGGGAAAGTCAAAGTACACGAAGGCGTAGGCCGCCAGGCTGGAGAACACGATCTGGGCACAGATGGCCACCACGCACACCACGGCGGTGTTCTTCAGGTAGTGCAGCAGGGGGACTTTGCGGAACACCTCGATGTAGTTTTCGATGGTGGGGTTCTCCGTGATGAGACGCAGCGGCGCCGCGCCCAGCTGGGAGTCGGACTGGAAGGAGAAGAGCAGGCCGATGATCATGGGGGAGATGAACAGCAGACCGATCAGCACCTTCAGCGCGTAGGAAGCACCGCCGCGCAGTTGACGTTTCTTTTTGCCGGTCATCATTGATAATGCACCACCTTTTTCTCCAGCATGAACTGTATTCTCGTCAGGATGAAGATCATCAGGAACAGGAAGATCGCCTGTACGCAGGCCGTTTCAAAGCGGCCGTGGCTGATGGCGTTCTCGTAGATGTAGTAGATCAGGGTCTTGGTGCTGTTGGACGGGCCGCCCTGGGTCAGCAGCTTGATCTGGGCGAAGCTCTTGAAGGAGCTGTTGATGTTCAGGAACAGCACGAAGAAGATCTGGGGGGAGGCGATGGGGAGGATGATGTGGCGGATGCGCTGCAGCGGGCCTGCGCCGTCCAGCCAGGCACTCTCCAGCAGGTCCTCCGGCACGTTGCGGAAGCCTACCAGCAGGAAGATGAAGCTGGTGCCGATGTGCATCCAGATGGTCATGCCGCACACCGCCCAGATGGCGTAGGACGAGTCCGTGAGCCAGCCGATCTCCGTGCCCAGCAGGTTGTTGAGCAGGCCGTTCTTCTGCCGGTAGATGAACAGGAAGATGGCGGCGGCGGGGGAGGAGGCGATGGCCATGGGCAGGGCGTACATGGTTTGATAGAGCTTGGAGAAGCGGACCTTCTTGGTGGCCAGCAGGGCGAAGATCATGGCGATGCCGAAGGTGAACACCAGGTTGATGGCGGCCATTTTCAGCGTGACGCCGATGATGTCCCAGAAGGCGTCCTTGGACAGCACGCGCTTCCAGTTGGACAGGCCCACCCACTGGGCGAAGTTGCCGGTCTTATCCGTCAGGGCGAAGGAGAGAACGATCGTCCGGATGAAGGGATAGATCGTGAACAGGGCGAACAGCAGGATCGCCGGGGCGATGCAGAGGTAGGGGAACAGGAGCTTCGCCCGTTTCTGCCGGGCCAGCACCGGTTCGTGCACAACAGTTTTCTTACCCATCTTGCTTCCTTTCCGGACACGCGGGCGGCGTGTCCTTTTCAGTTTGTGCCAGCGCCCGGTCCATACGCGCCAGGTCGGAGCGGAACTGCTCCACATTGACGTGAGGGCCGGAGACATATTCCAGGATCAGGTCTGCGTCCGGGCTGTTTTCCATGATGCAGCCCAGCAGCGCGTCCATCTGCTCCGGGGTATAGGCAAGTCCCGGCTCAAACATGGGACGGTGCAGGTCTTTCCCGTAAACGGAGTTGTGCAGGTGGTAGCCCCGCAGCCGCGTTCCCAGCCGCCGCACCACCGCGAAGAGATCCCAGCCGTTGGCCAGGGCGTGGCCGGTGTCCAGCAGCGCGCCCACCTCGTCGGGCAGCTGGTCGAACAGGGCGATCCACTGTTCCTGGTCGAACAGGACGTTGTGCCGGCCGGGGTAGCCCACGTTTTCCACCGTCAGGTGGACGCCCTCCCGGGCGGCCCGCTCCGCCACGGACAGGATGGCCAGCCGGGCGTTCTCCCGCATGGCCTCCGCCTGGGCGGGGTCAACGGCCTTTTCGTGGGTGTGCATCACCATGGAGGTGGCGTGGAACTCGTGATACCAGCGGAAGGCACGGTCGAAGGCCGCGTCCATGATTCGCCGCTCCTCGCTGTCCGGCGCGCCGCTGATCTCCACAAAGGGGGCGTGGATCGTCACCGGGTACTGCTGAAAGCGGGGGATCTGGTCGTCCAGCCGCTGGTTGAAATCCGGCAGCTTGTCCCAGCTCGTGCCCAGCTCCACGCCGGCCACATAGGGGGAGACGCCCCGGCACAGAGACTCAAGAAGGTCGTAGTCCTCAAACCGCACGCAGAACGAGGACAGGTATACAGGCTTCATTCAGGTATTACCTCCTTAAAACAGCAGCGGGTAGGGGCAGGGCGGCGTGAACAGGTACAGGGAACGGTATTCATCGCGGCCCGCCATGGCCGTATAGCCGAAGCGGGATGCGAGACGCTCCACGTCCGGTGAACCGTGGGCGGGAAGCAGGGCGGTGTCCACAGTCCGGGTGTAGCGGAGCTGGTGTACCGCATAGCCGTACAGCTGCTCGCAGAAGCCGCGCTCCTGCAGCGCGGGGATGACGTAGATCTGACGGATCAGGGCGCTGCCCGCCGGCAGGTCGTCCCGCAGCTCCATGCGGACGAAGCCGCAGGGCTTATCGTGAAGATAGCCGACGGCGAGGAAGTCCGGGTGCTGCTGAAGCAGCGCTTCCGACTCCCGCAGCCACTGAGGACCGTCGAAGGCGGCGCCCCGCTGTGCGGCCTCCTGAGAGGCTAGGTCCAGCAGTATGTCCGCCTGTTCCGGCAGACGGGCGGGGTACACCGCCACGTTGATGTCCGCCGGGGGGATGCCGATATGCTCCTGACGCAGCGCCGGGGGCAGGTGGGACACGTCGTTCCGGTACTCTACCCGGATCGCGCCGTCCGCGTCGATATGCAGAAGGGAGACGGAGGTGTTCTCGCCGTGGCCCATCTCCTTCATCTCGGTCATGGGCTTTTGCAGCATCAGGCACTGGGCGGCCTTGATGGCGCAGGAGTGGGAGGCGGCCACGGCCACGCCGTCCGGCCCGATCTCACGGGCGATGGCGCGCAGACCGCAGAGCAGGCGCTCGCCTACCTCCTGAAAGCTGTTGCAGCCGGGGGTGGCCAGATCCCAGGGCGTCTGCCGCCAGCGGCGGTAGGCTTCGGGGTATTCCGCCATGATGTTGCCCCAGGCGGTGTCCTCCCAGACGCCGGCGGCGAGCTCCCGCAGGGCCAGGCTGACACGCAGGCGCAGGCCGCGCTCCTCTGCCAGGGGCAGGACCGTCTGGATGGCGCGGAAGGCATCGCTGCTGTAGACGGCGTCGATAGGCATGCCCTCGAAACGGCGGCGCAGGCATTCGCACTGTGCATAGCCCCGGGCGGTGACAAGCGCCTCGGCGTTGGCCTGCATACGGCGGGTCACGTTGCCTTCCGCCTCGCAGTGCCGCACCAGATATATCTTCGCCATCTGCGCCTCCTTGTCGGTGATAATATTACTAATATTTCGGAATAATTTCAATAGACACGGTGTTTTAATTCAAGGTGAGTTTACCGCATTCTGCCGGTGAAGTCAATATAATTTTCACATATATTGCCGAATTCCTCGTCACTTTTTTGACAAATAGGTGATTTGCACAAGGAACGGGCGGGGGATTTGTGAAAAATATGCAAACAGCCCTTACGTAAAATATTAGTAAAATTTTGGAGAAGTTTTTATTGATGAGAGTTTTTTCTAATTATAAAATGAATGCTTTACCGAACCCACATTTTATGGTAAAATAACAAAGTCGGCTGTTATGCCGGACCGCCGCTTTTCCGGCCCGGGAGACAAAAATGGCCGAAAAGACGGCAATTCTGCCACACAACAGGAGGGGCTATGCGTAGAAAAGGAACGACGATGCAGGACGTGGCGAAGGCCGCCGGGGTGTCTCAGTCCACGGTGTCCATGATCCTCAACGGCAAATCCTCCGGTTTTCCCCATACCACCGTGGAGAATGTGCTGGCCGCGGCGGCGGCACTGCAGTACAATTTCCGCGGCGCGGTCACGCCCGCCGGCGACACAGTGCTGGTCATCGCCACCCAGCTGACCAACCCCTTTTACACCGCCATCATCCAGGAGATGGACCGGTTTGCGGCCAAGCACAACATCCGGGTGACCGCGGCGTGTACGTACCACGATCCGGCGCTGGAGAGCGCCTATCTGTCCACGGCCATCAAACGGCACTATATGGGCGTGGTGTTTCTCTATCCGCCGGACAACCAGGAGCTGTATGTGACCCACGGCCCGCAGATCCCCATCGTGACCGTGTGCGACCGGCGCAGCAGGCAGGGCGACATCGTGGAGCTGAACAACTTCGAGGCCGGTGCGCTGGCGGCGGAGCATCTTTTGCAGCTGGGTCACACCAATATCGCCATTCTGACACACTCGTCGGACCGGTCACACACACCACGGGCCGAGCGTGTGGCGGGGGCACTGTCCAAGATCACGCCGGTGCTCAGCCAGGATCACCTGCTGATGCTGACCAGCAACAGCGCCCGCAGCGGGTATCTGGAGGAGACGGCGTTCCACTACCATGTGGGCTATTCCATGGCCCAGAATAAGAAAATATTCCAGAACGACATCACCGGGCTGATCTGTGTCAACGACCTGATGGCCTACGGTGTGATGGACGCGCTGATCGCCAAGGGCTACCGTATCCCGGAGGATTTTTCCGTCATCGGGTCGGACAACCTGCTGTTTTCGGGGATGTCCCGGGTCTCGCTGACCTCCATCGAGCATCACACGGACATTCTGGCCCAGTCGGCGCTGACGACGCTGCTGAACCGGACGCGGATGCTGGAGGACAATCAGGTGTCCTCCGCCGCTGCGCGGTTTCAGGTGAAGTGCCAGCCGTCGCTGGTGGTGCGGAACTCCACCGGCGTGGCCCGCAGCGGGCCGCTGCAGCTGTGACGGGGGAGCATATTACGGAGCGAAAAAAGGAGAGCGTCCCGGCGGAAATGCCGGGACGCTCTTATTTTTTACACACATATTATATGTTTTCGCTGTATGCTTTTACGATGCCTGTCAGAATATCCACCACCAGGTCCATTTCCTCCGCCACCGCGTATTCATACGGGCCGTGGAAGGCGTAGCCGCCGGTGCCCAGATTGGGGCAGGGCAGTCCGCGGAAGGACAGCTGCGCGCCGTCCGTGCCGCCGCGGACCGGGTTGGAGACGGGGGTGCAGCCCGCGCTCTGGATGGCCTTCCGGGCGTTGGACAGTGCCTGGGGGTACTGCTGGATGACCTCCGCCATGTTGCGGTATTGATCCTGTACCGTCAGCGTGGCGGTCCCTGCGCCGTATTTGGCGTTGATGGCCGCTTCGATGTCCGCCATGCGCTGCTTGCGCTGGGCAAAACGGTCGGCGTCGTGGTCGCGGATGATATAGTCCAGCGCGGCGGAGGCCACCGTGCCCTCTATCTGTAACAGGTGGTAAAAGCCCTGGCGGCCCTCCGTCTCACGGGGGGTCTCGTCTTGCGGCAGCATACCGTTGATCTCCGCCGCCACCAGGGCGGCGTTGACCATGGTGTCCTTGCCCTCTCCCGGATGGACGGACACGCCGCGGATCTGCCATTTGGCACGGGCGGCGTTGAAGGTCTCATACTCGATCTCGTTGGGGGCAGAGCCGTCCACCGTGTAGGCCAGCTCCGCGCCGAAGCGGTCCAGATCCAGCAGAGCCGCGCCGTGGCCGATCTCCTCGTCCGGCGTGAAGCAGACGCAGATCGTGCCGTGGGGCATATCGCCGGTGAGGACGCGCTGGCACATGGTCATGATCTCCGCGACGCCCGCCTTGTCGTCCGCGCCCAGCACCGTCGTGCCGTCGGTGGTGATCAGGGTCTTGCCCCGCAGGGTGGTCAGGTGGGGGAAGCTCTCCGGCGTGAGCTGCAGGCCGCTGCTTCCCAGAGGGATGCTGCCGCCATCATAGTTTTCGATGATCTGTGGCCTGGCCGCGCCATGGCAGGCGTCCGTGCTGGTGTCCAGATGGGCGATGAAGCCCACGCGGCAGCGGGTCTCATACCCAGGGGAGGCGGGGATCTTGCCGTAGACATAGGCGTGCTCGTCCACATAGACCTCCGACACGCCCAATTCGCGGAGCTCCTCCGCCAGCTTGTCGGCCAGCACCGCCTGTCCCGGTGAGGACGGCGTTACGTCGGACAGCTCATCGCTGCCGGTGTCGATGGCCGCGTACCGCAGCAGTTGTTCATAAGCTCTTGTCATGGGGGTTGTCCTCCTTGTTCTATTCGGATATAGACTCACAGGTTTCTGCCGGGAAGATGGCTGTTCCGGCGGATCGATCGCACACTGCAACACTATTATAATGTGCCGTGCGCATTTTTGCAAGCGGGTGCGAAATAGTAAAGCCGCCCGAATGGGCGGCTTTACGTTTTGCGGATGCCCGCGGTTTTTGTTGTCCGCACTCCCGCATACCGCAAGGAAAGGAATGTGTGCAAGGGAAACCTTTGTCGGGTTTCCCTTGCGCGTTCAATCACCCGCCCGCAGGCGACCGATTTTGCATAGCAAAATCGCCGCTCCAAAAAGAAACACCATCCTGACGGATGGTGTTTCTTTTTGGAGCGGGCGACGAGGCTCGAACTCGCTACCTCGACCTTGGCAAGGTCGCGCTCTACCAGATGAGCTACGCCCGCAAGCGGCACCACTATTGCGGCGCCTATGGTGCCTCAGGCCGGGGTCGAACCGGCGACACGCGGATTTTCAGTCCGCTGCTCTACCAACTGAGCTACCGAGGCAAATGGCGACCAAGAAGGGGCTCGAACCCTCGACCTCCAGCGTGACAGGCTGGCGTTCTAACCAACTGAACTACTTGGCCATGCGTTGGTGGGAACAACTGGACTCGAACCAGTGACCCCCTGCTTGTAAGGCAGGTGCTCTAACCAGCTGAGCTATGCTCCCGTACCTGTCGCTTCAAACGACAGGACTGATTATACTAAAACCAACCGCATCTGTCAACAGAAACTTTGCAAAAATTCTGATTTTTTGTTACAGGCCGGCGATGAGACCCCGCAGGTCGTCGGCGGAGAAATCATACACCGCGTCGCAGAACTGGCAGGTGAGCTGGCAGCCGCCCTGCTCGGCCAGCATCTGCTCCAGCTCGGACTTGCCCAGGGAGATGAGGGCGCGCTCCACCCGCTGGCGGGAACAGTAGCACTTATAGGACACGGGGCACGTCTCCAGGATCTTCAGGTCAAAATCGCTCATGACGGTACGCAGCAGCGCCTCGGGGTCGTCGTTTTGCTCCAGGATGGCGGACACAGGGCCGGCGGCCATGATGCCGCCCTCTACCTTGGCGATGGTGTCCTCGCCCGCGCCGGGCATGAGTTGGATCAGATAGCCGCCGGCGGACTTGACGCTCTGATCCCGGTCCACCAGCACGCCCAGGGCGCAGGCAGTGGGGATCTGCTCGGACTCCACGAAGTAGCCCGCCACGTCCTCGGCGATCTCGCCGCCCAGCAGGTCTATCGTGCCCACGTACGGCTCTTTCATGTGCAGGTCCTTGATGACGGTCAGCGTGCCCTCGTGGCCCACCGCGCCGCCTACGTCCAGCTTGCCGTCCGGGCGGAGGGGCAGGTCGGTGTGGGGATTGGTGACGTAGCCCCGGACGCAGCCCTCGTTGTCGCTGACGGCCAGCACCGTGCCCAGCGGGCCGCCGCCCTTGAATTGCAGCGTCAGGCTGGCGCCGTCGCTTTTCAGGGCGTTGCCCATCATGGAGGCCGCCGCCAGGGCACGGCCCAGGGCCGCCGTGGCCACGGGCAGCGTCTTGTGGATCTGACGGGCGCGCTCGGTCAGGTCACGGCTGCAAATGGCCGCCGCCTGCACCATGCCGTCGGTGGAAATGGCTCTTACGATACGATCTGCCATACTATATATTACCTCTTTTGCTGATTTTGCTTTGCGTTTCCGCGCTGTTTTTCTTCCTTGTCATTCCGAGCCAGTGCTCGCACTGGCGTGGGAATCCGCGCTTTCGGTTATTTTCTTACGCAGCTGATGTAGATCCGCTGCTCGTCCTCCCGGGGGCGGCGCAGCCGCATATCCCCGTACACCCGGATGTCGCCGAAGCCGGCCTCGGTGAGCCAGCCGGTGAGCTGCTCCACGGTATACGCCCGCTGGCGGTGCAGCTCCGCCTGTCTGTCCCACGCGCCGTCGTCACGGCGGAAGAACAGGTCCATGTAGTAGCTGCAAAGGCCGCGGCTGTACTCGGTGCGCCACAGACAGAGGGTGTCCTCCGTCTCGTCCAGGAAGACCTGACCGTCCAGAGCGGACAGCTTGGCCACGGTGTTCACGTCGAACACCAGCATACCGCCGGGGGCGACGAACAGATGCAGCCGCCGGAAGGTGCGCTGCACGTCCTTGGGGTCGGTGAGATAGTTCAGACTGTCCAGACAGCAGACGGCGGCGTCCACCGTGCCGTACAGGTCCAGCCGGGGCATGGACTGGTGCAGAAAAACGGGCGGTATGCCCGCCGTCTGTCCGCTTTTGCTCATGGCCGCCGCCAGCATCTCCTCCGAGCCGTCCACGCCGATGACCTCGTAGCCCCGCTGGGTCAGAAGCCAGGTCATCGTGCCTGTGCCGCAGGCCAGGTCCAGCACCAGCTTGACGGGGATGGCGCTGCGGCGGAGCAGCTTTTCCAGGAAATCCGCCCGCTTTTCGTAGTCCACGTCGGTGGTCAGGGCGTCATACGACCCGGCCAGCGCTTCGTAGCAGCTCATTGGTCCTTCTCTTCCTTTTCCTTCATCTTCTCCAGCACGCTCTCGTAACCGCCGTTGCCATAGATCAGGCTGCGGTTCACGCGGCTGATGGTGGCGCTGGACGCGCCGGTGCGCTCCAGAATGTCGTTGTAGATAAGGCCGTCGTTCAGCAGCGTGGCCACCTCGTAGCGCTGCTCCATGCTGCGGAGCTCGGAGACGGTGCACAGATCCTGGAAGAAGTTATAGCATTCCTCCTCCGTCTCCAGCATCAGGATGGCCTTATACAGCCGGTCGTTCTTTTCTTTCTTTCCGATCTTGGATTTTGCCGCTCGTACCATGATCGCGTTCTCCTTCTTTCCGCCCGTCCCTGCGGGCTTTTGGCAGCGCCTGCGTCCCTGCGCAGCGCTGGTCTTTTCTCATATTACCATTTTAGTCCGTGAAAGTAAACCGTTTGGTGAAATTATTTTTTTGCTTTGATCGCTTTCCTTAATTCCCTCTTGCTTTTCGTAGGGGCGGGTGATAGAATGAAGCTGCGACACAACTTGATATTGTCATCTAAGCGAGTGTGCATTTTTATCTTTTGGTAAAAATGCAGGCTTCATTTTGACATTCGTTTGGATGGCAAGTTGTGTCGCAGCAATCGAGGCCTGTGTTTTTCAGCGCGTGGCCTTGTGCTGCGCGCTTTTTTTGTACCCAAACCGCAGGGAGCTGCGGAAAAAATATAAAAACCGAGGGAGGAAACACAAATGAAGCAAAAAGTAGTGTCCGTGCTGCTGGCGTTGGTGATGGTACTGTCACTGCTGCCGACGGCATGGGCGGAGACACCCGCAGGCGCGGGCGGCGTCGCCGTGGTGAACGGCATCGTCTACGACGTATTGGAGGACGCCGTTGCCGGCGCTGTCGACGGCGACACCATCACGCTGCTGCAGGACGTGACGATCAAGGACACGCTCGTGTTGGACAAGACGGTGACGCTGGACGGCGGCGCTTATACCATCACGGCGGACGCGACCGTGAGCTGGAAATATGATCCGGCGGATGAAAACAGCGGGACTAAGAGTTTCATTGATGTGTATGGCGGCAGTCCTGTCGTGCTGAAGAACGTCACGCTGGACGGCAGCGATCTGACGGGCGGCGTTTACATCAATAGTGCCGCTACGCTGGAGAACGTAACGGTGAAGAACACGGTTTATGACTGGGTGCTGTCTGTGGACAGCGCGCAGGTAACGATCGTCGGAAACCTTATCGCCAGCAGCGGCAGGGGCAGGATCGAACTCTGCATCGCCGGAAACGACGAGAAGGTCTCCGTGGATATTACCAACGCGACGCTGGTGGGTATTAACCAATTCTGGACAACCGCGAAAAATCTTACGTTTTTTAACATCGCGCTTGACGACTACGACAGCGTATATCAGGTCATCGGCGCGGCGGACAAGGGCTTTGTGAAGAATGTCCTCTACTGGGAGGACGGCACGCTGCGCGGTGTGGAGTATAGAGGCACCTATGGCGGTACGACCACCAAGACCGATGACTCCGTGGCAAGCGTCGCGGACAAGAGCGGCACGCTGTATTATGACAGTCTCGCGGCGGCGCTGGACTACGCCGTGGAGACGGCGGATGTAACGGTCACGCTGCTGAAAGACGTGACGGTGACGGATGCACTTTCTCTCTGTAACGGCGTGACGCTGGACGGCGGCAGCCATACCATCACGGCGGATGGGAACGTGAGCTGGAAATTAGATCCGAATGATGAGAACAGCAAGATCAAGTGCCTCGTCGCGATGTATGGCGACGGCTCTGCCGTGCTGAAGAACGTCACGCTGGACGGCGACAATCGTGCGTGGGGTATTAGCGTAAGCGGCGGTGTCGATGCCAAGCTGGAGAACGTAACGGTAAAGAACCCTGTTTTGCGTATGGTGTTTGGCGCATACAACGCACGGGTGACGGTCGTTGGAGATCTCATCTCCAGCGGCAGCGATGAAGGCATAATCGAGCTCGCCGGCATTCCGACAGACGGCGAGACTTCCATTGATATTACCAACGCAACGCTGACGGGCATCTCCAAGTTCTACACGGCTTCACCCACCCTTGTGGCCTGCAGCGTTACGCTTGACAACTATGACAGCGTGTTTAAGATCGTCGGCGCGGCAGCCAAGGGGTTTGTGAAAAAGGGCTACTATGCGGAGGACGGCACACTGGACGAAGTGGCGTATGTCTTTGTGCCCGACACGACCGACAAGACTGTGAGCGATGTGACCATCCCCGCGGACAAGATCGTCAGGATCGACGCCACCGATGAGAACGCCCCCAACGCCAGGACGGCGACCGTCACCATCGGAAAGGACGCTGCCAAGAAGCTGCGGGATGCCGCAGCCGACGGCAAGGTGGAGGCTGTCGAGATCAAGACCAACGTGGCGACCCTGACCATCGACAAGGCCGCGCTCAAGACCCTGACCTCCGTGGAGGGCGATCTGGTGCTGCGCGTCACGAAGGGGCTGACGGGCGCTGCCGAGACGACGTTTATTCTGACCGCGCAGGTCGATGGCAAGGACGTGTTCGCAAGCAGCCTGGGCAAGGTCACCGTCACCGTCCCCATGGACGCCCCCGGCCCGCGTCAGCGGCTGGTGTGCTACTATGTGGCTGACAACGGCGCGCGCACCCTCATGGGCGGCGCAGGCTACAAGGACGGCTTCTTCAGCTGGGATACGGATCACTTCTCCACGTTCGTCGTGGTGACGGAGCAGATCAGCAGCCCCGGCCACACGAACACCCCGACCGTCACCGGCAAGTCCACCTCCGCCACCACATTTGACGCGGGCGTGGGCATCTATGCCGTGAGCGCGATCCTGAGTGTGACGGGTATGGCCTGGATCGGCAGGAAGAAGTCCTGAGCGTACTTTCGCAGCAAAAAAGAGAACGGCGTGAGCCGTTCTCTTTTTACGTTATGTGCGCTGTCGATAGACGTTCGTAGGGGCGGGGCTCTGCCCCGCCCGAAAAAATATGCAGAACCGACGGGAGGGGCAGAGCCCCTCCCCTACGGACGAGCAGCGAAGGTGCGTTCGGTATGCGTATATCTCAATCCTGGGAAGCGTGGAGCTTCTTCTGCAGCCAGTCCTTGCCGTCCACATAGCGGGAGACGATGAAGGACACCACATAGTCGCCGGCGGCGTTGACCATGGTGGCCGGGGGATCGACCAGGTTGCCGATGGCCAGGGCGATGGGGTAGGCGATGGCCAGCTGGTCGGGGAAGAAGATGGTGCAGACCACCAGCTCGCCCGTGCCGCCGCCGCCGGGGATGCCGCTCATGGCCACGGAGGAGAACACCGCCACGATGATGGCCAGAATGGCCTTATCCGTGGAGAAGTCCATGCCGAACACGCCGAACAGGAACGCCACCTTGATGATGGCGGACATGGCCGAGCCGTCCATGTGCATGGTGGCGCCCAGGGGCAGGACGATGTCGCTGACATCCTTGCTGATGCCCGTTTCCTCCGCCACCTCCATGTTGGTGGGGATGGTGGCCACGCTGGAGCAAGTGCCGAAGGACACCGCCGCCGGGCGGAACAGCTTGGAGAACATGACCTTCGCGCCGCCCTTGCCGCCGCCGAACCGGGCGTACAGCGGGAAGAAGACGAACATATAGGCGAAGCTCATAATATAATAGATGATAAGGGTGCGGCTGTAGTCGCCGATGAGCGTCGGGCCGTAGGTGGCCACCAGGCTGGCGAAGAAGCCGAAGAAGCCGATGGGCGCGTAGTAGGTGACCAGCTTGACGGTCTTCATGATGCAGTTGGTGATGTCCTCCAGGAACTGGGCGGTCTTGGTCTCCGGGCCGCCATTCATCTGGATGCCGAAGCCGAACAGCACCGCCGCCACGATGAGGGGCAGGATGGCCCGGCGGCTGAGCAGCTCCGCGAAGTCGGGCTTGGTAAAGAAGTTGACGATCATGTCGCCGAAGCCCAGGGCCTCGCCGACCTCGCCCTCCACGATGGTGTAGCTGCCGTCCACCAGCGGGAAAATGCGGCAGACGATATACATCAGCACACCGGCGATGGCGGCGGTGACCAGAAAGGTGGCGATGGTCACGCCCATGATCTTGCCGGCGCGCTTCACGCTCTTCATGTTGGCGATGGCGGAGGCGATGGAGCAGAACACCATCGGCACCACCACGCAGAACATCATGTTGATGAACAATGTGCCCAGAAATTCGATCTTGCCACCGAAGGCTGGGGCGAACGCGCCCACCAGACAGCCGGCCACGATGCCGGTGAGCATACACAGGATGAACCAGTAGTTCTTCAAGAAATTCTTCATAGCTTCCTCCTCACGATCATACAGAGCCTACGGTCATTATTATATGGGCAATTATAGCAAAGTAAATCAGAAAAATTGCGTGTTTGCCTGCAAATCGTGCGCTTTGTGCAGGAGGGTTTATCGCCGGGCGTCGGCGGACGGGCCGCGGCCGAACTGCTTTTTATAGGCCCGGGAGAAGGTGGAGTAGTCCTGGTAGCCCACCTGGGTGAACACCTCGGAGGGGGACGCGCCGCGGCCCAGCAGCTGCTGGGCCAGCAGCAGCCGCTTTTCCGACAGGTAGCCGTGGATGGAATAGCCCGTCTCCTGACGGAAGCGGCGCATCATGTGGTACTTGCTGATGTAGAACCGGGCGGACAGGTCGTCGATGGACAGCGGCTCGGTCAGATGCAGGTTGAGATATTGCAGCAGGGACACCACCTTGCTGTCGCCGCCGGCTGCGCCCACGCCGTGTCCGGCGCGGCAGATGCGGTTCACCTCCACCAGCAGCTCGGTGAACTGGGCCTGGGTCAGCAGGGAAGCGCCGTAGCCACCCTGAACGATGGTCTGGTGCAGGGACTGGAACAGCTGGCGGACGCGGCTGCCCGCCTCGTCCCGGTATACATATTGAAAGGTCTGCTGGGCCAGCCGGAAGCATTCGGCGGGGTCACAGTCCTCCACGGCCATAGCCTCCAGACAGGCGGGGGAGATGTAGAGGATCATGCGCTCGTAGTAATCCCCGTTTGCCACCACCGGGCGGTGGATGCTGCCCCGGCCCACCAGCACAAAGTCGCCGGGGGTCAGCTCGTAGCGCTCGCCCTCCACGGCGTAGCCGGCCCGGCCCGCCAGCAGCAGGATGATCTTATGAAAGGTGTGGTAGTGGTATTCGATGTCGCTGGCCCGGTCGTCGGCCAGATAAAACAGCCGGAACGGCTCGTTCAGGTAGCCCCGCTGTTCATATTGTAACGGTTCGATAGGTATCACCTCCGCATTTTTTGCACGCATTATAGCACACAGTAGGCAAATCATGCAAGACTTCCGGGATTTTATTACCGGTTTGAAAATTTTGTTTCCAATTTGTAATTTTTTTGTAGCTTTTTCGATAGACTTGTGCTATGATAGGTCGCGTGGGGCGCTGTACCCCGCAAATCCAACGCGAAACGGCAGGTAATTCCCATGTATTTGAAGAACATCGCAGCGGCGGGTCTGTCCGCGCTGCTGCTGTTTTCCGGCGCTGTCAGTGCCGGTGCTGCGGAGACGGTCTCCGACGTCCATGACGACGCGGCCTATGCCGCCGCTGTGGAGACGCTGGCCTCCAACGGGCTGGCCGCCGCCAGCGCCACCTCTCTCCAGGCGGCCGACGGGCTGCAGCTGGCCAAGGAGGCGGGGCTGCTGGACGACGGCAGCGACGAGCTGTCCCTGACGGAGCTCACCGCCCAGGCGCTGCTGCGGGAGACGGAGGCGCTGCAGAAGCAGAACTTCCTGGAGACCTACGACGGCGTGCTGGTGAGCTGCGACAGCTACATCTCCCTGCGGGAGGAGCCCAGCACGGATGCCGCCCGCCTGCGGACGATCTTCGACGGCAAGGTGGCCCGGCTGCTGGACGTGTACGACGACACCTGGTACGAGGTATCCTATGGTACGGACACCGGCTTTGTGCTGGCGGAGTACTGTGAGCCGGTGAACTACGCCGACTACGAGGGTACGAGCGCCACCTCTACGCTGATCGAGGACATCATCGCCAAGGCGTATACATATCTGGGCACGCCCTACCGCTACGGCGGCTCGGGCTACGGCGGCACGGACTGCTCCGGCTTCACCATGGCGGTGTTCGGAGCGTTCGGTATCGGCCTGCCCCACGGCGCGACCAGCCAATATTATATGTGCCGGGGCGTGACCTCGGCGGAGCGCGCGCCCGGCGACCTGGTGTTCTTCGCCACCGGCGGCAGCGGCATCGGCCATGTGGGCATCTATCTCGGCGGCGGACAGTTCATCCACGCCAGCACATCCAGCGGCGTCATCATCAGCTCCCTTTACGAGAGCTACTACGCCCGGACCTACCTCTATGCTGCACGGCTGATCGAGGGCTGAATTTGATCTTTACGTACTCCTTTCTTTGAAAAGCGGACCGGCTCATCGAGCCGGCCCGCTTTCCGCATGAGGGGAGGAAAGATACCTGATATTCCGCATATACGAATAAATATTCATATATGCAAGAGCTTTGCCGTGATTTCGACGAATAAACGAAGGAGAAATGCGCGAAAACGACGTCGGATTACACAATTCAAAAATTTTTGGAGAAAAAATATGCAAAACGGTGTTGACAATTATGCATCGCGGGTGTATAGTACCCCCTGTCAGAGGGAGATGCCCCTGCGAAACGATGTCTATATTCCGCGAAAACGGTATAGAACCATAAGAATGTGAAAGGAAGTACGAAACATGAAGAAGTTTTTGGCAATGCTGCTGGCGCTGGTCGTGGCGCTGAGCCTGGTGGCCTGCGGCAGCAAGAAGGATGATACGAACAATACCGACGGCGACAACAGCGCCGAGCCCGCCAAGACCACGCTGGTGGTAGGCGTTTCCGCCGACTATGCCCCCTTTGAGTTTATGTATCCCGGCGAGAACGGCGAGCTGGTCTACGGCGGCATCGACATCTCCGTGGCACAGTATGTGGCCGACGAGCTGGGCCTGACCCTGCAGGTGGAGAACATGAGCTTCGACAACCTGCTGACCTCTCTGGACAAGGGCGATTTCGATATGGTGCTGTCCGCCATGGAGGCCACCCCCGACCGTCTGGAGAACGCCGACTTCTCTGACGGCTACTACAGTGATACGCCTCCCGCCATCCTGGTGAAGGCCGACGTGGCTGACCAGTACAAGACGCTGGCCGACTTCAACGGCAAGTCCGTGGGCGCGCAGACCGCCACCACCAAGCTGGATATGGTCAATGACATCGAGGGCGTGAACCCCGTGGCGCTGTCCTCCGTGCTGGACCTGGTGAACGAGCTGGTGTATGACAAGGTGGACGCCATCCTGGTGGACGGCGGCGTGGCGGAGCAGTACGCTGCTGCCAACCCCGATCTGGTCATCGCTGAGGCATCCTCTGAGCTGCCCGCTGCCGAGCCTTACTGCATCGCTGTGGCCAAGGGCGACCCCAAGGGCCTGCTGGACGGCATCAACGCTGCACTGGCCAAGATGGCCGCTGAGAACAAGATCGAGACCTTCATCGCCGATGCTGACGCGCTGGCCGATGTGGCTGTGGAAGTTTCCGCCGACTAATTCTCTCCCTTACATAAAACGCGAGTGCAAAGCCGCTTAGCGACTTTGCACTTCGCGTGTCTCCGCACCAAATTTACACGAGAAAGGACTGACCGCGTATGTGGTGGAGCAGCCTGTTCACGGATATGCGCCCCTCCGATTTCTTCAACTTCTCCTTCCTGCCCAAATATGGCGTGGCCTTCGTCCGCGGCATCGAGTACACGCTGCTGCTGGCGGTGGTGTCCGTGCTGCTGGCGGTGATCCCCGCCCTGCTGCTGGCAATGATGCGCCTGAGCAAGATCAAGCCCGTCAAGTGGTTCGCCGGCGCGTATATCGCCGTGTTCCGCTCCACGCCCATGCTGGTGCAGCTGTCCATCATTTACTTCGGCCTGTTCTACGCCATCTCTCTGCCCCGTATCTCTCTGTTCGGCTTTGTGGACATCAGCCGGTTCGTTCCCGGCGTGGTGGCGCTGGCTCTGAACAGCTCCGCCTATGTGGCGGAGATCTTCCGGGCCGGTATTCTGGCGGTGGATAAGGGCCAGACGGAGGCGGCCCGCTCGCTGGGTCTCAGCAGCTGGCAGTCCATGCGCCTGGTGGTGCTGCCCCAGGCCGTCAAGAACGTGCTGCCCGCCCTGGCCAACGAGGTGGTCACCATGGTGAAGGAGAGCTCCATCTGCTCCATGCTGGGCATGGCGGAGATCATGTTCGCCGCCAAGACCATTGCCGGCTCTACCGGCATTTCGCTGGCGCCCTATACGCTGGCCGCGCTGGTCTATTTCTGCATCAACTATCCCGCCTCCAAGGTCATCGAGGCCATAGAAAGGAGAATGCGCCGTGGCGACAAGCAGTAAAGTTCTCATCTCCGTGCAGCATCTGGTCAAGGAGTACAACCATGGCGAGGTCCACGCGCTGAACGATTGCAGCCTGGACATCCACAAGGGTGAGGTGGTGGCCGTCATCGGCCCGTCCGGCAGCGGCAAATCCACGCTGCTCCGCAGCCTGAACCAGCTGGAAGAGCCAACCTCCGGCGCGATCTATTTCGACGGTGTGGATTTGGCCAGCAAGCAGGTGAACATCGACCAGCACCGGCAGAAAATGGGCATGGTGTTCCAGCACTTCAACCTGTTCCCCCACAAGACGGTGCTGCAGAACATCACCTTAGCCCCGGTGACGCTGAAGAAAAAGACCCCCGCCGAGGCGGAGGCCCAGGCCCGGGCGCTGCTGGAGCGCATCGGCCTTGCCGACAAGGCCGACGAGTACCCCAATATGCTCTCCGGCGGCCAGAAGCAGCGTATCGCCATCGTGCGGGCGCTGGCCATGAACCCGGAGGTCATGCTCTTCGACGAGCCTACCTCCGCCCTCGACCCGGAGATGGTGGGCGAGGTGCTGGACCTGATGCGCGACCTGGCCAAGGACGGCATGACCATGGCCGTGGTCACCCACGAGATGGGCTTTGCCCGCGAGGTGGCCGACCGGGTGGTGTTCATGGCCGACGGTAAGATCCTGGAGGAGGGTGCGCCCTCCGACATCTTCGACCATCCCCAGGACTCCCGTTTGCAGGACTTCCTCAGCAAGGTGCTGTGATGATGCCAAGCGCCCCCTCTGCCTTCGGCAGAGGGGGCGCTTTTATGCTGTTGTGACTTACGGCTCGTGCGTCAGGTCGGATGTCACCAGCCGCAGCAGGGCCTCTTTCTCATTGACCGCGCTGCCGTCCATCACCGCGTCCAGCAGCCTTTGCAGCGTCTGACCCACCGCCGGACCGCGCAGGCCCAGGGCCGTCACGTCGCCGCCCCGCACCGCCAGATCATGGAGGGAGAAGCACGACTGCCGGGCCACCAGCCCGTCCAGTATGGCCTCCGCCTTGTCGATCTCCGCCGCCCGGCCGCGGCACAGCGCGCTCTGCGCCCGGTTGTCCGCCCGCTTCACCGCCAGCAGCTGCCGCAGCGTCTCCTCACCTAGCTGCCGTGCCGCCCGGGCGACGGCCTTCTCCGTCCGGGGGATGTCCCGGTCGTGCCACTGCACCAGCGTCACGATCCGCTGGGCGCTTTTCTTATCCATCCGCATACGGCGGCATATCTCCTCCGCCAGCTCCGCCGACCGGACAGGGTGTCCGTAAAAATGGCCCACGCCCTGCTCGTCCACGGTGAAGCAGTCCGGCTTCCCGATGTCGTGGAGCAGCATGGCCCACCGCAGCACCGTGTCCGGGGCGACGGCCTCCGCCGCCCGGACGCTGTGCTCCCACACGTCATAGCAGTGGTGGACGTTCCGCTGATCGAAGCCCACGCAGGGCTGTATCTCCGGCAGGAATACCCCTATCACATCGGGGAATGCTAACAGCACGGACGCCATGTTCTGGCCCGCCAGCAGCTTGTCCATCTCCACTAAAATGCGCTCCACGGCGATGTCCGCCAGCAGCGGAGCGCGCCGGTGCAGCGCCGCCGCCGTCTCCGGCTCGATGGCAAAGCCCAGCACCGCCGCGAACCGCAGCGTCCGCATGATCCGCAGCGCGTCCTCGTCCAGCCGGCGCATCGGCTCGCCCACGCACCGCAGCACCCGGCGCGACAGGTCCTCCTGCCCGCCGAAGGGGTCGCAGATGTGCCCCCGCAGGTCCATGGCCATGGCGTTCACCGTCAGGTCGCGCCGGGCCAGGTCCTCCTCCAGCGACGTGGAGAACTGCACCTCGTCGGGCCGCCGGTGGTCGCTGTACGTCCCGTCCCGGCGGAACGTGGTCACCTCCACGCGCAGTTCCCCGGCGCGCACCGTCACCGTCCCGTGCTTCAGCCCAGTGGGGATGGCCGCCTCGCCGAACAGCGCCATGACCTGCTCCGGCCTTGCGTCGGTGGTCACGTCCCAGTCCGACGGCGCGGCACCGCGCAGCGTGTCCCGCACGCAGCCGCCCACGGCCCAGCCCTGACAGCCTGCCGCCTCCAGCCGCGCCAGCAGCCAGCGCACCTCCTCCGGTATCATCAGCCCATCCCACCTTTCGAAAATGGTTGCACTTCTCATAACCCTGTACTATAATAGTTTAGTATATTTTCAGCTTCTGTCAAGAAGGAGGACGCTATGTTCCATCCCAATACCGACATTCACACATATTTTCACCCCGGCAAGCGCATCCACCTGGCCGGCATCGGCGGCGTGTCCATGTGCGCCCTGGCCGAGGTGCTCAACGGCATGGGCGTCACCGTCCAGGGCTCTGACATGACCGACAGCGACACCGTCAAGCACCTGCGCTCCGTGGGCATCCCCGTCACCATCGGCCACTCCGCCGACAACCTGCAGAACTGCGACGCCGTCATCCGAACCGCCGCGATCCATGACGACAACCCGGAGATCGCCGGCGCTGTCGCCCGGGGCATCCCCGTCTACGAGCGGGCCCAGGCCTGGGGTGCGATCATGAAGGGCTACCGCAACGCCCTGTGCGTCTCCGGCACCCACGGCAAGACCACCACCACCTCCATGGCCACCCATATCTTCATGGCCGCCCAGAAAGACCCCACCGTCATGATCGGCGGCACGCTGCCCCTGCTCCACTCCGGCTACCGGGTGGGCCATGGCGACACCATCATTCTGGAGAGCTGCGAATACTGCAATTCCTTCCTGAATTTCTTCCCCACCGTGGCGGTGATCCTCAACGTCCACGCCGACCATCTGGACTTCTTCAAGGATCTGGCCGACATCGAGCACTCCTTCCACGATTTTGCCGCCCTCGTGCCCCAGAGCGGCTACATCATCGCCAACGCCGATGACCAGGGTGCGCGGGACGCGGTGGCGGGCCTGTCCCACCCCGTGTTCACCTTCAGTGTCCGGGATCACGATGCCGACTGCTATGCCGACAACGTGTCGTTCTTCGACGGCTTCGGAGACTTTGACATCGTCGTCCGCGGCCGTCACTACGCCCATGTGTCGCTTCGCGTCCCCGGCGCACACAACGTGTCCAACGCCCTGGCCGCCGCTGCGGCCGCCTGGGTGCTGGGCGTCCCCGGCGAGGCCGTGGAGGAGGGACTGTCCGTCTTTACCGGCGCGGGCCGCCGCTTTGAGCATAAGGGCACGTTCCGGGGCGCAGAGGTCTACGACGACTACGCCCACCATCCCGACGAGGTGCAGGCCCTGTTGAACGCCGTCCGCCCGCTGCCCCATGAGCGTCTTATTCTGGCCTTCCAGCCCCACACCTATACCCGTACCGCCGCGCTGTTCGATGACTTTGTCAGCGTCCTGCGCCAGCCGGACCGCGTGGTGCTGGCGGAGATCTACGCCGCCCGGGAGAAGAACGATCTGCACATCTCCTCCAAGGATCTGGCGGATCAGATCCCCCACGCCGTCTACTGCCCCACGCTGGAGCAGGTGGCGGATGAGCTGGAGCGTCTGGCCCGGCCCGGCGACCTGATCATCACCGTGGGCGCGGGGGACATCTACCGCGCCGGTGAAATACTGCTGAAACGAGGTGACGCGGAATGACCATCTCTCCCGTCTTTCACAACACCCGCCCGGAGGGCGAGCTGCTGGCGCAGGAGGCCGCCGCCTTCGACCTGCTGGAGGCGCTGCATATCGATTATGACCGGGTCAGCCACGACGCCGCGTTCAACATGGAGCTGTGCGCCCAGGTCAGCGACGCGCTGGGCGTGTCCGTGTGCAAGAACCTGTTCCTCTGCAACCGGCAGCAGACGAAATTCTACCTGCTGTGTATGTCCCCGGACAAGGTGTTTCACACCAAGGAGCTCAGCGCCCAGATCAACTCCGCCCGGCTCAGCTTCGCCCCGGAGGACAAGCTGTGGGAGCTGCTGCGCTGCACCCCCGGCTCGGCCACCATTCTGGGCCTGGCCAACGACACGGAGCACGCCGTACAGCTGCTGATGGAGCGGGAGGTCTATGAAGCGCCGTACATCTCCTGCCATCCCTGCCTCTGCACCAGCACGCTGAAGCTGAAGACCGCCGACGTGCTGGAGAAATTCCTGCCCCACACCGGCCACCGGCCGGTGGTCGTGGACCTGTGACCATGCTTTCCGACAAAAACCGCCCTTTGGGCGGTTTTTTCGCATTGTTCACAAATTACACTTGCAAAGGAAAACGTTTTCGGGTATACTCACTACATTCCCACCGGGCCGACGGCACTCCACTTTATGTCCCGGCCCGGCAAATGAAAAGGAGGAATGCCCGCCCTGACCGGCGGTGCGGCAGTGTGGAGACCTGCCGTAACGTGCGCGAAGCCGCACAAGGCTGTTCCATGCGGAGGCAGGACAGCCACGGTCAAAACGAAATGGCAAAGGTCGTACTCAAGGATCTCAAGAAGGTCTACCCCAACACCGAGAAGAAGAAAAAGCCCAAGAAGGGCGAAGAGCCGGAGAAGAAGAGCAATCTTCAGATCACCGAGGAGGGCGTGGTGGCCGTCCAGCAGTTCAACCTGGAGATCGCCGACAAGGAGTTCATCGTTCTGGTCGGCCCGTCCGGCTGCGGCAAGTCCACCACCCTGCGTATGATCGCCGGTCTGGAGGACATCACCTCCGGCGAGCTGTGGATCGGCGACAAGCTGATGAACGATGTAGAGCCCAAGGACCGCGACATCGCCATGGTGTTCCAGAACTACGCCCTGTACCCCCACATGACCGTGTATGAGAACATGGCGTTCTCCCTGAAGCTGAAAAAGACGCCCAAGGAAGAGATCGACAAGAAGGTCCGCCAGGCCGCGGAGATCCTGGACATCACCCAGTATCTGGACCGCAAGCCCAAGGCCCTGTCCGGCGGCCAGCGCCAGCGTGTGGCCATCGGCCGCGCCATCGTCCGCGACCCCGCCGTGTTCCTGATGGACGAGCCCCTGTCCAACCTGGACGCCAAGCTCCGCAACCAGATGCGCGCTGAGATCATCAAGCTGCGCCAGCGCATCGACACCACCTTTGTCTACGTCACCCATGACCAGACGGAGGCCATGACGCTGGGCGACCGCATCGTCATCATGAAGGACGGCTTCATCCAGCAGATCGGCACGCCTCAGGAGGTGTTCGATCATCCCGCCAACCTGTTCGTGGCCGGCTTTATCGGCACGCCTCAGATGAACCTGTTCGATGCCCGCCTGATCAAGCAGAACGGCAAGTACGCCGTCACCGTGGACGGCGTCACCGTGGAGCTGTCCGACGAGAAGCAGGCCCGCCTGTCCGCCAAGGATGTGCCCGAGCAGGACGTGGTCCTGGGCGTTCGTCCCGACCATATCATGCTCTGCGCCGACGGCGTCAAGGGCAAGGTGGATGTCAGCGAGCTGATGGGTTCTTCCGTCCACCTGCACATCAACGCCAGCGGCCGCGATGTGGTGGTCATCGTTCCCACCAACGGCAACGCAGCCCATTTCCCCATGGGCAGCGAGGTCAACCTGATCTTCGGCGGCAACGTGGCCCATGTGTTCAGCAAGGAGACCGAAAAGAACCTGGAGTGGTAACACTTCATATAAAAAAGAGAGACGGCTTCGGCCGTCTCTCTTTTTTGCGCTGTGATGGGCGTTACTTCTCCGATATGTGGACGTTCAGGTGGTCGTAGGTCATCTCCACGTTGTGGGCCGCAAAGGCGTCCCGCAGGTTTTCGTTCAGCGCGAAATACGCGCCCCAGTAGTCCTTCGCCTCCGTCCAGCAGCGGACGCTGTACTCGATGGCGCTGCTGCCGTAATCGGTGAGATACACCACCGGCGCGGGGGAGGGGAGCACGTTGGGCGTGGCCGCCACCGCCTCCAGACAGGCGGCCTTCACCTGCTCGGTGGGCGCGTCGTAGGAGGCCGTGATCTTCCGCACCACCCGGCGGCGGCCCATAGCCGTGTAGTTGATGACGCGGGAGGAGGAGAGCTCCTTATTGGGCTGCATGACGAACTGCCCGTCGAACGTCTCGATCCTGGTGTGGTTCAGCGTGATCTCCCGGACGATGCCCGTCGTGCCGGACACCTCGATCTCGTCACCGATGTTGAACGGGTGGGACGACAGGATCACCAGCCCGCCGGCCACGTTGCCCAGAATGTCCTCCGCCGCCAGCGTGACGCCCAGCGTCAGCACCGACACCAGCGCCGTCAGAGACGAGGTGTTCAGACCCAGCGCCCCCGCCGTGATGATGCCCGTCAGGATGTAAAGCACCACCTTGACGGCGGTCAGAATGATCTGCCGAAGCCGGTCGTTCACCCGTTTGCTGCGGTCCAGCAGCCGCTTGGCCAGCTTCAGCAGCAGCCGGACGGCCACCAGACAGATCAGCAGCGTGAGGACGGCCGACAGGATGTGACCCAGGCTGTAGCCGCCCAGCGTCGTCTGCATTATTTTGGTAAGGTCCTCCATAAAAGGCACGCTCCTTCTGTGTCGTTTTCCCCATTATACCAACCCCGCGCAGACATTTCAATTCTTTCTGTTTTTCAACATTCTCCCTTGACCTGTCGGGCAAAGTGATGTATTCTGTTACCAGAGAGACCCTCGACCCCCAAACTATAAAATGGAAGAGGAGAAGAACACATGAAAAAGAAGATCTTAGCGGCTCTTATGGCGGCTGTCATGCTGTTCACGGTCCTGCCCCTGGGCACGTTGGATACGGCCTGGGCGGAGGAGCGCGCATCGGCGACGGCCGACAGCGGGAGCATCTCCAGCGAGGAACTGCTGGACGGCTATCTGTACCGCCTGGCCGGTATGGACATCCGCAGTTACGAGACCGGCTTCAGCAGCTCCAGCATGGCGGCCAGCTACTCCGCGAAGGCCAACCTGAACGCGGTGGAGCAGACCGTCTACAACACGCTGAAAGCGGAGATCGAGAAGATCGCCAGCGGCCAGCTTCAGGACACCAACATCAAGACCACCGGCGTGCTGGGCTCCCAGGCCTCCGCCGACAAGGTGTGGCACGCCCTGATGGCGGACCTGCCCTACGAGCTGTACTGGCATGACAAGGTGATCGGCATCAACTATACCTACACCATGGCCGCTGACAAAACTCCGTTCAAGGATGTGATGTTCAGCTTCGCCGTGGCCCAGGAGTTCCGCGGCAAGGACGTGACCACCACCAATATCCCCAACGTCCCGGCGGCGGTGCAGACGGCCCGTAGCGTCGTGGCCGCCAACGCCTCCAAGTCCGATTACGACAAGCTGCAGGCGTACCGTCAGTACATCTGCGACCAGGTGTCCTACAACTACGCCGCGGCCAGAGGGGAGTACACCGCCAGCTACGGCAATCCCTGGCAACTGCTCTGGGTGTTTGACGGCGACGCCTCCACCAACGTGGTGTGCGAGGGTTACGCCAAATCCTTCAAGTACCTGTGTGACCTGACCGAGGAGAGCAACGGCTGGACCGGCGATGTGGAGACCATCAGCGTCACCGGCACGATGGGCACGGAGAACCATATGTGGAACATCGTCCGCATCGGCGGCGGCAACTACCTGGTGGACGTGACCAACTGCGACACCGGCATGAAGGGCTATCCCCAGAAGCTGTTCCTCCGCGGTGCTGTGGGCGACGGCATATCCTACACCGTTGAAAACACCGTGTATATCTATGACGACGTGACCCGCACCGGCTTTGCCGCCGCGGATCTGAAGCTCTCCGGCACGGATTACACCCCGGCGGCGACTACGCTGACCGCCCCCACCGTGACCCTGAAGGCCGATGCTTCCACCGGCCAGCCCGTTATCAGCTGGAGCAAGGTCAGCGGCGCGGCCCAGTATGAGATTTTCCGCTCCACCGACGGCAGTAAGTTCAGCATCATCCGCCGCACGGCGGCCCTGAGCTTTACCGACACCAGCGCCGCGGCCGGCGATACCTATTACTATGTGGTCCGCGCCATGAAGGACTCCGACAGCTCTGCGACCTACAGCAAGTTCAGCAAGGCCCAGCAGATCACCTACACGGTGTCGTCCCTCGCTGTCCCCACCGTGACCCTGAAGGCCGACGCTTCCACCGGCCAGCCCGTTATCAGCTGGAGCAAGGTCAGCGGCGCGGCCCAGTATGAGATTTTCCGCTCCACCGACGGCAGTAAGTTCAGCATCATCCGCCGCACGGCGGCCCTGAGCTTTACCGACACCAGCGCCGCGGCCGGCACGACGTATTACTATCAGGTCCGCGCCATCAACGGCAGCGTGAAGAGCGACTTCTGCGCGGCGCAGAGCATCCAGTACGCCATCGCGTCCCTGGCCGCTCCCGCCATGACCCTGACCAGTGCCGCCAGCGGCCAGCCTGTTATCAGCTGGAGCAAGGTCAACGGCGCGGCCCAGTATGAGATTTTCCGCTCCACCGACGGCAGTAAGTTCAGCATCATCCGCCGCACGGCGGCCCTGAGCTTTACCGACACCAGCGCCGCGGCCGGCACGACGTATTACTATCAGGTCCGCGCCATCAACGGCAGCGTGAAGAGCGACTTCTGCGCGGCGCAGAGCATCCAGTACGCCATCGCGTCCCTGGCCGCTCCCGCCATGACCCTGACCAGTGCCGCCAGCGGCCAGCCTGTTATCAGCTGGAGCAAGGTCAACGGCGCGGCCCAGTATGAGATTTTCCGCTCCACCGACGGCAGTAAGTTCAGCATCATCCGCCGCACGGCGGCCCTGAGCTTTACCGACACCAGCGCCGCGGCCGGCACGACGTATTACTATCAGGTCCGTGCCATCAGTGGCGATGTGAAGAGCGCTTTTTGCGCCCCTCAGAGCATCCGGTAAGCGGTCGTATACATCAGTCTCACCATGACACCAATGAAGAAGGCCCGCCCCTGCGTCAGCAGGGGCGGGCCTTTTGTCTGTCCTGCGCCGCTGCGTCTCGTTTTCCCCTGAAAAAATCCGCAAAACCCCTACCATATCTTGTGCATCTGTGCTATAATACCTCCATCTATGCGGCTTTTGCCGCGGAAACAGGAGGGTAAAGAGAGATGAGATGCCCCTATTGCGGTTATAAAGAGAGCAAGGTCGTGGACTCCCGTCCCGCTGACGAAGGCAGCAGCATCCGCCGCCGCCGCGAGTGTCTGTCCTGCGAAAAGCGCTTCACCACCTATGAAACGGTGGAGAGCCTGCCCATGGTGGTCATCAAGAAGGACGGCTCCCGCCAGAGCTTCGACCGCAGCAAGGTGCTGCGCGGCATCCAGCGCTCCTGTGAAAAGCGCCCCGTGCCCGTGGCGGACATGGAGCGCATGGCCCTGGAGATCGAGCAGGAGCTGCAGAACTCTCTGGAGCGGGAGGTCAGCACCGACATCATCGGTGAAAAGGTCATGGAAAAGCTGAAAAAGGCCGACGAGGTGGCCTACGTCCGCTTCGCCTCCGTCTACCGCCAGTTCAAGGACATCAACACCTTCATGTCCGAGCTGAACAAGCTCCTCAGCGAAAAGTAACCCCCGTACTTGCCTCCCTCTGCGAGGGAGGTGTCGCCCGCAGGGCGACGGAGGGAGAGACACCGAAGTATTTCTTGCCTCAAAAAATATTCTTCAGACTCACCTGCTGCGTCTCCGCCACCAGTTCAAGCTGGCTGTGCAGCTCCGCCATGATGGGGTACAGCGCCTGCATATCCCCCTGCCGCACCGCGGCCCGGGCCTGGGCCAGCAGCGTCTCCGCCTCGTCCAGCTCCGTGTGGGATATGACGATGTGCAGATACCCCTGCGGCCGCTGCCACAGCGCGTCCAGCGCGTCCAGCGCCTGCCCGGCGCGGGCGGCGTCCTCCCGCAGCGCGGCGTCGGACACCTCTGCCGCCGCGTCCAGCCACCGCTGGCTCTCGCCCGTGATCCACGCGGCGTTGCACAGGATATACGCCAGCACCGCCGCCAGCACGAACACCGGTATGCGTACCGCCCTCATCGCGCGCCCTCCTTTTTCAGGCACACCACCGCGCCCTGTTCATCCACGGACAGCAGAAACACGTCCCGGCTGTGGGCCGCGCCCTGCCGCTTCAGCTCCTGCTGCAGCCACCGCTCGTCCCGCCCGGCCTGCTTCAGGTTGTCCGTCAGCACCCGCCCGTCGTTGATGACGATGGTGGGCAGCGTCACGTCGTCGCTGACGCTCACCGCCAGCTGCTCCGATGTCACCGGCTGCCGGTCGCTTCGCAGCAGCACGGACAGCCGCCCGTTGGTCTCCAGCACGGCATATTTCACATCGTCCAGATCGGTGACGCCCTGTCCCCGCATCTGCTCGAACAGCTCGTCCAGCGTCAGCCGGTTGCGCCGCATGGTCTCCTGATACAGCTTTCCGTCCCGTATCACCAGCGCCGGCTGGCCGCACACCAGATCCCGGAAGCGGACGCACCGCAGGCTGATGGCGCTGAACAGCGTGGACAGGGCGATCAGCGTGATGATGGGGATGACCCCGTTGAACAGCGGCAGCCCGAAGTCCTGCATGGGCACGGAGGCCAGGTCGGAGATCAGCAGCGTCAGCACCAGTTCGATGGGCTCTAATTCCCCGATCTGCCGCTTGCCGCTGAGCCGCAGCCCTGCGATGAGCAGCAGATACAAAATCACCGTGCGGAAGAATGCGGTAGCCATAAAACACCACCCCTTTCGCACCCAGTATGCCCCGCCCCGGGAAATTTATGTCGGTATACAGCGGCCTGCCGCTTCGTATATATGTTTCGCAGAACAGAAAGGAGGATCAGAGGTCAAGACCTCTCACAAGCGCCATGCCCCCCTCATTTTGGCTATTTGCCTATCGCCGCAGATTTTTTCGCTCAGACGAGGCGCGGCGAGAGGGGGTAACGAGGTGGAGAGCGATCGAAAAGTTCGGCGGATGCTCTTCCGTGCCGTCCGGGCGCGTACACAGCCAGTAAATATGCGGGCGACCGCAAAACAGAGGGGCTGTGACCGGATGCGAAGACAAATGGTCTGCGAATTTGCTCTTCCTCTATCTTTATCAGGAGGAATTGAATTATGTGTGGAATAGTAGGCTATGTGGGCCGCCAGCAGGCCGCCCCGATCCTGCTGGACGGCCTGCGCCGTCTGGAGTACCGTGGCTACGACTCCGCCGGCATGGCGGTGTGCGGCCCGGCGGGCCTGCAGGTCTATAAAACGCCGGGCCGTCTGTCCGTTCTGGCGGAGCTGACGGCGGACGGCGCGGCCCTCACCGGCACGGTGGGCGTAGGGCACACCCGCTGGGCCACCCACGGCGAGCCCAACCAGATCAACGCCCATCCCCAGACCAGCGGCGACGGCCGCTTCGCCGTTGTCCACAACGGCATCATCGAGAACTTTGCCCGTCTGAAGGCCCAGCTCATCCAGCAGGGCTACACCTTCCGCTCCGAGACGGACACCGAGGTGGTGGCCCAGCTTCTCAGCTTCTACTACGACCGCTGCGGCGACGTGTTCGAGGCGGTGAACAGTATGCTCTCCGCCGTGGAGGGCTCCTATGCCCTGGGCATCATCTGTGCCGACACGCCGGACCGCGTCATCGCCGCCCGGAAGGACGCCCCGCTGCTGCTGGGCTGCGGCCAGGGCGAGAACTTCCTGGCCTCCGACGTGACGGCCCTGCTGCCCTATACCCGGGACGTCATCTACATGGACGACAGTGAGCTGGCGGTGATCACCGCCTCCGGCATCCGTATCTACGACGAGCGCCGCCGCCCCATGGAAAAGCCCCACAACCACATCGACTGGGATGTGGACGCGGCGGAAAAGGGCGGCTACCCCCACTTCATGCTCAAGGAGATCTACGAGCAGCCCGACGCGGTGCGCCGGGCCATCACCGGCCGCATCCGTGACGGCCGCGTGCTGCTCAGCGACCTGACCATGACCGATGAGGACATCCGCCGTCTGGGCCGCATCCTCATCATCGCCTGCGGCTCCAGCTACCATGTGGGCATGGTGGGCAAATACACGCTGGAGCGCCTGCTCCGCCGCCCGGTGGAGGTGTGCCTGGCCTCTGAGTTCCGTTACAGCGACCCTCTGGTGTCCCAGGGCGACCTGGTCATCGTCATCAGCCAGTCCGGCGAGACGCTGGACTCCATGGCCGCCCTCCGCGAAGCCAAAAAGCGGGGCGCGCGGGTGCTGTCCATCGTCAACGTGGTGGGCTCGTCCATCGCCCGGGAAAGCGACGACGTGCTGTATACCTGGGCCGGCCCGGAGATCGCCGTGGCCACCACCAAGGCGTACTCCACCCAGATGGTGGTGATGCACCTGCTGGGCCTGTACTTCGGCGACGTGCTGGGCACGGTGGACTTGGAGACGTACACCGCCATGGTCCGGGGTATCGAGGCCCTGCCCGGCCAGATGGAGGCTATCCTGTCCGATACCGACGCCATCCGGTCCGCCGCCAAAGACCTGGCGGGCCATGAGCATATCTTCTTCATCGGCCGCAATTTGGATTACGCCCTGTCCCTGGAGGGCAGCCTGAAGCTGAAGGAGATCAGCTACATCCACTCCGAGGCCTACGCCTCCGGCGAGCTGAAGCACGGCACGATCTCTCTCATCCAGCCCGGCACGCCTGTCATCGCCGTGGCCACCTATATGCCGCTGTTCGACAAGGCCCTCAGCAACGTGGTGGAGGTGCAGGCCCGGGGCGCGTCCGTGCTGGCTCTCACCACCGAGGACGGGGGAGAGGAGCTGCGCCGCCACGTGGACACGGTGCTCACCGTCCCCCGGGCGGAGACCATGCTGCTGCCCCAGCTGGGCGTCCTGCCCCTGCAGCTGCTGGCGTATTACGCGGCGCTGGAGCGGGGCTGCGACATCGACAAGCCCCGCAACCTGGCCAAATCCGTCACCGTGGAATAAAAACGAACAAGAGCCCGTCTCGTTCGAGACGGGCTCTTGCGGTATGTGGGGTCACGCCCAGGACAGCACCAGCTTTTTTTGATGCTCGGCGCAGTCGGCGAGATAGAGATTGATAAGCGTCTGATAGGGGATGCCGGAGAGCTCGGATTGCTTTTTGAAATAGTCGATGGTGTCGCTGTCAATGTTAATGGTGATCTGCTTTTTCAGCTTTTTTGCATAGGGGTTCTTGACCGCCTTGGAAAAATCATATTCTTCTCGCATCCTGTCCACCTTACCTTTCGTAGTATTTTGCTTCATTCTTTGTTGCTTTCCGCGCGGAAATAATGCGTATCACTGTGTCAGACTGGCGATAACAATGACAAACCACCAACAGCTTTGCCTCTCGACTTAACCCCAGAAGAATGAACCGATCCTCTGTTTCCGAATGATCCGGGTCGTCAATAAGCAACGCATTTTCATCATAAAAAACCGTCTTGGCCTCCTCAAAGGATATTTTATGCTTCTGCCGGTTGATCGTATTCTTGTTTTCGTCCCATTCAAATCGTATCATATCCATAATTAGATTATAATTACATAGTAATTATTTGTCAATGCTTTTTGATAAAATAGAAAACCGCGTGAGGGGGTTTCTTTTTCCCTCCCGATATGCTATACTCAAAAATTGACTGAATACCAAGGAAAGGGCGTGTACGCCATGCACGACGAGCTGATCCGGCGGCTCAACGAAACAAAGACCATGTCCATCGTGGGAATGTGCAAAAACGCCGGCAAGACCACCATGCTCAACTGGCTGCTCACCGGCGGCCACCTGCGGGGCACGCTGGGCCTGACCTCCATCGGCCGGGACGGCGAGTCCACCGACGTGGTCACCGGCACGGAGAAGCCCGGCATCTTCGTGAAGGAGGGCACGATGATCGCCACGGCCAAGGATATGCTCCGCCTGGGCGACGTGACCAAGGAGATCCTCATGACCACCGGCATCCCCACCCCTCTGGGCGAGGTGGTCATCCTCCGCGCCCGCAGCGCCGGCTACGTCCAGCTGGCCGGCCCGTCCATCACCACCCAGCTCAAGGACGTGTCCCGCTATTTCTTCGACCTGGGCGCGGACCGCTCCGTTATCGACGGCGCGCTGGGCCGCAAGAGCCTGGGCGCCCGGGCCGTGGCCGAGGGCGTCATCCTCTGCACCGGCGCCAGCTACCACATGAGCATGGACAAGGTCATCGCCGACACGGCTCATATCTACCGTCTGATGAACCTGCCCAAGGCGCAGGAGCTGCCGCCGGAGTGTACCGACCTGGCGGCCTGCGTCAAGGAGCACGGCGCGGCACTGCTGCCCGGCGCACTGACGGACACCATGGTGCTGCCCCTGCTGCGCTCCGGCGCGCTGCGGAGCTGCCGCCTGGTGGTGAAAGACCCCAGCAAGGTCCTGCTCACCGCCGACACCCTGGACAAGCTGGCCGCCCGGGACGTGGCCCTGGAGACGGAGGACGCCGCCCGCACGCTGTGCGTCACCGTCAACCCCGTGTCCGCCTACGGCTGGAAGTTCGACAAGGACGAGTTCCTCCGCCGTATGCGCGAAGCGGTGGACGTCCCGGTTATCAACGTAAAGGAGGAATTGGCATGATCGAGATCCATTTTGACGAGCGGGTGAAGATCGGCCTGCAATATGTGCTGGAGACGCTCCACGGCTGCTCTCCCTTCGGCCAGGAGCGTATCCGCCGCCTGCGGTTCTACACCCCGGAGGAGCGCCCGGAGCTGGAGCGGGAGCTGTATAACGTGGAGCAGGCCGCCAACGCCACGGAGCAGCTGAAGGACACCTACACCAAGGTCACGACCGTCCTGTGCCAGATGAAGGACATCCGCACGTCCCTGCGCCGCTGCGCGGCAGGGGAGACCCCGGACCATGTGGAGCTGTTCGAGATCAAGGGCTACCTCCAGCGGCTGGAGAACCTCCGCCCGCTGTTCGACGAGATCAACGCCGTCACCCATTTCGATGGCCTGTCCTTCCACGACCCCAAGCCCGCCCTGGCGGTCCTCGACCCGGATAAGACCGGCAGCCGCGGCTTCTATATCCCCGACAGCGCCACGGTGCGGCTCAAGGAGATACGCCAGGCCAAGAAGGACGTGGAGGAGCGTCTCTTCCACGCCCAGACCGACGCGGAGAAGGACGACCTGCGCCTCAAGCGCACCCACCTCTGCGCCGAGGAGGACAGCGAGGAGACGAAGGTCCGCAAGTCCATGGGCGCGGCCCTCGCCCCCATGGTGGACGACCTGCTCTCCGACGCCGACACCGCCGGCCGCCTGGACTTCATCCTCCAGAAGGCGCTGTTCGCCGTCCGCTACGGCGGCGTCCGCCCGGAGCTCACTGACCGGGATCTGGAGCTCGCCGACATGGTCAACCCGGAGATCTGCGACCTGCTGGACGGGCAGGGGAGACGCTTCGTCCCCGTGTCCATCACCCTGACCCCCGGCGCAACGGTCATCACCGGCGCGAACATGGGCGGCAAATCCGTGGCCATGAAGACCGTGGCCCTCAACGTCCTGCTGCTTCAGGCCGGCTTCCTGGTCTGCGCCAAAAAGGCCCGGATGCCCCTGTTCCACAGCGTGAAAATGCTCTTCGACGACCTCCAGTCTATCCAGTCCGGCCTTTCCGGCTTCGGCTCGGAGATCGTCCAGTTCGAGAAGGCGCTGGCCCAGGTGGAGCAGGGCTACTCCCTGTTCCTGCTGGACGAGTTCGCCCGGGGCACGAACCCCGACGAGGGCGCGCTCATCGTCCAGGCCGTCACCCGCTATCTCAACGACGTCAACGCCATCTCCCTCCTGACCACCCACTACGACAAGGTGGCGGAGTTCGCCCGGACGCACTACCAGATCATTGGCCTGCGTGACATCGACCCGGAGGCCATCCGCCGTGAGCTGGCCGTCACCAGCGAGGACGGCGTGGCCGTCATCGCCCGCCACATGAACTACGGCCTCTACCGGGTGGAGGGCAAGTCCGACTGCCCCCGTGACGCCCTGAATATCTGCCGTATGCTCTCCCTCAAGCCCGAGATCCTCACCATGATCGAGGAGAATTATTGACCCCGTTTCTACGCGGAGGGTGTTTTCGAAGTGTGTAGGGGAGGGGTTCTACCCCTCCCGCTTGCCTCCCTCTGCGAGGGAGGTGTCGCCCGCAGGGCGACGGAGGGAGAGACGATTTTCAGCGGCACTTCCGTAAAACCATCCGTAGGGGAGGGGCTCTGCCCCTCCCACTTGCCTCCCTCTGCGAGGCGGCCCAGTGCTCACACTGGGTTGTGCGGCGAAGCGTAGCTGAGGTGTCAGCGCTTTGCGCTGACGGAGGGAGAGACGTAATACGCAATTTCTCTCCCCCAGTCGGCTTCGCCGACAGCCCCTTCCCAGAGGGGGCCAAGGGCGGGGGATGCTCTGATTTTTCGCCATTTCGCCCAACTTTGCCGAAAAATTTTGTCCAACCCGCCGAAATGTAAAAAATTTCCCCGCCTGCACTTGCACCATCGAAAATACGGTGCTATACTCAACCTACCAATGCAGATTGGGGCAGAAGCGCCCATGGGCGCTTCATTCTTTGTTCTGATGGACAAAGAATACCTGCACCTGACTGTAAATTTTAACAAAGGGGTACACAGACATGAATAGTCACAAGCAAACCAAACGGGCGCTGCTGACCAGCATCATGGCGCTGGTCATGTGCGTGGTCATGCTGGTGGGCACTACGTTCGCGTGGTTCACCGACACTGCCACCACCAGCGTCAACAAGATCCAGGCCGGCAATTTGGACATTGAATTTCAAATGAAGGACGCAAAGGGCGACTGGATCAATGCCGAAGGCGAAACTCTTCCGTTCCTTGTAGAAGGAAAAATTCCTGATGAGGGTACTCAGATTTTTTGGGAACCGGGCTGCACCTACTATGTGCCCGAAGTTCGTGTGGTGAACAAGGGCAATCTGGCGGTGAAGTTTGAGTATGTCAGCGATTTGCTGGAAGTAACCGGAAAACTCGCCGAGGTTCTTGAGCCTGTGTTTAAGGCGCCGAATGACGGAGCGGGAAATCCTATCGATATCGAACCCGAGGTTCTTAAGCCCGGTGAGACTTCCCCGGCCTGGTCTTTCGGCTATCATATGAAAGAAACCGCCGGCAACGAATATCAGAACGAAACCGCAAGCGGTATGTGCCTGACGGTTGTTGCTACACAGGCAACATATGAAAAGGACAGCAAGGACGATCAGTACGATAAGGACGCTACTTATCCCGTGGTCGCTAAAAACCAGACTGAGGTGAACGATGCGATCACCAACGCCACCGAGAAGAATGTCACCATCGCAGTTCCTGCGGGCAAAAACATCACCCTCGACAACGACATTGCCAATGAGAGCAACAACAACGGTAAGGGCCGCAACGTCACCTTCATCGGTGACGGTAGCCAGACCGTCGATGTTGTCACCAACGCTATTACCGCGGAGGGCGGCGAGTTGAACTATCAGCGCGGTTCTTCCTTCACCTTCGAGAACCTCACCGTTCAGGCGGGCACGGGCGACTTCGATGGCGTCGTCTGCGACGAACTGACCTATAAAGACTGCACCATCAAGGGCAAACTGACGCTGTACGGCAAAGCCACCTTCATCAACTGCACCTTCGAGAACACAATGGACAACCAGTATTCCATCTGGACCTGGGGCGGCACGGATGTGACGTTTGAGAAGTGCACCTTCATCACCAACGGCAAGGCCATCCTGCTGTACGGTCGGGCGACCGCTTCCAAGCCCACCAACCTCGTTGTGAACAACTGCGAGTTCAATGACCGCAACAACGGCTCTGCCGGCAAGGCGGCTATCGAGATCGGCAACGATTACAACGCTACTTACACCCTGACGGTCAATAGCGCCACTGTCAACGGCTTTGCCGATGGCAAGAACACCGGTTCTAAGCTGTGGGCGAACAAGAACAGCATGGATGCGGCCCATCTCACCGTTACCATTGACGGCGTCAAGGTTCAGTAACCTTTAGCCCAACCACCTGGTCTTACCCTTTCCAGGCGGTCCGCCGTGTGTGGTTGCTTTCACGGCGGAACAGCACGGCGTCCCCTCGGGGACGCCGTGTTTTTGCTGCTGCGGCAGCCCTGCTCCCGAAGTTTCCTTTCGGGAAATATTTACAAATCCGCCCGCTGAAATTTATTCGTATCGCACAAAAAAGTTATTGTCATTTTTGTCACAATGTCACTTGACAAACCGCATGAAAAAGGTATAATTTCTAAGTAGGAATTTCATAATATCAGTCAATAGAGGCGCGGAAAGCGGGGTACTGCTGCGAGTGGGGACAGGCACCCGTGTGGCACAGCAGGAAGGAGCTTTCCGCCGAAAGTGACAGATCAGCCTGGGGGTCTGCCGCTTGGCAGCGCTGTGTAAGCGGCGTTGCTGTCATGTAGTGATACATGGAGCGCTATTGGTCAACGACCTTGACCGATAGCGCTTTTTTCATACCCAAAAGAAGTGCCGAGGCCAGATCTGGTATTGGAAATGCACGTCCAAAAATTTGAAGGAGGAAAAACTTATGGAAAAGATGACATCTCTGCTCCGCCTGCGTATGAGCGCGAAGGACGCCCATTACGGCGGCAACCTGGTGGACGGCGCCCACATGGTGCACCTGTTCGGCGACGTGGCCACCGAGCTGCTGATCAAGTGTGACGGCGACGAGGGCCTGTTCTGTGCCTATGACAACGTGGAGTTCCTGGCGCCCGTCTACGCCGGCGACTACATCGAGGCCTACGGCGAGATCGAGAAGATCGGCAACACCTCCCGTACCATGAAGTTCGAGGCCCGCAAGGTCATCGTCTCCCGCCCCGACATCAGCGCTTCCGCCGCCGACGTTCTGGCCGAGCCCGTGGTGGTCTGCTGCGCTCACGGCACCTGCGTCACCCCCAAGGACTGCCAGCGTCTCGAGATCAAGAAGTAAGGGAGCAACACGATGGAAAAGCTGATCATTACTGCCGCTATCTGCGGCGCTGAGGTCACTAAGGCCCAGAACGAGGCCGTCCCCTACACCGTGGAGGAAATGGTCCGCGAGGCCAAGTCCGCCTATGAAGCCGGCGCTGCCATCCTGCACATCCACGTCCGCGAGGACGACGGCACGCCCACCCAGGGCCGCGAGCGTTTCAAGGTCGTCATGGACGCCATCCGCAAGGAGCTGCCTGACGTCATCATGATCCCCTCCACCGGCGGCGCTACCGGCATGAGCCCCGAGGAGCGTCTCCAGCCCACCGAGCTGTTCCCCGAGATGGCCACCCTGGACTGCGGCACCTGCAACTTCGGTGATGAGATCTTCGACAACACCATGCCCACCATGCGCGCCTTCGGCAAGCGCATGATCGAGAACGGCATCAAGCCCGAGTACGAGTGCTTCGAGCTGGGCCACATCGACACCGTCCTGGGCATGGCCAAGAAGGGCGAAGTCCCCGGCCACCCCATGCAGTTCAACTTCGTGCTGGGCGTCCACGGCTGCACCCCCGCCACCGTGGAGAACCTGGCCTTCTTCGCCAGCAAGATCCCCGCTGACGCCACCTGGACCGTGTCCGGCGTGGGCCGCTCCGCGTGGACCATGGCCGCTGCCGCCATCGCTATGGGCGGCAACGTCCGCGTCGGCTTCGAGGACAACATCTACCTGGGCAAGGGCCAGAAGGCCGCTTCCAACGGCGAGCTGGTGGCCAAGGTCGTCCGCATCGCCAAGGAGCTGGGCCGCGAGATCGCTACCCCCGCTGAGGCCCGCGAGATCCTGTCCCTCAAGCCCCTCAAGTAAGCATCCGAAAGAAAGAATTATAAATATATTTTAGGAGGAAATTTATCATGGCTGAACTGAAAGGCAACAAGTACGGTACTCATCGCGTTATCGAGCCCAAGGGCGTTCTGACCCAGGCTGCTTGGAAGATCGACAACGATATGTCCAAGGTCTACTCCAACGAGATCGTCTGCGACGTTACCTCCCTGAACATCGACTCCGCTTCCTTCACCCAGATCTCCGAGGCCTGCGGCGGCGACGAGAAGAAGATCGGCGAAATGATCCTGGGCATCGTGGCCGAGCGCGGCAAGCAGCAGAACCCCGTCACCGGTTCCGGCGGTATGTTCAAGGGCGTCGTCGCTCACATCGGCGAGGACCTGAAGAACAAGCCCGGCTTCGACCTGAAGGAAGGCGACAAGATCGTCTCCCTGGTCTCCCTGTCCATGACCCCGCTGAAGATCGACAAGATCCTGGCCATCCACAAGGACATCGACCGCGTGGACATCGTCGGCAAGGCCATCCTGTTCGAGTCCGCTCTGTACGCCAAGATGCCCGAGGATATGTCTGAGCCTCTGGCCCTGGCCGCTCTGGACGTGGCCGGCGCTCCCGCCCAGGCCCGCAAGCTGCCCAAGGAGGGCGACAGCGTTCTGATCCTGGGCGCCAACGGCAAGTCCGGCGTTCTGTGCGGTTGGGAAGCCATGAAGAAGGTCGGCCCCAAGGGCAAGGTCGTGGGCGTCGTCCGCAACCCCAAGCAGGTCCCCGGCCTGATGGAGCTGGGCGTCTACACCGACGTTGTCGTCGCCGACTGCACCAAGCCCGTTGAGGTCATGGAGGCCGCTCTGGCCGCCAACGACGGCAAGGAGTACGATCTGTCCATCTGCTGCGTGAACATCGAGTCCTGCGAGATGTCCGCCATCCTGCCCGTCCGCGATGACGGTCTGGTGTACTTCTTCTCCATGGCTACCTCCTTCACCAAGGCTGCCCTGGGCGCTGAGGGTATCGGCAAGGACGTCACCATGATCATCGGCAACGGCTACACCAAGAACCACGCTCAGATCACCCTGGACGTGCTGCGTGAGAACCCCAAGCTGCGTAAGCTGTTCGACGAGAAGTACTGCTAACTGATCTTCCCCAAGAGCTGGGCGGCCCGCAAGGGCCTCCCAGCCTTTGGACTGCCCCAAAATATTCAGATTTTGTGAAGGAGAAATAAGTATGAAGACCCGTAACGGTTTGTTCGCCGATGTTCCCGAAAATCTGTGGAACGACTGGCATTGGCAGGTCGCTAACCGCGCTGAGACGGTTGAGGATCTGAAGAAGTACATGACCCTGACCCCCGACGAGGAAGCCGGCGTTGCCAAGACCCTGGGCAAGCTGCGCATGGCCGTCACCCCTTACTATCTGTCCCTGATCGACCTGGACGATCCCTTTGATCCCATCCGCAAGATGGCCATCCCCCGCGCCGAGGAGCTGGAGTACGCCGACTACGAGGACGCCGATCCCCTGCACGAGGATACCGACTCTCCCACCCCCGGCCTGACCCACCGCTATCCCGACCGCGTGCTGCTGCTGATCACTGACCAGTGCTCCATGTACTGCCGTCACTGCACCCGCCGCCGCTTCGCCGGTCAGAACGACTGCGAAGTGCCCATGGCCCAGATCGACAAGTGCATCGATTACGTGGCCGCTCATCCCGAGGTCCGCGATGTCCTGCTGTCCGGCGGTGACTCCCTGATGGTGGACGATGAGACCCTGGAATACATCATCAAGCGCGTCCGCGCCATCCCCCACGTGGAGATCGTCCGTCTGGGCTCCCGCACCCCCGTGGTGTGCCCCCAGCGTATCACTCCCGAGCTGTGCAATATGCTGCGTAAGTATCACCCCGTGTGGCTGAACACCCACTTCAACACCCCCAAGGAGTTCACCCCCGAAGCCGCCAAGGCCTGCGCCATGCTGGCTGACGCCGGTATCCCCCTGGGCAACCAGTCCGTGCTGCTGGCCGGTGTCAACGACTGTTCCCATGTCATGATGGAGTTGGTCCACGGCCTGGTCAAGATGCGCGTCCGTCCTTACTACATCTACGCCTGCGATCCCTCCCTGGGCCTGAGCCACTTCCGCACCCCCGTGTCCAAGGGCATCGAGATCATGGAAGCTCTGCGCGGCCATACCTCCGGCTACTGCATCCCCACCTTCGTGGTGGACGCCCCCGGCGGCGGCGGCAAGACCCCCGTTATGCCCAACTACCTGATCTCCGAGACCCCCCGCAAGGTCATCCTGCGCAACTTCGAGGGCGTCATCACCTCCTACACCCAGCCCGAGCACTACGTCCAGGATTGCCACTGCGACGTCTGCACCGGCAAGAAGAAGGTGGAGAAGACCGGCGTGGCATGGGTCGCCGAAGGCACCAAGCAGCGCTATCTGGAGCCCACCAAGCTGCTGCGCAACGAGCGTCACGTCAAGAAGTAAGAAAGAGGAAGAACTATGGAAAGCAAACTCGGCTTGAATTTTGAGCTGGTCAACCGTGCCCGTGCCTCCGCCGCCAAGATCGCGGACGACACCCAGCACTTCATTGATCAGCACACCACCGTCACGGTGGAGCGCGCTGTTTGCCGTCTGCTGGGCATCGATGGCGTCAACGATATGGACGTCCCCATGCCCAACGTGGTCGTTGACCACCTGATGGCCAACTCCCTGCTGCCCGTCGGCGCCGCGTGGGCCATCGGCAACGCCATGGTGGAGACCGGCAAGGATCCCCAGGGCGTGGCAGAGGCCGTCAACAGCGGCGAGCTGGATCTGAGCAAGATCCCCGCTCATTCCGACGCGGAGATCCGCGCCGCCATCACCCCCGTGGTGAACGCCACCGTGGAGCGCATCAACAAGAACGTGGGCAAGCGCAACGCTTACCTGAAGGAGTGGGGCGACAAGGAAGGTCCGTACCTGTACGTCATCGTGGCCACCGGTAATATCTACGAGGATATCACCCAGGCCAAGGCGGCAGCCAAGCAGGGCGCGGACATCATCGCCGTCATCCGTACCACCGGCCAGTCCCTGCTGGACTACGTGCCCTACGGCGCGACCACCGAGGGCTTCGGCGGCACGTATGCCACCCAGGAGAACTTCCGCCTCATGCGCGCCGCGCTGGACGAGGTGGGCGAGGAGCAGCACCGCTACATCCGGCTGTGCAACTACTGCTCCGGCCTGTGTATGCCCGAGATCGCCGCTATGGGCGCTCTGGAGCGTCTGGACGTTATGCTGAACGACGCTCTGTACGGCATCCTGTTCCGCGACATCAATATGCAGCGCACCATCGTGGACCAGTATTTCTCCCGCGTCATCAACGGCTATGCCGGCGTCATCATCAACACCGGTGAGGATAACTACCTGACCACCGACGACGCTATCACCGCCGCCCACACCGTTCTGGCCTCCCAGTTCATCAACGAGGCGTTCGCCAAGACCGCCGGTATGCGCGAGGAGCAGATGGGCCTGGGTCACGCCTTCGAGATGGACCCCGCCGTGGAGAATACCTTCCTGTATGAGCTGGCGCAGGCACAGATGGCCCGCGAGATCTTCCCCAACGCGCCTCTGAAGTATATGCCGCCCACGAAGTTCATGACCGGCAATATCTTCCGCGGCCACATCCAGGACGCTCTGTTCAACATGGTCACCATTCTGACCAACCAGAAGCTGCACCTGCTGGGCATGATGACCGAGGCCATCCACACCCCGTTCATGTCCGACCGCGCCCTCTCCATCGAGAACGCGCAGTACATCTTCCGCACCATGAAGGACCTGGGCGATGAGCTGACCTATAAAGAGGGCGGCATCATCCGCACCCGTGCCAACGAGGTGCTGACCAAGGCCACCGACCTCCTGGCGGAGATCGAGAAGCTGGGCCTGTTCACCACCATCGAAAAGGGTATCTTCGCCGATGTCAAGCGTCCCAAGGACGGCGGCAAGGGCCTGGCCGGTGTTGTGGTCAAGGACGACAAATACTTCAATCCGTTCATTGAAGTCATGAAAGGCAAGGTGGGAGCATGAGCAGCGGACTGTATAATACCCATAAGATCGATTTCGATACCACGCTGGATCTGACCCGCCTGAAGCCCTACGGCGACACCATGAACGACGGTAAGGTGCAGACCAGCTTCACCCTGCCCGTCAAGGATGACGAGCGCGGTGAGGAGGCCGCCCGCCAGATCGCCAAGAAGATGGGCCTGGAAGAGCCCAACGTGGCCTATCACGCCGCGCTGGACAAGGAGTTCACCTTCTATGTGGTCTACGGCAGCTGCGTCCACTCCGTCAACTACGAGGACATCCACGTCATCACCGTGGAGTCCGACGTGATGAGCATGGAGGATACCAACGACTACATCCGTGAGCACATCGGCCGCAAGGTCGTCATGGTGGGCGCTTCCACCGGCACGGATGCCCACACCGTCGGCATCGACGCCATCATGAACCGCAAGGGCTTCGCCGGCCACTACGGCCTGGAGCGCTACGAGATGATCGAGGCCTACAACCTGGGCTCTCAGGTCCCCAACGAGGAGTTCATCAAGAAGGCGCTGGAGCTGCACGCCGACGTGCTGCTGGTCTCCCAGACCGTCACCCAGAAGGATGTCCATATCCAGAACCTGACCAACCTCATCGAGCTGCTGGAGGCCGAGGGCCTGCGCGACAAGTTCGTCGTCTGCTGCGGCGGTCCTCGTATCACCCACGAGCTGGCCAAGGAGCTGGGCTTCGACGCCGGCTTCGGCGCGGGCAAGTACGCCGATGACGTGGCTTCCTTCGCCGTGACCGAAATGGTCAAGCGCGGCATGAAGTAATCTTATACAGCCCCCACTGGGTCAGCCGCACCGGCGGTTGACCCGGTGGCCGCTGTAATAAAAAAAGTAGGAGGAACAGAAATGGCTAAGAAACCTGTCTTGACTGCCAAAGAGGCAGCCGCAATGATCCCCGACGGTGCTACCATTATGTGCGGTGGCTTCCTGGCCTGCGGCCAGGCTCGTGCCATCGTCAAGGAGCTGGTGGCCCGCGGCACGAAGGATCTGACCCTGATCGCCAATGACATGGGCCGCGCTACCGGTCCTATGGGCGAAGAGTTCTTTGGCATCGCGGAGCTGATCCACAACCATCAGGTCAAGCGCGTCATCGCCACCCACGTGGGCATGACCCCCGAGGTCGGCCAGCAGAACACCGAGGGCACGCTGGAAGTCAACCTGCTGCCCCAGGGCACGCTGGCTGAGTGCATCCGCGCCGGCGGCGCAGGTCTGGGCGGCGTTCTGACCCCCGTTGGCATCGACACCCTGGTGGAGGACAGCCCCTTCTGCATGGGCCGTCAGACCATCGACGGCAAGGACTACCTGCTGATGAAGCCCATCCACGCCGATTTCGCCCTGCTGGGCGCTTACAAGTGCGATGAGTTCGGCAACTGCTGGTACAAGGGCACCATGCGTAACTTCAACGTTGTCATGGCCACCGCTGCCGACACCGTTATCGCTGAATGTGAGTACATCGTTCCCGTGGGCGACATCGAGCCCGAGAACGTCCACACCTATGGTATGTGCGTTGACTACATCGTGGAAGGAGAGAAGAAATAATGGAAAAGTCCGAGATCAAAGGCTTTATTGCCAAGCGCTGCGCGAAAGAGCTGAAAAACGGCGACGTGGTCAACCTGGGTATCGGTCTGCCTACCCTGATCCCCAACTACCTCCCCGAGGGCGTTGAGCTGATCATCCACGCTGAGCTGGGTATCGTCTCCGCGGGCAAGTCCCCCAAGGAAGGCGACGCCAACTACGATCCCTACCACGTTGTGGACGCCGGCGGCAGCCCCTCCTCCGTGGCTTACGGCGGCGGCTTCATCGACTCCGCCTCCAACTTCGGCCTGATCCGCGGCGGCCACGTGGACGCCTGCTTCCTGGGCGCTCTGGAAGTGGATGCCCAGGGCAACCTGGCCAACTGGATCATCCCCGGCAAGAAGATGCCCGGCATGGGCGGCGCTATGGACCTGTGCGTCGGCGCAAAGAAGTGCATCGTCTGCATGGAGCACACCGCCAAGGGCAACCCCAAGATCTTCGAGAAGTGCCGTCTGCCCCTCACCGCCTCTCACTGCGTGAATAAGATCATCACCGAGATGTGCGTTCTGGAGGTCACTCCCGAGGGCCTGCTGATGACCGAGATCAACCCCGAGTTCACCGTGGACGATGTGAAGGCCGCTACTGCCGCCCCCATCACCGTCGCCGCTGACCTCAAGAGCATGATCGACTGATATAGGCAAAAAAAAGAAGCACCCGCCCGGGTGCTTCTTTTTTTGCGCTTTAGTCACATACACGGAAAACGCCTGAAAACCCTTCCGCCGCATTGACAGGCCGCCGCCGGAGGACTATACTATATACAACAAAATCAGACAAATAAGGAGGATGACCATGAAAAAGATCCTGCACATTGCCGCCAACACGGCGCAAGAGCTGCTGCACACCGCTGTCAAGCTGGTCAACAAGCTGGCCTCTCTGGCCCTCAGAACCGTGAAAAGCGGCCTGTCCTGCGTGGGCAAAGTCCTGAAAAAGCCTGTGGACAAGCTGCAAAGCGTCCTGTCCCCCGTCTTCAAGATCGTCATGATCGCCTCCGCCGCGCTGGCCGCCCTGTCCTGCCTGGGCTGGCTGCTGACCCGGAAAAAGGCCGCCTGACGGCCCTATCACCGTATACCACAGGGAGATGCGTGCATTCGCATCTCCCTTAAACAAAGGAGTGTATCTGTAACTATGCGAAAGAAAGCCTTCAAAGCGGAGTCCAAGCGTCTGCTGGACCTGATGATCAACTCCATCTACACCCACAAGGAGATCTTCCTCCGTGAGATCATCTCCAACGCCTCCGACGCCATCGACAAGCTGTGCTACCGCAGCCTGACCGACGACAAGGTGGGCCTCAGCCGCGACCAGTTCGAGATCCGGCTGTCCGTGGACGCGGAGAACCGCCTGCTCACCGTCAGCGACAACGGCATCGGCATGGACGAGACGGACCTGGAGAATAACCTGGGCGTCATCGCTTCCTCCGGCAGCCTCCAGTTCCGCAAGGAGCTGGAAGGGGAGGAGAGCGCCGACGCCGACATCATCGGCCAGTTTGGCGTGGGCTTCTACTCCGCCTTCATGGTGGCCGACCAGATCACCGTTGTCACGAAGAAGTACGGCGCCGACCAGGCCTACCGCTGGCAGTCCGCCGGCGTGGACGGCTACACCATCGAGCCCTGCGACAAGGACACCGTGGGCACGGATGTTATCATGCACCTCAAGCCCGACCCCGAGGAGGACAAGGACGAGTACAGCCAGTACCTCCGGGAGTACACCCTCCGCACCCTGGTGAAGAAGTATTCCGACTACATCCGCTTCCCCATCCGTATGCTCATGCCCCACTCCCAGCGCAAGGAGGGCAGCCCCGACGACAAGCCTGAGTACGAGACAAAATACGAATGGGAGACCCTGAACAGCATGATCCCCCTGTGGCAGCGCAAGAAGAGCGATGTCACCCGCGAGGAGTACGACGAGTTCTACCGCCAGCGCTTCTCCGACCCCAACCCGCCCCTCAGCGTCATCACCGTGGCCGCCGAGGGCGCGGTGACGTACAAGGCCCTGCTCTTCATCCCCGAAAAGGCCGCCCTGCGGTATTACAGCGAGGACTACGAGGGCGGCCTCCAGCTCTACTCCTCCGGCGTCATGATCATGGACAAATGCCCCGACCTGCTGCCGGATTGCTTCAACTTCGTCCGCGGCGTGGTGGAGTCCCCGGACCTGAGCCTGAACATCTCCCGTGAGCTGCTGCAGCACGACCGCCAGCTCAAGCTCATCTGCGCCAACCTGGAGAAGAAGATCAAGGCCGAGCTGGAGCGTCTGCTCCGGGACGAGCGGGAGAAGTACGAGACGTTCTGGCAGAGCTTCGGCCGCCAGCTGAAGGTCAGCGCCATGGACAACTACGGCGCGAAGAAGGACGTGCTCCAGGACCTGCTGCTCTTCTACTCCTCCCCGGAGAAGAAGCTCACCACCCTCTCCGAGTACGTCTCCCGTATGCGGGAGGACCAGAAGTACATCTACTTCGCCTCCGGCGACACGGTGGAGGCCATCGACCATATGCCCCAGACCGAGCTGCTGAAGGAGCACAGCCTGGAGATCCTCTACTTCACCGACCGGGCCGACGAGTTCCTGGCCGATATGCTCCACGCCTACCAGGACAAGCCCCTCCGCTCCGTGGCGGATGACGACCTGGACATCCCCGGCGAGGAGAAGAAGCCCGCGGACGACGACCGCTGCAAGGACGACCTGGCCTTCATCAAGGACGCCCTGGGCGGCAGGGTGGACGAGGTCAAACCGTCCGCCCGGCTCAAGACCCACCCCGTCTGCCTCAGCAGCGGCGAGGGCATGACCTTCGAGATGGAGAAGTATTTCAAGGCCGTCCAGCCGGAGCTGGACCTGAAGGCCAAGCGCATCCTGGAGATCAACGTGGACCACCCCGCTTTCCACACCTTCCAGACCGCCCGCCAGAGCGACCCGGACACGGCGAAGAAGTACGCGGAGGTGTTCCTGAACCAGGCCCAGCTCATCGCCGGCCTGCCCATCGACGATCCCACCGCCTACACCGACCTGCTCTGCTCCCTGTGGAAATAAGCAGAATACGCAAAAGACCCTGTCATTGCGAGCCAGTCCGCAGACTGGCGTGGCAATCCGTCCCCAATACGCAAAAAGGAAGCACCCCTCGGCGTCTTTCTCACAGGTACACAAAGTGGCCTAACCTTTGTATGGGCAGGCAGTGGCGTGAGCCGCTGTCTGCCTGTTCTTTTTTCTGTCTTGATTTTTCCTGTTCTGCGCTTATGACACCTGCGTTTGCGCGGCCATCTGCTGCACGACCATTTCCAGAGAGGGGATGAAGTGTACCTCGGTGTTCTCGGCATCTTCAGATGACAGAGCGCTGTCCACGATGCCGATGTCACGGTAGATGATCCGCACCTCCTGCATACCGTTGCGGTTGTAGCGGCCCGGCCTCTCACCAATGTCTATGCGCTCAATGAACGTCCACAGCAGCTCCGGCGTCAGTTCGGAGATCTCCGTGTATCGGCTGGCCTTCTCGATGAAAGCGTCCACATTGGCGGCGGAGGCTTTCAGCTTCTCCAGCTTCGTCTGCTTCTCCGGGATGGCCGCCGCCAGCTGTTTCTGCTCGGCGTTGTAGTCGGCGGACAGCATCCGGAACTGCTCATTGTTGATCTTACCCAGCACATTGTCCTCGTAGAGCCGCTTGAACAGAGTGGACAACTCTGTGTTCCGCTTCACCATTTTGTCCAGTTCCCGCTGGATGGCGGTCATCTCCTTGCGGAGCTGCGCCGTATTCTTGCGGTTGATATAGGCGGCGAATTGGTGCTTCTTCGTCCTTGCAAAATGCGTTACCCGCCGCAGGTCATCCAGCACGATGGCTTTCAAGGCGGCCTCCGTGATGTGGTGGGGCGTACAGGCATCCTTGCCCCGCTTGCCGTAGGTGGAGCAGCGGAAGTAGTACTGCTCCGGTCGCATTTTGCCTGTGCGGCACAGTACCATGTACCCGCCGCATTCAGCGCAGTAAACCAGTCCGGCGAACAGTCCCGGCTCATCCATGTGCTTGGGCGGACGCCGCTTGTGCTCTCGGATACGCTGCACGGTGTCCCATAGTTCTTGGTCGATGATGGCCTCATGGGTGTTCTTCACCAGTATCTGCTCCTCCGGCGGACGGTGAATGACCTTTTTGTTCTTATAGGACAGTGTGCTGCTCTGCATATTCAGCGTATGACCAAGGTACACAGGGTTTCTCAGGATGTTAGCTACAGTCGCTCCCGTCCATGCGTAGGGCCTTGTGGTGTCCAGCCCTGTGCAGGCCACGCCGGTCTGTTGGTAGTACTGGTTGGTGGGGTTCAGCACATGGTCATCTCGCAATATACGGGCGATCTGATTCGGCCCTTTTCCCTCGGCGCAGAGCTTGAAGATGCGCTGAACGACACCCTTTGTCTCCTCGTCGGGGACAAGGTGCTTGCTGTTACCGTCCCGCTTGCGGTAGCCGTAGGGCGGCTTGCCGCCTAAGCGCTCGCCGTTCTCTGCCTGCATCCGTTTCACGGAACGCACCTTGCGGCTGGTGTCCTTGGCGTGGAGCTCGTTGGTCCAGTTGCGGATGGGATTGAAATCACTGCTGCTCTCCACCAGTGAATCCACGCCGTCGTTGACCGCGATGAAGCGGACGCCTTTGGATGGGAAGTAGAGTTCTGTCAGCTCACCGACCTTCAGGTACTCACGGCCCAGCCGGGACATATCCTTCACGATTAGGGTGCGTACCAGTCCTGCATCGATGAGCGTCACAATGTCCTGCCATGCGGGACGGTCAAAGTTGGTGCCGCTGTAGCCATCGTCCGCCATGAATACGGGATTCTGGAATCCGTTGTCGGCGGCATACTTCTCCAGATAGCTGCGCTGGTTGACGATACTGTTGCTGTCACCGGCGTGGTCGTCCTCCTGACTTAAGCGGCCATAGAGAATGTCCACCGGCTCTCCGTTTTCGATGATGTTGGTTGTGATTTGACTTGCCATGTTTCCTCCTTTCTCAAGGGCAAGCCGATGCGGTACACACAACATACCGCAAGGCTCGTCCAAAGTCTACTGAAACATCTACGTATTTTCCTTCTCTATGCTTACATCGATATAGGCCAGCAGCTTCTTCGTGGCGGTGGCAGTTGGCTGGCCGGGGAAGACAGAGGTGACATGGAAGCAGTGCTTTCCCACCATCATGTCGCGTTCCACGATGGTCGTATCCTCATCATAGTAGTACGCCGCGTCACGGAACATGGGCTGCACACCATCGCTTGTCTCACGCAGCAGAGCGTGTTCCGGCTGGTAGCTGCCCAGCATGCCGGTGCGGTTGTATTCCTCATAATCAGTCATAGTTGTCCTCCCGTATCACGTCTTTCAGTGAGATCGTACCGCGTGTACTGTTGACCTCACGGACACTGCCGCCGCGCATCTTGTTGTATTCCTCGCGTGTCATATCTACGTCTGCGGCCAGCAGGTGGTTGGTGATGTTGTGTTCCACGGTCAGGTTAAACAGCAGCTTGGCCATACGGTTTGCAAAGACACCCAGTGTCCCTTCCAGCACGTCAGCCACCGCGTGGGGCAGAAATGCACTGGCATTCTGCACCTTCAGGTAGCCATCATAGAACCGAACGGACTTCTCCACGAACTCGCTTTGGCTGCCGCAGTTGGCCAAAGCCACGTCTGACTCTATCATTTTCTTCGTTTCCGGCGTGAGCCAAAAAGCGTACTTTTCTTTGCTGTTTGTCATTTTTGTTTTCCTCCTTAGATTTTTGCTGTGACCCCGCAGTTTTCTCCGTAAGTGCGGGACTTTTTCTGTTTTCGACCCCACTGCCCACCGAAAAAGCCATCTCACGACCCCTGTGGCATCTCCGTGAAACTGCCCGCACTGTGGGCAGTTGTGACCGGGGGTAGGGCGGGCACGACCCCACCCCTTTCTCCTGCTATACTTTCGGCGCGCCGAAAAGCTCTCACACACGCTCCCAAATGGGCTGGGTGGTATCCGTACCCCACCTCCGCCCTGCGAAGCCACACAGCGGCCCGCAGGCGGCAACACGGCGGGCAACGGGCGCGAGATGCGGCGTGGCCGGAAATCTCCCTGTCTCTCTGCCTGTTTTGCCCCGAAACGGCAACTTTTCATGGTAAAAATCTGTCTTTTCCTTTTGGCCAAAATCGGAACGATTATCATCGATCTGCACCCTCCGCAGGGTCGATAGGGACGGTGTTTGCGGTAGTGATATTTGCGTCCCTATCGGCCCTCCGAAGACAGATGAGTCGCTCTCCGTTGCTCTTGCGGAAGGACACCATGATGCCGTTTTTGCCAAGCACATCAACGTTTTTGCGGATGCGGCGGGACAGAAGATTGGGCGTGAGCCCCTCCATATTATCAGGGTCGATGATCTTCAACAGGGTCGCTGCGGGAACGCTGATCTCAGGCTGCTGACGCAGCACTTCAGAGAGAAGAGAAAGAAGCCGTGCGTCAGGCTGCACGGTCTGCGGACTGTCATCCGAGAGCAAGTTCCAAAGGTGGGTTTCGCTGTCAAACCCCAGTCGCAGCTCTCGGTACTCGATGTCGCGCCCAGTGCAGTAGAGCGTTGCAGTGTTTTCGCTGCGACTCGTTTTCATCAATACAAAGTTCGTATCGGTAGCACCACTGATACCTGTCGTGCCGGAGATCATGTTCATCGGGTCATCATCGTTCATTTTACGGAGATGATGAATGAGCAGGATGGCGATACGATATTTGTCCGCCAGTGCTTTCAACGTACCGATGTCGCGGTAATCATTAGCGTAGGGATTGCCGTTGTCGCTGCCGGTACGGACGCGCTGTAGTGTGTCGATGACTACGAGACCCGTATCGGGATGCTCGGACAAAAATTGCTCTATCTGCTGTTCCAAACCGTTGTGGAGCTGTGCCGCCATGATAGAAAAGTACAGCGTATCCGGTGCATCCTCCGTGAGATCCAGGAGTCTGCAGCGGATACGCTGATAACTATCTTCAAGACACAGGTACAGTACACTGCACCTATGTACGGTGAAAGACCACAGGGCTTCGCCTTTGGCCACGCAGAGGCACAGAGCCAGCGCCAGCCACGATTTGCCGATCTTCGGTGCGCCGGCAAGGATATGCAGGCCCTGCGGCAGCAGTTGGTCGATGACGAACGGTATGGGCGGCAGTGGATGGGAGAGCAATTCTTCTGCGCTGATGGTAGGTAACTTGTGTGGCATAGGTCCTCCTTTTTGTTGACAAATGATTTTGCGGATGATAGACTAATTATAAGGAGAATTAGACATCTCGCTTGAGCCTATCATAACAGAGGCGGTAAAGTCTGTCAACACTGTCGAGCAATATTTACAATTAGTCCATAATTGGAGGGCGTTATGTGGTACTGCAAAATGTATTTTCCCGGAAGGCATGAGGTCATTGAGAGCGATGCCTTTGGCACGCAGGGAGCGCCGTCGCAGCGAAAGACGTTTCCGTTTTTGGAGTCGCTGTTGTCATTCACGGAACTTGATATAGAGAATGTCGCCATCGCTCTGCGGTGCATCTGTGATGACCTGGAGAGTCTCGACCGGGAGCGTGTGACCAACGCTATGGCCAAGCTGGGAGCGCTGGCAGATACACACAGATTCTTCCGCGTGCTGTATACCAAGTGGTTCTATCTCCATTCCGTAGGTTTTGAGAACGCCACGACTGCGGTATCGGACGCATTGGACGAGCTGCGGACGTTGCCGGAGGAATTGCCGCTGTATCAGAAGCAGATACAGTGTTTCTTCGAGTTGATACTGGATATAGATAAGGCCGGGCGTGAGCCCAGCCAGCAGGTCATGCGGTACTATCATTTCGACCAGCCTGACCGTCCCAGCGACGCGACGTTGTTTCCGTTTCGCCTGCTCACCACACGCTTTGAGCCTGTGGGTGGAGATGCTTGTGCGCCGGTACTGTACGCGAATACGGTGGCGGATATGATCAGCTTCTCTTTGCAGGCTTGTGTGGAGCGCAGCATCACGGTACGCCGCTGCAAGAACTGTGGACGCTACTTTGCACAGACGGGCCGTGTCAGTGCAGAGTACTGCGACCGTCCTCCACTGGACGGTCAGTCGAGCTGCCGGTCGATGGGCGCTTTCCAACAGTGGACGCTGAAGCAGGCGGATGACCCGGTGTTCAAGGTCTACCGCAGGGAGTACAAGCGCCGCTTCGCGTGGATCAAGGCCGGGCGTATCAGCGACAGCGAGTTTTACGCCTGGAGTGAACAGGCCAGAGAGCAGAAAAAGAAATGTGACGAGGGTGTCATCACCGCGGAGGAATTTCAGCGGTGGCTGAAGGAGTCGTAAGCAAGCAGAGGGCAGGCCAACGGCCTGCCTTCTGCTTTTCACATTCAGCCGTGCAGCACCACATGGTTTTGCCAATTATCCTCTGCGTTGCTACAATACTCAAAAACGACCGGGAGGGTATGGATATGCGGAAAAAGCTGGAGATCACAGAGAAGGAGTTGACGCGGTTCGCGGGGTATCTGCGGCGGGAGG
>CAVGVB010000002.1:0-143475 GCA_963632705.1 bacterium | reverse complement strand
CCGCCCGAAACATTGTGCAAAATCGGCGGGAGGGGTAGAACCCCTCCCCTACGGACGGTTTTACGAAGGTGTTTCCGAAAATTGTCTCTCCCTCCGTCAAAACCGGAGGTTTTGACACCTCCCTCACAGAGGGAGGCTTTGGAACAACAGGATCAGCAAAAAAAGACCGCCGGGGGCGGTCTTTTTTGCGTTATTATATGATGCGGTAGTCGCCGCTGGCGGCGGCGGTCTGGCGCTGGAGCTTCTGGGAAGCCAGGGCGTCCTCCAGCGCCACGATGATGCTGTTGGACACCAGGAAGCCCCGGGGCGTCAGACGCCAGCCCTTCTCCGTGGGCTGGGCCAGCCCGGCGCTCTCGTACTGCCGGAACAGCGCGTCCAGCGGGGCGAACCGCTGGCGGTAGGTGCGCTCGAAGTACGCGCGGTCGATGCCCTCCGCCGTGCGGAGGGACAGCATGACATATTCAAAGTCCCGGGCCAGCGTCTCCTCCGTCTCGGACTCGGACAGCACCAGCTGGCCGGCGATGTAGCGGTCTATATCCCGGACGTAGGCGAAGCGGACGCCGCCCATGTCGGAGTGCGCCCCCGGGCCGAAGCCGGCGTATTCGTCCATGTGCCAGTATTTCAGGTTGTGCCGGGAGGCAAAGCCGGGCTTGGCGAAGTTGGAGATCTCGTACTGCTCATAGCCGTGCTGGGACAGCATATCCACGGCGCAGAGGTACATCTCCGCCTGCTGGTCGTCGTCGGGGAACGTCTCCTGCTCCCGGCGGAGGTAGAGGGGCGTGCCCTCCTCCAGCTTCAGGCCGTAGCAGCTGATATGCTCCGGGTTCAGGACCAGCACCTCCGCCAGCGTGTCCAGCCACTGGTCCAGCGTCTGGCCCGGCAGGCCGTAGATCAAGTCCATGCTCAGATTGCGGATGCCGGCCTTGCGGACGGCCTCCGCCGCCTGCCTGACCTGGTCGAAGGTGTGGATGCGCCCGATGCGGCGCAGCAGCTCGTCGTCGGCGGACTGGACGCCCAGGGAGATGCGGTTCACCCCGGCCCGGCGCAGGGTACGCAGGGCCTTTACGTCGCAGGCGGAGTCCGGGTTGGCCTCCACGGTGATCTCCGCGTCGCGGCTGACATCGTACCGCTTGCGGATGGTCTGGAGGATGGTCTTGAGACGGGACGCGCCCAGATAGGTGGGCGTGCCGCCGCCGATATACACCGTGTCCACCTGATGGGCGGCGGCCTGGGGGGCGACCTCCTCCAGATGGCGCATCAGGGCGGCGGTGTAAGCGTCCATTTTCTCCTCGCTGTGGGGCAGGGAGTAAAAATCACAGTAGCTGCATTTCTGCCGGCAGAAGGGGATGTGGACGTACAGCCCCAGCGGCTTTTTGGCGGGCCGGGCCATCATCGTACCCGGGGCGGCAGCATAGTCACCGCGTCGTAGAAGCAGTTGACCTTACAGCTGCGGCAGCCGATGCAGTCGTCCTGCCGCACCTCATAGATGCCGTCAGGCCGCTGGTCGATACATTTCATCACGCAAAACATGGCGCACCAGCCGCAGCCGGTGCAGCGCACCGGGTCGATGACCGCCAGCTGGACGGCCTTGCGCCCAAAGGGATGGGCGGGGTCAACGGTGTTGGTCACGGTGGCCACTTCCTTTCTGTTCTCGTCTGCGTATCATTATAGCCGTTATTGACCGCGTTTACAAGTATAATGACATCGTTCGCGGGCAGACTATGGCCGAAAGGATGTGACGCCATGACACCCAAGGAATATGACGCGCTGGTGCGGCAGCTGTCGCCCAAATCGCCCATCTGGAAGGACACGCTGCTGGCTTTTCTGGTGGGCGGCGGTATCTGCGTGGTGGGGCAGCTTATTTTGAACGGCTGGGGAGAGCTGGGTCTGGCAAAGGACGACGCGGCCACCGCCACCTCCGTCACGCTGGTGTTTCTGTCGGTGCTGGCCACGGCGCTGGGACTGTACCACCGGCTGGCGCGGTATGCCGGGGCGGGCACGCTGGTGCCCATCACCGGGTTTGCCAACGCCGTGGCCTCCCCGGCCATCGACTTCCGGGCCGAGGGGCTCATCACCGGCACGGCGGTGAAGATGTTCACCGTGGCCGGGCCGGTGATCGTGTTCGGCACAGCGGCCAGCGCCGTATACGGGCTGGTGCTGTGGCTGCTAAGGTAGCGCCGTGTGTACCGCGGTGACGTTTCACGGGCGGGACGGCTTCTATATGGGCCGCACGCTGGACTATGAGCGCTCCTTCGGCGAGCAGGTGGTGGTGACGCCCCGGCGGTTTCCCCTGCGCTTCCGCCACGGGGAGACGCTGGAGGAGCACTACGCCATAGTGGGCATGGCCCACGTGGCGGAGGGCTGGCCGCTGTACTACGATGCGGTGAACGAGAAGGGACTGGGCATGGCGGGGCTGCTGTTTCCCGAGAGCGGGCGGTACGGCCCGCCGTGGCCGGGCTGGCGGAACGCCGCGTCCTTCGAGCTGATCCCCTGGGTGCTGGGGCGTTGCGCCACGGCAGCGGAGGCCCGGGAGCTGCTGGCGGCGACACGGGTGACGGAGGAGGGCTTCTCCCCTGCCCTGCCGACCTCGCCGCTCCACTGGCTGGCGGCGGACGAGCGGGACTGCTTCGCCGCCGAGCCCACCGCGTCGGGGTTGGTGCTGCGCGCTGACCCGGCGGGGGTGCTGACCAACGAGCCGCCGCTGGACGTGCAGCTGCTGGGGCTGCGGAACTATCGCGGCCTGTCCGCCGGGGACGGGGCGGACACCTTCGCGCCGGGGCTGACGCTGACGGCGTACAGCCGGGGCATGGGGGCGGTGGGACTGCCCGGCGACCTGTCGTCGCCCTCCCGGTTCGTCCGGGCGGCCTTCACACGGGGCAACGCGCTGCCGGACTACGGCGTGGGGCAGGTGTTCCACATTCTGGGCGCGGCGGCCCAGACCGCCGGGTGCTGCCGGGTGGCGGAGGGCTTTGAGCGGAGCATCTACACCGCCGCGTGGGATGCAAAGCGGGGCGTGTACTATTACGCCGCCTACGAGAACCGGCGGCTCACCGCCGTGGATATGCACCGGACCGATCTGGACGGCGCGGCGCTGGCGGTGTATCCTCTCCGCCGGGAGCAGGACGTGAGGTGGGAGTAAAACAACACCCCGGGGAATTTGATGGGCGGCCGCCGAACAGTCAATGGAGCGTATCGTACCGATACGCTCCATTTCTTATGCCAACGTGCTATAGACCCTTGGCTCTCCCCTTGGGAGAGCTGTCACCGTAGGTGACTGAGAGGGTCTTGCAGCCTTTTTTGAATAATAAGATCAATTTGCGTGCACACACCACGAAAATCCCTGTCGATATCCCGGTTGGAGAAACGCAAAACCTCCAAACCAAGAGCCGTCAAGAATTGAGAACGCTCCGCATCATAAGCAAGCCCCTGGGGTTCATAATGCTGAGATCCATCCAATTCGATGACAAGGCTGGCCGAAGCACAGTAAAAGTCCACAATGAATTTGCCGATGATCCGCTGTTTGTAGATCTTTACTGGATATTTGCGTAGGAAAAGATACCAGAGCTTACGTTCGTGGGGCGTCATCTCCCTGCGAAGCTGCCGGGCGTTTTCTAATTGGGCATTGTCTTTTGGTATGGTCATTGTTTACCCTCTCCGTCCTCGCTGCGCTCGGCCACCTCTCCCAAAGGGAGAGGCAAGGGTGTGCTGCTTATGGTTTACATTTTCCCGGACAGATCCTCGTCCAGCTTCACCGCGCCGTAGAGGTTCTTGGCCGAGCAGCCCGCCCGGCCGCCGCCGGCGCAGGCGCAGGCACACGCGCAGGCGCAGCTGCTGGCGCAGGCGCAGTGGCTGCCGCCGCCGAACCCGCCGCCGCCAAAGCCGCCGCCCCGGCTGCCGCCGCCGAAGCCACCGCCGCCGCTCTTGGGCGGGCGAGGCCGCTCCTTCGTGCCCACGCTGCCGGGACGGGGCTTGCCGTCCGGCCCTGCGGGATACCACAGGTGGTTCACGAACACATACCGCGTGCCGAAGCCGCCGGCGTAGCCGTCGCCGCAGCGGGCGATGACGCGGATGACCACGTACAGGATCAGCAGGAACACCAGCAGGCCGATGATGGCATCGCTGCCGTCGTCATCGTCGTAGTAATAGTCATCGCTGCCGTTCCAGCCGCCGCCGGGGACGTTGTCGGCGCTGTACTCCTCCGACAGCTGGGTGGGCCAGTCGGTGTAGCGCACCTGCACGTTCATTTTGTAGCCGTAGTCCAGGTCGGAGGCGGTGATGGTCATGCCATTCTGCACCGTCACGCTGTCAGCGCCGCTGACCGTGCCCTCGGTGAAATCGCCGGTCAGCCCCGCCGGGTCTTGCCACATCAGGGTCATCCCGCCGATCTTGGCCTCGTCGAACCAGCCGGCGGTGTAGTCGTAGGTCACAGCGCTGCCGTCCAGCTGGTACATATACTCCTGCACCCAGGAGTAGGAAAAGGTGAACGTCTCCCCGGCGTCGTAGCCCTGGTCCAGGTAGACGTACATATAGCTGTTGTCATAGGCCAGTCGCTCGATGTTGTCCGTCAGGGCCGTCTCCTCCCGGATAGAGCCGTTGGGGATGCCGATCTTCAGCTCCTGCCCGTAGGGCAGCTCCTCCAGCGCCGTCCACGTCAGGGTGACGGTGATGGACAGGCTGCCGTCCTCCGTGTTGGGGGCGACGGTGATGTCGTACTGGTCGATGTAGTCGTAGTCCGCCCAGGCGGTGACGGTGAGACACGCCGCCGCCAGCAGGGCCAGCATCAGCCCGGTCAGTTTTTTCAGCATAGGACGGCCTCCTCCCGGTCGATCTCCCGCAGCTGGCACAGCTGCTCCATTTTGGCGCTCTTGGCCCGGATGGCGGCGCACCGCTCTCCCTGCCACACCGCGTCCCAGTCGTCGTTGAGGATATTGCCTAGGGACTTGCCGCTGAGCCAGCTCTGACAGGGGATGATCTCCCCGTCCGGGGCGATGGCCATGTTGCTCAGGCACGCGCCGCAGCTGGGGATCAGCGTCAGACTCAGGGTGCGCAGTGTCTCCTCCTTCAGCCAGCCGGGGCTGGTGAAGTCGATCTCCATCTCCAGTTCCTCCGCCGTTTTCACGGCGGCGGACAGCACGTCCGTCAGCTGCTGCTCCGTCAGGGCTGTGGCCCGGCTCTCTGTGCCTAGGGCGCTGCCGGAGGGGATGAGGCCGGAGCAGGTCACATACCGGACGCCCAGACCGTGGACGAAGCGCAGCGTGGCCTCGTAGTCGCTGTTCAGGCTGCACAGGGGCGTGTTTACCGACACGGACAGCCCCGATGCCGCGGCGCTGCGGATGCCCGCCACCGTGTCGTCAAAGCCCGCCGCGCCCACCAGCGCGTTGTGGATGGCCGGGTCAGCGCTGTAAAGCGTCACCTGCACGCTGTCCAAACTGGCCTCGTAGAGCTGTTTGCACAGCTCCGGCGTGAGAAGCCGCCCGTTGGTGTTCAGCCGGGTGACGAACCACTGGGCCGCGTCCACCAGCTCCACCAGGTCGGCCCGGAGCGTAGGCTCGCCGCCGGTGAACGTCACCTGGGGCACGCCGATGCGGCGCAGGGTGTCCAGCACCTGCTTCCACTGGGCGGTGGTCAGCTCCGCCGTGTCGGACAGTGGCTGCCCGGCGGCGTAGCAGTGCAGGCACTTTTGGTTGCAGTGCCACTGGCCGTTTTGGGTCATGGCGCTGACCATCAGGTCCATGCGGTGGGGCGCGGTCATCTCCCGGGCGTATTCGCCCAGGGACAGCGGCGCGACTTCCGCCTCCGGCTCGTGTCCCCGGGCGATGGCCACCAGGGACGTGATCATGGTCTCCAGATCGTCAGCCAGCCGCTGCCGGGGCGTGAAGGGGTAGACCTTCCGGGTCTCCGCCACCGCGCCGGCGGCCATGGACCGCCAGTCGCTCTCGCTGATCTCCAACCCGGCGAAGGGCTCTAAGCGGTCCATGAAGTTGGCCAGCAGGATGGCCCAGCTCAGGTTCAGCGGAATGAGCTTGCTGCCGTTGAGCAGCAGCAGGTACGGCGCGTTGTCGTTATCCTCCCGGGGCGGGAGCATATGGATGCGCACCACGCCCCGGCCCTTGGGGTCAAGGGTGATGTGGCGCACACAGTGCAGGTGTTGGCGGCAGTAGCGCCGCTCCAACAGTGTAGGCATAGTCGTTCCTCCTTTACGGGGAAGTAGTAGGCTCAGTATAGCATGGTCAGGCGGGATTGGCAACAGGCGGCAAAAAAAGAGGACGGCGATGCCGTCCTCTCTGCTTATTCATTCACATCGTAGAAGATGCGCTCGCCGGACTCGGCCAGCCCCAGCTGATCCCGGGCCAGCTCCTTGATGAATTCCGTGTCATCCTTCTTGTCCAGGTCGGATTGCAGGGCCTGGTTCTCCTGCTGCTTCATCTGCATCTGCCGGGTCAGGGATGCCTCCTGCACCTGGGCCTCGTCCAGCCGCTGGTTCACCTGGATCAGCTCGATGCCCAAAAAGACGGCCAGAGCGATGAGCACCAGCAGCAGCGCCGCGTTGGTGCGTTTTTTTGCTTTCTTCGGCCGTGCCATGTGCCTTCCCCTCCTCCGTGCAGCATTCTTTTTTTATCATAGCGCACTTTCGCCGAAAAAGAAAGGCTTTTTTCGCCGCCGCAGCGCCTTTTTTTGCCGCGCGGGCCGCCCAGAGCACCGGCGTCAGCAGCAGGCGCACCGTCCCCGCCGCCGCCGACAGCCAGAAATCCCACAGCGGCAGAAACAGCGGGCTCAGCGCCAGCGCGTACACCAGCGCGCCCAGGGCCATGGCCGACAGCATGAACAGCCGCAGCTCCCCCTGCCCCACCCGCAGGGCGAACCACAGCGCCACCAGCGCCAGCGCCGCCACGAACAGGCCGTCCAGCGCGTGGGTCAGCCGCCGGTTTCTCCGGCGGCGCAGCCGCACCACCCGCAGCAGGTCATACACCGCTCCGGCGGCCAGTCCCAGCACGGCGGCGGTGAGATACCCCGCCAGCTGGGCGGACACCACCACGCCCATGTCAGCCGAACAGACGGGAGAAGAACCCGCCGCCCTGCACCGGCGCGTCCTCGTAGGTCACGGCGTCGATGCGTCCGTCCACGTGCAGCTCGCCGCCGTCCAGACTCAGCTTGCCGATGTGCAGCGCCTCGCCGCTGACCACCAGCGTTCCGGCGCAGGTGGTCAGCACGATGCAGGTGTCGTCGAACCGCTCCACGTCCTCCACGCCGGACACGGTGAGCTTTTCCCGGCCGTCTAACTGCAGGCGGTGGACCTGGCCGCCGTCGGTGATGTCGTATGGCATACAATGTCCCCCTCACACACGGTTTTTCCCAGTGTATGAGGGGGATGATCCGATTATGACGGGTTTGTCCTTACACCTCGCGGTACATGGCCGCCGCCGCGTCCTTGCCCACGCTCTCCGTGACGGACAGCACCTCCACCGTCAGCGTTTTCGCGCCGAAGCGGACGGAGATCACGTCGCCCACCTTCACGTCGTAGGACGCGCGCTGCACCCGCCCGTTGACGGTGACGCGCTCCGCGTCGCAGGCCTCGTTGGCCACGGTGCGGCGCTTGATGAGCCGGGAGACCTTCAGATATTTGTCCAAACGCATGGTATCGCTCCTTCCGGTGAAAAAGCCGGTGCGACAGCACCGGCTTTTCGATCTATCGGGTACGCCCTTACTTGGCCACAGCGTCCTTCAGAGCCTTGCCGGCCTTGAAGGTGGGAACGGTGGAAGCGGGGATCTCCACGGCGGCGCCGGTGCGGGGGTTCTGGCCGGTGCGGGCGGCGCGCTTCTTGGCCTCAAAAGAGCCGAAGCCCACCAGCTGGACCTTGTCACCGGCCTTCAGGGCCTCGGTGATGGCGCACAGAACGGCGTTGACAGCGGCGTCGGAATCCTTCTTGGACAGGCCGGCCTTCTCGGCGACGGCAGCGATCAGTTCAGTCTTATTCATGTTGTTTCCTCCCAAAATGTTTTCATTTGTTGTATGCGCACCGCACACCGGCGGTGATCCTAAAACGATGTGGATCGTATTAAGAACGTTTTGCCTCATTCCACAGGGCGGTCATCTCGTCCAGGGACAGCGTATCCAGCTCCCGGCCCTGGGCCAGCGCGGAGCGCTCCATGGCCCGGAAGCGGCGGATGAATTTCTCGCAGGTCAGGGTGATGGCCTCCTCCGGATCGACGCCGCAGAAGCGGCCTACCTTGACGGCGGCGAACAGCACGTCGCCCAGCTCGCCGGCCACGTCGCCGTTTTCCGCCACGGCTTGGTGCAGCTCCGCCGTCTCCTCGTCCAGCTTGTCCAGCGCGCCCTGCACGTCGTGCCAGTCGAAGCCGGCGTCCGCCGCCTTCTTCTGCAGCTTCTCCGCCCGCCACAGGCCCGGCAGACTGCGGGCCACGGCGTCCAGCGCGTCGGCGGTGGTCTTCTGCCCCTTCTCCTGGCGCTTCAGCTTGTCCCAGCTCACCAGCACGGACTCCGGCGAGTCCTCGCGGGCCGCGCCGAACACATGGGGATGGCGGAACAGCAGCTTCTTCACCACGCCGTCGCACACGTCGTCCATGTCGAACCGCCCTGCGTCCCGTTCGATGTCCGCGTGGAACACCACCTGCATCAGCACGTCGCCCAGCTCCTCCTTCAGAAGGTCGGCGTCGCGGGTGTCGATGGCCTCGGCGGCCTCATAGGCCTCCTCCAGAAGTCCCCGGAGGATGCTCTCGTGGGTCTGCACCTTGTCCCAGGGGCAGCCCTCCGGGGAGCGCAGCAGCCGGATGATCTCCAGCAGATCGTTATAGTCATAACGCGGTTTCCTAACAAACTCTATCATACTTACGCTCCTATTGCAAGAGGTTTTCGCCTGTGTGTGCGGAAAAGTTCAGCGCAAGCCCAGTATTTGCGCGATTTTTTCCCCTTTCGGCAGGGCCAGCAGCTCCTGACGGGTCACGGTTCCGGTGGCCAGCGCCAGCAGGATGTATACCGCCGCCGCGATGAGAATGGCCGGCAGCACCGCCCAGCGCTCCGGCAGGCAGCGCACCAGCAGGCCGTAGGACGACCGGGCGGCCAGGGCCATCACCGCCGTCAGCAGCAGCGGCTTGGCGAACAGGCCGATGTAACCGGGCCGCTCCGGCACATACCGGGCGATGGCCAGCAGGTTCAGCACCACGATGAGGGCGTAGCAGTACAGTGTGCTCACAGCCGCGCCCCGGATGCCCGTGGCCGGGTCGCCCACCATCAGGTAGTTGGTGACGATCTTCATCACGCCGCCGCACAGCAGCGTGAACACGGGGATATAGGGCCTGCCGTAGGCTTGCAGCACGCCGTTGGTGGCCACCATCAGGCACACGAACACGCAGGCCAGGCCCAGAAACGTCAGATGATACGATGCCGCCCGGGCCGTGTCCGGCACGGCGGGGTACAGCAGCAGCAGAATAGGCTCGGCCAGCACGGACAGTCCTACCCCTGCCGGCAGCGCCGCCAATGTGGTCAGCTTCAGCGCCGCGCCCACGGCGCTGCCCGCCGCCCGCCGGTCCTGCCGGGTCAGCGCCGCCGTGATGGCGGGCATCAGGCTGACGGACACGGGATAGATGAACGACGGCGGCAGCTGGAACAGCGTCATGCCGAAGGTGTACTGGCCGTACAGCGCCGACGTTTCCGCCGCCGAATAGCCCAGGGTGTTCCGCAGCGTGTCCGTCACCAGCGCCTGATCCAGCAGGGTGATAAGGCTCATGCCCGCCGCGCCCACGGTGATGGGCACGCCCACCGCCAGCAGCTGGCGCAGCGTCTCCCGGCGGGAGGGCGGCACGTCCCGTGCCTCCGGCAGGGTGCAGCGCCGGGAGGTGAGATACGCCGTGACCAGCAGACCCAACGCCGCGCCGGCGGTGACGCCGCCGATAGCCCCGGCGGCGCACAGCGCCGAGGGGGCGTTCTGCCGCAGCAGCATCAGGCACAGCGCCAGTCCGATGACCAGCTTGCCCGCCGACTCCGTGATCTGTCCGGCGGCGGTGGGGAGCATATCCCCCAGCCCCTGGCCGAAGCCCCGCAGGGCCGACGACACGCACACCAGCGCCACCGCCGGGCCCAAGGCCCGGATGGCGTGGGCGGCGGCCTCGTCGTGCAGCCACCCGGCCAGCACCTGGGGCATGGCGCACATGACGGCGCTGCACACCAGGCCGATGGCCGCCAGCAGCGCCAGCGCCGTCCGGAAGCCCCGCCGCGCCCCGGCGTACCGCCGCTGGGCGGCGGCCTTGGCCACCAGGCGGCTCAAGGCCACCGGCAGCCCGGCGGTGGACAGCACCAGCAGCAGGCTGTAAATGTTGTACGCGGCGTAGAAGTGGGCCATGCCCTCGCTGTCCAGCAGATTGCCCAGGGGGATCTTATACACGGCGCCCAGCAGCTTCGTTACTGCCACAGCCCCGGCCAGAATGGCCGCGCCGCCCATGAAGTTCTGCCGTGTCCGCGCCATGACCGTCCTCCTTGATGATCGATTTGCATCGCCCGCCTGTCATTCCGCGCCAGCGACCGCTGTCACTGGCGTGGGAATCCGTATCCCCAACAAAGGAAAACGGATCGCCGCGACCAGTCTGAGGACTGGTCTCGCGATGACAAGGGGTGAGTTATTTCATGCTCTCGTGAAAGCGGCGGAACGCCTCCAGGTTCTCCGCCAGCTTTTCCGGCCGCTGGATGTACTCCAGCGGAAACTTGGGGTGAAACACCCGCTCGATGCGGTTGTGGGCCGCGTCCACCATCTTCGTCGAGCCGCCCGCGCCCAGGGACAGGATGCTGTGCAGCTCCTCCATGATGTAGATATTATACAGACCCTCCGCCCCGGATATGCACCAGCCCACGTTTTCAAAGCTGCCGGACATATATTTCTGCCGGTACAGGTAGTAGGGCGCGAAGCCCCTGGCCCGCAGGGCCGGGTCGGCGTAGTCCAGCATCTCCGCCACCTCCTCCGCCGTGGGGATGGGCAGCCCCTCCAGCAGGATGCGGCTGCCCTTTTTCAGGCTCAGGGTGTGGACGGTGATGTTGTCCGCGCCGAAGGTCAGGCATCTGTCCAGCGTCCGGCGGAAGCCCTCCGGCGTGTCGGCGGGCAGACCGGCGATCAGGTCCATGTTCACATGGGGAAAGCCCATGGACGTGGCCAGCGTCATGGCCTTTTCGATGTCCTCCGGACTGTGCTGGCGGCCGATGGCCCGCAGCACCTCCGGCTCGAGGGACTGGGGGTTGACGCTGATGCGGTCCGCCCCGTGGTCCAGCAGCACCTGTAATTTTTCCCGGTCGATGGTGTCGGGCCGCCCCGCCTCGATGCAGTATTCCACGCAGCCGGACAGGTCAAAGGCCTTGTTCACCGCTGTCAGCAGCGCGTCCATCTGTCCGGCGGACAGGGTGGTGGGCGTGCCGCCGCCCATGTAGAACGACTTAATACGCAGGCCCGTCTCCTTTACCATCCGGCCCGCGGCCTCCACCTCCGCCGTCAGCGCCTCCAGATAGGGCGTCATCAGGTGGAAGGACTTCTCCACAGACGCGGACACGAAGCTGCAGTAGGCGCAGCGGGTGGGGCAGAACGGGATGCCGATATACAGGGAGATGTCCTCGGGCCGCAGTTCCCGCTTGGCCTTCAGGCCCGCTTCGGCGCTCTCCAGCGCCAGCCGCCGCCGCGCCGGGGACACGCAGTACACGTCCCGCAGCTCCCGGTCGGCCCGGGCGGGGGTATAGCCCTCCTCCAGCATGGTCCGCACCAGCTTGGCCGGGCGGATGCCCGTCAGCGCGCCCCAGGAGGGCGTCACGCCGGTGATGTCCCGGGCCGCCCGGAAGAAGGACAGCTTCAGCGCACGCTGACGCAGGCGCTCCCGTTCGTACTCGTCGGCAGCGCCTGCAAGGGACACGCGGGCGGAGGCCCGCGCCGTTTTTCCGTCATAGGTCAGGGAGGTCACACCGGTGGCGTACACCGCGCCCTGGTGGAGCGTCACCTCCCCGTGGCGCGGCCCGTCCTCGCCCTCGTATACGGGGCGTTCCTCCGGAAAGAAGGCCAGCAGGCTCTGCTCCACGGCGTAGCGGTCGTCGTGACCGCGAAATGTCAGCTTCATCGCGCCGTCCCCTGTTTCATATAGGGGTTGGCCCGGCGCTCGAAGTCCAGCGTCGTCTCCATATCGTGGCCCGGCAGCACCCGCCAGTCGCCCTCCAGCGCGGCCAGCCGCGAAAGGGACGTGAGCATCTTCCGGTAGTCGCCGCCGGGGAAGTCGCACCGCCCGCAGGAGCAGCGGAACAGGGTGTCACCGGCGAACATGACGTGCTCGCCCTCCGCCAGCAAACACACCGAGCCCTCGGAGTGGCCCGGCGTCTCCATGACCCGCAGGGGGATGCTGCCCACGGTGATGACGTCGCCCTCCTTGTAATAGCGCTGGTTCTTCTCCCCTACCCGGCTGAACCGCAGCTCACCGGCAGGGCCGTCCACGCTGTCCTTCTCGTGGATATACACCGGCACGTCCGGGTGCTTCTCCAGCAGCGGCCGCACGGCGGAGGTGTGGTCGAAATGGCCGTGGGTCAGCAGGATATATTGCAGCTCGCAGCCGCTCTCCTGCACCAGCTTCTCCACCCGGGCCGCGTCGTCGCCGGGATCGATCAGAGCGCACTGGCCCGCCGCCTCGTCGCACAGCAGGTAGCAGTTGGTCATGATCGGCCCGACCTGTATGGTCTTGATGGTCATGTTCGTCCTCCTTACAGCGTGTCCGTGTCCAGAATGATGGTCAGCGGTCCGTCGTTCAGGCTGTCCACCTGCATATACGCGCCGAACTCGCCCGTCTCGGTGTGGAAGCCCTTCTCCCGGCACAGCGCCACGAATTTCTCGTACAGGGGGATGGCCACCTCCGGCCGCGCCGCCGCCAGAAATTCGGGGCGGCGGCCCTTTTTGCAGTTGGCGTACAGCGTGAACTGGGACACGATGAGCAGCTCGCCGCCCACGTCCGTCAGGCTGCGGTTCATCTTTTCGTTTTCGTCCTCGAAGATACGCAGGCCCGTCAGCTTGTCCGCCAGCTTTACGGCCTGGGCCTCCGTGTCCTCGTGGGTTACGCCCAGCAGGACGAGAAAGCCCTGGCCGATCTTGCCGATCACCTGTCCGTCCACGGTGACGGACGCGTGCTTTACTCTTGTCAAAACAGCTCTCATAATAGTGGTTTAACTCCCTTGCATCTTTTTATATGTCGTTTTCGGGTCTATCGAACAGCTCCGTCCAAAGGCGTTGTCATTGCGAGCCAGTGCGAACACTGGCGCGGCAATCCGTATCCCACAGGGAGATTGCCGCGTCGCTTCGCTCCTCGCAATGACAGAAAAGGCGGTTTATCCCGCCGGGCGGGTCACCCGCATGACGCCGGAGATCTGCTCCAGCCGCCGCATGACGGTCTGCAGCTGCGCCCCGTCGTGTACGTCGATGTCCAGCGACAGCAGCGCGAAGCCGTCGGGCGTGCTGCGGGCGTTCATGGATGAGACGTGGGTCTTGGTGCTGGACAGCACCGTGGACACGTCCATGATGAAATTGATGCGGTCCTTGGCGGTGATCTCCAGGGACGTGCGGTAGTTCTCCTTGGTGTCGCTGCCCCAGGACACCTTGATCCACCGGCCCGTCTCCTCCGGCTTCCGCCGGGCCGGGTCGGCGTTGGGGCAGTCCGCCCGGTGCACGGAGATGCCGTAGCCCCGGGTGATGAACCCCACGATGTCGTCGCCGGGCACGGGGGTGCAGCACTTGGAGAACTTCACCAGGCAGTTGGTCAGGCCCTCCACCACGATGCCCTGCTCGCTCTTGGCCCGCTGGGGCACGGCGGGGCGCATGATCTGGGGCTGGCCCGCCACCGGCACCTCCGCCTGCCGCTCCGTCTGGTGCTGGTGCAGGATGCGCTGGATGTCCTCCCGCAGCCGGCCTATGACCTTCAGGGCGGAGATGCCGCCGTAGCCGATGGCGGCGTACATATCGTCCAGCGACGTGAAGCACAGCTTCTTCAGCACGCTGGGCAGGTTCTCCTCGTTGGTCAGCTCCTTCAGCGTCACGCCGGTGCGCTTGAGCTCCGACTCGAAGCTCTGGCGGCCGTTGACGATGTTCTCGTCCCGCTTCTCCCGCTTGAACCACTGGCGTATCTTGCTGCGGGCGTTGCTGGACCGGGCGATCTTCACCCAGTCCCGGCTGGGCCCGTGGGCGGATTTGCTGGTCATCACCTCCACCACGTCGCCGTTGTGCAGCCGGTAGTCGAACTGGACGATGCGCCCGTTGACCTTTGCGCCGGTCATGTGGTTGCCGATGGCGGAGTGGATGGTATAGGCGAAGTCGATGGGCGTCGCGCCGGCGGGCAGGTTGATCACGTCGCCGTTGGGGGTGAACACGAACACCTCGTCGGCGAACATATCCACCTTCAGCGAGTGGATAAAGTCCTCCGCGTCGGCGTCCTCCTGGTTCTCCAGCAGGCGGCGCACCCACTCGTACCGGCCCTCGTCCCCCGCGCCCTGGCCGTTCTGCTTGTACTTCCAGTGGGCGGCCACGCCGTATTCGGCGATCTCGTGCATCTCCTTCGTCCGGATCTGCACCTCGAAGGGGATGCCGCTCTCGCCTACCACCGTGGTGTGGAGGCTCTGGTACATATTGGGCTTGGGCGTGCCGATATAGTCCTTGAACCGGCCCAGAATGGGCTTGAACAGGTCGTGGACGATGCCCAGCACGTTGTAGCAGTCCGCCACCGTGTCCACGATGACGCGGAAGGCGAACAGGTCGAACACGTCGTCCAGACTCTTGTTCTGGGTGTACATCTTGCGGTAGATGGAGTAGGGGTGCTTCATCCGGCCGTAGACCGTGGCCGCGATGCCCTCCTCCTTCAGCCGCGTGACGATGCGGTCGTGTACGGCGGACATGAACCCGTCGTACTCCGCCGCCTTCTCGTCCAGCACCTCGGTGATCTCCCGGTAGCCCACCGGGTCGAGGTACTTCAGACTCAGGTCCTCCAGCTCCCACTTCATCTTCTGCATACCCAGCCGATGGGCGATGGGGGCGTAGATCTCCATGGTCTCGAAGGACTTCTGCTTCTGCTTCTCCGGCGTCTGGTACTCCATGGTACGCATATTGTGCAGCCGGTCGGAGATCTTGATGAGGATGACCCGGATGTCCTTGGCCATGGCCATCAGCATCTTCCGCAGGTTCTCCATCTGCTCCTCTTCCTTGGAGGTGTAGTGTACCCGGGTCAGCTTGCTGACGCCCTCCACCAGGTCCGCCACCGTGGGGGAGAACAGCTTGCTGATCTCCTCGTGGGTGGCGTCGGTGTCCTCGATGGTGTCGTGGAGTAGGGCCGCCACGATGGACTCCGTGTCCAGGTGCAGCTCCTCCGCCACGATCTGCGCCACCGCCAGCGGGTGGGTCACGAAGGGCGACCCGTCCTTCCGGTTCTGCCCGGCGTGGTGGGCGCTGGCGTACTGATACGCCGCGTCTATCTGCTGGAAGTTGGCGGACGGGTTGTAGCCCTTTACCGTCTCCACCAAATGCTCGTACATCTCCTGGGGTGTCACAGCGTACCGCCTCCTCTCTCCATGCTCCGTTTCAGTGCGGCCACCAGCGGCGCGTCGTCCAGCGATGCCCGCCTGTCCCGCTGTAATACAAGGGTCACGGCGTCTCCCTCCTGCTCCATGGTCAGAAGTCCCCGCTCCCGGAATACCTCCAGACACAGCGTCGCCCGCAGAAACGGCTCAGCGCCGCCGATCTCCGATGCCAGCGCCCGCAGCGCCGGCAGATAGGCCACCGTCCGCCCCTCCGGCGGGATGGCCCGCTCCAGACACCGCCACGCGGCGGCGAACTGCTCTCGTCCCGGCAGCGCCCGGCGGGCGTCCCGGGCAGGCAGGCTCTCCCCCGCCCTGCACCGTTCCACCAGGTCCAGCGCCTCCTGCTCCCGCCCGCTGGCGTACAGGGAGGGCCGGATGTCCACCATCTGCAGCTGCACCGTGCGGCTGCCCCGGAACTCGTTGATCTGCAAATAAAAGGCCGCGTCCACCCGGTCGCCGGCGGTGCAGCCGCACCGCTCCGCCACGGTGGAGAAGAAAATGCCGTCGAACTGGGCGCAGCCCTTGCCCAGCCGCAGCTTCAGATGCCGGTTCTGGCCCACGTTCTGCGTCCGCAGCAGCGTGGCGCCCAGCAGACAGAACACCGGCCGGGTGTTGCCGCTGCCGTAGGGCTCCAGCGCGCTGAGGGCCTCCAGCTCCTCCAGCGTCACGTCCCCGGGCCGGGTGATGGCCGCGTCGATGTCCAGCACCGACTCCGGCGCGTTCTCGCCGCACAGCCCGCGGGCGTAGTCGTTCATCCGGTCGCGGAAGGCGGGGATGTTCTCCCGCTGGATGGTGAACCCCGCGGCCAGCTCGTGGCCGCCGAAGCCCAGCAGCAGGTCCTTGCAGTTCTCCAGCGCGGCGAACAGGTTGAACCCGCCCCAGCTGCGGCAGCTGCCCTTGCCGGTGCTGCCGTTCAGGTGGATCATAAAGCTGGGCCGGGCGTATTTCTCGCTGAGCCGGCTGGCCACGATGCCCACCACGCCCTGATGCCACCGGCTGCTCTCCAGCACCAGCGCGCTGCGCTGCCGGTCCGGCATATGGCCGATCATCTCCTCGGCCTGGGTATAGATGTCCTGCTCCACGTTCTGCCGTTCCCGGTTCAGGGCGCACAGCGCCTTGGCCAGCTCCTCGGCCTTGGCCTCGTCCTGACACAGCAGCAGCTCCGCCGCCATGTCCGCCGCGCCCATGCGCCCGGCGGCGTTGATCCGGGGCGCCAGCACGAACCCGATCTGCACCGAGGACACGTCCTTCCCCGTCAGCCCGGCCTCCTTCAGCAGCGCGTGCAGGCCGATGAAGTCGGAGTGCTCGATGCCGTCCAGCCCCCGGGACACGATGGTCCGGTTCTCCCCGGACATCTGCATCACGTCCGCCACCGTGCCGATGGCCGCCAGCGTGCAGTATCGGGCGAACAGCGCCGCCTCCCGGTCCGGCCCGCCCAGGGCCAGCACCAGCTTCAGCGCCACGCCGCAGCCCGCCAGATGCTTGAAGGGATATTCGCAGTCCGCCCGGTGGGGATCGACCACCGCCGCCGCCCGGGGCAGCACCTCCCGGCATTCGTGGTGGTCCGTGATGACCACGTCCATGCCCAGGCCATTGGCGAAGTCCACCTCCTCCACGCCGGTGATGCCGCAGTCCACGGTGATGAGCAGCCGCACGCCCTTGTCATACAGCCCCTGGATGGCGTCGCAGCTCAGGCCGTAGCCGTCCTCGATGCGCCGGGGGATATAATGCACCACGTCCGCCCCCCGGCTCTGGAGATAGTCCACCAGAATACAGGTGGCGGTGATGCCGTCCACGTCGTAGTCGCCGAACACGGCGATCCTTTCGCCGTCCGAGAGCGCCTGCTGCACCCGCGCCGCCGCCTTGTCCATGTCCTTCATCAGGAACGGGCTGTACGTCAGCGACTGCTCCCGCTCCAGAAAGGCCGCGGCCTGCTCCGGCGTTTCCACGCCCCGGCCCGCCAGCACGGCGGACACGAGATAGGGATAGCCTGCCGCCGTCAGCCGCGCCTGGGCTTCCGGATGCTCCGGCGCAATGCGCCATCTGGTGAATTTCATGGCAGACCCTCCCTCCGCACAAAATAGAAACACCATCCCATGATAATACTTTATTATAACAAATGTGCGGCGAAAGGTAAAGAAAAAATTCCGTCCTCCGCAAATGGCCGTAAACGGTTGCAAATGGACGAAATGTGGGGTATGATGTTCTCAACACAGACAGAAACGAGGGTTTGCCCATGCGTCCTGACGGAAAGCGCGTAAAAGATCTGCCGCCCATCGTGGCAGCGATCCCCTACATCATGCCCAAGCGGTACGATGCCTGGAACACCATCACCGAGAACATCGACGAGGAGGTCATCAAGGCCTATATCCGCGACAAGCGCCGCAGCGGCGTCCGCATTAACCACATGGCGGTCATCATCGCCGCCTATTACAAGGCATACCAGTCCAATCCCAAGCTGAACTGGTTCGTGGTCAACAGCCATCTGTACGAGCGCAACCACTTCTGCGTCTCCTTCGTCATCCTGAAAAAGCGGGCCGACGGCTCGCCGGACGAGACGACGCTGAAGATCTACCTTGAACCCTCCGACACCATCTTCACCATCCAGCAGAAGATCACCGACGCCATCGACGCCAACAGCCAGACGGAGCAGAAAAACAGCACCGACAAGTTCGCCAAGATGATGTTCTCCATCCCCGGCCTGCCCAAGTTCGTCATCTGGCTGGCCTACCATCTGGACAAGCACGGCCTGCTGCCCCGGAAGATCATCGACCTCAGCCCCTTCCACACCAGTATGTTCATCACCAACCTGGCCTCCATCAAGACCAGCTATATCCACCACCACTGCTACGAGTTCGGCACGACCAGCGTGTTCGTCTGCATGGGCAAGCCCGTGCCCAACTACATGAGCGGCGACCTGAGCAAGAAGATGATGCCCCTGGGCATCGTCATGGACGAGCGTATCTGCACCGGCTACGAGTACGCCGCCTTCTGCCACGATTTCCGCAAGTGTCTCCGGGATCTGACCTGCCTGGAAACGCCCTTTGACGGCAGCCAGCCCGCCGGAGAATAGAACGGGGTTGGCGTAGGGGCGGGGTTCTACCCCGCCCGAAAGACTGTGCGGAAACAGCGGGAGGGGCAGAGCCCCTCCCCTACACACATTCTGCCGCACCACGCCATGCACCGTAAAACAAAAAACACAGGGACGGCGCTTTCGCGCCGTCCCTGTGTGCGTATCCATAAACCCACCCTGTCATTCCGAGGAGCGAAGCGACGTGGGAATCCGTAACTCCGAATACAGTAAAGCTGAGAAGCACAAGGGGTTTTGCATTTTGGGAACGGATTGCCGCGCCAGTCTGCACCCCAAGGGTACTTGCTTCGCGGCGCGGACTGGCTCGCAATGACAGGCTTTTCGACAAACACAGGGACGGCGCTTTCGCGCCGTCCCTGTGTGCTTTGGCGTATATTGTGAGGACGGGATTTTTTAGAAGAACAGCGCCCAGCCCAGGAAGCCCAGGCAGGCCACCACGCCGGTGAACAGCAGGACCACCACCAGATAGCCCATGATGTCGCGGGCGGACAGCTTGGCGATGCCCAGCGCCGGCAGCGCCCAGAACGGCTGGATCATGTTGGTCCACTGGTCGCCCCAGGCGATGGCCATGGCGGTACGGCCCGCCTCGATGCCCATCTCCGCGCCGGCGGGCATCATGATGGGACCCTGAACGGCCCACTGGCCGCCGCCGGAGGGGACGAAGAAGTTGACGATACCGGCAGCCAGGAAGGACAGCATGGGGAACGTCACGTTGGTGGAGATGCTTACGAAGAACTCAGAGATGACGCCCGCCAGGGACACGCCCTGGTCGTTGGCGGCCACCATCAGGCCCATGATACCGGCGTAGAACGGGAACTGCAGCAGAATGCCGGCAGCACCGGCAGCCGCGTCGCCGATGGCGTCCACATAGCGGCGCAGGTCGCCGTGCAGCAGCAGCCCCAGGAACAGGAAGATCATATTCACGATGTTCAGGCCCAGGGTGAAGCCGTTGGTGGCGAAGTAGTACACGATGTAGCCGAAGCCCAGCACCAGGGTGATGACCCACAGGATCTTGGAGTGCTCCAGCTTCTCAGCGGGGGTATCCTTCACATAAGTACGCTCTTCCTCGTCCACCAGCAGGGCGGGGTTCACGGTGATGGTGTGCTCCTTGTCGGGGTGCATGGCGTAGTTGACGAAGGGCATCAGCACCAAAATCACGCCCACCATGATCAGGTTCATGGGGTGGAACACGGTGGCGGTGATGGGTGCCTGATACATCACCTCGCCGAAGGTCTTGCCGGCCACCAGATCCAGGGGGATCGAGCCGGACAGACCGGCGTGCCAGATCACGAAGCCGGAGTAGGCGGAGGCGATGAGCAGGGGATAGTCCACGGTGGGCACGCGGCGCACGACCTCCTTGGCCAGCAGCGCGCCGATGACCAGGCCGAAGCCCCAGTTCAGCCAGCAGCAGATGGTGGACACGAAGGTGGTCACCAGGATGGCCTGCTTTTCATTGTGGCACAGACCTGCCGCGGCCTGCAGCGCCTTCTTACAGGGCTTGGCGGAGGCCATGGCAGAGCCGAATACCAGCACCAGAGCCATCTGCATGGAGAAGCTCAGCAGACCCCAGAAGCCGCCCTTCTGATCGCCCCAGGCGGCCAGCACCTGCACGACGCTCATCTTGGTGGCCAGCAGCGAACCGATGAAGGTGATGATGGTCAGGATGATGGCGAACAGGAACGCATCCGGAAGCCATCTGTTGACTACGCGCACGCAGCCGTTGGTGAATTTTTTGAACACAGCGACACTCTCCTTAACAACACATTTTTGATAGGGATGAGGGCCTGGCCGGCGCGTTACACCGGTCGGTGTCCGGATAAGACCAGTTTACTACGTTAAAAAATTAACCGCAAGTCAAAAAACCGTATTTGTTAAATTTTTAATGAACTACCCGCTATGAGAAGCACACGTTATGGCAAAACTGTGAAAGTTGCACAAAAAGAAACAATGAGACAACTTGCGAGTTGTCTCATTGCTTTTCGCTGGAAAACATTACCACTGGGAGTTGTCTCCGCCGCCGAAGGGGTCGTTGGGCCGGAACGTGTCGTCATTTTCCGGCCGGGGCTGCTCCAGGAAGTACCCGATGCCCTTGATGTTCTTGATCTGCTGGAAGTAGCCCATCTCCGTCTGCATCCGGTAGGGCACGAGCCAGATCAGCAGGATGCCCGCCGTCAGGCCGCTGAGCAGATACCAGCCGATGAACGTCAGGTCCAGCACGAACAGCTGGCCCTTGAAGCCCATGGTCTGGGCCTTGCTCATGTTCAGGGCCTCCATCACGCCCATGTCCGGGTTCTCGCACAGGTTATACAGCGCGAAGCGGTAGCGGTACGCGGCGATGATGCCCGGCACGATGAACAGCAGCGTCCACAGGAAGATGAAGATGTACTGCACGATGGACAGCAGGATGATCTTCCCGGCGAAGGAGAACCCGTCGAACAGCGTGGTGTAGGGCATCTCCTCACCCCGCCGCACGCCCAGGTGGTACAGCGCCGTGCCGGCGTCCAGGATGAGCCCGGTCAGGGTGGTCACCACGGACACGAACAGCACCAGTATGGTGGGGTACGCCCCGTGAAGCGCCAGAAAGCTCAGGTCGAACCCGGTCCGCACGGAGTAATCGTAGGCCCACATATCGTCCATGTTCATGTAGTCGCTGACGCCGCTGAGCAGGAACGCCAGCGCCAGGGCCAGCAGGGTGAACAGATACGCGGACACCTTTGCCGAGCGCACCACGCCCTTGGCCTCCAGTTTTATTTGTACGCGGTCAAGCATAGTCGTCTTTCCTTTCTCGCGGGAGCGTTGTCATTTCCTCCCGTCTGCGGCAATAGTCTATCACACGGCGGCGGAAAATACAAGCGGCGTCCCGCCTGCCCGGCGAAAAGTGGACAAAGTGGGCATACATGGCAGAACAGGCGGTTAAGCACACGACAAAAAAGGCAAAAAACCGGGAGAAATACCGTATCAGGACTGGACAAGAGAAAACTTTTGTTGTAATATTTAGAATAGTATGCGGTGGCATAGGGCCACCCGGTAGTAAGATGAGGTGAAGACAATGGCACAAGCATTCTTTGGCGGCGTTCATCCCAACGATATGAAGGCCGCAACCAATGAAAAGGCCATCGAAAAGCTGGCAGCGCCGGCTGAGGTGGTCATTCCCATGTCTATGCACATCGGTGCGCCTTGCAAGCCTATCGTTGCGGTGGGCGACAAGGTAAAAATTGGACAGAGGATCGGCGAACCCGGCGGATTTGTTTCCGCACCCATCCACGCCAGCATCTCCGGCACGGTGAAGGCCGTTGAGCCGCGGCCCTTCTCCATGGGCGGCAAGATGATGTCCGTGGTCATCGAAAACGACTTCCAGGATGAGATCTCCGAGGAAGTCAAACCCGTGGCTGACCCCGACAGCCTGACTCCCGAGCAGCTGGTGGACATCGTGAAGAACGCCGGTATCGTGGGCCAGGGCGGCGCTACGTTCCCCACCCACGTCAAGATCTCTTCCGGTCTGGGCAAGGTGGACTACGTGATCATCAACGCCGCGGAGTGCGAGCCGTACATCACCGGCGACCACCGTACCTGTCTGGAGCGTCCCGAGCAGGTCATCAAGGGCGCGACCCTGCTGGCCAAGTGCTTCGGCGTGGACAAGGTCTACATCGGCATCGAGGCCAACAAGCAGAACGCGGCCGACGTGCTGAACAAGACCATCGCGGAGCTGAACGCCCCCGTGGTGGTGGAGGTCCTGCACACCCGTTATCCCCAGGGCGCTGAAAAGCAGCTGGTCCAGGCCGTCTCCGGCCGTCAGGTCCCCAGCGGCAAGCTGCCTGCCGACGCGGGCTGCTGCATCTTCAACCTGAACACCACCTGCGCCATCTACCGCGCGGTGTACGAGGGTATGCCCGTGGTCAACAAGATCGTCACCGTCTCCGGCTCCGGCGTCATCGATCCCAAGAACATCGAGTGTCCCATCGGCACGCCCATCACCAAGCTGTTCGACGCCTGCGGCGGCCTGAAGGATGAGACCTACAAGCTCATCATGGGCGGCCCGATGATGGGTCTGGCCCAGTACGACCTGGACGTCACCGTGGGCAAGGGCACCGGCGCCATGCTGGCCTTTGCCGACAAGGAAGAGCAGTATGTGGAAGATCCCCAGTGCATCCGCTGCGGCAAGTGCGTGGGCGTCTGCCCCATCCGGCTCGAGCCCATCTTTATGTATAAGTATCTGATGAAGGGCGACGTGGACACCTGGCAGAACGTGCTGCACGGCATGGACTGCATCGAGTGCGGCGCCTGCACCTACACCTGTCCCGCCCGCCTGCCTCTGACCCACGCCTTCCGCCTGGGCAAGCAGGAGGTCAACAACGCGAGAATGGCCGCCAAGGCCAAGGCGGAGGCCGAGGCAAAGGCCGCTGCCGAAAAGAAGGAGGCGTAAACCATGACTGATTACAAAAATCTGAAGCTGATCGCGTCCTCCTCTCCCCATATCCGCTCCAACGAGGATACCCGCAGCATCATGCTGGACGTGATCATCGCTCTGCTGCCCGCCATGGGCTGGAGCATCTACTGCTTCGGCATCAAGGCGCTGGTCCTGACGCTGGTGTCCGTGGTGTCCTGCGTGTTCTTTGAGTGGGCCTACCGCAAGCTCATGAAGAAGTCCTGCATGGTGGGCGACCTCAGCGCCGTTGTCACCGGTATGCTGCTGAGCTTCGTCTGCCCCGTTGATCTGCCCTGGTGGGTCATCATCATCGGCGCGTTCTTCTCCATCGTTGTGGTCAAGCAGCTCTACGGCGGCATCGGCTGCAACTTCCTGAACCCCGCTCTGGCGGGCCGTGCGTTCCTGCTGGCCAGCTACGCCACCGCCATGACCACCTGGGCCATCCCCAAGATCCGTCCCGACGTCACCTCCGCCGCCACCCCCATGGCCATCATGAAGGAAGGCACGGAGGAGGCTTTCACCACCCTGATGAGCAACTACTCCATCGGCGATATGTTCATCGGCAAGGTGGGCGGCTCTCTGGGCGAAGTCTCCGCCCTGTGCCTGCTGGTGGGCGGCGTCTACCTGCTCATCCGCAAGGTCATCTCCTGGCAGATCCCCGTGGCGTACATCGGCACGGTGGCAGTCCTGACCCTCATCGCCGCTCCCGCCGGCATCGACAACGTGCAGTATATGCTGTATAACGTCTTCGGCGGCGGCCTGATGCTGGGCGCTATCTTCATGGCTACCGACTATGCCACCTCCCCCGTCACCAAGCCCGGCCAGCTGATCTTCGGCATCGGCTGCGGCCTGCTGACCTGCTTCATCCGCCGTTTCGGTTCTTATCCCGAGGGCGTCTGCTATTCCATCCTGATCATGAACTGCACCACCTGGCTGCTGGATAAGTACATCCGTCCCACCATCTACGGTGCTGCGAAGAAAGAAAAGAAGGAGGCGGCGAAATAATGAAGATCTCCGGTAAGTTTATTCTCAAGGTCGCCGGTACTCTGACCATCATTTCCCTGGTCGTGGCCGCCCTGCTGGGTCTGGTCAACAACATCACCGCCGACAAGATCGCGGCCATCGACGCCGAGAACACCAAGATCGCCATGAGCGCCGTTGCCCCCGAGGGCAGCGAGTTCGGCGACAAGCTGGACATCACCGACGACATGACCGCCGCCGCGGCCGCCCAGGGCGGCAAGCTGGTGGAGCTGTATCCCGTCACCAACGGCGGCGCTGACGCCGGCTACGTGATGAAGATCTCCGCCTCCGGCTCTCAGGGCAGCATCGTCATGATGGTCGGCGTGGACGCCGACAAGGCCATCACCGGCATCTCCGTGGTCAGCCATTCCGAGACCTCCGGCATCGGCACGAAGGTCGTGGGCAACGAGCCCAACGCCGCCGGCGTTCCCGTTCTGGATCAGTTCCAGGGCATGAGCGGTGCCGGCACGCTGGTGGTGGGCAAGAACGTCACCGCCATCTCCGGCGCTACGGTCTCCACCAAGGGCATCAACATGGGCGCCAACGCCGCTCTGGCTGTTGCCGAACTGCTGGGCTAAGAAAGGAGGAGCTGTATTATGAATTTCGGTAAGCAACTGAAAGAGGGCCTGATCACACAGAACCCCGTGCTGGTGCAGGTGCTGGGTATGTGCTCCACCATGGCCATCACCACGTCGTTCTTCAACGGCCTGGGCATGGGCGTCTCCGTGCTGATCATCCTGACCCTTTCCAACATCTTTATCTCCCTGCTGCGCAAGATCATCCCCAATGAAGTGCGTATCGCCTGCTACATCGTGGTCATCGCCGGCTTCGTTACCTGCGTGGACCTGCTGCTGAAGGCGTTCGTCCCCGCCCTGTCCAACTCCCTGGGCGTGTTCATCCCCCTGATCGTCGTCAACTGCATCATCCTGGGCCGTGCCGAGGGCTTTGCCTCCAAGAACGGCGTGGGCGCTTCCGCGGTGGACGGCATCTGCCAGGGCATCGGCTATACGCTGGTCCTGATCGTGATGTGCGTGTTCCGTGAGTTCTTCGGCAGCGGCAAGTTCGGCGGCGGTCTGCTGGGCGGCGGCGCTCTGGGCAGCGCTCCCGGCATCGTCATCTTCCCCGAGGAATTCGGTGTCAGCGTCCTGACGCTGCCTGTGGGCGGCTTCCTGACCCTGGGCTGCCTCATTGCCGTCATGCAGTGGGCGCTGGCCAAGAGCGAAAAGAAAAAGGAGGCCAAGTAAGCTATGAGTGTGACTACTTTGCTCGCCATCTCTCTTGGCGCTATTCTGACCAATAACTTCATCTTCGCCCAGTTCCTGGGTATCTGCCCCTTCCTGGGCGTGTCCAAGAAGATCGACACCGCCATCGGTATGGGCGCGGCCGTGACCTTCGTTATGGGCCTGGCCTCCGCATTCTGCTACGGCGTGAACATCATCCTGGTGAAGCTGGGCCTGGAGTTCATGCAGACCGTGGCCTACATCCTGGTCATCGCCGGTCTGGTGCAGTTCGTGGAAATGTTCCTGAAGAAGAACATCCCCACCCTGTACACCGCCCTGGGCGTGTACCTGCCCCTGATCACCACCAACTGCGCCGTGCTGGGCGTGGCCCTGCTGAACACCCAGAACGACTACAACTTCATCGAGTCCGTGGTCTACGGTATCACCGGCGGTCTGGGCTTCCTGCTGGCCATCTTCCTGTTCGCGGCTGTCCGTGAGCAGCTGGAGATCTCCAGCGAAAACCCCAAGGCCTTTGACGGCTTCCCCATCGCGCTGGTCACCGCCGGCCTGATGGCCCTGGCCTTCATGGGCTTCAGCGGCCTGAAGGTCTGGTAAGGAGGTAGAAGAATATGACTACTTTGATTTGGGCGATCGTCGTTCTCGGCGCTCTCGCTATCATCTTCGGCCTGATCCTGGCCATCGCCGCCAAGGTCTTTGAGGTCGAGGTCGATCCCCGCCTGCCTGAGATCATGAGCTGCCTGGCCGGCGCCAACTGCGGCGGCTGCGGCTACCCCGGCTGCGGCGGCTGCGCCGAGGCCATCCTGGCCGGTAAAGCCCCTGTCACCGCCTGCGCCCCCGCCGGCCCTGAGAACGCCGCCAAGATCGCGGCCATCATGGGCATGGAAGCGCCCTCCGGCGACAAGATGGTGGCCCACGTGCTGTGCAACGGCGGCTGCAACGCCAAGGATAACTTCGAGTACCGCGGCGTGAAGGACTGTCTGGCTGCCACCAAGGTCTGCGGCGGCGACGCCAAGGCCTGCCGCTACGGCTGCTTCGGCTTCGGCTCCTGTGTCGCGGCCTGTAAGTTCGACGCCATCCACGTGGAGAACGGCGTGGCCGTGGTGGACAAGGAGAAGTGCACCAACTGCGGCGCCTGCCGCGCTGCCTGCCCGCACCACCTGATCGTGGAGGTGCCCTACAAGCAGAAGGTGTTCGTCAACTGTTCCAACAAGGACAAGGGCCCGGCCGTCACCAAGGTCTGCGCCAACAGCTGCATCGCCTGCGGTATGTGCGAGCGCACCTGTAAGTTCGACGCCATCCACGTTGTGGACAACGTGGCCGTCATCGACTACAGCAAGTGCAAGAACTGCACCATGTGCGCCAAGGCCTGCCCCCGCAACGCCATCGAGCCCATCCCCACTCCCGAGGAGAAGGAGAAGTTCAAGGCCGCGCAGAAGGCCGCCGCTGAGAAGAAGGCCGCTGCCGCCAAGGCTGCTGCCGAGGCTGCCGCTCCCAAGGCGGAGTAAGCTCCCAACACAAAAAAAGAACCGTCCGGAAGGACGGTTCTTTTTTCAGCTTGTCGGTAAACCCGCCCCTGTCATTCCGAGGAGCGAAGCGACGTGGGAATCCGTAATCTTAGTGTAGGGGCGGGGTTCTACCCCGCCCGTCTCTCCCTCCGTCACGGCTGCGCCGTGACACCTCCCTCTCAGAGGGAGGCAGGACGGGAGACGCGGATTGCCGCGCCAGTCTGCGGACTGGCTCGCAATGACAGGTTTTTTGTGCTTTGCAGGGGTCGAGCCTGTTATCGCCGCAGGGGCTCAGCCCGCCATGATCTCAAATTTCAGCACGCCCTCCGCCGCCGTGGCCCGGGACATCAGCTCCTCCAGCTCCTGGGACATATCGTCCGTCCCCACGGAGATGGTCACGCCGGCGCAGCCGTTGGTGGGGATGGTCTGGTTGATGGTCAGAATATTTGCGCCGGAATTGGCAAAAATAGACAGGTAATTGGACAGCACGCCGGGAATATCCTTCAGCAGAGCGTAAAAAGTGATGATGCGGCCCGCGTGCATATTCTGAAAGGGCTGCACCGCGTCCTTGTACTTGTAGAAGGCGCTGCGGCTGATGCCCACCTGCTTGGCGGCCTCGCCCACGGTGGTGGCCTCGCCCACCTGGAGCATCCGCTTGGCCTCCGCCACCCGCAGGAAGACTTCGGGCAGCGCCTCGGCCGTGACCAAATAGTATTTCTGTTTTTCCATAGTGTTCCTCCCGTGTCCGCCCTATACGAACAAGTGTATGCGAGTATGATACCACAGGTGGGTTTTGGGTGCAAGCGGAACTTGAAAAAAATTTGAAAAAATATTAAATACATATGGAAAATAATAGACTGCATTTTGCACAAAAGCTGAATAAATGTATATGGCCTGCGGGGCAAAAGGAGGGGACGGTGTGAAGTACGGGGAGAGGCTGGCGGCGCTGGCGTGGTACGGGGCGGTGGCGGCCCTGGTGTGGGCCGGGGTGCGGTACGCCCTGGTGTGGCTGCTGCCGTTTCTGCTGGCGCTGGGGCTGGCCATGGTGCTCGAGCCGCTGATGGAGCAGGCCCGTCGCCGGCTGCGGCTGAAACGGGGGTTCACGGCGGCGGTGGTGACGCTGGTGCTGGTGGGCGGGCTGCTGGCAGTGCTGATCCTGGTGCTGGTGCGGGCCGTGGAGCAGGCGCTGGCGCTGCTGTCCTCCCTGCCGGAGATGCTGGCGGGGCTGCCGGAGACGCTGGAGCGGGTGCAGACCCGGGTCAGCGATTTCTGCGCCGCCTGCCCGGAGGGGCTGCGGCGGTGGGCGGAGGGCGCGCTGGAGGACCTGCCCCGGCTGGCCTCCACGCTGGCGGGACAGGCGTCCTCGGCGGCACTGCGGGGGCTGTCATCGCTGATGGCGGCGCTGCCGGGGCTGTTTCTGGCCTGCGGCACGACAGTGCTGGCGGTGTTCTTCACCCTGACCGCCTATCCCCAGGTGATGGCGTTCCTGCGGCGGCAGCTGCCGGCGCGGTGGCGCGGCCGGGCGGGAGGCGTGAAGGCCAGCGTGCTGGACACGCTGGGCAAGTGGCTGCGGGCGGAGTGTATTTTGCTGCTGGTGACGTTTTTGCAGCTGCTGGCGGGACTTCTGCTGCTGCGGCAGGAGTACGCGCTGCTGCTGACGCTGCTCATCGCCCTCATCGACGCGCTGCCGGTGTTCGGCACGGGGACGGTGCTGCTGCCCTGGGCGGCGGTGCTGTGCGTGGCGGGGGACGTGCCCCGGGGCATCGCCCTGGCGGCGCTGTACGCCGTCATCGCCGTGGTGCGCAGCGTGCTTGAGCCGAAGGTCATGGCGGCACAGGTGGGGCTGCCGCCGCTGGTGGCGCTGGCGGCCATGTATGTGGGGTTCTGCGTCATGGGCGTGGCGGGGATGGTGCTGCTGCCGCTGGCGGTGCTGGTGGTGAAGCAGCTGCATGACGGCGGGTTTGTGGGGGTGTGGCGGTGAGGGGGATATTTCTTTTTTGTCTCCGACGGGTTACTTTCTTTCCCGAAAGAAAGTAACCAAAGAACGGTTTAAGAAAAGGGGGATTTCGATTTCCCCCTTTTCTTAAAAATCTTTTCCCCTTGAAACGACCAAAGAGGGAGGGCTGCGGCCCTCCCTCTTTGGAAACACCCTCCGGGAGGGGAGGGCGATTATCAAATCGCGCCTTTGCCGCGAAGCGGCAAAGGTAGGTGGCGGCCGGTGGCCGCCGTTGGTATGCGCCTATATAACGGGGTGCAGGCCCTTGGCTCTCCCTTTGGGAGAGCTGTCACCGCAGGTGACTGAGAGGGCTGGTATGGTCATGGTTTGCCCTCTCCGTCCTCGCTGCGCTCGGCCACCTCTCCCAAAGGGAGAGGCAAGGAATGCTCACACGGTACATCAGAACGTGTGTAGGGGCGGGGCTCTGCCCCGCCCGTCTTCTTTTTTATCTCCCTCCGTCATGGCCGAAGGCCATGCCACCTCCCTCACAGAGGGAGGCTTTGGGAGTTCCGCGCCTGCGGGCGCGGGGACGCGGATTGCCACGACCAGTCTGCGGACTGGTCTCGCAATGACAGTGTAGGGGAGGGGCAAGCGCTGTGGAGCGCAGCGGAACGAGTGCCCTTGGGGTACCCCTCCCGTCGATTTCGTACAATGTTTCGGGCGGGGTAGAACCCCGCCCCTACGGAAATACAGAACCGCACAGCCCCGCATTTCAGAGCAAAAGCGGCATATGCTGTCCGCGTGGGAAAAGGTCTTGCTTTCTACCTATCATCCTGGTATAATGATGCAAAATATATATTATGTAACGAACCCCCACGGGGGTTCGCTCTTTGCGAAGCAAAGAACATCTGCATTGGACCGGCCGTTGACGACAGCGGCACACGGCCCTGTTACGGGAAACGATACCACCGGGAAGCGGGAGGAACAGACGATGGACAAAATTTTGGTAACGAGATCCTCTATGCCGCCTTTTGAGGAGTATGTGGAGGAGATCCGGGATATATGGGACAGCCGCTGGCTGACCAACATGGGCGCGAAGCACCAGAAGCTGGCGGCAGCGCTGCGGGCGTATTTCCAGGTGGAGAACGTGTCGCTGTTCTGCAACGGCCACCAGGCGCTGGAGGCGGCGCTGGCCCAGTTCCCCCGGGGCGGCGAGGTCATCACCACGCCGTTTACCTACGGCTCGACCACGCTGGCCATCGCCCGGGCGGGGCTGACGCCGGTGTTCTGCGACATCGAGGCGGAGCAGTACACGTTAGACCCGGAGAGGCTGGAGCAGCTGATCACGGACAGGACCGTGGCGATCCTGCCGGTCCATGTGTACGGGCACATCTGCCGCTGGCAGGCCATCCGGGAGATCGCGGACAGACATGGGCTGAAGGTCATCTACGACGCGGCCCACGCCTTCGGCGTCAGCGAGAACGGCGTCAGCGCCGCGGCCATGGGCGACGTGTCCATGTTCAGCTTCCACGCCACCAAGGTGTTCCACACGGCGGAGGGCGGCTGCCTGACCTACGGCGACGGATCGCTGAAGCCGTTTTTCACGGCGTGGGAGCGGTTCGGTATGTACGACGGCGAGCAGTCGGAGATGATGGGGACCAACGCCAAGATGACGGAATTCTCCGCCGCTATGGGACTTTGCAACCTGCGGCATCTGGACGAGCAGATCGCCTGCCGCCGCCGGGCGGCGGAGCGGTACTGCCAGCGGCTGAGCGGGCGGGACGGCGTCGTGCTGTCCCCGGAGCAGGCGGGCGTGGCGTCCAACTACGCCTATATGCCGGTGCGCTTTCTGCCGGAACAGCTGGGCTACGGCCGGGACGCGGTGCTGGCGGCGCTGGCGGAGCGGGAGATCTTCGCACGGAAATACTTCTATCCGCTGACGTCATCCTTCCCGCTGGTGCGGCAGAACTACCCGGTGCAGGAGACGCCGGTGGCGCAGAAGGCGGCGGAGGAGATCCTGTGCCTGCCGCTGTACGCGGACCTGACGCTGGAGCAGGTGGACCGCGTCTGCGATGTGATCGAAGGGCTGTAAACGACGGAGGGACGCCCACAGGCGGCCCGTGTATGGCTGACAGATGCCGAGGAGAAAGATGCCCATGGCTGAGAGACAAGCGCCTGACATCCGAATATTTGTCTCGTGCCACAAGGCATTTCCCGTGCCGGAAGGCGGACTGCTGTATCCCGTCCACGTGGGGGCGGCGCTGGCCGACCAGCGGCTGGATGGGTACATCCGGGACGACAGCGGGGAGAACATCTCGCGGCTGAACCGGCGCTACTGCGAGATGACGGGCCAGTACTGGGCCTGGAAGAACGCGGACGCCGACTACTACGGCTTTTTCCACTACCGGCGGTATCTCTACCCCGACACGCACTGCCGCAGGCCGTATATCATCCGGTCCGAACCCAGCGAAGCACTTCTGGAGAAGCTGGGCTACGGTACGTTTGCCGGGCTGATCGGGCAATACCAGCTCATTGCGCCCATAGGGGAGGATATGCACGTTTCCGTGCGGGAACACTACGGTGCGGCGCCGTTCCACAGGGCGAAGGACCTGGCGCTGGCGGAGCGCATCGTGGCCCGCCGATACCCGGAGTACGCGGAGGCCATGGAGCGCTATCTGTCGGGAACGGTGTGCTACTGGGGCAATATCTATATCATGGACCGGGAGACGTTCTTTGACTACTGCGGCTGGCTGTTCCCGATCCTGCGGGAGTTCGACGAGACCGCCGACCTCAGCGGCTATAATACGCAGGAGCTGCGGGTGGACGGGTATCTGGCGGAGCGGCTGTTCGGCGTGTACTACACGAAGCGGCGGCCGTCGCTGGCCTGTCTGGAGCTGCCCCGGGTGCATTTTGAGCCGGACGCGGGCCGGCGGGTGAAGCAGCAGGTCATCAACGCGCTGCTGCCGCCGGGAAGCAGCCTGCGGGCCAGGGTGAAGAAGGTCGTCATGGGGCTTGATAAGTGAGGAAGAGAACGGGATGGAACAGAGCGTAGCAGGAAAAAAGCTGCTCATCATGGGCGGTCGTCCGGCGGCAACGCCGGACATTGTGCGTGCGGCCAAACGGATGGGCGTCTACACCATCGTGACGGACAATGTGGCGCCGGAGCGGTCGCCGGCCAAGCTCATGGCGGACGAATACTGGGACATCAGCACGGCGGAGGTGGAGCGCCTGGCGGAGAAGGTCCGGGCCGAGGGCGTGGACGGTATCTTCACCGGCGTGCATGAGTTCAACCTGAAGAAAACAAAGGAGCTTTGCGCCCTGTGCGGAAAGCCTTTTTATGCGTCGGAGGAGCAGCTGCGGCTGAACTTCGACAAGGTATTTTTCAAGGAAAGCTGCAAACAGGCGGGCATCGACGTGCCGGAGAGCTATGCGGTCACGCCGGACCTGGGAGAGGACGAGCTGCGGGCGCTGCGATATCCGCTCATCGTCAAGCCCCGGGACGGCGGCGGCGGTGTGGGCGTGACGATCTGCACCGATGAGGCGGAGCTGCGGCAGGCCGCGGCGCTGGCGGTGCGGGAGTCCCCCAGCGGACAGATCGTGGCGGAGGAATATGTGGTGGGCCGCGAGGTCACGGCGGTGTACGTCATCAAGGACGGCGTCATCAGCTTCGTCTGCCTCCGGGATCGCTATCCCACCAGGGAGCATGAGCGGGTCACGTCACAGTACGACCTGTCGCTGATGCCCTCCAAGTATATGGACCTGTTCCTGCGGCAGAGCGACCCCGGGTTCAGGCGGCTGCTGGCGCGCGTGGGCGCGTCCAACGGCTGCGTTTTCTTCCAGGGCATCGCTGCGCCGGACAGGATCACCTTTTTCGAGTGCGGCTACAGGCTCAACGCCCTGTGCGACTATCACAACATCCGCGACGCCTATGGGGTGGACTATCTGGAGATGATGCTCCGCTTTGCCCTTACCGGAAGCATGGGCGAGGGGACGCTTCGGGAGATCTATTCCGATATGCGCGGTTACAGCGGCATCTTCAACATGACGGCTAGAAGCGGCGTCATCGGCCGCCTGAGCGGCCGGGAGCAGGTGCTGACGCTGGAAAATGTGCTGGCGGCGGAGTACCTGAAAACAGAGGGCGATGTGATCGCCGACGACGCGGCCATGACCCAGTCCGTGTTCCGCGCCCATATCAGGGGGCGGGATCTGGAGGAGCTGGCGGAGGTGATCCGGGCCATCCAGTCGTTGGTCCGGGCGGAGGACACGGAGGGCAGGGATATGCTGTTCTGCCCGTTTGACGTCCGGCGTCTCCATGAGCCGTTCTGACCGGGTGTATGGCTATGAACGATAAAAGAGAACGGTGTGATGAAAAGCCGCTGGTCAGCGTGATACTGATCGCGTACAACCAGCGGCGTTATATTCGTCAGGCCATCGAGAGCGTGCTGGCCCAGGAGACGTCCTTTTCCTATGAGCTGCTGATCGGGGACGACGCGTCCAGCGACGGGACGAGCGGCATCGTGGCGGAGTACGCCCGGGCGCACCCGGATATTATCAGGGCATTTATCAGGCCGGAGAACCTGGGCGCGGCGCGGAACGCCGTATTGCTGCTGCAGCAGGCGCGGGGCGAGTTCATCGCGTCGCTGGAGGGCGACGACTACTGGATCGACCCGCAGAAGCTGGAAAAGCAGGTGGCGTTTCTCAAAAAATCGCCGGGCTTCATCGGCTGCACCTCCCGGATACGGTGCGTGGATGAAAACGGCCGCGCCATCCGGGGAAAGCCGGAGTGGATCAGGCAGAAGCGTGTTTTCACCCTGGCGGACTTTGACGGGGTGCATCTGCCCGGTCAGGCGTCCAGCCTGATGCGCCGGAATATTTTCCGTGCGCCCGCCCATGATTACTCCGTTCTGACGGAGGCGGACACCATGATCTCCGACAGGACCGCCATGCTTATTTTCCTGCTGCAGGGCGATTTTTACTGCTTTGACAAGCCCATGAGCGTGTACCGCTACGCGCCGGCGCTGCAGGGCGGCAATCTTACGTCCCGGCTGGCCGGGGAGGTCTCCATACTGCGGGATATACAGATCACGCGGGCCATGGAGCGGTATGCGTATGAGGAATTCGGCAGGCGGATCGTTTTCTCCCGCTTCCGCAGAGAGCTGTATGCCAAGGCGTGGGCGCGGGCGGTGTTCGACCGGTCGGAGACCATGCGGGACGCGGCGGCCCGGCTTCGGGCGGAGGACGGCGGCCGGCGCTGTGCGGCGCTGCTGCCGCTTGAACTGATAAAGCTGACGTGGCGCAGGTGTGTGCGCCGCCTGCGGTCTTTCTGACCGGCGGGCATAGATATGGATAATGAGAGGAACGACACAGGAGGGGAAGAAATGCGCTTTTTACACGTATCGCTGTCCAGCGTGCGGATGATGGACACCTATACGCGCATGATCCGAAACAATTTTCCGGAGGAGGAGCATCGCTTCCTCTACTGCGACGAGGTGGGCGGCGACGACAGAAAGCTGCTGGAGTACGGCAACTCCCGGGAGGCGGAGGGGTCGCTGCGCCAGAAGTTCCGGACCATCTGCGAGGAATTCGACGCGGCGGACTATATTATCTGGCACGGGCTGATGTCCGGCGCCAAGAGGGTGCTGATCCCGCTGGTGTTCCGCAGGTATATGCGGAAGTCCGTCTGGATCATCCGGGGCATCGACCTGTATAACTGGCGGAAGCAGGAGCGCGGGCCGAAGAGCTGGGCGATCAACTTTGTGAACTATCACGGGCGGAAGGATATGCCCTATGTGTGCGTGATCTTTGAGCCGGACGAGGAGGTCTACCACCAGCAGTTCGGCCGGAAGGCCAAGGTGTTCTACACGCCCTATCCCCTTTCGGAAAACGCTTTCGCGTCCATGGAGTCGCTCCGCGGCCGGGCGCCCCGGGCCAACGGCAAGGTCTATATCCAGGTGGCGCACAACGCCTATGCGTTCAACCACCATCTGGAGCTGCTGGACGCGCTGGCGCAGTACCGGGACGAGAACATCCGCGTGGTGCTGCCGTTGAGCTACGGCAACGACTGGTACAACCAGAAGAACGGGTACGTGGCGGAGGTGCAGAAGCGGGCCGACGATTATTTCGGCGATAAGGCGGTGTGTCTCAAGCGCCTTATGCCGGCGGAGAAGTATACCGACGCGCTGTGCGACATCGACGTCAGCGTGTACGGTGCCCACCGGCAGAACGCGCTGGGGAACATCTTCCGCTCCCTCTATGTGGGGAATAAGGTGTTCCTGCCCCGGGACAACCCGGTCTATACCTGCTTCACGGCCAACGGCATCGCGCTGGGCTGCACGGACGACATTGAGAAGATGTCCTTTGAGGAATTTGTGAAGCCGCTGCCGTCCGACAAGGCGGTGGCGTGGATACGGGAGCACCACCATCCGGAATCGTCCGTGGTCTATTGGAAGGATATGTTCGAGGCGCTGCGCTGCCGGAAGGAGGGGAAAACCTATGTGCCCTCCGATGAACAGCGGCAGCAGGAGATCCGGCGGAGACTGGCAAAGGTGTTCCCGGAGACGGAGCAGGGCGGCACGGTACGCAGAAAGCTGAACTACATCGACTTCTCCCGGTATGTGGCCCTGCCGAGAAACACGGTGCTGGCGGACGTTCAGAGCGTGGTCATCGCCGGCGCGGGTCGCCTGGGCCAGAGCGTCTGCTGCCAGATGCTCCGGAGCAACGAGAGCGGCATGAAGTGGGACGTGCGGGGCTTGGCGGACGAGGAACTGGAGCGCCTGCCGGAGGACATCGACGGCTGCGATGTGATCGGCCGGGTGGAGGACATCCGGCTGGAGGAGGGCGACGGGCTGGTCAACGCGCTGGAGACGGCGGCGCAGCGCGGACGCTTTCTGGAGCGCTTGCCGGCGGAGAAGCAGGCGGCGCTGTATACCTACTGCGCCGACACCGCGGTCATTGAGCGCGGGGCGGCGGTGGCGGCTGGCTGCACAGTGATAGGACACAGCTACATCCACGCCGGGAGCACGGTGGGCCGGTGCTGCCTGTTGCGCTCCGCCGCGGTGGAGTGCGGCGCGGTGCTGGGCGAATGCTGCGTGCTGCTGCACGACAGCTGGGTCGGTGAAGGCGCGGTGCTGGGCCGCGGCGTCACCGTGGGTGCTTTTGCGCGGATCGCGCCGGGCGTTACGGTGGGCGACGGCTGCACCGTCGAGCCGTTCAGCGTGGTAAAAGAGGACATAACAGGTGAAAGAGGTGCGGTATGCGGCTGATCGTGACCGGCGCGGCCGGTGTTTTGGGCAGTGAACTGATCGAGCAGACCCTGCGGGCCGACCCCCAGGCGGAGATCGTGGCGGTCACGCGGCAGCCCCAGGCGCTGACCCAGCGCTGGCAGGGCTATGCGAATATGAAATGCTGCGACTGGGACGAGCTGGAACGCCTGCCCCTGGCGGACGGCGATGTCATCGTCCACGGTGCGTTCCCCCGGCAGGAGAACGGCCAGGAGCTGACGGAGGCGCTGGCCCTGACCGGCGCGCTGCTGAAAAAGGCGGGCACGTCCGGAAAAGAGATCGCGTGGGTGGACATCTCCTCCCGCAGCGTGTACGGGCAGAATGAGCGGACGCCCTGGACGGAGACGACGGAGCTGATGCCGAGTTCGCCGTATGCCCTGGCGAAGGCGGCCCAGGAGCTGCTGACACGCCAGGCGGCGGAGGCGTATGGCTTCCGCTATACGGTGCTGCGTATGGCCGGGCTTATCGGCGTCGGCATGGAGGCGCGGCTGGTGTCGCAGATGACCATGCGGGCCATTCAGGACCGGGCGCTCACCGTCATGGGCGGGGAGCAGCAGTTCGCCATGCTGGACATACGGGACGCCGCCGCGGGCCTGCGGGCGCTGCTGCGGAAAGACCCGGCGGAGTGGCGGCCCTTGTATAATTTCGGCGCGGAGAAAGCGACCCGGCTGAAAGACATCGCGCCCATCATCCAGCAGGAGGCGCGGCGGCTGTACGGCTGGCGGGTGTCCATCACCCGGCAGAAGCGGGACGCGGCGCTCATCGACGAGATGGACTCGTCCCTGTTCTACACGCAGATGGGATGGAGACCGCAGTATACGCTGGCCGACACGGTGGACTGGCTGTTTGAGACCTACACCGGGGCGGCGAAGCAATAGACCGAAGCAGAACGAATGGAGCAGGCGCGGAGACCGCGCCGTTGGGATTTTGACATGATGCAGCAATACCTGCGCCACCGCTTTCTCTTTGAGGAGCTGGTGAAGCGCGATTTCAAGAAAAAATACAAACGCACGGTGCTGGGCATGGCGTGGAGTCTGCTGTCGCCGCTGCTCATGCTGCTGGTGATGAAGCTGGTGTTCACCCAGTTTTTCGGCAGGACCATGGAGCATTACACCATCTACCTGTTTTGCGGCAACCTGGTGTTCTCCTATTTCAACGAGTCCACGTCACAAGGGATGACATCCCTTGTGAACAACGCGGCCATCTTCACCAAGGTCAACATCCCCAAGTACCTGTTCCTGTTTTCCAAAAATGTGCAGACGCTGATCAACTTCAGCCTGACGCTGTGCATTTTCTTCGTGTTCTGCGCGTTTGACCGCATCCTGTTTACCTGGAAGTTCCTGCTGCTGCTGTATCCCGTCTGCCTGCTGGTGCTGTTCAACATCGGCGTGGGCCTGATCTTGTCGGCGCTGTATGTGTTCTTCCGGGACATCCAGTACCTCTGGGGCATCTTTACCCAGATCCTGCTGTATGCCTCCGCGATCTTCTACACCATCGACCACTATGACTACACGGTGCAGTGCCTGTTCCTGGCCAACCCGATCTACCTCTTTATCCGCTATTTCCGGAAGATCGTCATCGAGGGCGCGATCCCGACGGTGTGGTTCCACCTGCTGATGCTGGCGGATGTGCTGATCGTGCTGGGCCTGGGCTGCTGGATGTATAAGAAGTACAATACGCGGTTCCTGTACTACGTGTAAGGAGGCGGAAATGAGCATTTTAGAGGTCCGCGATGTCTCCATCCGCTATATCACAGGGGACTTCAAGGACATTGGACTGAAGGAATACGTGCTGCGGAAGCTGCGGCACGACTACCACGTCACGGAATTCTGGGCGGACAGAGACATCAGCTTCACCCTGGAGCAGGGGGATATGCTGGGGATCATCGGCACGAACGGCGCGGGCAAATCCACGCTGCTGAAGGTGGTCTCCGGCATCATGGAGCCCACCCAGGGCAGCGTTCAACGGGAGGGCACGATCGCGGCGCTGCTGGAGCTGGCCAGCGGGTTCGACGGCGACCTGACGGTGCGGGAGAACACATATCTCCGCGGCGCTATGCTGGGCTACACCCGAAAATTCATGGACGAGATGTACGAGCAGATCATGCAGTTCTCGGAGCTGAAGGAATTTGAGGACCGCCCGTTCAAGCAGCTGTCCTCCGGCATGAAGAGCCGCCTGGCCTTCTCCATCGCCAGTCTGGTGCAGCCGGACATCCTGATTTTGGACGAGGTGCTGTCCGTGGGCGACGGCGCGTTCCGGAAGAAGAGCGAGACGAAGATGCGGGAGATTTTGGCGTCCGGCGCGACCACCATCCTGGTCTCCCACTCCATCACCCAGGTGCGGCAGCTGTGCAGCAAGATCCTGTGGCTGCACAAGGGCCGGCAGATCGAGTTCGGGGACGATGTGCAGCAGATCTGTGACCGGTACGAGGCATTTTTGGCGGGGAAATTAAAGCTATGAGCAGAGAGTACGACTATCTTATCGTGGGCGCGGGATTGTTCGGCGCGGTGTTTGCCCGGGAGATGACAGACGCCGGCAAGCGCTGCCTTGTGATCGACCGGCGGGATCATGTGGCGGGCAATGCCTGCACCGAGACGGTGGAGGGGATCGCCGTCCACCGCTACGGCGCGCATATTTTCCACACGAACGACGACGCGGTATGGGATTATGTAAACCGTTTCGCCCGCTTCAACCGGTTCACCAACAGCCCCATCGCCAACTACAAGGGGGAGCTTTACAACCTGCCCTTCAACATGAACACGTTCCACCAGATGTGGGGCGTCACCACGCCGGCCCAGGCCCGGGCGGAGATCCGGCGGCAGCAGGAGGCGTCCGGCGACGGCGAACCGCAAAATCTGGAGGAGCAGGCCATCCGGCTGGTGGGCCGGGACATCTACGAAAAGCTGATAAAGGGGTATACGCAGAAGCAGTGGGGGCGTCCGTGTACGGAGCTGCCGTCGTTCATTATCCGGCGGCTGCCGGTGCGGTTCACCTACGACAACAACTACTTCAACGCCCGCCATCAGGGCATCCCGGAGGACGGCTACACCGCTCTCGTGGAGCGGATGCTGGAGGGCATCCCGGTGCGGCTGCACACGGATTTCCTCCCCCGGCGGGAGGAGCTGTCGGCCCTGGCGGAGCGCGTGCTGTATACAGGCCCTATCGACGCGTACTTCGACTACCGGCTGGGTGCGCTGGAATACCGCAGTCTCCGCTTCGAGACGGAGCTGCTGGACACGGACAATTATCAGGGCAACGCGGTGGTGAACTACACCGACGCGGAGACGCCCTACACCCGCATCATCGAGCACAAGCATTTTGTGTACGGCACGCAGCCGAAGACCGTCATCACCCGGGAATACAGTGCGGAGTGGCGGCCGGGAGACGAGCCGTACTACCCCGTCAACGACGGGAAGAACGCGGCGCTGTACCAGGCGTACCGTGCGCTGGCGCAGCGGGAGCAGCGCGTGATCTTCGGCGGCCGCCTGGGCGAGTACCGCTATTACGACATGGACCAGGTGGTGCGTGCAGCACTGGACTGCGTCCGGGAACAGAACGCTGTCAGGAGAGGTGAAGAGATATGAAGTTAGGGATCATGCAGCCGTACTTTTTTCCGTATATCGGTTATTTTCAGCTGATAGCGGCCTGCGATAAGTATATATTTTTTGACACGCCGCAGTTTGAGCGCCGCAGCTGGATGAACAGGAACAGGATCATCAATATTGCGGAAGGGTCGACCTATATTTCTGTCCCGGTGGTAAAAGCGCCGCAGAAAACGGCTATTTGCGATATGCACATCAATAACAGCACCGATTGGCGGGAAAAGCTGCTGGCGCAGCTGGAGGTATATAAAAAGCGAGCGCCGTATTATCGGGAGACGATGGAGATCGTCCGCAGCGTGATCGACAGGGAGACGGACTCTCTGGTGGAGATGAGTGTTACAAGTGTGGTAGAGCCGTGCAAGTATATGGGTCTGGATTTGGATTGGGACATTTTCTCTCAAATGGGATTGGACGTTCCAAGTGATTGTGAGCCAGATGAATGGGCGCTGGAGATATGCAGGGCATTGGGAGCGGATGAATACGTCAATGCACCCGGAGGCGAAGCGTTTTTTGACAAGTCAAAATACCGGCAGGCAGGGATCAAACTGGAATTTCTTCAGCCTGAGCTGTTGCCGTATACACAGCGCATAGGCCGCTTTGAACCGGGCCTTTCCATCATTGATGTGATGATGTACAATTCGCCGGAGAAGATCAGAGAGATGCTAAACGCCTACTCGCTGAAATAGAGAGCAAACCGCCGCCCGTCCGGGTCTCCCGGACGGGCGGCGTTCTTCTGCCCCTCAGCTCTCCATGTTTTTGCCCAGAAAGGCGGCCACGGTCTGGGCCAGCTTGCACTCCGTCTCGCCGCCGGTGCGCCCGTCGGCGGAGAGGAACAGCACCGCGCCCAGCACGTCGCCCTCGCAGAGGATGGGCGCGGCCACGGTGACGCGGAACTGCCCGTTCTCGTCGCTGACGGCCACCCCCGGCCCGCAGTACACCCCGCGCTCACCCATGATGCGCTCCAGCTCCACGGAGACCCGCTTGCCCAGCAGCTCCCGCTTGCCCGCCCCGGCGATGGCGATGACCGCGTCCCTGTCGGTGACGGCGGCGGTGAAATCGGTGCTGCGGGCCAGCGTGTCGCAGAACTGGGCGGCAAAATCCTCCAGCCCGCTGATGAGGGAATACTTCTTGAAAATGACCTCCCCGTCCCGGGTGGTGTAGATCTCCAGCGGGTCGCCCTCCCGGATACGCATGGTCCTCCGTATCTCCTTGGGGATGACCACGCGGCCCAGATCGTCGATCCGCCGGACGATGCCGGTAGCTTTCATATATGAAATTCCTCCAGTCAAAGCAGATTTTACATGGGTAGTATCTTCCTGCGCTGCCGTGAATATGCACCCCGCCCCGACAGGGATTAAATGGAAACAAAAAAAGCCTGTGACCGGCCGGTCACAGGCTTTTTTCCTGCCGCAGGGATGCGGTTCAGATCTCCTTCAGGTGCTCCATGTTGTGGCGGATGCCCTCGCAGCACTGGTGGAACTTGGCCTTCTCCTCGTCGGTGAGGGGCAGCTCCACCACCTCCTCCACGCCGTTCGCGCCGATGACGCAGGGCACGCCGGCGAACAGGCCGCTTTCGCCGTACTCGCCGCACAGCTCCATGCTGGCCGGCATGATGGCCTTCTCGTCGTGCAGGACGATGTGGGCCATCCGGGCGGCGGTGGTGGCGATGCCGTACTCCGTGCAGAACTTGCCGGAGAACGTCACCCAGCCGCCGCCGATGGACTCCTTCTGCAGGGCCTCCCGGTCAAAGCGGAAGCGCTCGTCCGTCTCCGCCCACTTGTCCAGCGGCATACCCTTGAAGCTGACGCAGGACCAGGGCGCGAACTGCTGGTTGCCGTGCTCGCCCAGCATATAGCAGGTGATGGACTTGTGGTCAACGCCGGTCTGCCGCGCCAGTGCGCTCAGCAGCCGGGAGGTGTCCAGACCCGTACCTGTGCCGAACACGCGGCCCTTGGGCAGGCCCAGCCCCAGCGCCAGCTCCCGGGTGACGATGTCGCAGGGATTGGTGATGTTGATGAGCACGCCGTCAAAGCCGCTGGCCTTGACCTTCGCGGCGTAGCCCCGGACGGCGGGAATGGTGAAATCCATCTCCGTCACGCGGTCATGGGTGCCGCGCAGCAGCTCGATCTTGCCCACGCTGTTGACGATCACGTCGCATTCGCCCAGATCGGCAAAGTCCCCCGGGCGGACGGTGACGCGGTGGGGCAGGTAGGCGGCGGCATCCCGCAGGTCCTGGACCTCGCTGGCCAGCTTCTGCTCGTTCTGATCCACCAGGATCAGCTCATCCGCGATGCCCTGCACCGCCAGAGAGTACGCCACGTGCGCGCCCACATGGCCCAGACCGATCACGCCGATCACACGTTTTTTTACCATTTCAAAACACTCCTTTTGCGTTGAATTCTCCGTATGCGCCCGGCGCTGCCGGACTCTGCACAGCTATAGTATATCACATTCCGAACGTGGGAAACAGTACGCAGGTATACAGCATGGTCAGCACCATATAGATCACCAGAATGACGGCGAAGGCGGGCAGCGTCCGCTTCATGACCTGGTTTTCGTTGCCGATCTGATCCACCGTGGCGCAGGCGGCCACCGTGTTGTTGGGGCAGATCAGGTTGCCCAGCGATGCGCCTGCGTTCTGCCCGGCGAAAACGGTGATGGGGTTCATGCCCAGCGCCTCGGCGGCCTGGATGTGCATATCGGCGAACATGATGTTGGACCCCAGTCCCGTGCCGGTGATGAACGAGCCGCTTGCGCCGATGAGCACCGCCGCGGCGGGATAGAACCGGCCCACCACGCTGGCGATGTCAGAGGCCAGCAGGTTCATCATGCCGGTGTTGGCGGACTGCATGATATAGGACACCACCAGCAGGCTGCCCATGGTCACCAGCACCGGCAGCACGTGGCCCACGGTCTTGGAGCAGATCTGCCCGTATTGCTTCAGCCCGGTCTTCAGGGTCATCGCGCCCAGGAAGCCGCAGATCAGGATCACCACGTCCACCCACACGATGTAGCCGAAGGTGCACATGACGGCGAAGCCGTTCTTCACCAGCGCCGGGAAGCCATACCGCACGGCGGGCAGCAGCACCAGCATATAGACGTAGGGGGACAGTGCGCGGAACGCGCCGTACTTCCGCTCCTCCCGGTCGAAGTGATAGCGGTATTCCTCCGGTGTCCTGACGCCCACCAGCTTGACATAGGCCACGCTCAGCAGGATCGACACCAGGCCCGTGCCCATGGACGTGACCTCCGCGCCCACGAAGTTGGACAGCACGAACATGACGCCGCCGGTGGTGATACCGGCAAAGCACAGATAGGGCACGATGCCCTTGAAGCCCTTGCGGCCGAAGGTCATGGCCACCATGATGAAGGGGATCACCAGCACGCCGAACATATGGATGCGGCCCACCATGGCGGAGTTCAGCGCCACGGTGCTCAGCCCCAGGTCGGTAAGCGCCGCGCCGCCGTTGATGGTCGTCAGACCCGCGCCGCCCCAGGAGCAGGGCGTGGCGTCGCCCAGCAGGGCCAGCGCGATGGAGGTGACCGGGTCAAAGCCCAGCGCCACCAGGAAGGGTGCGGCGATGGCGGCGGGAGAGCCTGCGCCCGCGGCGCCCTCCAGGAAGATGGGGAGCATCATGCCGATGATGACCACCTGCACGCGGCGGTCGTCGCTGATGCGGGCGATCGTCCCCTTGACCTCCTCGATCGCCCCGGTGTCCCGCAGCAGGTTCAGGATCACGAATGCGCCGAACACCATCAGCACGATCTTCAGGCCCTCCTTGATGCCCTTCCAGATCAGTGCGTCATATACGGCCACGTTCTCCTTGAACGTCGCGCCGGTGACATTGAAGTATGTAAACGCCAGGATCAGCGTCCAGACCAGCGCCACAGGCGCTACGCGCTTGGCAGACTGGTGAAAGCCCAGGATGCCCACCAGCACCACGATGATCGGGCTCAAAGCCATAACAAAATTCAGGAATGCCATTGTATCAGTTTCTCCTTTGTATTGTTCCGAAGATATGCCCCCTTTTCCTGCTGCTGGCCGGGCAGACAGGCGGGGATCTATAAAAAAGAGGCTTCGCCGGTACGGCGAAGCCTCTTTTTTCTCGTGCCATCAGGCCTGCAAGGCCGGGCGGAGGGGAGGGAACGTCGTCCTTTGATATGCGTGTCGAAGCAGTACCAGCACCAGCAGCGCCAGCAGAATAATAATGGAAATGGACGCCAGCAGGCTGACGTCCAGAGAAATAACGATAGGGCTGTTGTCGGCAGAAGAAGGGCGCACGAAGGCCGCACAGGCGTCCTGTGCGTAAGCAGCGGTATAAGCGGTCATCGCGTTCATCATGGCTGCGGCGTCCTTTCTGTGTCTCAACGTTAGCGGAATTTTAACATACATTTTCCGGAAACGCAATAGAGAATTCTCACCGTGAGAGAAAATTGTCTGAGCCTACAAAGTTTCTTCCTACCGCCTCTGTAGGATATAGGCAACAGGAACAAGGCGCTCCACCCAGCCGATCTACCTGTCCTTTCAGAGCATGGACGAGCTGAAGGACGCCCTGACGGAGCGGGCCATCCAGCTGCACACCCAGCGCGTGCGGGACTTCCCGCTGTTCTGCCCCAAGTGCAAACGGGAGAGCATCATCAACGCCCGCAGCTTCCAGATCGAGCTGGCAGACCAGCCGGGCACAAAGACACATATTTTCTCAGCCTGACGGGCGCGCTGTGCCGCCCCTGCACACCGCCCGAGCAAAACGGCAGCCGCCGGTGCGCTGCACCGGCGGCTGCTGTTTTACTGTTATTTGGGATGGCGGATGCTTCACTCCGCCGTCGTACTGCCGCTGCACCGGCCCACAAAGTCAGTCAGTGCCGCGCCCGCGTCATGTGCTCCGTTTGCCAGCATATCGCCCACGGTGTGGAGCAGCAGCGTGCCGTAATACGCCGGCACAGTCCCGTCGTCAATGGCGGAGAGCTGTACCGCGTCAATGGCGCTCAGGTTCGCGTAGCGCTCGTCCGGCGCGTTCTTGGCGATGGACGGCACGCCCTTGACGGACGCCAACGTGTTCAGCTCGTCCTCCCGGGCCATGAAGCGCAGAAACTCCGCCGCATAGTCGCTGTTCCCGCCGGCCTTGTTCACCGCGAAGCCGTACCACGGCTCGATGTACTCGTAGACGCCGTCGTCGCCCATAGGCGCGAAGGTGAACTCATAGGTGAAGGGGTTGGCGGAAAAAGCCTCGGACTTGGACTCCCGCTTCTTCATGCCGCTGACCTTCTCCGTGTCGCAGACCCAGAACGGTACGTCACCCTCGAAGAATTTCAAAATCGCGCCGTCGTAGTTGTTCTCGGGATACCCGGCGTTGACCTCGTGGGAGATATACCCCTTGTCATACAGCTCCAGCAGCCGGTCGTACACGATCTCCAGGGCGGCAGCGCCCGCCGCGTCGCCGTCCGCCGCGGCCTTGCACAGCGCCGGGTCATTCTGCAGCATGGCCATGCCCATGCTGTAGACCAGGTCGCCCATGGCGGCGTCAGGCCCTTGGATGGGGGTGTAGCCCTTCTCCTTCAGCGCCTCCAGCACCCCCAGGAACTCCGCCCAGGTCCGGGGCATGGTCAGCCCCTCGTTTTCCAGCAGCGTCCTGTTGACCACGATGCCCTTGAGCATCAGCCCCATGGGCAGGGCCAGCACCTTGCCGTCCACCGTGTTGCTGGCCAGCAGACCGTCCGCCGCCGCGCTGAAGTCCACGCCCGCGACCAGCAGGTCAACGCAGCCCTCGGCGGAATAGCCCCGCTCCGCGGATGTCATGAAAATGTCCAGGTTGGGGTTGTTCTTCCAGAAGTCCGGATCGCTGCTGTCGCCGATGGCGTCATAGGTGATGGTCACGTTGGGATAGAACTCGTTGAAGTGGTTGATCACCTGGTCAAACGCCTCAAAGTTGCCGAAGAACACGCCCGCCTTCAGCTCCACCGTCTTTTCCGTGTCCAGCCTCGGCTCAAACGCGGTGTTCACCGGCTCGTCTGCCTTCACGTCCGGCGCTGCCTTCTGACCGCAGGCGGTGAGCACCGTCAGCAGGGCCAGAAGAAGTGCCAGGAGCTTTGTTGCTTTCTTCATCTTTGCTTACCTCTTTTCATTCATCGGCACGGCTTCCGCCGTCGTCGTTTTTACGGAATAACAGCAGGCGGATCTCCGCCAGGACCTTATCTATCTCAATGGGCTTCGCCACGTGGCCGTTCATGCCGGCGTCGAGACACATCTGCACGTCCTCGGCAAAGGCGTCCGCCGTCATGGCCACGATGGGGATCGTGCGCAGGTCCTCCCGCTGGTCGGCCCGCAGCGCCCTGGCCGCGTCCCGGCCGTTGAGGACGGGCATCTGCACGTCCATCAGCACCAGATCGTAGGCGTTCGGCGGGGCTGCCCGGAGCATATCCACGCACGCCTGGCCGTTTTCGGCCCGGCTGCACTGAAGCCCGTAGTCGTCCAGCAGCTCGGAGATGATCTCCCAGTTGAGGTCGTTGTCCTCGGCGATGAGAACGCGAACGCCCGTCAGGTCGCCGCAGCGTACCTGGCCCTGCCCCGCCTCCTGCGGTGCGGCGGCCGGCATGACCGCCGCCATCAGCGGGATGCGGACGGTGAAGGTCGTGCCCGCGCCCGGTGCGCTCCTGCAGGTGACGGTGCCGTTCATCAGCTCCACCATCCGCTTGACGATGGCCAGTCCCAGGCCCGTGCCCTCCGTCTTGTCGATCCGGCTGTCGGACACCCGGGCAAAGGAGTCGTACATCAGCTTCTGGAACTCCGGCGTCATGCCGACGCCGGAGTCCGCCACCGTACAGGTGAGCATCACGCCGTTCTCTATGTACGCCTCCTCCACCTCCATGCGGATGCTGCCGCCGAGATCGGTGTATTTCACCGCGTTGTTCAGCAGGTTCAGATACACCTGGGTCAGCCGCAGCTTGTCGCCCATAAGGCAGCCCTCCGGCAGCGCCCCGATCCGCACCTCAAGGTGCAGCCCCCGGCCCACCGCCTGGGAGCGGGTGATGCTCTCCAGCTCAGACACCAGCTCCCGCACGTCAAAGGGCGCGGGATTGACGCTGATCCGGCCGCTCTCCACCCGGGACAGCTCCAGAATGTCGTTGATCAGCGTCAGCAGATGGTTGCCGGACAGGGATATTTTCCGCAGGCACTCCTGCACGTAGGCGCTGTCGCCCGCGTGGCTCTGGGCCAGCTCCGTCATGCCCAGCACCGCGTTCAGCGGCGTGCGGATGTCGTGGGACATGGAGGACAGGAACTGGGTCTTGGCCCGGCTGGCCCGGTCGGCGATGTCCGCCGTCACCCGCAGCCGCCGGTTGATATTCAGCACGTACACGCCGTCGATCACCGCGATCAGCAGCAGCATCCCGGCCACCACGAGCACCACGGAGACGTTGTCCGTGTCGGACACCAGCGCGTCCGCCGGGATATAGCCCAGAATGTCCAGCCCCTCAAAGCCGTCCAGCTGGGAGTAATACCAGAAGCTGTCCTGCTCCTTGGAGTTCAGAAGCTCCAGCAGGCCGCTGTCCTGCTCCTTCAGCTGTGCCAGCACCTCGTCCGCGCCGAAGAAATCGTCGGAGAAGTTGTAATACCGGACGAATTCCACAAAGTTTTCCGACCGCATGGCGTTTGACGGGATCACATACCAACCCCTGTCGTCGATCAGGCCGATCTCCGCCGCGGAAAAGTTCACCGGGAACAGCCACAGCTTCTTCATCGTGTCGATGGGCATCACCCGCAGCAGCAGATAGTCCCGGTCCGAGCCGTCGTCCTGCCGCAGCGTCACGGCCCGTCCCAGGCTGATGACCGTGCGCTGGGACTCCTGCAGCATATACTTGCCCAGCACGGTCTTTTCCCCGACGAACATCCTCCGCATCCGCGTGATATAGTCGTCCACGGTGACGCCGCTCTCCTCGAAGTACCTCCGGTATATCCCGACGGTGTTGCTGCCGTTGCTGCTGTCGGTGCTCCAGGCCTCAAAGGTGGCCATGTCCACGAAATGCGCCTCGCACTCCTCCTGGCTGCTGACGGCGCGTATGTAGTCCAGCGCCTCGTCCAGGGTCATGTGCTCCTGCTGGATATAGGCGGCCCAGCTGTCGGCGGAGGACAGCTCTCCGGACAGATAGTGCTCGGAGATCTGCCGCATGGTGTCCACCGTGTTGCAGAAGTTCTCCCGCATGAGGGTCTCCTGCGCGGACTTTGCGTTCCGGGAGTAATACACCGTGAACAGCACCGTCGCCAGCATCAGCAGGATGTTGCACAGCACCAGGGCGATCTTCCTGGCTTTCCGCGTTCCCTTTTTCAATACTTCCATGTTCTCTTTCCCCTTCGTGTGCCGGCGGCTTGCCGGGCCGCAGGCAAATAAAAAAGCCGAAATATGCAGAATACCCCCTGCATATTTCGGCAACTGGCTGGCTGACTCATCGAAGGACAGCCCCTTCAGCTTTGCGTCGCCGGATCGCTCCGGTTTTGCTCTTGCTATCACTATTCTTATGCTGCGCCGCAGACCTGTCCCCGCCATCGCTTTGCCACGGGCGGGCAGGCACTGCTTTAACGCGTTCTTTACAGATTATACCGCCAATTTTTGGAAATGTCACTATCGCCGGCCCTGCTGAAACTGCATTTTCTGCGCCTTTTCCTGAGTTTTTGTCCCCCCGCCCAAAGCCTCCCTCTGCGAGGGAGGTGTCACGGCTTTGCCGTGACGGAGGGAGAGACATTTACACGCTGCACCCCGATGCTCGTCCGTAGGGGAGGGGTTTTACCCCTCCCGCCGATTTTGCGAAATGCTCCGGGCGGGGTAGGACTCCGCCCCTACACACCGTTCCCCGCGCCCGCATTTTCCACCGTCATTCCGAGCCAGTGCTCACACTGGCGTGGGAATCCGTTTTTCCCCCCGTCCCTGCCTCCCTCTGCGAGGGAGGTGTCACGGCTTTGCCGTGGCGGAGGGAGAGTCATTTATACGCCGCACCCCGATGCTCGTCCGTAGGGGAGGGGTTCTACCCCTCCCGCCGATTTTGCGGAATGCTCCGGGCGGGGTAGGACCCCGCCCCTACACACCGTTCCCCGCGCCCGCATTTCCGCCGTCATTCCGAGCCAGTGCCCACACTGGCGTGGGAATCCGTTTTTCCCCCCCGTCCCTGCCTCCCTCTGCGAGGGAGGTGTCACGGCTTTGCCGTGGCGGAGGGAGAGTCATTTATACGCCGCACCCCGATGCTCGTCCGTAGGGGAGGGGTTCTACCCCTCCCGCCGATTTTGCGGAATGCTCCGGGCGGGGTAGGACCCCGCCCCTACACACCGTTCCCCGCGCCCGCATTTCCGCCGTCATTCCGAGCCAGTGCCCACACTGGCGTGGGAATCCGTTTTTCCCCCCCGTCCCTGCCTCCCTCTGCGAGGGAGGTGTCACGGCTTTGCCGTGGCGGAGGGAGAGTCATTTATACGCCGCACCCCGATGCTCGTCCGTAGGGGAGGGGTTCTACCCCTCCCGCCGATTTTGCAAAATGTTTCGGGCGGGGTAGAACCCCGCCCCTACACACCGTTCCCCGCGCCCGCATTTTCCGCCGTCATTCCGAGCCAGTGCTCACACTGGCGTGGGAATCCGTTTTTTCCCCCCGTCCCTGCCTCCCTCTGCGAGGGAGGTGGCGCGCAGCGCCGGAGGGAGAGACGTAACACGAAGGTTTCTCTCCCCCAGTCAGCGCTTCGCGCTGCCAGCCCCCTCCCAGAGGGGGCCAAGAAAGCATCCCCCCGCGCACAAGCCCCCGGCTTCTCACGAAGCCGGGGGCTTGCCTGTTCCGTTTCAGTTTTTCTTCCCCCGCTCCAGCGTCCGTATCAGCACGGCGGACTCCAGCGGCTTTGTCAGATGCTCCGTCATACCGGCCTCATAGGCCCGCTGCCGGTCGTCGGCAAAGGCGTGGGCCGTCATGGCGACGATGGGCACAGATGCCGCGTCGGGCCGCTCCAGCGCCCGGATGGCCCGGGTGGCCTGATAGCCGTCCATCACCGGCATCATCACGTCCATCAGGATGGCGTCGAAGAAGCCCTCCGGGGACTTCCGGAAGATGTCCAGCGCCTCCTGGCCGTTCTGGGCCTTCGTCAGCTCCGCCCCGGCGTTTTCCAGCATGAACGCGGCGATCTCCGTGTTCAGGGCGTTGTCCTCCACCAGCAGCAGGTGCATCCCCTGCAGCCCGCCGGGCGCGGGCGCTTCCGCTGCCTGCTGGGGCAGCTCTCCGGGCTGGCAGATGCGGAAGGGCAGGGTAACGTGGAACGTCGTCCCCTTGTCCAGCCTGCTGGTAAAGGTGATCGTGCCGCCCATCTTATCCACCAGGCTCTTGGTGATGGCCATGCCCAGTCCCGTGCCGCTGTACGTGGAGCGGGCGGTGCTGCGCTCCTGGGTAAACGGCTCAAACAGATACTTCTGGTATTCCTCGCTCATGCCGATGCCGGTATCGGCGCAGGTGAACTCGAACCAGGCGGTGTTCCCCTCGGTCCGCAGCTCCCGGCAGGACAGGGCGATAGAGCCGTTGTCCCGGTTGTACTTCACCGCGTTGCTGAGCAGGTTCATCAGCAGCCGCTTCAGGTGTATGGGGCTGCCCACCAGCGCGGTGTGCTGCACCTCCCGGGGACGCCGCTCTATCCGGATGCTCCGGCTCTTGGCCATCTGCTCCAGCGGCACGCTTACAGAGTCCAGCAGGGGGATCAGGTCAAAGGGTATCTCCTCCAGGACCACCTCGCCGGACTCCAGCTTGCCCATGTCCAGCACCTCGTTCACCAGCTCCAGCAGCAGGTAGGAGGCGTCCCGTATCTTCCTCCGGCACTCGGACTGCTTTTCCAGATCGTCCCGGTAGTATTCGCCGATCTCCACCATGCCCAGAATGCCGTTGATGGGCGTCCGGATGTCGTGGCTCATCCGCTGCAAAAACTCCGTTTTGGCCGCGTTGGCGCTCTCCGCCTTCCGGGCCTCCTCCTTCAGCCGTGCCTGATACTCCCGCTCCCGTTCCAGCTGCCGCTCGTGGTAGCCCTGGGCCGTTTTCCACTGGAACAGCAGCACCAGCAGCAGCACCACCGCGTAGAACCCCATGGCCACCAGGGCGTTGCGGACGGTCGTGCCGAAGATGGCCCGCTCCGGCAGGAACGCGTACACATAGTACGTCCTGCCCCGCTGCACCATGCCGAAGCTCCTGTGGGGACTGCCGTCGTCGCCGCTCACCGTGAGCATCTCGCCGTTCTTGCCCCGCTCGTTGATGCTCCGCAGCACGGGGATATCGTCCGCGTTCAGCCCCACCAGGCTCTCATCGTTGGAGGTGATCACCTTCGTGCCGTCCGTCACCACGATCGTCCCGTCCCGCTCCGACTGATAGCCGTCCAGCAGGGTGGAAAAGTCCAGTCCGTAGCTGTTGATATACGCCAGCGGCGTCTTGTAGTAGGCCACCACGACCCCGTCGCCGTCCAGCTGCCCGAAGGCCGCCATGTCGATATACGACCCGTCCGCGTTGTAGACCCGCCCCGCATACGTCTTATGCGGGTGATCTGCGGTGTTCAGCAGCGCGCCTTTCTCCAGCTCCGATGCCAGCAGCGTCTCCAGCGCCGGGTCCTCCGCATACGACACGACCACGCCGCCCGACCTGTCCAGCAGCACTATGCCGCTCAGATAGTGATCCAGCGTCAGCCCCCGCAGCATATTCTCGTCCGTCGGCCCGTCCAGATACTGGATGTCTCGGGCCGCCTGCTTGGCCTCCTCGATCACCCGCATCAGCCCCCGCGTCTCCGACGCCATGGAGGTCATCCGGTACGCGTCGCACCGCTTGCTGGTGTAGTCCACCAGACTGGCCAGCCGCGACTCGCCGGAGACCAGGTCCGCCCGCACCGACAGCGTGATCACGCCGCCCATCAGCAGCACGAACACCAGCGCCGCCGCGATGTAGAGAACGCCCCGTTCCTTCCTCCGCGCCTTCTTTTCGTTCGCTGTCATCAGCCGTCCACCTCCAGATACGATGCCGCATCCGGCAGATACCGGCCGATAATGGCCTCCGCCGTGCCGTCCTCGCGCATTTCCGCCAGCGTTTCGCCCAGCGCCTGCTCCAGTCCCCGCTGGTCGTTCAGGTCAAAGGCCGCGCCCAGCCCCACCGTCAGCAGCGGCTCGTCCAGAATACGCAGCGCCACGCCGTAGTCTGACATATACTGTAAAATAGACGTCTCATGCGCCGCGATGGCGTCCGCGTACCCCTTGCTCAGGAACGGATAGATCAGCTCCCGGTTCTGCAGCGAAAACAGCTGCCGCAGGTGGGGCACGCCGTAGTCGTCCGGGTTCAGGAACATCTCCTCCGGCTTGGTGGTGGCCTGCACCGCCAGCACCCGGTCCTCCAGGTCCGCCAGCGCCGTGATGTCGCTGTTCGGCGACACCGCCACCACCTGGCGGCTGACCATATACGGCCCGGCCCAGCGGTACTCGTCCTCCCGGCCGTTCATGCTGAAGCAGCACCACACGCAGTCGATGTAGCCGCTGCCCAGCAGCTCGCCCTTCTCCGCCCAGTCGATGAACCGGAACTCCGCCCGGTATCCCATCCGCCGCAGCGCCTCCGTCGCCAGGTCGATGTCGATGCCCACCGACGTGCCGTCCGGCCCGATATAGCTGTACGGCGGGTATGTGTCCACGCCCACCACCAGCGTCGGCAGATTTTCGTCCGCCGTGCTCTCCTGCGTAGTATTCTCCTGGCCGCAGCCTGTCAGCAGTCCCGCCGCCAGCACCAGCGCCAGCAGCAGGCTGTATATGCGTTTTCTCGTCATTTGCGTCTCCTTGCCGTTAAGAAGCTGAAAAAGATGCCCTAAGTATAGCCTCTGCTCTCCCCGATTGCAAGAGGAAGATTACCGCCGTCCCCTCACCATATCCCGCAATTCCCCCTTGCCAAACCTCCGCCTGCATAGTATAATATTGGTACATATATCAAATCCACCACGAAAGAGGGTCATCCATGGCATTGCGAAAAGACACCCTGGAGACGAAGCGGCGCATCCTGTCGGTGTGCGTCCGCCTGTTCCTGCGGCAGGGCTACCACGCCACCACCATCAGCCAGATCACGGCGGAGGCCAACATCTCCGCCAGCACCTTCCAGAACATATTCCACACCAAGGACGCCGTGCTCCACGAGCTCATCAGCTTCATGTTCAGCGGCCAGTTTGCCGCCGCCCGCCGCATGGCCGGCGCGGACCTGCCGCCCCTGTATACCTACGCCGCCGAGACCTCCATCCAGCTGGCCCTCACCGAGCTCAACGAGAACCTGCGGGACGTCTACCTGGTGGCCTACTCCATGCCCGACACCTCGGAGTACATCTACCGTCAGACGGCGGCGGAGCTGCTGGCCATCTTCGGCCCGAACTTCCCCGGCTATGGCCCGCAGGACTTCTACGAGCTGGAGATCGGCACGGCGGGCCTCATGCGCGGCTACATGGCCCGGAAGTGCGACCTGTACTTCCCCCTGGAGCGCAAGCTGAAGCGCTTCCTCACGGCGGCCATGCGTGTCTATAAAGTACCCGAACCGGACCAGCAGGCCGTCCTTGCCTATATCGCCGGTCTGGACGTAAGGGCCATGGCCGACGGCGTGATGCAGCGCCTGTTCTCCCTGCTGGAGATGACGTTCGACTTCAAACTGACTGAAACGGAGGAGAGAGGAAGATGAAAAGACGGATCGTATCTATCCTGATGGCGCTGACCATGGCGCTGTCCCTGCTCCCGGCCTAGGTGCTGGCCCAGGAGCTGACCCAGCTTGGCCAAAACTCGGCCTACACCACCGGGGAGGACGCTGTCCCGCTGACCTATGGCAATGGCCAGGACACGGCGCTGCTGCGTTCCATCGCCCTCCAGAACATCGGCCCTAACGAAGCCGAAGAGGAAAACGACCTGCATGAAAAAATATCTGCTCAAGTCAGCGTCATCAAGCTGATAGATGACATTGAGCTTAACGGCTATTTGCCGATCGACTATGAAGTCACCATTGACCTCAACGGTCATGCGCTGAAAATGGCCGACAACGCCAGCGGCAGCGTGATCAAGATCACAAACACCGGCGACCTGACCATCATCGACAGCAACCCCAAGGCGGAGCACAAATTCAAAGATGACGGCACGGGCCTGTGGGTACTGGATACCAACGGCGATAAGACCGTCTATGGCGGTATCATCACCGGCGGCACGGGCACGACGGGCACGGCCACTAAAAATGGCGCTTTTGGCGGCGGCGTGTTCGTCGACAGCGGCGGCCGGTTCACTATGGAAGGCGGAAATATCGTCGGCTGCACGGCCACGTCCGCGAACCATGATGCCAGCGGCGGCGGTGTGTACGTTTACCTCAACGGCCAGTTCACCATGAGAGGCGGTAATATCGTCGGCTGCACGGCGGTAACGCAGAGCGAGGGGGCTTATGGCGGCGGTGTGTGCGTTGGCGACACGGGCACATTCAAGATGTCCGGCGGCAGCATCACCGACTGCACAGCGGCAGCGCAGAATACAGGTGTGGTTGCTTGGGGCGGCGGCATCTATGACAGAGGAACGCTCAACATCAGCGGCGATGTGACGATCAGCGGCTGCACCGCTGACGGAAACACGGACGCCATGTTTACTTACGATGGCACGATCACCGGCGGCACGTTTAACGGCACGGTGGGAAATGGCGGCACGATCAGCGGCGGCACGTTTAACGGCACGGTGACAAATGGCGGCACGATCACCGGCGGCACGTTCTACGGTGCGGTCACCAATAATTACGGCACGATCGACGGCATCACCGTGACGTACCAGGCCGACGGCAAGGACTACGCCACCCAGATTTTGCAGTCCGGCAGCCCGGCCACCCAGCCCACCACCAATCCCACCAACAGCGCCAACACGGCCTTCCTCGGCTGGGACAAGGCTGATGGCACATCGTATGACTTCACCCAGCCGGTGACGGAGGACCTCACCCTCACCGCCCGCTTCGCCGCCGTCACCAAGGAAGTCGACACGAAAGAAGCGCTGGTGCAAGCCCTGGCGGATGACACCGTGGATGTCATCAAGCTAAAAAACAACGACATTGCCATCGACGCAACCCTGATTGTTGACCGCCCCGTCACCCTCGACCTTGTCGGGTATATGCTGGAGATGAAGGGCAGCGGCAGCGTGATCAAGATCACAAACACCGGCCACCTGACGCTGGTGGACAGCGACCTCACATCGACATATTACTTCACCCCTGATGCCACAGGCCTGTGGAAATGGGGCACCAGCGGCACAAAGACCGTCCACGGCGGCGTCATCTACGGCGGTAACGCCGAGTGCGGCGGCGGTGTGCTGATTGAAGATGGCGGCAAGCTCACCATGAACGGCGGCAGCATCGTGGGCTGTAAGGCCAACAATGATGGCGGCGGTGTGAAGGTCAAAGGCGACGAAACGTCCGGCATATTCGAGATGAACGGCGGTACGATCACCGGCTGCGTTGCGGGACACGGCGGCGGCGTGGGAACAGACTACACCGATGAAAGTACATACGGCCAATTCACCATGAACGGCGGCGTGATCGACAGCTGCGTGGCCACCGGTAGTGCTGGTGGCGGCGGCGTTTATGCCAGCGCACCGTTTGTCATGAACGGCGGCACGATCCAAAACTGCACGACGAAGGCATCCCTCTCCCCCGCAGAACGCATGGGCGGCGTATTCCTCGTTTATGGCCCGCATATCCTCAACGGCACGATCGATGCGGGAAATGCCATGGATGGGAAGTACATCTTCGTGAACAACTGTGATGTGACCATCGGCGAAAATGCTAACATTCAGGCGAATATAGCTTTTAACGGCGGCACGGTCGAAATGAACGCCAACGCCACCTTCAAAGGCGCGGTCACTGGCAACGGCTCTATGTATACCCCCGTGGCAACTGCGAACGAATTTACCACCGCCCTGAAAAACACCGGCGACGGCATCATCCGCCTGATGAACGACATTACCATCGATACCCGCGTTAGTTTGGGGGCGATTCAGAATGACCGCCAGGTCACCCTCGACCTCAACGGCCACGTCCTTGACCTGAAGAAGGATGCGATTCGTGTCGCAGGTGGTAATCAGAAGGGGAGTATGACCATCATGGACAGCGATCCCAATGTGCCCCACAAGTTTACCCCCAACGATGAGGGCTTGTGGGTGTGGGATAAGGGAGCTGGCACGGGCACAGAGACCGTCCTCGGCGGCGTCATCACCTGCAGCGACAGCAGTAGCAGCAGCGCTATATCTGCCGGTGGCGGCAGTACGGTCACCATGAACGGCGGCAGCATCGTGGGCTGCACGGCGAAGGATGGCGGCGACGCCATCTGCTTGAGAGGCGGCAGGATGAACGCCAATGGCGGCACAGTGGACGGCACAGTCGTGCTCGAAAGCAGCGGCACTATCCAAGGCGGCGGCAGCACATTCACCGGGCTGATCATAAACAACAACCCGCAGGCCCAGTTCAGCGGCGCACACAGCCCCCTGGGCATCGTCGGAGAAAAACCGACGGGTGTAAGCGGTCACACCTACTGCACAGTCACCTTCGACCCGGCGGACAGCACGATGGAACGCACAACGCGCTATTTCCTCCAGGGCAAGAATATCTCCAGCGAGATCAGACCCGCCCCCCCGCACGGGCTACACCTTCGCCGGCTGGTACAAGGCTGACGGCACGGCGTGGAATTACGCCACCGACACCGTCACCGAGGATATGACCCTCACCGCAAAGTGGAACAAGTGTGACCACAAGACCAGCACGAACCAGCCCACCTGCACGGATGCGGTGACCTGCACCGTCTGCGGCGGCACGATCCCCGCCCCGGGCCACACCTGGAGCGAATGGACACCCAGCAGCAACAACACCCACACCCGCACCTGCACGGTGGACAAATTCGTGGAGAGAAAAGCCTGCGCCGACCCCGACAAGGACCACAAGTGCGACTACTGCGGCGCGACGCTGAGCCAGTGCGCGGACGCGGATAAGGACCACGTCTGCGACTACTGCGGCAAGACCGTCTCCAACCACGAGGACGCAAACAAGGATCACGTCTGCGACTACTGCGGCAAGACCGTCTCCAACCACGGGGACGCGAACAAGGACCATGTCTGCGACTACTGCGGCAAGACCGTCTCCAACCACGGGGACGCAAACAAGGACCATGTCTGCGACTACTGCGGCAAGACCACCTCCAACCACGGGGACGCCGACAAGGATCACGTCTGTGACTACTGCGGTAAGACCATCTCCAACCACGCAGACACGGACAAGAACCACATCTGCGATTACTGCGGTAAGACCATCTCCAACCATGAGGACGCCGACAAGGATCACAACTGCGACCTGTGCGGCAAGGTCCTCACCGTCCACACCGGCGGCACGGCCACCTGCATCGCCCCGGCGGTGTGTGAGCTCTGCGGCCAGAGCTACGGCGACATCGACCCCGCCGTCCATGCGGACCTGCGGCACATCCCCGCCAAGGCCGCCACCACCGAGGCGGTGGGCAACATCGAGTATTGGTACTGCGCCGGCTGCAATAAGTATTATCAGGACGCGGCGGCCAAGCTCCAGATCACCCGGGCCGACACCGTCACCCCCCAGCGCATCCCCCATCATTACAGCGGCCCGACCATCATGGTCGTCGGCACGTCCTACTATGACGGCGGCAATACCGGCCTGACCTTCATCAGCAGCGCGGCCTACAGCGGCTTCAAGGGCGTGCAGGTGGACGGCGAGACCCTGGCGGCCAAGAGCTATACCAGCCGTGAAAACGGCGGCAGCCAGGTCTACCTCAAGCCCGATTACCTCCGCAGCCTGACCAACGGTGACCATATCGTGACCATCCTCTCCGCGGAGGGCGACGTGGCCGCGGTGTTCACCGTCAGCGTCACCGGCGTCAGCGGCAGCAAGGACAGCCCCACCACCTTCGACCCCGGCGTCACCATCTACGCGGCGGCGGCTCTGGTGTCCCTGACCGGTCTGTCCATCCTGCCCCGCAAGCGCCGCGAGGACGACTGACCTCGGAGGAGAACAGCCGAAGAACTGATTTCGGAGAGAAATCAAATTCGGAGAGAAATCGAATTCGGGGAGAGAAATCGAATTCAAGGAGAGATTGAATTCAGGGAGAATTCAGGGAGAGAGATTGAATTCAAGGAGAGAGATTGAATTCAAGGAGAGAGATTGAATTCAGGAGAGAGATTGAATTCAAACAGAGGAGGGGAGGGGCGAAGCCCCTCCCCTCCTCGCCTCCCTCTGCGAGGCGGCCATCCAAAGCCTCCCTCTGCGAGGGAGGTGTCAGCGCTTCGCGCTGACGGAGGGAGAGACACACCGCGTAGCGGTGTCATTGCGAGCCAGTGCTCACACTGGCGTGGCAATCCGCGTCCCCCGTCCCCGCGCCCGCAGGCGCGGAACTCCCAAAGCCTCCCTTGTGTAAAGGGAGGTGTCAGCGCTCTGCGCTGACGGAGGGATTGTCGTACCCCCCCGTCCTGCCTCCCTCTGTGAGGGAGGTGTCACGGCGAAGCCGTGACGGAGGGAGAGCCGATTTTCGTCTGTGCCTTCGTAAAACCGTGTGTAGGGGAGGGGCTCTGCCCCTCCCGTCGGTTTTGCACAATGTTTCGGGCGGGGTAGAACCCCGCCCCTACGCCCGTCTATCGAGCGTGCGCGTTGTTCTTGCCCTGTCATTGCGAGACCAGTCCGCAGACTGGCGCGGCAATCCGTCTCATTTCACCAACGGCGGCCATCGGACGCCACCTCCCTTTGCCGCTTTGCGGCAAAGGCGCGATTTGATAATCGCCTGCCCCCGGTGGGGGTTTCCAAAGGGGAGGGCTCGCACGCCCTCCCCATTTGGTCGTTTCAAGGAAAGGGGATTTTCAAGGGGGAAGGGAAATCGAAATCCCTTCCCCCTTGAATGGCGCTTTTGGTTACTTTTGTCGCTACTGACAAAAGTTACCCGTCGGAGACAAAAAGAAAACATCCCCGTTGGAGGTATAGACCACCATAAAAATCCGGGAAAATCAGGGACATACTTTCTCTCTATTTTGCACAAAAATAATTGACATTTTTGTGCAATCAGCGTAAAATGGGCTTCAACCTGAAAAAGACCATACCCTGTTATAAGTTGTTTCAAAATCCTTCCGCTTTTTTCTGGATTTTTTCAAGATATTTCCAGCTTTTTTCAACGTTTTTCCACCTCGGCGGTTGCCGTCAGATTGCACAAATTTACGATATTTCGATAAACATATCATAAGGAGGAGTTCCCATGAAGTACACTGAAATGACCCTGGCCCAGCGCCAGGCGGAATACGCCGCCGTCCGGGCCGCCTATGAGCAGCAGAAGGCTCTGGGCCTGAATTTGAATATGGCCCGCGGCAAGCCCGGCCGTGAGCAGCTGGACATGGTCATGGACATTTTCGACGTGCTCAAGACCCCTCAGGATTATATCATCGACGGCCTGGAGACCCGGAATTACGGCGAGGTGGCCGGCGTCCCCGCCGCCCGCGCCCTCTTCGCGGAACTGTTGGGCTGCAAGGCTTCCCAGGTTTTCGTGGGCGGCAACGCCAGCCTCCAGCTCATGTATGACGCCGTGTCCAAGGCCTTTACCCACGGCCTGCTCCACAGCGAGAAGCCCTGGTCCAGGCTGGACAAGGTCAAGTGGATCTGCCCCGTCCCCGGCTACGACCGCCACTTCAAGGTCACCCAGTCCTTCGGCGTGGAGATGATCTCCGTCCCCATGACCGCCGCCGGCCCTGACATGGACATGGTGGAGGAGCTGATCAAAGACCCCGCCGTCAAGGGTATGTGGAACGTCCCCAAGTATTCCAACCCCGAGGGCGTGGTCTATTCCGACGAGACCGTCCGCCGTCTCGCGGCTATGAAGCCCGCCGCCCCCGACTTCATGCTCATGTGGGATAACGCGTACTGCATCCACGAGTTTGACTGCGATTTTGTGGAATTCCCCGACATTCTGCAGCTTTGCGCCGACTATGGCAACGGTGACATGGTGTACGAATTTGCGTCCACCAGCAAGGTCACCTTCCCCGGCGCTGGCGTCGCCGTCATGGCCGCCAGCGAGGACAACATCGCCTATTTCAGCAAGCTCATCAACATCCAGACCATCGGCTTTGACAAGATCAATCAGCTGCGCCACGTCCGCTATCTGAAGGATAAATCGCACACCCTGGCGCTGATGAAGCGCCACGCCGCCGTCCTCGCCCCCAAGTTCCACGCCGTGCTGAACGCGCTGGATAAGGAGATCGCGCCCCTGGACATCGCGGACTACAAACGCCCCGTTGGAGGATATTTCGTCAGCGTAGACACCATGCCCGGCTGTGCAAAACGTACCTTGGCTTTGTGCAAGGAGGCCGGCGTCACCATGACCGGCGCAGGCGCTACCTTCCCCTATGGCATCGACCCCAACGACAGCAACATCCGCATCGCGCCGTCCCTTCCGCCGGTCAGCGAGCTGGAGCAGGCCATCGCCATCTTCTGCAATTCCCTGAAGCTGGCAGCCCTGGAAAAGCTGGGCGTGTGACCGCATTTGAACCGATACTTGCGCAGAAAAAAGGACCGCCTCCCGGCGGTCCTTTTTGCGTCGGACGCATCAAAATTTACTTGTGCAGCAGGGGGCTGAGGGGCTTGTAGATCAGAAAGCACAGCGCCACATCCAGCAGACCCTTGCACAGGGTGAAGGGGACGTTGAACACCAGCAGGCAGTTGAACAGTGCGTTCTGGGTGGGGATATGGGCCACCGTGCCCAGAATGGCCTCATACATCCCGACGATGCCCTCCAGCGGCAGCTTGTAGAGCACCACGAAGGCGGGGTAGACGATGAAGTAGTTGATGGGCAGGCCGATGAGGGCCATGGCGGCCGCGCCGGCCACAGAGCCCCACAGCGCACCGGCCCGGTTCTTGTGGTGCTTGTAGATCAGACCGGCGATGAATGCGAAGGTCGCGCCCAGCAGGAAGTTGGACAGCTCGCCCACGCCGGCGCTGCTGCCGAAGGGCAGGTGCAGCAGGTTCTTCACCAGCTGGATGGCCGCGCCGTACACCGGGCCGAGGGAGAACGTGCCCAGCAGGGCCGGCAGGTCGGAGACGTCCAGCTTGATAAAGGCGGGCATCACGGGGATGGAGAACTCCACGAACTGGAGTACGGCGGCCACGGCGGACAGCAGTGCCGCCACGGTCAGATGGTGGGTGGTTTTTTGGGATTTGGTCATAAAAAACGCTCCTTTTCAATGGTAAACACCCGGAAATTGCCTTCCAAGGTGTACGCATCAAAAAAGAGCATCGCAAAATGCCATACACGCCTTCTCTCATCCAGACTATACTGTCGGTATCGGAATTGCACCGATTCATGCGGCTGACGCCGCTCGCGGACTATACCGCCGGTGGGGACTTGCACCCCGCCCCGAAGACAAAATATGCGGTTGTTTTCGTTCCCCATGATACACCATGCTTCCGCAGAATGCAACTGTTTTCTTGCGTATATCAGTTCGCAATAAATATTTATCGAAAAACAATAAAAAATGGTTGACAAACGATATGGGCCGTGGTATGCTCACCGCAGAAAGGATGTGGATGCTATGAAGCGTATCGAGCATAAAAAGCTGGCGGTGCTGCTGCGGATCGGTCTTGTGATCGCGGCGCTGGTGTGCGCGGCCATCTTCTTCTGGTTTCTGCCGGAGCAGGGCCGGGGCATCGCCCGGATAGCCCCGGAGTATGCCTGGGCGTTCTGGCCGTGTCTGCTCTTTGCGTGGCTGTTCGCCGTGCCGGTGTTCTGGGGGATGGCCCTGATGTGGGGGGTGTTTGGCCGCATCGGACGGGGCGAGGCCTTCTGCACCGCCAACGCCCGGGCCATGCACACGGCGGCGCGGCTGGCGTTTTTTGACGCGGTGCTGGTGCCGGTGGGGGTGATCACGCTGGGGCTGCTGGGCGCGGGATCGCCGGGACTGACGGTGATCCTCATGCCCGCGGGCACGATGGTGTGCGCCATGGTGGGCATCATGGCCCTGGCGCTGAGCCGGCTGGTGGCGGACGCGGCGGCCCTGCAGGACGACAGCGACTGGACGGTGTGAGGTGGCATCATGATCGTATTTCACATAGACATAATGCTGGCGAAGCGGAAGATGAGCCTGACGGAGCTGAGCGAACGGGTGGGCATCACGCTGGCGAACCTGTCCATCCTCAAGACGGGGAAGGCCCGGGCGGTGCGGCTGGAAACGCTGGACCGGCTGTGCGCCGCGCTGGACTGCCAGCCGGGCGACCTGATGGAGTTCCTGCCGGAGGAAAAGGCGTGAGCCCTTTACAAATCCCGGTGTGCTGAGTACAATGGAGAGTGGAAGGCAGGTGAGGGCATGAGACCGAGGCAGACGTCCGTGTGCTTCTCCGGCTATCGGCCCGAGAAGCTGCCATGGGGGGAGAACGAAGCTGACCCCAGGTGCGGGGACTTGAAAAAGCGGCTGTATGACGCGGTGTGCGGCGCCTGCGAGGCGGGGTATGCCCACTTCATCTGCGGCATGGCCCGGGGCGCGGATATTTACGCCTGCGAGGCGGCGCTGGCCGCCCGGGAGCGGTATCCCCACATCACGGTGGAGGCGGCCATCCCGTGCCCTACCCAGGCCGGCGGCTGGACGGAGGCGGAGCGGGCGCGGTGGCGGTCGCTGGTGGCGCGGTGTGACTTTGAAACGGTGGTGCAGGCCCGGTACGCGCCGGGGTGTATGCAGCGGCGCAACCGGTATATGGTGGAGCACAGCGGGCGCATCATCGCCGTGTTTGACGGTCAGGACGGCGGCACGCGGCGCACCGTGGAATATGCCATGCGGCAGGGCCTGGAGGTGGTGCTCCTGCCGCCGGTGGACGAAGCATAGGGGGAGGGGGTTTGCCCCGCTTGTCTCTTTCTTACAAGGGGAGGCAGGGAAGCTCCGCGCCTGCGGGCGCGGAGGACCGGATTCCCGAGCCAGTGACATCGGTCACTGGCTCGGAATGACAGACTTTTCAACAAACTAAAGCGAGGGACGCCGTAAGGCGTCCCTCGCTGTTTGCTTTTTCCGGGAGGTATCAATAGCTGCCCAGGTCGGCGCTGGCGTCGCCCTCGACGCTCTTGCCGAACTCGTAGTCGTTGCCGGGCAGGAGGGCGTTCAGGATGACACCCGCCAGGGCGGCGATGGCCAGGCCGGTCAGGGTGATGTCGGCGCTGCCCACGGAGAAGGTGATGCCGCCGGTGGTGGTGAAGCCCAGGCCGCAGACGAAGATGACGGCGGCGATGATCAGGTTGCGGGATTTGGTCAGGTCCACCCTGTTTTCCACCACGTTGCGGACGCCGACGGCGGAGATCATACCGTAGAGGACGAAGCTGACGCCGCCCACGATGGCGGTGGGGATGGAGTTGACCAGGGCGTCGAACTTGGGGGAGAAGGAGAGGATGATGGCGTACAGGGCGGCCAGGCGGATGACCCGGGGGTCATAGACGCGGCTCAGGGCCAGCACACCGGTGTTCTCGCCGTAGGTGGTGTTGGCAGGGCCGCCGAACATACCGGCCATGGCGGTGGCCAGACCGTCGCCCAGCAGGGTGCGGTGCAGGCCGGGGTCTTCGATGAAGTTCTTGCCGGTGGTGGAGGAGATGGCGGAGATGTCGCCGATGTGCTCCATCATGGCGGCGATGGCGATGGGGGCCATGACCAGGATGGAGGTGATGTCGAACTTGGCGATGACGAACTTCTGCAGGCCCACGATGCCGGCGCTGTGTACCTCGGCGAAGTTGATCAGGGGCTGCATCACGCCGTTGGCATCAGGCAGCTGGGCGCCGCAGAGCGTGGCGATGAGGGCTATGACGTAGCTGCCCACCACACCCAGCAGGATGGGGATGATCTTGATCATGCCCTTGCCCCAGATGTTGGCCACGATGATGATGGCGATGGCCACCAGGGCCAGCCACCAGCAGGTGGAGGCGTTGGTGATGGCCGTGCCGGACAGGTTCAGGCCGATGAGGATGATGATCGGGCCGGTGACGATGGGCGGGAAGAAACGCATGACCTTTTTCGCGCCTACCAGCTTGAACAGCAGGGCCAGCACCAGGTACAGAAGGCCGGCCACCACCACGCCGCCCAGGGCGTAGGGCAGCTTTTCCTCGCCGGTCATCGTGGCGAACTTACCGGCGTCCAGCTGGGCTACCGCCTCGAAGCCGCCCAGGAAGGCGAAGGACGAGCCCAGGAACGCGGGGACTTTGAACTTGGTGCAGACGTGGAACAGCAGCGTGCCGAGACCGGCGAACAGCAGGGTGGTCTGGATGGACAGGGGCAGGCCGTAGCCGCTGACCAGGATGGGGACAAGCACCGTTGCGCCGAACATGGCGAAGAGGTGCTGCAGGCCCAGCAGGAGCATCCGGGGGATGCCCAGCTCCCGGGCGTCGTAGATGGCGTCTTGTCCGAGTTTCTTGTTCATGTGACGTGTCCTCTCTTTCTCATTCGTTCTTTATTTCCACTTACGTACAAACGGGTCAAAAAAATGACCGGTGAAAAAATCACCGGTCAAAAGGAAACACTATTAAAAATGGAAACAGAGGGAGCGTCCGTCCGCTTTTTCGTGACAGTCTTGCAGGTGTAGATCATGGCGTGTCCCTCCTCTCGATTTTTCTTGCCTATTATACGGGCCGCGGCGGCAAATTGCAATACATTTCTGCGCCAAGAAAGCGACAAATTTTCAGAAGCGGGTTTGTTGAAATCGCACAAGGTCATTCATCCCGCTTATGGCTGGTATCGGCCAGCTTTAACCGGCGGCGGAGAATGGGGCAGACGCCGGCGGCGACGACGATCTTCACCGCGTCACCGGGGAGGTAGGGCAGCATACCGGCCCAGAGGATGGCGGAAAACGTCATGCCCTTGCCCATGTAGACGTTGAGGATCAGGGCCATGTAGGGCATACCCACGGCATACAGCACCGCCAGGCCCGCCAGGGAGGCCAGGGCCATGCGGCGGGGGTCGAGACTGTCGCCGCAGATGCGGCCCACCACCCATGCGGCGGGGATCAGACCTAGCAGGAAGCCGAAGGTGGGCTGGAACACGTAGCTGAAGCCGCCGCCCATGGTGAAGATGGGCAGGCCCACCAGACCCAGCAGGACGTAGACCGCCTGGCTCAGCGCGCCCCAGCGGCGGCCCAGCAGCAGACCGGCCATGGCGGTGAACAGATACTGGAGGGTGACGGAGCTGAAGCCCATGGGGATGCGCAGGAACGCGCCCACCGCCGTCAGGGCGGCGAACAGGGCGGTATAGACCAGCTTTCGGGTGTTCATGACCGTGACCTCCGCGACAAAAACTGCGTTGATGATACTAAATTTCTTAGCACCTGTCAACCATTTACAAATAAGGAGGACGGTGGTAGAATACCCGGTGAAAAGGACGGTGGAGCGGATGTGGAACGTGATACGGTATGAGCAGGTCGCTTCCACCAACGAGGTGTGCAAACAGCTGGCAGCCCGGGGCGCGGACGGCATCGCCGTGACGGCACGGGTGCAGACGGCGGGCAAGGGCCGGCTGGGCCGGTCGTTCCAGTCGCCGGAGGGCGGGCTGTATCTCTCGGCGCTGTGGCGGGACTGCGGCGGCGGGGAGCTGCTGCGGGTGACGCCTATGGCCGCCGTGGCGGTGTGCCGGGCGGTGGAGCATCTGTGCGGCGCGCAATGCGGCATCAAGTGGTGCAACGACGTGGTGCTGGCGGGGCGGAAGCTGTGCGGCATCCTGACGGAGAGCCAGCTGCGGCCCGACGGCGGCGCGGAGTGGCTGGTGGTGGGCATCGGCGTGAACGTGGGACAGACCGCGTTCCCGGCGGACATCGCGGACACGGCCACGTCGCTGGCGCTGTGCGGGTACGCGGTGGACCGGGACGCGCTGGCATCGGCCATTCTGGCCGAGCTGGACGGGCTGCGGGAAGCGCTGGCCCATCCGGACACGTGGCGGGCGGAGTACCGGGCACGGTGTGTGAACGTGGGAAAGGCGGTGCGGGTGCTGCGGGGCGATGAGGTCCGGCAGGCCCGGGCGCTGGACATAGACGGTGAGTTCGGGCTGACGGTGGCATACGAGGACGGCAGCCGGGAGACGGTACGCAGCGGCGAGGTGTCGGTGCGGGGACTGTATGGATATATTGAATGAGGTGACAGATATGTGGAAAATGCTATGGGAGCTGTTTTACACCTTTGCCAAGGTGGGCGTGATGACCTTCGGCGGCGGCATGGCCATGCTGCCGATATTGCAGCGCGAGGTGGTGGAGAACAAGGGCTGGGCCACCGATGAGGAGCTGACGGATTACTTCGCCATCGGCCAGTGTACGCCGGGCATTATCGCGGTGAACACCGCCACCTTCGTGGGACAGAAGCAGCAGGGGATCATCGGCGGCATTGTGGCCACCCTGGGCATCGTGTTTCCGTCGTTTATCATCATTTCGGCGCTGGCGGGGGTCATCAACACGTTCTCTCACCTGGCATGGGTGCAGCACGCCTTCGCCGGGATACGGGTGTGCGTGTGCGTGCTGATCTTCAACGCGGTGGTGAAGCTGTTCAAGAGCGCGGTGAAGGACTGGCCGGCGGGGGTGATCTTCGCGGTGGTGCTGGCGCTGTCGCTGCTCACCGACCTGTCGCCGGTGGTGTTCGTGGCGCTGGCCGCGGCGGCGGGCATCGTGGTGCAGAACCTGATAAGGAGGAATGGCTGATGCTGTATTTGCGGCTCTTTTGGGAATTTTTCAAGACGGGTCTGTTCGCCGTGGGCGGCGGACTGGCCACGCTGCCGTTTTTGCAGGACATGGCGGAGCGGACGGGGTGGTTCACCCACGCGCAGCTGGCGGATATGCTGGCGGTGTCGGAGTCCACGCCCGGGCCGATCGGCGTGAATATGGCCACGTATGTGGGGTTCACCACCGGGGGCGTGCCGGGGGCGCTGGTGGCTACGCTGGGACTGGTGTCACCGTCGGTGATCGTCATCCTTATCGTGGCGGCGTTTCTGAAGGCGTTCCGGGACAGCAAATGGGTCAGCGGCGCGTTTTACGGCCTGCGGCCCGCGTCCACGGCGCTGGTGGCGGCGGCGGGCATCTCCGTCGTGCCGGTGGCACTGCTCCACAGCGGCGAGACGGGGCTGGCGCTGTTCAACTGGCCGGCGCTGGCGCTGGCGGCGGTGCTGCTGGTGTTCACCAACTGGGTAAAGGTCACGAAGAAGTGGCATCCCATCATCTTTATCGGCATCTCCGCCGTGGTAGGCGTGGTGCTGGGGTCCTGAATGACATAAAAAAGAACAGGAGGCGAAAGCCTCCTGTTCTTTTTTATGTCATTCTTTCCGCAGCTGGCTTTGCAGCAGCTTGGTGACGGCGTCGGCAAACCATCCCACGGAGGGGATGCGGGTCATGGCCGCGCCGTAGATCCGGCGGGCGGCGGGGACTTCCCGGTCCGTGCCGGTGAAGACACAGACGGGGGTGACGCCCTGCAGCCGCAGACGGGCGGCCTCGGCGGCGGTGTCCGCCACGCCCCGTTCGCCGGTGTAGCCGTGGCCGCCCACCGGCAGGCCGGGGAGAGGGATGGGCTGGTCGTCGTTGGGGCTGGCGTCGGACAGAACCAGGAGCAGCGACCGGTCGCCGGAGGGCCGGCGGCGGAGCAGCCAGTTCATGGCCCGGAGGGCCAGGCCGTCCCTGTTCCAGCCCACGGCCACATAGTCAAAGACATCGTCGCTGGAGCGCTGGTCATAGTCCCGGAGGACGCGCAGCACCGTACAGCCGCTGACGGAGCAGAAGGCGGTGACGCGGACGGGGATGCCGCAGCGCGTCAGGCTCTCGGACAGGATATACGCCTGGGTGGAGAGCTTTTCCTGCTGCTGGTTCTGAGAGGCAGAGCCGTCCAGCAGGATGTCCACCGACAGGCCGCCGGGGTGCTCCTGGCTGGTGCGGGTGAACACACGGGCATCGTCCAGCGCGGCGGCGCGCCACACCAGATCGGTGCGCAGCGCGCCGGCGCGGCTGCGGGACTGGTCCGTGTCGCTGCGGAGGAGCAGCGTATTCTGCAGCTTCTGGGTCAGCTGGGAGATGACCAGCCGGTTCTGCACCAGGTGGTCGTTGTAGTAGGCGCGGTTTTTCTCCCGCTGCTTCTGGAAGGACTGGGCATCCCAGGCGGCGTCGGCGCTGCGGGGGGCTTTGGACGGTTCGCCCCGTGTGAAATGGAGGCGGCAGTTCTTGTGTGGGCCGGTACACAGCTCCCGCTCCGCCTGGGCCAGCTCCGCCGGCGTCAGCATGGACACGCCGAAGCAGTCGGTGACGTAGCGGCGGAGAATGGGCTCGGGGGTGACGCCTCGGAGGAAGGACAGCAGGCCGGGCCGGGCCAGCTGACCGCTGCCGGCGGCCGGAGTGCGTGCCAGACCGCGAAGGGCGTTGGGCCGGACAAGACGGGAGCTTTTGCCCCGGTGCAGCAGGCTGCGGCCTGCGAAGGCCGCCCACTGGCGGTCGGTGACGGCGCGGCGGGGACGGCCCATATAGCGGTAAAGGGCGGCCTCCACCGCCTCGGTGAGCTGGGGCTCGGTGGTGTCCGGCGGCAGCGTCAGCGCGTCGAGAAAGCCGCGCTGCCAGTCATCCTCCGGGGCGGAAAGACCCAGCGCCCGGCCGCACCAGGCCCGGCGCAGGGAGGGCAGGGTACGGGGCTCGGCGGTGGGCGTGCGGTCTAAAAGGGCGGCGGCGTAGCTGCGGCGCAGGGACGCCAGCACAGGGCGGCGGGGCAGCTCCCAGGCGTAGACGACGCTCTCCAGCGCCAGGAAGAACACGTCGCTGTAGACATCGCCCTGGGGCTGCTGCTGAAAATTGTGGAGCAGGGGCTGGAAGCGGGCGAAGTCGCAGCGCCGGGCGGCCGCGCCCATGATCGTATTCCAGTACAGCTCCGGGTCACCGCTGGGGTCGAAGGCCAGATAGTCCGGCTTGACGGCGTAGTTGCCTGAGCCGTTCCAGACCTGGTTCTCGCCCCGGCGGGCCTGTAATTCCTGGCGATCCATATCAGGCGGTGAACAGCTGGGCGCGGGTGGCGTCCTGGGGGATGCGCGACCACACGGCGTCGGCCACCAGCTGGCGCTCGAAGGGGTCGAAGGCCTTGTTGATCACGCCCAGGCGCAGGGCGTCGCCGCTGGTGATGCCCTTCTCCACCAGATGCAGGGCGGACAGCAGGCCGCGGAGATCCAGCGCCTTGGTGGTGATCTCGCCGCCGTCGCACTTCTGCCGCAGGTCGCGGAACAGGGCGGCGAACTGCTCGGCCCACTGGGGGGACAGGGCAGGGAAGGTGCGGCGCAGCAGCTTTTGCAGGTTCTCCTCGGAGATCACGGGCATATCCAGCACCACAAAACGGGAGACAAGGGCCTCGTTCAGCTCCCGGGTGCCGGCGTAGCCGTAGTTCATCGTGCCGATGAAGCGGGTGGCGTCATCCAGCAGGATGCGCCGGTAGCCGGGGACGTCGATGACGCGGCGGAAGTCCAGGGTGGCGTGGAGCACGGCCAAGGCCTCGTTCTTGGCCATGTTCACCTCGTCCAGTACGCCGAAGCCGCCCAGCCGGGCGCAGGCGCAGACCGGGCCTTCCCGGAACACCACCTGGCCATCCTTTAGGGTGTCCGCACCGATGAGGGCGGCCGCGTCCACATTGACGTACATGGACACGTCCCAGCTGGGACGGCCGAACACGGTGGCCAGGTTCTCCGCCAGCACGTTCTTGCCGGTGGCCTTCGGGCCGGCCAGCAGCAGGTGCTCGCCGCACAGCAGCGCGGCGGCGGCGCTCTCCCAGATCTCCTTGCCGTAGTAAAGGTAACGGGGCGCGGGGATGCGGGACTGGGCCTCCGGCGGCGCGGGGTGCTGGGCGCGGAAGGCCTGTATCTCCTCCAGCAGGGCGGGGTCGATGCCCTCGTCCCGCAGTTCTTTCCAAATATCCGTCATGGTGCGTTCCTCCTGCTCGGTAGGTTTTTCCGTATTATAATCCCACAGGGTGTTAAGAGGACGTTAAGTATTAAAAAACGACACCGGCCGCGTATGGGCAACGCCGCCGGTGCTGTTTTATTCACTTGGCCACCGGTGCGTCCGGCCAGTAGATGACGTAGCACTCCTGCATCTCACCCATGTAGAAGAAGATGTTCTCGCCCATCTCGATATGCTCGCCGAAGGTCAGGTCGGGCACGAACAGCCGCCCGCTGGTGCGCTTCGGGCCTTTGATGGTGAAGCCCTCCGCCGTGGGGTGCTGCCGCAGCTCGTTGGCGGCCTCCTCCAGGCCGGGGAAGTGCAGCGTCCGCGCCAGCTCCGCCAGCTGCGTCGCGCCGTTGATATAGACCAGGTGATTTTCGTCCTTGAACCAGTTGATGCGCATGGTACGTCCTCCTTGGTGGTGATGGGGTCAGTATAGCACACCGCGGGGCGTTTGTCACCGTATGTCCCGCAGAAGATCAGGGACGTGTGGAGGGAGAGATTTTGCGGAGCAAAGTGCCGCACCAACAAAAAAGAGACATCCTGTCGGATGTCTCTTTTTTGTTGGTGCGCCTGTGTGCGCCAAATTTGAACACATATTCTCTCCCTGCGAGACTGCTTCCTCAGCAAGTTCAAGGGAAACTACGCTGTCCTCTCCGCTGCAATTCAGATGCAGCAGCAACCGGCCATCGTCGTATAGGTAAGCTGCCTGAAGGAATGTTTCGACCAGGAATATTCGCCAGCGCATATCGCTCTGGTCAGCTTCCCTGAAACTCTCCAAGAACCATACGACGGACTCTCTTGTGAGTTCTGGGGCTTCTGCCTTTGCTTTAGCTATGCCGGCTTCGAGAGAGACGCGCTCTGCCTCCAGCTCCATGAGATGGCTTTTCAGACTATCCGTAATGAAGCCGCTGTCAATGACGCTCATGGTGTTCCTGGTGGCAGCTTCGTTTTTCCGCAGCCGCTCCTCAAGCCCAGCGAGCGCACTGTTCTTCTGCTGCTTGCCCTGCCATTCCATAAAGCGGTCTGCGATTGCTTCAATCATGGCATCGTTGTTGACAATCTTAGCCAGTTCGGCAACGATGACATCCTCGATCCACTGCTTCTGGACACGCTCTTTCTTGCACTTTTTCGCTCTGCGCCCGTTGCAGATGTAGTATGAATAGACTGTCCCGCTCTTGCTCGTACCGCCGTCGCCGGTCATAGGCTGACCGCAATGTCCGCAGAACAGTTTCGCAGTCAGCAGGAAGCCGCCGTCTGTTTTCTTGGATGCCGGGGATCGGTGGTGCTTTTCCATCATCTTCTGTACCTTGTCGAATAGTTCACGGTCAACGATGGGCGGGATGCCGTTCTCGTCCCGTATGTCTGCAAACTCATATACGCCGATGTACTTCTCGTTCTGGAGTATCCTGCGAAGCGAGTTTTTGTTGAACAGGTTTCCTCGCACAGTGCGGAAACCCTCTTCGTTTAGCTGCGTGTATATATCCAGTGCCGGCCGTCCGGCGGCGTATTCCTCGAATATCCGGCGGACAACCGGTGCTGTGGCCGGGTCAAGCTCAAAGCGGCGGTCAACTCCCTTGCGAAGTCCGTAGACAGTCTGCCCCAAGGTCTGGCGCTTCAATGCGCTGTCATAGTTCCCACGCCTCACATTTTGGGATAGGTTGGCAGAGTAATACTCGGCAAAGCCCTCCATTACTGACTCCAGGATAATACCCTCTGGGCCGTCTGGAATGCTCTCCTTTGCATACAGAACCCGCACACCGTTCTGCTTGAGCTTGTACTTGTAAATCGCGCTGTCGTAGCGCGATCTGGCAAAGCGGTCGTTCTTCCAAGTAATGACCACAGAGAACGAACCTTTTGCGCTGTCTCGTATCATGCGCTGGAACTCAGGGCGCTTGTCCGATGTTCCCGTCAGCGCACGGTCACAATACTCCGCCACGATGGTGATGTTATACTTGGCAGCAAAAGCCCTGCAGTCTCTCAACTGACCCTCTATGCTCTCGTCCCGCTGACCTGATGAAGAATACCGGGCATAAATGACACCGATAGTCTGCTCTGTCGGCTTCTTCTCGGGTTGCCCTTTGCGTGGTGACATTCTATCCCCTCTCTCCCTTGTGGTTTCTCTCGCGCGCGTGCGCGTGCGCGCGTATCATCACCACCAGATAATATATACTAACCTAATCTAACCTATCCTATCCTATCCTAACCTTACCTTACCTAACCTGTGTATCCCAAATGTACCCCAAAATGGAACCATTTTGGAACCATTTGGTATACCAAATGGAAACCAGCGGGAAAAGTTGCAAAAATCTGCCTATTCCTTTCGGTTTTGGTCACAATTCACTTCAACTCTGCGCAGGGCTTTGCGGGGTGCGTTTTCTTATAAGCTGCAAGCCACGCTTGAAACTCCTCTTCTGCCCCGGGCTGCGCCATAGCCTTTTCCAAGGATGCAAGGACACACCGTGCCAGTTCCTCTTTGCGAAAATCAGGAATAGATGCAATATCAACCTTTCCCATCATGCTTTCACCGTCCCAATTTGTCAAAAAATGTTACAAGTTATAATCTATCGAAATTGCGCACAGCACTCTTCTGGATGTATAATAATTACACTGCCGGCAGCAAAACTGAAAAAGGAGCTGCCACCTATGAAAAAACAAGATTGCGAACAGTTCCGCAGGTTTTATGACATGACGGAACAGGCTAAGTCTGCCCAAATCGAAGAGGAATTTGCTGAGTTTATTCGCTTTTGCGTTGAGCGTCTAAGAAGAGGCGACCAAGTTCAATCAATTTGGAACGATTTTCTGGAGAAAGCTCAGTAAACAATTTCGTAATATCGGAGAGTCCGTCATCCTCAACGGTGGCGGGCTTTTTTTCATCCGTCCAGCCCATAAGATAAGAAGGGGAGGTATGAAGCTCTTCTGCCAAAGGGCCGATTACAGAAATGGGAAAATTATCAATTTCGTCGCTTTCATACCTGTAAACTGTTGCACGGTTTTTGCCAAGTCTGGCAGCAAGTTCATCAACAGACAGCCCCGCTTCAATGCGTAAAGCTCGAATTTTAGAACCAATAGTGGACATATATGCACCTCCTGAACGATGCCTATTCTATCACAGAAATCGCATATTTGCAACAACAATTTGGAAACAGATATAAAATTTTCGCGCTATATGCGAAATTCTTGTTGACAAGGAGGGTTTCATGTGGTACTATTCAGATGTCGCACGATATGCGACAGAATGGAGGTGCTGAAAGATGCAGAATGTCAACATCAACAAACTGAAAGGCAAAATCGTAGAAAACGGTCTTACGGTTGCAACTCTCGCTGAGAGAATGGGAATTGACCGTGCCACGCTATATCGCAAACTGAGCAACAACGGCGAAACAATGCTTATCAAGGACGCGAACAGCATTGTTTCTGCATTGGGACTGACCGAAGATGAAGCATTGGCTATTTTTTTTAGCCAGTTTGTCGCATGATATGCGACATGAATGAGAGGAAGGTGTGAATGTGCTGCCAAATCTTCGTGCCGAGATGGTACGCATCGGTATTAAGACATCGGATATTGCCCGTGCGATTGGGAAAACAGAGCGCAGCGTTCGGTACAAGGTCGGCGGGCAGCGAAGTTTTTCCGTAGAGGAAGCCTTAGCAATCCGAGACAGTTTTTTCCCGGGATTATCCGTGGAATATCTGTTCTCACGAGATAGCACCGCTGGTTGACATTTCCCCCCGCCTGCGGGTGTGGAAGGATCGTGGTCCAAACAAAAAACCGATGGAGGATGTTCTCCATCGGCCTCTGCCAAATTTATTTACCCTCTGTGTCCTTGCAGACTTTCGTCGCACCGAAACATCCCGGAGCTTCTATGAGGACACCCTGCCACTTTTGCAGTTTTGGTTCTGCAAATGCCTAATCGCTGGAAAGCCGACGGGAGTACTTGATACGGTGGGATATGCTGGGCGCACATCGCCGTGAGGCATAGACCTCAACGGGAACTCCGCCGTATCAGTTGCTACATTTAGCCAGTTTAAGGTGCTTTGGCACCACCATTGCGGCCCAACAGTAAGGGAGCAGGCAAAGTCAAAAGTTTGGTCAGAAAGACCACGCTCCTTTCCATGCCCACAGGCACGGAAAAATTATACCATCAGCGGAACAAAAAAGCAAGCGACCCATAGAGCATAAAGCTGGGAGGTGTAGTTGTGCAGAAATGCGCCGTTGTCCGCCGTATCAGCGGGGACGCACGGATAGACCCGAAGCTGGTAGCCGATGCGGACTTCGACATTGCCTGCTCCGTATTGGCTGCCAGCATCAGGATCGCACTGGCCGACCCGCAGAAGCGGGCGGAATACGAAGCGTGGCTTGTGAAATACCGAGAGAGAACCACGCCACGCACCTGTGAAGGGAGGTGAGGTGTTTCAATCACCAACCATCGAATACCAAAATCCGCTCAAGAAAGGAGAATTTGAATGTATTTCAAAGAATGCCCCGATTGCGGCGCACACCTTGACCCTGGTGAACGGTGTGACTGCAAAGAAGCAAAAAGAGAAGACGCCCCCGATGCCGCAGGGACGCCTTCGGAAATCAATTCCACCGTTAGTGTATCAAATTCCCGCGCAGATGTCAATGCCTGTCTTCGGCTGAAAGCAGTCCGGCAGCAGGCGGGTGTGATGGCCAAGGATGCCGCCTTGGTTGTTCGGGATGTCTTTCCCAAGTTTAACCGTCAGTTGCTGGCGCAGTGTGAAGCCTGGGAGAAGTACGGCGTGATCATCCATCCCAAGGGGCTGGATGCAATCTGCAAGGCTTACAACCTCCCGCTGCCTGCAATCCCTATCACCGTGGAGAACACGGGCACAAAAAAGACCGAGAACCGCCGTCTGGGGCGCAAGGTCACATTCCGCATGACGCCCAGCGACTTCGATGCACTGCAAAAGCGTGTCCAGGAAGACGGCTTCGACACTGTGCAGGCATGGCTCTACACAAAGATTTCCGAACTGCTGGGAGGGGGTGGCTGTGATGTGTGACATTCCCGACCACCCCGTAATCCGCAATATGGAGCGCACCGGCTACCCTGACGGCAAAGAGCCGCAGTACCCGCATTGCCCTGTGTGCGGCGAGGAATGCGAAACCATGTATAAGGACCGCCACGGTGCGTACATCGGATGCGATGTTTGCGTGACAACGAAAGACGCCTGGGAAGTAGAGGACTGCTTCCCGGATAAGGAGCATGAAGAATGAAAGGAATTGTAATCACCACGAAGAACGCCATGCGGGTACAGGAATTTTCCGAACCTGCCTATCAGAGCATCGGCGATGCTGTCGGCGGCTGGATGGAGATCGTTCATCCGAGGCGGTTGGAACAGCCTTACTGCATGATCGTCAACGACGAAGGCCTGCTTCGCAACCTGCCGCTCAATGTCTTCGGAAGTCTGCTCTACGGAATGGACTACCACGGCAATCCCATTGTGGGAGACATCGTTCTGATAAAGGAGGGCATTACCAGCGACGGTGAGTGCGACCTGGTAGGACTGGACGAACAGGATATTCAGACCCTCGTTGTTATGGTCTCAGCCATGAGCGGCGGGACAGTCAAGTGGGAAAGCGAGGCACAGAAATGAGAAAGTTCTACTTTACCTATGGCACGAGCGGTCAGCCGTATGTCGGCGGTTGGACCGAGGTCAACGCACCGAACTATGGTGCGGCCTGTGCCGCATTCCGTGCCTACCATCCCGACAAGACCGGAGGGCTGCTGAACTGCTCCAGCGTCTACGACGAGGAACACTTCAAGCAGACCGAAATGTTCATCAGCGGCAATTTCAATCGCCGCTGCCACGAAGTAATCACCCTGCAGCGTGAGGACGCTGCCAACTGAAAGGAGCTGTCATTATGATTAGAAACCCCAATGACATTAAAGAGGGCGCAAAGAAAATCCGCATGCTGATCGCCGGTTATCCCGGTATCGGTAAGTCCACGCTGGCACTGTCTGCCCCCAATCCGCTGCACATTGATGTCGACTTCGGTATCGACCGCATCGAACCCCGCTACCGCAAGCCGTATATCCAGCCCCGCAGTTATGACGAAATCCTGGAGGACCTGACCCCTGACAATCTGCAGGACTTCGATACGCTGGTCTTCGACACCGGCGGCAAGCTGATCTCTCTCATGTCCCTCTGGGCTATCAAGAAAGACCCCAAGTACGGCCAGCGGGACGGCAGCCTGTCCCTGAAGGGATACGGCTTCGTCGGCAAAGAGTTCGTCCGCCTGATGGATTACTGCTTCTACGAGCTGAACAAGAACATCGTGATCGTGTTCCATGCCACCGAGGAAAAGGACGGCGACAACACCCGTCTCCGCATCAAGGTTGAGGGGCAGACCAAGAACAATGTCTGGGAGCCTATGGACCTGGGCGGCTTCGTGGAAATGATCGGCAACGACCGCACCATCGGTTTCTCCAACTGCGAGCGGTATTTTGCCAAGGGCACCCGTGGTATCTCCGGCATCTGGAAGATCCCGCCGCTGGGTCAGAACAGCCCCAACGATTTCCTCACCAAGCTGTTCGACGACTACAACGCCAAGGCCGCTGCTGAGATCGCACAGAATACCGAGGAGCAGGCGGCGTATGAAGCGGCGATGGCACAGGGGCGGGCAATCATCGCTGAAATCAAGGATGCCGAAACTGCCAATGCTGCCATGCCGAAGTACCAGGCAATCAAGCACGCTCTGACCTCCAATAAGGAGCTGGGCGTAATCTGGAACCGGCGGATCAAGGACTGCGGGCTCTTCTACGATAAGGTCCTGAAACAGTACACGGTTGCTCCGGAGGAGGGGAAGTAATGAACCGCTGCCTTATGACACATTCCCTGCTGGCGTCATGGCTCTATGCACTTCGGGACAACCCCTATGAGGACCTGACCACCGAGCGTGACCCGATGGCGGAGTTTATGACCGTCCTGCGGCGTGAGCCGACGCCAACCACTGAGGCCATGGAGAACGGCAGGAAGTTTGAGGATTTGGTGACGGACATCATTCACGGGTGTGCTGATACCAATGACCCGTGGTACAAAGCTGCGGAGAATATTGCCCACCGGTGCGCCGGTGGTGCGCTCCAGCTCGTGGCAAAGAAGCCGGCGGAAGTCTCCGGCATTCCGCTCCTGCTCTATGGGCGGCTGGATGTTCTCAAAGCTGGCAGTATCATCGACATCAAGTTCACCAAATCCTACGACACGGGGAAGTTTTTCGACAGCACCCAGCACCCGATGTACTTCGAACTTGTGCCCGAAGCCAAGGACTTCACTTACCTTGCCAGTAATGGAAGTGCAGTGTGGCCGGAGACATACCGCCGTGATGAAGCCAGGAGTATTTACCCCATCATCGCCGATTTCTTCTCCTGGCTTCGGGCAACCGGCTTGATGGAACTGTACCAGGAGAAGTGGTCTGCCAGATGAAAGCCAGACTGAAAGACCTGACATTTGGCGCACATGGTGAGCAGTACATCACCATCACCGTCACCCAGGATTTCCGAGAGACATTCGACCAGCTCAGAAATGCTGATGTCAATGTAGAAATCAAGAAGTGGCGAGAGCCCCGCAGCAAGGATGCCAATGCCTACTTTCATGTCCTCGTCAACAAAATCGCCGAGGTGCAAAGCCTCGGCGATGACGAGGTCAAGCGTGGTCTGGTGGTTGAGTATGGGGCGCTTGCCAGGGACGAAGACGGGAACACGATGGGCGCTATGTTGCCGGTGTCCGCCAACATGGACGACTTCTATCCCTATTACAGATGCTACAAAACAATGGCACTGGATGGGCGGGAATACTGCTGCTACCTGTTCTATAAGCGCACCCACCTCCTCGACAGTAAGGAGATGGCGCGCCTGATCGATGGAGCGATCCATGTCGCTCAGGAACTCGGCATTGACACCGATACCCCTGAGCAGGTCGCTCGGTACAAGGAGGAATGGCACCCATGATGAAGGTGTTTTGCCCCTACTGCGGCAGAAAGGCCGAGTATGTAGACAGCAAAATCGTCTACGGAAAGAGTTTCGGAAAAATCTACCTCTGCCGTCAGTGCATGGCATATGTCGGCGTACATAAAGGCACCGATAATCCCCTCGGCCGTTTGGCAAATGCCGAACTGAGGTACTGGAAAAGGGCTGCACACGCCGCCTTTGACCCTCTGTGGAAGTATGGGCGCTTCAAGGGCTTTCGTAATGTTGCCTACGGCTGGCTTGCAAAGCGTATGGGGCTGCCTATGGAATTAACGCACATCGGTATGTTTGATGTGGCTCAGTGCAAGAAAGTCATTCAAATATGCCAGAACGAAAGGAGTTTCAAATGAAAGATATGCAGATCATCACCACCGGCGTTGTGACCATTGACACCGAGGAATACCGTGCCTTGGTCGAGCGTGATGCCTACCTGAAGGTCATCATCAGCGTCGCATCCAAGGATAAGTACCATGCAAGCGACATCTGCAATGTTGTCGAACAGCTTTTGTCGCCGGAGGAAGTCGAGGAAAAGGAGGATGCGGAGTGCTGAACAAGGTGTTCGTCATGGGCCGTCTGACCCGTGACCCTGAACTCCGCCGCACCCAGTCGGGCACAGCCGTTGCGTCATTCTCCCTTGCCGTAGATCGGGACTACAAGAGCCAATCCGGCGAGAAGGAAACAGACTTTTTTGATGTGGTCGCATGGCGCAACACCGCCGAATTTGTGACTACTTACTTTTCCAAGGGCCGCATGGCTGTGGTGGAAGGGCGCTTGCAGGTCCGCCCGTGGCAGGATAAAGACGGCAACAACCGCCGCAGTACAGAGATCATCGCTGAGAACATCTATTTTGGTGACAGCAAGAAAGATGGTGCAGGCAATACAGGAAACTACGGCGCACAGGCCTACACTGCTCCGGCTGGAGGCTATGCCGCTCCCACAGGTGGCACATACGGCGGCTTTACCGAAATTGACGAGGAGGACGGCGACCTGCCGTTCTAACAGGAGGGACATCAAATGGCACAGAGGAGAATGTTCTCCTTGAAGGTGGTCGATACTGACGCCTTTATGGATATGCCCCTGTCGGCGCAGGCGTTGTACTTCCACCTCGGCATGAGGGCAGACGATGACGGCTTTGTGAGCAACGCCCGGCGCATCCAGCGTCTGGTAGGTGCTGCGGATGATGATCTGAAGCTCCTGCTGATGAAGCGGTTCATTCTGGCGTTTGACGGAAGCAGTGTCATTGTCATAAAGCACTGGCGGCTGAACAACTATGTCAAAGGCGACCGTTATAACCCGACCCTTTATCAAGAGGAGAAGAACTCTCTCTTTGTCAAGCCGAATGGGGTCTACACAGACCATCCTTTGCCGCAGGCTACCCCGCCTGCTCCGCTCCCCGGTGCATCGCCGGACAGTGACGGTGCGCCGGTCGAGCAGGCCGTGATGGACTACCTGCAAGACCGAGGTTCATACATCCCCGCCTATTTCGGCGTCACTGAGAAAAACATGAGTGATGCAGAGTTGTTCGCAACGGCACTGTTTAAGCAGTGGACGAACCGTGCGCCGACCAAAGAGGACATATCCCGTGTATTCCTTGCCACACGCCGGCAGGAGAAAAACCCTACTACGCAAGAGTGGAAGGTCACCTACCCGCAGGAGGACAGAAATCTGCTGATGTATGCCTTTGAGCAGGCAGCGGCAGCAGGAAAGCCGGGAGACTGGAACTATATCCAAGGTGTTTTGCGGAAGCTGCGCCAGCGGGATATTAAGACGCTCGACCAAGCCGACAGCTTTGACTTCGAGCGGGACACACAAATGGAAAGATGGTGAGTAACGATGAAGAAAAGAAAAAGAGCCAAAGTCAGGAAACACATCTGCGGGGTGACTTCTGCTGCTGGATTTTTCGTGACCTACGGCTCTATCGGCGGTATGGAGGGCGGCAGTATGTCGCTGCTCGAAGGAATGCTTTTCGCAGTTGCCGGACTTATTGTGTTCGCTGTTGCCGCCTATGCAGGCGGGTTCATGTATCACAGATAATGGCGAAAAGCGTGACCCGCAGACTGCGGGATGAAAGACAAAGAAATGCGGTCCGCATATTCAACGAGGCGTGTTACCGCCACAATCGGTGGAGTGTCTGGACGGACTTTGTGGTGATGGCTGCGATCAGCATATCCAACACTGTGGATAAGACCCATGCGGAAGCCAGAGAGAAGACCTACATATCTCTGGCAAAGAAGTACAACCAGCAGGAATTGGAATGCTTTAGCAGGATGCTCGCAGAAATCGTATGCGGCATCGACGAATGCCCAGACCAGGACTTTTTAGGAGAACTGTTCATGGTTCTGGAACTCGGAATAGCCACAACGGACAGTTTTTCACCCCGTACGATGTTTGCCGTGCAATGGCGGGAATGACATACGGAGAGGACTTAAAACGGAAAATCGAAGGGCAGGGCTGGGTATCCGTAAACGACCCTGCCTGCGGAGCTGGCGCTTTGCTGGTGGCTTTTGCGAATGAGTGCCGCCGCCCGGGAAATGACATCAACTATCAGACCTCTGTGCTGTTCGTGGCGCAGGACATTGACCTCGTGGCCGGGTGTATGTGCTACATCCAGCTAAGCCTACTGGGATGCCCTGGCTATGTCGTGATAGGCGACACGCTTCTGCACCCCTCCACCTCCATCGATGCACGAGGGCTTATCCCCGTGCCGGGGGAGAATGTCTGGTACACGCCCTTTTACTTCCGGGATGTCTGGCACTACCGGCGTCTGATCGCTCAACTGGATTTGCTTTTTAAGCCCACAGGTTCGGAGGCGGCAGTTCCAGCGCCGCCGGAGGAAGAACCTACACCTCCTCAGCTCAACGAAGCCAAGGGAGGACAGCTCACATTCTTCTGAGTGAGCAATGCATGAAAGGAGATTTTACACCATGAACGATATTACCAAAAACGAACAGGGCGTACCCACTACGGGCGGACTGGTCTATATCCCTGTCAGTAAGCTGTGTCCGCACCCTGACAATCCCCGCAAGGACCTCGGAGATCTGACCGAACTGGCAGAGAGCATCAAGGTGAACGGCATTCTCCAAAATCTGACCGTAGTTCCTAACATGGTCGTTGGAGAGATTTCCGGCGATGTTTGGCAGAGGGGGTACAAGGTCATCATCGGCCATCGCCGCCTGGCGGCTGCGAAGCTGGCGGGCTTGAAGGAACTGCCCTGCGTTGTGGTCGAAATGACGGAACGGGAGCAGATGTCTACCATGCTGACCGAGAATATGCAGCGCTCCGACCTGACCGTCTATGAGCAGGCGCAGGGCTTTCAGATGATGTTGGATATGGGCGATACCGTGGAGAACATTGCCGAGAAGTCAGGCTTCTCTACCAGCACCATCCGCCGCAGGGTGAAACTGCTGGACTTGGATGCAGAGAAATTCAAGAAGTCCGAAGCCCGTGGCGCTACCATCAAGGACTACATGGAACTGGACAAAATCGAAGACCCTGACCTGAAAAATAAGGCGCTGGATGCCATTGGCACCGCCAACTGGAAAAATGAGCTGAAAACCGCAATCGAAGCGGACAAACTCAAGAAGCGCATGACGGTGTGGAAAGCTGACATTGAAGCCTTTGCCACTGAGATCACACAGCGGGACTATGTTGGAGAGGTCCGTGTCCCGATGGATTATGTTCGGAGCTACGACCGTTGGACTGGCAATGTTTCTGTGGAGCGTCCCACAGATGAAGATACTATCCGCTATTACTTCCGTGTCAGCGGCACGGACCGGATTGAACTCTACAAGGACCATCAGGAGCGTGTAGAGACTGAGGAGGACCGGCGCCGCAAAGAGGAGGAGGCAAAATCCAATCGCAGGGAGGCTGAGTTGGAGGAGATCACCGAGCGGCATTTCTCTCTGCGGCTCGAATTTATCTCCGAGTACGGCAAGGCAAAGAAGCACATTCAGGAGATTTGCCGGTATGCTGCAGCAGCGATTGTCGGTGATGGCAGTTGGCGGCGAAATGAAGTGGATGTAGATGTTCTCGAGACGCTGCTCGACCTCGATATTGACGAGGATACCGACTACGAGACCATTCAGAAAATGCTGCTCCAAAAGGAATTGGAAAATCCCGAATATGTCCTGCTGGCCTGTGCCTACGCATCGGAAGATGACGAAGACAATGGCTATTTCGGCAGAGAATGGAATTCGGGGAAACGGGCATACGACTTCGCGTACCGTGCCAACGACGGACTTGACCGGCTCTATGATTTCCTTATCTCGCTGGGCTACGAAATGTCCGACGAGGAGAAGGAGATGCAGAACGCCACACACCCCCTGCTCCGCAGTGATGATGCCGAAGCTGACCCGTGCGCCCCGTGTAAGGCTGCTCACCCTGGCTGTGACAAGTGCTGTAATGCCTGTAACGACCACTGTAACGCATGGCAGGACTGCCGTAGGCAAGAGTGATGGGCGACCCGTGGACTGAGCAAGAACTATCCTTTCTCCGGCGCAGATGGCCCGACATGAGCGATGCCGAAATCGCAGAGAAGCTCGGGCGCTCTCCTTGGGCTGTGCAGACGAAGCGCTACCAACTCGGGATTGTCATAGACCCCACGGACTGGTCATCGGAAGATGATGCCTACATACAGGAACACTGGAAGGACCAGACCAACGAGGAGTTGGCTGAGGCTCTTGGGCGTAAGCCCCACGCTGTTTATCAGCGTGGGCTGTCCCTGGGGCTCCTGCGCCGCAGGAGTGCCCCTCTGGGAAGCAGAACATGGACGGCCGATGAACTTACCTACCTAAATGAGAACTGGGGCATGGTGTCGGTTAAAACCATCTGCAAGAGGCTTAATCGTACTCGGGCGGGTGTTACTACCAAAGCCCGCAAACTTGGTTTAGGGGCATTCTGTGACAGCGGAGATTACATCACCCTCAATCAGCTTTTGACTGCTGTGGCCGGGACGAATAATGCGTATGGTTACAAAATCACAAGCTGGGTCAGGAACAGAGGAATGCCGGTGCGCTACCGGCTCATCAACGAGAAGCGGGTGCGAGTGATCTACCTGGAAGAGTTCTGGGCATGGGCGGAGAAGAACCGCTCATTCTTGGACTTCTCCAAAATGGAACCTTTGGCGCTGGGAAAAGAGCCTGACTGGGTGGCAGAGCAGCGCAAGAAGGATTTTGAAGCATACGCCCTCCAGCGGAAAGACCGTTGGACAAGCGTCGATGACTCACGCCTGAAATACCTTCTGAGCCAGCAAAAATACACATGGGCAGAAATCACCGACATAATGCACCGTTCCCATGGCGCTATCCAGCGCCGCTGCCGTGACTTGGGCATCAAAGACAGACCAGTGGCGCTCCCCTTGACCGGCAAGAAAGGGACATGGACCGAGCAAGACTTCCAAGCGCTTGCCGAGGGCATCCGACATGGTGACAGCTATGCCGCCATCGGAAAAGCAGTCGGGCGGTCTGAGAAGTGTGTCCGCTCTAAGGTCTACAACGACTATCTGACAGAAAACGCCGATAAGGTGAGGGCGATGCTGGGGAATGGCCCGTGGGGTGCAGGTGCGCCGGAGATGGATGTCCGACATGGGTTTTATATCTCCCGTACCCGTCAGGAGGTCAGGCGTAACCTCTCCATTCTGGATGCACTACTGCGCAAGAGGATGAATGACCTCGGATATGACCCGTTCTGGCAGCGGTTTATGTGTATGAATTGGGATGACATCACCGGCTGCTCCGCAGGATGCACCGACTGCGATGCCTGTACGGAGTTCCGGCGTATCAAACCTCAATACTGCGCCAGATGCGGCGGGACATTCTTTGAGCGGAAGGAAAACCGTTTCTGCTCAAACTGCCGCACAGCTCGCAAAAAAGCCGCCCAACGCAAGTGGTGTCGGCTCAATAAGGGGTAACGATTATGTATTTTTTGGAACGGCGAGAGCCGGTAGCTATGCCGAATATCCTCGGTGGGACAAGCCAACCTGTGCCGACCTATCGCTGGAAAGCCATTTTCTTCTGCGTGGAGAAAGCACCGCTTGAAGATATTCTCTCCAAGCTGGACCGAAAGAATTACCGCATTACTACCAACACGGAGGTAAGCCAATGAGTGAAGATAGATTGGAGCAACAGGAAATTGTGAAACTGGCGGCTGTGGCAGGCGCCAAGGCAGCTATGGAGACGCTGGAAAAGGAGCGCCAGAGGGACAGGCGGGAGATGGCTGACCGCCGTCTTCGCAATACCAAACTTCTGCTGAGGAACTATCGTATGTTCTGCGCTCATGTTGACCATGCAGTCTACGAGGTCGAGGAGACCGAAACCGCCGAGGAGATCATCGCAGATCTGATGATGCCCGGCCGGGACAATGCTCTGATCGTGGAGAGCATACGGAAATCTGCGGAGCGGACTGCCACCATCGTCCGGCACATGAAGACCATGATGGACCTCTACCAGGTGTACTGTCACACGATGGGGACGGCAGAGGACGAACGGCGCTGGCGTGTGATCAACGCTCTGTATATCAGCGATGAACGCCGCACCATTTCCCAGCTTGCCGCAGATGAAGGGGTCGTCGAACGCACCATCTACAAGGACATTGATGTTGCCAGTGAGAAGATCGCAGCGCTCATGTTCGGCATCGATGGCATGAAGCGGAGATAGCCATGACCAGACGAACCTTGAAGAAGATAGTCAAGCGGCGTATGGATTGGCTCACCAGAGAGAAGATACCCGCAGCGTTCAAGGACGAAGCCGAGCGCAAGCGCTGGGTGTCCGCCTATGCTCGGCGGGCAGTTGGTCAGAAGTTCTGTTTCCCGGAAGGAGTAGACAAATGAAGAATTTACATACGCTGGACAAATACCGCCTGGGCGAGAGTGAGCGGAACCGCTACGGTGCATCTGGTGACAGTGGCAACGGCTGTTTTAAGGTCTTTGTCCAAGGACGCTCGTTCTTTGTGATTGCCTCCAATGGTGGCGGCTGGGACCATGTGAGCGTGTCGTACTGCAATCATAAGCGGCAGGCCTGCCCTACATGGGATGAGATGTGTGCCATCAAGGATATGTTCTTTGATGCCGAGGAGGTCGTTGTCCAATACCACCCCGCCAAGAGCCAGTATGTCAATAACTACCCGTACTGCCTGCATCTGTGGAGGCCCAATGATGGGACACAGTTCCCATCCCCGCCGATGGCATTCGTATGAGCACGATCCTGAAATACCCTGGTGCCAAGTGGGGCATTGCGGACTGGGTGATCGGCTTCTTTCCGAAGCATCACAGCTACTTAGAGCCCTTCTTCGGGAGCGGCGGCGTGTTCTTCAATAAATGCAGGTCGAATATAGAAACCGTCAATGACCTTGACGGCGAAGTCGTGAACCTCTTCGAGTGCATTAGGGATGACCCGCAGAAGCTGGCACACTATGTGTACTTTACCCCGTATAGCTTGGAGGTCTATAACCGCGCCTATTCTCCCAATCTCCCGGAAGACCGCTTTGAACAGGCTGCCCGGCTGCTCGTCCGCTGCAATATGGGGCACGGTTTCCGCACCACAGGTGAGCGGGTCGGGTGGAAACGGGATGTTGCTGGCAGAGAACGGGCCTATGCAGCAAAAGCGTGGTGCGACCTGCCGCAGATTATCGTTGACACGGCGGAACGGCTGCGGGGTGTCCAAATTGAATGCACCTCTGCGGAAAAGCTGATACCCCGGTTTAATTCCCCCGATGTCCTGATCTACTGTGACCCGCCTTATATCCTGCGTACCAGGCATGGGAAACAGTACCGCTGCGAGATGACGGAGGATGACCACCTCCGGCTGCTGGATGTTCTGAAAAAGCATCGTGGCCCTGCGCTCATCAGCGGCTATCCCAGCGAAATGTACGACTCGGAGCTGCGGGGCTGGCACAGAGAAACCACTCTCACTACCGACCTGCTCTCGCAGGTCAAGACAGAAGTCCTATGGATGAATTTCGAACCTATGGGACAAACGACAATGTACTAAGGAGACACGATTATGACAGCAAAAGAATTTGCGGCAAAGCTGACCGGCCGTGAAATGGATGCAGAGATCACAAAGGCCGAGGAACTGGAAGCCGAACAGCACGGATTGGTCGTGGTGTATGGCTTCTCCGATGATTTGGTGGAGTTCCGCGGCGCCATTGATGATGAAGTCGGCTGTTACAACGGTGGAAAAATCCTGCTCACGAAAACGGGGGTGCTGCAGACGCCCGACTGTGGGCAGGATGAATGCCCGCACTTCGCCATTGCCAAGAGAGCGGCAAAGGAGATCACCGCCAAATGGTGTGAAACGGATGATGCCTGCTGGACTTTTGAGACCGGCATCCCGCACGAAACCTTTGAGGTATTCGAGGACGGAACGCTGTACTGCGTGGGCATTGTGTTCAGCGTGGAGGATTTGACATGAATGAGAAGAAAGCTCAAGAGATGCTGGAAAAGTGGATGCGGCGCCTGTCTCTGGATGGCTGGCGGGTCACGCTGAAGGTGAATGTGCTGCCTTGCGATATGACGCTGGAGGAGGCATGTGGCGAGGCGGAATGGGCTGAACCCATAAAGGTGGCTACTATCCGCATTTTGGATGAGCGCTGCTATGGTGAAAGAAACGAACCGTTCTTTTTTGAGAAGCCGCTGATCCACGAGTTGCTGCACCTGAAATTCTCCCTGCTGGACAACAGCGGGAACGACCTGCAAGACCGACTGGTACATCAGATGATCGACGACCTGGCACGAGCTTTCTATGCCACAGAAATTGGAGCGCCGGTGTTTCCGTCGCAGGAGGTATCGCATGAGTAACATCAGGAAGTGCAGTGAGGCGGCGAGGAAGTGCTGCCAGTACAAGGAGCTGTGTGGTGAGGGCGCTGTGTTTACCGAGGGCAGCAAGTGTGCTGCTCTGAACGATGCTGTGGATGGGACGGCAAAGAAACTCCTGACCAGAGGAGACCGCATCAGAGCCATGAGCGATGCCGAACTTGCAGGGCTCTTTTTCCAGTTCCGAGTAGATGCATACGGTAGATCGCAGGGTGCAGAGGTTGTTCTGCCCGACTGTATGGAGAGCATCGAAAAATGGCTTGGAGAGCCAGTGTTGGGCTGCGAGAAGGAGGTGTTCAGCCTTGGCTAAGGCCGTACTTATTAGCATCCGCCCGAAGTGGTGCGAGAAGATTGCCAACGGCGAAAAGACCGTGGAGATCCGCAAGACTCGCCCGCAACTGAAAACGCCGTTCAAGTGCTACATCTATGAAACACAGGGCTGGGTGGAGAAGGACGGCATCCTGGCATTCAGGCTCGGGGGGCGTGTTATCGGTGAGTTTATCTGCGACCGCATCTATGAGCTGGAAACACACTCACCCGGCGGCAGTTACTATGTCAAAGGCGAGGATGAGCCGACAAGAAACGGTGTGGCGCGGCAGTCGTGCTTGAGTTTGAGAGATATGCACGAATATCTGCAATCGAAGTCCGGCTTCGGCTGGCATATCTCTGACCTGAAAATCTACGACGCACCGAAGGAGCTGACAGAATTTCACACTTGGAAAAAATGCAAATCATGCAGCAAAAGCGGGTACGAAAGCACAGCCTGTATCTATGATGAAAATTGCATGGTTCCGGTGGCGATTACTAAAGCACCGCAAAGCTGGTGCTATGTGGAGGTGCTGTGATATGGAAACGAAGCGAGCTATCGAGATCCTTGATCCCGAACACCGAGAGCATTATGACAGCATCGAGCCGGTAAATGAAGCCTGCCGGATGGGTATGGAGGCGCTTCGAGAACTGGAATCCTATAAGAAAGCCGTATCTATGATGGCACAGTACATCGTGGAGGTTGGCTTGGTGGATGTGCATTTGTGCGACGAAATCCCCGATGACATCCACCAGAAGCACCAACCTCTGAACGACGGCAATTACACCAACGGACCCTGTATCGAGTGTGTGGCGGAGTATTACCTCCGAAAAGCACACGAGGCGTAAAGGAGGTGCAGACATGGGCCTTGAGGTTTGCCCTATAACGCTCAAGGAGGCGAACGCCTTTGTGGAGCAGCACCACCGGCATCATAAGCCAGTGGTGGGGCACAAGTTCTCTATCGGCTGCACGGATGGAAAGGAAATCGTAGGAGTTGCCATTGTGGGCAGACCAGTGGCGCGGCATCTGGACGACGGATGGACGCTGGAGGTCAACCGACTATGCACAGACGGCACCCACAACGCTTGCTCCATGCTGTACGCCGCTGCTTGGAGGGCGGCACGGGCGATGGGCTACAGGCGGCTTGTGACCTACATACTGGATAGCGAAAGCGGCACGAGCCTGAAAGCCAGTGGCTGGAAGTGCGTGGGACAGGCCGGTGGCCTGCGCTGGACGGGGAAGCGCCGCCCAGAGGTGGATTTATACCCGGCGCAGATGAAAATCCGGTGGGAGAAGGAGGAGCAGAATGGACCGGCTGACTAAATACACTGCGGAGTAGAGATGGACGGAGGTAGATAAATGGAACAAGATGTGAGTAAAGATGAATCAAAAATGACTCCACAAGAGGCTATTGGTCGTATTCGTGACCATATGGCAATACATCGTATTGGAGAATATCCACATGTAAAACTTGCAGAAGCATTAGAGATGGCAATTAAAGCACTTATGAATATGGAGGAGAAGTAAATGGATGCTGTGGAGTTTATTGAAGAAGCAAAGCGGATGTGCAATGCAAATATAAGCAACTGTGCGGAATGTTGCAAAGGCGGAGCTTGCCCAATAAATCTACCGGGGGCGAATTATACTCCGGAGGAACGCGTCAAACTCGTTGAGGAATGGTCTGCCACACACCCACGCAAGACACGGCAGAGCGTGTTTCTGGAACAATGGCCAAACGCCAAACTGGAAAGTGGTGTTTTACATATCAATCCTTGTAAGGTAGATAGCAACTTTAGTAAAAAGGTGATATGTAATTCTCTCCAATGCCCCAAATGTCAACGCGAATTCTGGCTCCAGGAGGTGGGGTGATGGTTATCCCCAATTACATCCGCACAAAGATGCACCTGTGCGCCAGCCATGCCCGTCAGGCCGCAAAATACAACCTTGAGGTTGCTAATTGGCTTGAGAAACACGGTATTGATGTCGAGGATATCAGCAATGGCGACGGCAGTTCTTTCGAGGAACTGATGTACGGAAATGATGTGACTGACGAACTGTGCGCCCGCATCGAGGCGATGGAGGTATAGTGATGGCGGAGTATATAGATCGTGAAACGCTGCGCAAAATTTTGAAGGATTGGCGCGACGCACATGCGGATGCTGATGATGAACAAGGATGCGGTTTGCTTGAAGATGTGATATGGGAGGTAGACGCACAGCCCGCCGCTGATGTCGCTCCGGTGGTTCACGCGATGTGGATACCATCAGAAAGCGACTTTGATGACGACGACACCTTGTTTGACGTCGAAGAATGGTGCGATTGGCAGTGTAGCGCCTGCAGAGAAGATATTTGTTACGATGACCCGATGCCAATGCGATTGCTTCCAAAATACTGCCCCAACTGTGGCGCGAAGATGGACGGAGGTACTGATGATGCAGCTGACGGAAATGTTTAATATTTGCGAAACCTGTGTGTACGCGCCTTGCATTTGCGGTAACGAACCGGAAAACTGTATCGCGTATGTGCAGAAAAATGGAGGTGTTACTGATGACGCTTAGAGAAAAACTGATGCACTACACGCATGATCTCGACTGTGGTGCCGACCTAAAGCAAGAAGCCATTGCAACAATCGAAAATATCGCACAATACATGGACGAAGATGAACTATTGCATCATAGTCGGCCCCTTGCTCTTGCCTATCTTGCCCTAACGGAAGATGCTTCTGTGCCGGTGGTGAGATGCAAGGACTGCAAGCACTTGTTTGGAACGCTCTGCACGGTCTGCGGCTTATTGTCACGCAAACCGGAGGACTTCTGCTCCTATGGTGAGCGTAAGAGCGGAGGTGAGAATTGATGTTCACCAACAGAAAAGCTACCATCGCATGGGCGATAGGCGTTTTGGTTGTTATCGAAGCATGCTTCTGTATGTGGGAATTTGTCATTCGCCCGAGGGCTGACCTCTGTGACAACCATTACGGCGTCACCGTCCACTGCAAGAGTGAAGGACTGCTCCGTGAAAGTGAACAGGAACTGGACAAGCTGCCGGACCGCCTGCTTGCAGTTTTTGAACAGGAGGAATGGTCGCTGTGGATCGGCGATGATTACCTTCGGGGTGAGCAGACCCTTATTGACAGCCACATATCCGGCGCAACCCATCCGGCTCGGAAAGAAATCCTTGTCTCTGGCGCAGCGGAGATACTGCACGAGTTTGGACATTTTTTGTACCTGCACCTTGGAGAGCCGGAGGACTTCACGGATGTGTATGCACAGGAAGCGCACAGTTCCCCGTTGCGCCTGTACTACCAGCAAGACGCCCATGAGTATTTTGCGGAATGCTTTGCCTACTACATCGGCGGAATTGACATATTTGGAGATACCCCGGCGACACGGAGGTATTTTGACCAGCTTCGTTCTGAGAATTGGAGGTTGGCATGAGCATTGAACGCTATTTCCGGCAATACACCCCCGTTTGTGACTACTGCGGCAACCGGCTTCCGGGAGAGGAGAGTTTTTCTGCAGCTATCCGGGCCAAGCGTGAGGCAGGGTGGGAATGCCGCAAAGTAAACGGCGAGTGGGAGGACATCTGTACCGACTGCCAGTTTGAGGAAAAGGGGTACGATGATGCCTGATGGATACTGCTGGCTCTGCGGGAAATGGGGACACCTTGAAAAGCACCATATCTTCGGCGGCAATCCAAACCGCAAGCTGTCGGAGAAATACGGGCTGACCGTGTTGCTGTGTGGCGAGAGCTGCCATCGAAACGGGGAAAAAGCCGCGCATAAATGCGCCGAGACTGCCCAACGGCTGCATGAATACGGCCAGCGGAAGTTTATGCGGGAACAGAACGCCAGCGTAGAGGATTTCCGCAGGGTATTCGGAAAGAACTATTTGGAGGAAAAGTAATGAACACACTGACGATAGATCAGGAGCGAAAGGCAATCTACGCAGCGGCCAGGAGGGTTGGACTGGATGCCCATATTCAGACTATGGACAAGAAGAGCGAAGCCCACACCTGCGCCGAGAAGCTGATGCTTGCCAGTTACCGAAAGGGGATGCCGTATAAGGCATCCTACCTGTACTGTGACACGCTGGATGTCTGCTTTTACTTTGACCATGACGGTCGTGCCTGCGTATCCATGTCTGCCAGGTGGTGTAAGGGCGCAAAAGACCTCGGAAAGCCCATCAAGGACGCTTTCGTGTATATCCAGAGGATGCTTGAAGCAATGACGGTCGAAGCCGAACAATGGCTGCGGGGGTGCGGGGATGAAAGAAATTAAGTTCACCATCCCGCTGCCCCCGGTCACAAAAAAGAACAGCCAGCGGATAGCGAACTGCGGCACATACAGCAAGATACTCCAAAGCAAAGCGTACATCCAGTATGAGAAAGATGCTGGTTACTTTCTCCCGTGTAAGAACCGCATGATAGAACAGCCCTGCGAGGTGGTCTGCTTGTTCTATATGCCTACCCGCCGCATCGTGGATCTCACCAACCTTGAAGAAGCTATCGATGACATACTGGTGAAGTACGGTGTGCTGAAGGATGACAACAGCCGAATACTTGTGTCTCACGACGGAAGTAGGGTGCTGTATGACAAAGATAGTCCCCGAACTGAGGTCACGATACGCTTTCTGTGATGTCAGGGCAAAAATCGTTCATTTACAGGGCAAACAGTCTGTGATATGATTTAGGCTGTAAAATCTTAATCATGCAGAAGCGTCCTGCACTCCTCGGAGTGTGGGGCGCTTCACTATTTCGGGAAAGGAGGCACAATGCCGCCGCTCCTTTGATATGTGACCGCTTCGCCCGCGGCAAATTCAAAGGAGGAAAATCAATGTTAGGTATCGTCGTGCTTATCATCTATGCCGCCCTGATGCTGGGGGCAACGGTGATATTCACAAAACAGGCAAAAGACGCCGAGAGTTTCCATGTGGCTGACCGCCGCATTGGAGCAGGCATCGGAGCTATGAGCATCGCTGCTACATGGATCTGGGCACCGGCTCTTTTCATCTCTGCGGAAAAGGCATACACCAGCGGCATTCCCGGACTGTTTTGGTTTTTAGTGCCGAATGTACTGTGTCTGATCCTATTTATCCCTTTTGCAAAGCGCATGAGAGCCAAATACCCTGACGGCATTACCCTGACGGGATACATGGCCGAAACCTATCGCTCCCCGAAGGTGAAGGGTGCATACGCTTTCCAGATGGGAGCGCTGGCTGTGCTGTCCACGGCGGTGCAGCTCCTCGCTGGTGGCAAGATGATCGCCACCATTACAGGTATTCCGTTCGGGATAGTGACCATTGCGCTTGCCGCCATAGCCTATTCTTATTCACGCTTTTCTGGTATCAAGGCGTCGGTTGCAACCGATGTTGTGCAGCTTGGCATCATCTTACTTGGCTGCGCTCTTATCGTCCCCTGGCTGCTTTCCAAAGCCGGTGGTATGCCCACCGTGATAGCTGGCTTGGGCTCGATCACCGGCGAATACACCTCGCTCACATCTGAAACGGGACTTGCCGTGTTCCTCAGCTTTGGCCTGCCTACGGCGGTCGGGCTGATTTCGGGACCGTTCGGCGATCAATGCTTCTGGCAGCGCACCTTTGCCATCCGCAAGGATAGGCTGGGGCGCGCTTTCTTTTTCGGCGCTCTGCTGTTTGGCTTAGTGCCGCTCACCATGAGTATGGTAGGTTTTGCCGCTGCCGGCACGGGTTTTATCGCCAAGGATACCAGCATGGTCAACATGGAGTTCATCATGTCTGTGCTACCTGCGTGGGTGCTGGCGCCGTTCCTGATGATGTGCCTGTCGGGGCTGCTCTCTACCGTGGACAGCAACCTATGTGCAGCAGCGTCTATGACAACGGACTGGCAAATTACTGGCAAGTTAGAAAACGGCGATAACATCAAGGTTTCCCGTCATGTGATGCTCGCTCTGCTTGTGGCCAGCATCTTAATTGCCAACATCCCGGGGCTGACGGTGACGCACCTGTTCCTGTTCTATGGGACGCTCCGGGCATCTACGCTGCTCCCCACTGTGCTGACGCTCCTGGGGAAGAAGTTAAGTGCATCGGGAGTGTATTCCGGCATCGTTGCTTCCCTGTGTGTCGGGCTGCCGGTCTTTGCGATTGGGAACATCTACAACCTGTCCGCATGGAAAACGGCCGGTAGCCTGATCTCTGTTCTGACAAGCGGTATTGTTGCGGCACTCGCATCCCGAAGGGGGGCGAGGGTATGAGCCTGGGCAGAAAGCAGAGCATCAAGAACGAAGCGTGGCTTGAAGCAATGGAGAACATTGAAGCTGCCGTGAGCCGCCAGGAACTCGACACCCTGGTAAGCACTACGGTGGAGGACATTCGGGCAAAGACAGCGGGAAAGGAAGCTGCCTATGCGTGGAGCGCAGGCAAGGACAGTATTGTCCTCGGCAAACTCTGCGAGATGGCTGGCATCACCTCCTGCATGATCGGCGTGTGCAACCTCGAATACCCCGCCTTTATGGAATGGGTAAGCGAGAATAAGCCGGATGGCTGCGAGGTCATCAACACTGGACAGGACCTGGAATGGCTGAGCAAACACCCTGAGATGCTGTTCCCACAGGACGCTGCTACTGCTGCCCGCTGGTTCTCCATCGTGCAACACAGAGCGCAGCGTGAGTATTTCAAGGCGCATGACCTGGATGTCATTATCTTAGGTCGGCGCCGAGCGGACGGCAATTTTGTCGGTCGCAAAACCAACATCTACACCGACGGCAAGGGCGTCACCCGATACAGCCCACTTGCCGATTGGACGCATGAGCATATACTGGCATTCATTCACTACCACCACCTGCCGCTACCACCGATTTACGGCTGGCACAATGGCTATCTCTGCGGTACGCATCCGTGGCCTGCCCGCCAATGGACAGGAAATGAGGAGAACGGCTGGAGAGAGGTCTATAACATCGACAAGACGATAGTTATAACTGCGGCTGAGCGTCTTGCAGGCGCAAGGGCATATATGGAGGTGGCTGAAAAATGAATGTCGTGAAAATGTCTCTCTCCAGCCTGAAACGGCCGGAGAGAAATGTGCGTATGCACACCGAGAAGCAGCTCAAAGAGTTTGAGCGCAGCGTGACCATGTTCGGGCAGATACGCCCCATCGTGGTCGATGATGAACGCACGATCCTCGCCGGCAATGGCTTATATGAGACCCTGCTCCGCATGGGCTGGACTGAGGCGGATGTCCTGCAGATGCAGGGCCTCAGCGACAGCCAAAAGAAGAAGCTCATGCTTGCAGATAACAAAATCTACGGGCTGGGCGTGGATGACCTGGACTCTTTCGATGCTATTCTCAACGAGCTGCAAGACGACCTTGATATTCCTGGCTTTGATGAAGAACTGCTGAAAAGCATGGTTTCGCAGGCAAGCGAGGTGACAGAGAAACTCCAGGAATACGGAACGCTCGATGATGAAGAAATCGGGGAGATCAGAGTTGCCCGGGAGCGGAAAGAGCAGTATATGGCTGCCGAGCCAGAAGAACAGGCCAACGAGCCGGAGGATGCTGCAGCGGTGACATCTGCGGTCGAGGAGCGAGAGCCCGTCCGCCAGTATGTGATTTGTCCCCGCTGTGGCGAGAAGGTATGGCTGTAAGGCGTATTCAGTCCGACATGGATGTGGTCACCGCCGCCAAGCGGAGGATACGCAATGTCTTCCGCAATGGCGTCCCGGTATATATGTCTTTCAGCGGAGGTAAGGACAGCCTGACTCTCGCTCAGCTGACCCTGAGCCTTATCCAAAGCGGTGAGATTGACCCATCCCTACTGACTGTCCAATTCGTGGACGAGGAAGCGATTTTTCCCTGCATCGAGCAGACCGTGTTGAATTGGCGCCGGAAGTTCCTGTTTGCCGGCGCAAAATTCGAGTGGTACTGCGTGGAGGTCAAACACTTCAACTGCTTCAATGAGCTGTCGGAGGAAGAAACCTTTATCTGCTGGGATAAGCGAAAGCGTGATGTGTGGGTGCGTCAGCCCCCGCCGTTTGCCATCATGGAACATCCGCTGCTGAACCCCCGGAAGGACAACTACCAGAGTTTCATGCCCCGGGTGTGCATGGACGGTATCACCATGACCGGCGTACGGGCGGCAGAGTCTGTTCAGCGCCTGCAATACATGGCGAAGATGAACCTCGGCGGCAAAGGCATGACCGGCCGCAAGCAGGTTTATCCCATTTACGACTGGACTACCAACGATGTGTGGCTCTACCTCCGAAATGAGGGCGTGGAGATCCCGCAGATATATCTTTACCTCTGGCAGTCCGGCACTTCCCGCAACCAGCTCCGGGTGTCGCAGTTCTTCTCCGCTGATACGGCCAGGTCGCTGGTACAGATGAACGAGTATTACCCCGACCTCATGGAGCGGGTAATCCGCAGAGAGCCCAACGCCTACCTTGCAACCCTGTATTGGGACAGCGAAATGTTCGGGAGGCGTTCACGCACTCGGCGTCAGACCGAGGGTACGGCAATCACCAAGGACTACAAAGCCCTGCTGACGGAGATGTTCTCCGATATGCCACGGTATTTCAACACCGACCACAAGATGAAGGTGGCGAAGACATACCGAGGGCTGTTTCTGAGAATCGGGGTCATAGCGACCCCAAAGGACTGCCAGCAAATGTACGAAGCCCTCCAGAAAGGCGACCCAAAGCTACGCTCATACCGCGCACTCTACCAGAACATCTACAGCCGATACATCGAGGATGCAAAGGCTGCACAGAGGGGAGGTGAGCGCACATGAGCGACAAGAAGCTGACCGCACCGCTCGCCACACTGGAATGGGTAGATAGAAATAGGCTCCGGCCCAATGACTACAACCCCAACAAGGTCAGCCAGGAGAATTTGAAGCTGCTGACGCAATCCATTCTCACCAATGGCTGGACACTGCCCATCGTAGTCCGTCCTGATTACACCATCATCGACGGCTTCCACCGCTGGACAGTAGCGGGAACAGAGCCCCTGTGCTCCATGCTGGATGGAAAGGTGCCGGTGGTGAAGGTGTCCCACGAAGACCAGAGCGAGGACATCTATGGAACGGTGACCCACAACAGGGCGAGAGGTACGCACCTGCTCGAACCGATGAAAGCCATCGTGAAGCGGCTGCTGGACGAAGGAAAGTCGGTCCAGGAAATTGGCAAGCAGTTGGGCATGAAGCCCGAGGAAGTATTCAGACTATCCGACTTCTCCAGAGATGATTTCCTGGAGATGATGATAAGAGGGCGGAACACCTACAGCAAGGCTGAGATGTTCACGACCATCTAACAGGCAGCAGAAAGGAGGCGGCGTGATGGAGACACGAGAGAAAATTCCCGTATTCATCCTCACCCACAAAGGAAAAACCGTATGTATCTGTCATGCCAAATCCAAGGGATGTGGAAAGCCCTGTCCCAGAGATACCGTAGAGCGGGATAAGTTCCGTGACTGGGAGAAGGTCATGCGGCGTAACCGATACGGCAAATAGGTCAGAGACAGCCCCTGTGTCTTCGGACATGGGGGCTTCACTGCGTCGTGCCGTGGTGCTTACACAGCCAGCGCACGACCGTTGCTGCCGCTCTGACCGAAATAAACTTAACTTGTGAGGTGGTGATGTGAGCAGCACGAAGGACGCATCTATGGAGCGCACTCGGAAGCGAGTAATCGGCGATTACAAAAAAGGCGTAAAGCCGAAAGAACTTGCAGAGAAATATGAGGTCAATATCAACACGGTCAAGTCGTGGATAAGCAGGTACAAAAAGAATGCACCCTCTGCACCTGCACCCCCACGGAAAGTAGGCGCACCCTTTGGCAATTCGAATGCAGTCGGCAATGCAGGCGGCGGCGCTCCCCGGGGGAACACCAATGCGCTGAAGCACGGCGGCTACTCCTCCATCTTCTGGGATACCCTCGACGATGATGAAAAGCAGATGATAGAGGAAATGGACTGCGATGGGGAGCGGCTGCTGCTTGATGAGATACAGCTTCTCACGGTTCGAGAGAAGCGCATCATGGCAACCATCAAGAAGCACAGAGACACCAAAGGTGGGCAGGCAGTATCGCAGATTGTCCGCTCCGAAGATAAGCGTGAGTTCGCCAACGATGAGGAACGGCAACTCTACGAGGAACGCATACAGGCGAAGGTCGAGTGCGGAGACCGCCTGCCGGGGCGGACCTACCGGCTCACCACGACCACCGAAGCGACCTATGACATCGTACACCGGCTGGAGGAAGCCTTGACCCGATGCCAGGCACAGAAGCAGAGGTGTATTGACTCGCTGAATAAGCTGCGCATCGAGCGTGGCGATGACGGCAAGGCTGCACCCGAAAACAATCTGCTGAAAGCGCTGGTGGATGCAACCAAGGAGGACATAGATACGGATGATATACCAGAGCTTGAGCAAGAGACAGAATGTGGCGATGACCTGGTGGAATAGGCCACGCTTCCAGGACTACCGGGGCATCATCTGTGACGGCTCTATCCGCTCCGGCAAGACGGTGAGCATGGCCGTGGGCTTCATCCTGTGGAGTATGGAACGCTACAGCGGTCAGAACTTTGCCGTCTGCGGGAAGACAATAGCTTCCCTGCGCCGAAATGTCATTATGCTTATGCCCCAACTGCTCAGTGGCATCGTGGAAATCACGGACAGGCGCAGCGACAATATGCTTGTCATCCGTGCTGGGGATGTGACCAACCGCTACTACCTGTTCGGCGGTCGTGACGAGTCATCCTATACGCTGGTACAGGGCATCACGCTCGCCGGTGTGCTATTCGATGAGGTGGCGTTGATGCCCCGTTCCTTTGTAGAGCAGGCAATGGCTCGTTGCTCGGTTGAGGGCTCAAAGCTGTGGTTCAACTGCAACCCCGAAGGTCCTACGCACTGGTTCTATGTGGAGTGGATCAAAGCGGCGGCAGACAGAAGAATGCTGCACCTGCATTTCACGATGAACGATAATCCCTCGCTGTCGGCGGAGAAGAAAGCCGAGTATGAAAGTATGTACTCCGGCGTCTTTTATAGCCGGTACATCCTGGGACTGTGGGTGCGGGCGGAGGGCTTGGTCTATCCCATGTTCGACCGAGACAAGCACATCACCCGTGTCACGCCTGCATATAGCCCTCGCCATCGCTACTATGTGGCAATCGACTACGGCACGGTCAACCCCTTTGCCGCAGGGCTGTATGACTACGACCCCGCAACGCAGAAAGCGACCATGATACGGGAACTGTATTACAACGGCGGAAGCAACCGCCGTGTGGACAATGAGGCATATTACAAAATGCTCTGTGACCTTATCGGGGACTACCCGATACAGTACATCGTGATAGACCCGTCTGCTTCTTCGATGGTCGAAACCATACAGAAGTATGGGCGGTATATGGTCGTGAAAGCTGACAACGATGTACTGAACGGCATCCAGGATGTTACCAAGTTCCTGAATGCCGGGTGCCTGAGTTTCCACAAAGACTGCATCAAAACCTTTGAGGAATTCGAGTCCTACTCCTGGGACGAAGACAGCCCGGAGGATGCAATCATCAAGGAGAATGACCACAGCATGGACCAGCTCCGCTATTTCTGCCGGACGGTCCTGCGCAATGAACTGAAATGGATAGTTTAAGGCGGTGATGGAATGAATATCTTTTCGCGCCTGCTTAGGAGGATCAAAATGCTTTTTTTCAACAGTGGCACGGACATAGCGAAAGCCTTTGGCGTCGAGCTTATCTCCTCGCAGGAAATGACACGGGTTCTGCAAAGCTGGGATCGCATCTCGACCGGAAAGCCCCCGTGGTTGAACAGTGAGGATGAGATCGGAACGGTCAATATGGCAAAGCACATCAGCGACACCCGCGCAAAGCTGGTGACGCTGGACATTGGTATTGCTGTTTCCGGCTCTCCCCGTGCTGACTATTTGCAGGGGCTGGCCGACGACCTGCTGAAGCGCTTGCCTGACCGTGTAGCGGATGCCGAGCGCCTGGGCGGTGTCATGCTCAAGTGGAACGGCGAGACATGGGATTTCATTCTGCCGGGGAACTTCGGGATTACAGCGCAGGACGACAACGGCGAAATCGTTGGTGCGATCTTCGCATCGTATTCCACCCAAAAGGGCAGCCACTTCACCCGCCTGGAATACCACCGCTTCGAGGGTAGCAGAAAAGACGATGGTGGCAAGCTCTACAAGGTCACGAATAAGGCGTTTGAGAACCGGCTCAGTCCGAAAGGCGAGGTAACACTGGGGCAGGAAGTCTCGCTCGAAAAGGTCGATGCCTGGGCGCACATTGCACCGGAGGTCACCATCTCCAACCTCGAAACTCCTCTGTTCGGCTTTTACCGTGTCCCTGGCTCAAACACCATAGACCCGTCCTCGCCCTTGGGACTGTCTGTCTTTGCCAATGCCATATCGGAACTGAAAGCAATCGATGTTGCCATCAGCCGTAAGGATACCGAGGTTGAGGATAGTAAGCACATCACCTTCGTAGGTCAGCAGCTCATACAGAGTGCCCAGAACCGAAATGTGGAGCTGCCCCGCTTCGTCAAGGGGCTGGGCATGGGCATCTCCGATGGTGATACCTCGGCTATCCACGAGCATACGCCGACCATGCTGACCGACGAGCGCATCAAGGACATCAACTTCGACCTCTCTATGGCTGGCGTCAAGTGCGGCTTTTCCGAGGGCGTATTTGTGCTGGATGGGCAGACCGGCATGATTACCGCCACGCAGGTGGAAGCTGATGATCGGGACACAATTCAGACCATCAAGACGGACCGTGATGCGCTGCGTGACGCCATCACGCAGGCTCTGGCCGGTGCTGATGCGCTGGTCACGCTCTATAACCTCGCCCCTCTGGGTGAATACGAGGTCAATTTCAACTTCGGGGATGTCACCTACAACTACGAGGAAGACAAGGCTGCGTGGCGTTCCTACGCCCAGCAGGGATGGATACCCAAGTGGTTATACTTTACGAAGTTCGAGGGTATGTCCGAAGAGGAAGCCAAGGCTATTACCGCAGAAGCGGAAGCTGCGGCTACGGAGAAAGCCCAGCTTTTCGGTGCAGAGTAGGAGGTAGCCCATGCTGACGCCTCAGCAGATACTTGAAATTATCGATACCCTGTACCCGCAGATAGACGAACTGAACACCTGGATCATGGCTGACATCATCAAGCGGCTCATGGCACGGCTGGGGCGTGGCAAACTGTATATGACGGCTACCGACGATTGGCAGCTACAGGTCTATCAATCCGCAGGGGGACATCTGGACGCTGTGCAGCAGGAGATAAAGCGCTGGACGAAAGCGACCGACACGGAGATCAAGCGTATCTTCGAGGATGCCGGCATCAAGGCTCTGGCCTACGACAGCAGTTTCTATGTCGAACACGGATTGGAGGGGCTTGACCTTGCACAATCCGAGAGCATGATCCGGCTGCTTGAGGATGCCTACCAACGCACGGCGGGCACGGTGCACAACTTCACCCGCACGACAGCCGAAGCCAGCCAACAGCAGCTTATCAAGGCCCTGGATGCGGCTCATTTCAAGGTCAACTCTGGCGCTGCCTCCTACACACAGGCTGTGGAGGAGGCGGTCAGCAGCATCGTTGATACGCAGACCAAGGTGACTTATCCCAGCGGTCATGTTGACACCATCGAAACGGCGGTACTCCGTGCGGTGCGCACCGGCGTGGCACAGGCTGCAGGGAATATGGCAATGCAGGGTATGGAGGAGCGGGACTGGGATGTGGTGCTGGTATCTGCTCATATCGGCGCCCGTTACGGTGACGGTGGAAAGAACCCCAGTAACCACTTCTGGTGGCAGGGCAAGTTCTACAGCCGGACAGGCCGAACACCTGACCTGCCACTGTTCGTTGAAAGCACGGGCTATGGAACAGGCGAGGGCCTGTGTGGTTGGAACTGCCGCCACAGTTTCGGACCGGGTGACATTCGACACAATCCATTTGCACAGTTTGACGCCGAGGAGAACAAGAAAGTCTACGATCTCAGCCAGCGCCAGCGCACGATGGAAAGCCGTATCCGCCGCACCAAGGCGAAACTGGTCGGCCTGAGAACGGCCATAGACGCCGCTCAGGACGCCGAAACAAAGGCGGTGTTGGAAGATAAGTATGCAACTACCGCAAGGCTCTTGGAAAGGCAGAACATCGGTTATAACCAGTTCTGCGCGGACAATAGCTTGAAGCGGCTGGGTGAGCGCATCCAAATAGCACAGTGGACACGGGAAGACGCCCGAAAATCCATTGCAGCCGTCAGAAAAAGCAAATAACCGCAAGGCAGAGTTTCTACGGAGGCTCTGCCTTTTCTTATGCCCCAGAGGTATCGCCGGTTCGACTCCGGCAGGGGTACAAATTGGTCTGTCGGCGGACCTAACAAAGCCGAGACCGGCCGGACGCTGCATCGTCCTTAATATCTGCTATTGCCGGGTATCACAGGAGGTTCTATGAAAACCGAAGAACTGACCGCATTGGGGCTGACCGATGAGCAGGCCAAGCAGGTACACGCACTCAACGGAAAAGACATTGAGGCTGCGAAAGCTGCCAAGGACAAGACCATCGACGACCTCAAGGCAGAGCGTGACGGGCTGCAGACCCGCCTCAGCACTGCCGAAGACACGCTGAAAAAGTTTGAGGGCATCGACCCTCAGAAAATTCAGCAGGAGATCCAGGACTGGAAGCAGAAAGCGGAGGATGCGAAGGCGGATTTCACCAAGCAGATGACGCAGCGTGACCAGAAGGACTGGATCAAATCGAAGCTGGACGAGTATGGTGTTTCTTCCCCCTACGCCCGCTCTGCCATCACCGCAGAGTGTATGTCTCCCTCTGCGGGACTGACCTGGAAGGACGGCGCATTTTTCGGCTTTGACGACTTCATGAAAGCCGCCAAGCAGAAGGACGCTGGTCTGTATCAGACTGCCGAGGAAAAGGAAGCCGCAGAAAAGGCGGCAAAGCAGAAGGAAAAAGCGCCTGCTTTTACGGGACCCACGGGCGACCCCGGCACCGGCTCTGAGAAGTACACACCGCCCAAAATCTTTTAACATGAAGGAGAATGAACTATGCCTCGTATTACCGCACTGAACATCCTGCTGGATACCACCGGCAAGGAATACCTGTCTGAGCTGTACGGCAAGACCATTGAGGGCGTACAGAAAGCCCTCATTTCCGGTCCTATGAAGAATATGGACCTGTCCGGCGATCCCGTCTCCGGCACTGTCGAAGCCAAGCGCTTCGTGAATGCCACCTCCAAGGCCTACGGCACTGCCCGTGCTGCGGGCAAGGGCGATGCCGTCAAGGCTAAGCCTGTCACCGTTGCCATCGACACCGATAAGGAGATCGTGGAGGAACTGGAGGACAAGGATGTCCGCCTGTATGGTGTTGATGGTGTGCTGGACCGTCGTTCCGCAAACCACATCCTGCGCATGGCTGCGGAGCTGGACAGCGCCTTCTTCGCCGCTGCTGCCGGTTCTGCCAATGCCCTCAACCTGAGCGCCTACACCACGATTTCCGAGGAACTGGAAGCCATCATTCAGGAGTGCGAAACCACCCAGAATGACTTCGTGGACGGTGTTCCTCGCTCCATGATGCACCTGGTCCTGTCTCCCAAGTATTACGGCAAGATCCGCAATGACCTGGATACGCAGACCAATAACGCCAATGTGGACACCTCTGCCGAGGAGTTCCATGTGTGGCACGGTGTCCGCGCCTACTCCTGCGTCCATCTGCCTGCTGGCTGTGACTACCTGCTGATGGTTGATGGTTCTGTGGCTCAGCCCGTCATGGCTGACCAGTATAAGGCTGAGAAGATCCCCCTGTCCAACGCCTACGGTGTTGAGCTGTTCTACCACTACGGCACCAAGGTTGTCACTCCCGACCTGATTTTCAAGAAGGGCGTGTTCACCAAGGCGACCACCTATAAGGCGGGCACTCAGTATTACACCGTGAGCAACGGCGTCTATACTGCCGTCACCATCTCTTCCTTTGCTGAGGGCACTGACTACTACACCATGTCCTAAGGAGGTTCACCATGCTTTTTCGTAACCTGAGAAGCGGTGGCATTGTGAGTGCCACCAATGAGGACAGCATTGCGCTGATGAAGCGCTCTCCCATCTATGAGGAGTACATTCCGCCCACTCCCGAGAAGAAGCGCAAGAGCGGGAAGCCGCCCAAGCAGGATGCCCCTGATGCCGGGCAGGCTCCCGATGCTCCTGAAGATGGGGGCGCATCCGACGCTGGTCAGGACGGCTAAGGAGGGACTGATATGGCATACGCAGACTTCGCCTTCTACGGCAAGGCATTCCACGGTGATGTGCTGACGGAAGACACCGCCCCGAAGTGGCTGGATCGTGCCAGTGACGAACTGGACGCTATCACCTTCGGGCGGCTGACCTTCGCATATCCCACAGTGGAGGCCCATGCGGTCAAGGTGCAGAAAGCTGTTTGTGCCATCGCCGAAGCCCTCTTCTACATCGATGTCCAGCAGAGGGCGGCATCTGCACAGAAGGCAGGGGACGGCAGCTACCGCGGAGCTGTTGCGTCCGTCTCGTCGGGGAGGGAGTCCATCTCGTACTCGGTAGGCGGCGTCAACAGCTCTGCCTACGCTGCCGCTGCCGCCAGCGCAGAGGCACAGGCAAGTCTTATCAGTTCCATCGCCGTGCGGTATCTGGCAAATATCCCTGATGCGCTCGGCGTCAATCTGCTGTATGCGGGAGGTGTTGGGCGTGTTCCGAGATACGATCACGGTCTTTAATTTTCACGAAGCGTCCGGCCGGTGGTATCCCTCAGTGATCTCCGGCGCAGACCTCGGCGTTACTCGGTCACAGTCGGCTACGACCACGGGCATGACCAACGCCGACACGGTGACGGTCCTGGTGCAATGCGCCGAAGACCGCAGTATCACCACGACCGAGGGAGTAAAGCGGTTTGCAGACCCGAAGGAATACGCCAAAAGCACCGCCCCTGCGGAGTTTATTACCTTTGCTCCCGAATGTGACTTCATCTTTGCAGGCGCATGGACGGGTACGGAGTCTCTGGTCGATGATGACCACGACAGTGGGCTCTACCATGCCATGAACGAAGCACATGATGGGGTCTACATGATAACCTCTGCGGGCTTCTTCGGCTTGCTCCCGCACTTCGAGATAGGAGGACGCTGATGGCTAATCTACCCAAAATCTCTTACTCCGGCGGCGGTGTGCGCGTCAAGGTGGACCTGGGATCGCTGGAACAGCGTATGCAGGAAGCCCAGCAGTGGCTCGGTGACAGAGTGCTGGAAGACTGCCGTGCCTGTATGCCGATGTCCACAGGTGCTATGCAGCAGTTGTCGAGGACAGAAAGTCAGCCCTTAGTTGACCGCTCTTGTGTTAGAGATAGCGGTAAACAAGTGGTTTTCCCGGGGCTGTATGCCGGGTATCTATACCGCGGCAAGGTCATGGTTGACTCGGAGACTGGCAAAGGACCACGGAAAATCCCGACAGGCCCTGGTGAGTATGTGCTGCGTTTCCGCAAGGGTGCGAAACTCGTGCCCACTGACAGGCCACTGAAATACTCTAATCCGCAGGCAGTGCCGGAATGGTTTGAACACGCCAAACGGCAGTACGGACAGTTCTGGATCGAGGGCGTTGCGGAGAAGATCGGAGGGAAGTAAATGCCCGAAAAGGCTAAGTTTGACATTGACGGCTCTGATGCTGTCAGTAAGGTACTGAAAGACCTTCTCAACCAGTTCCCTGGATTGTCTGCTGGGGATAAGGTCGTGGAGTTCTCCGTGCTGAAGGACAATGCCGGCATTGGCTTCTTTCCGACCAGCGGCGCAGTTCTCCAGAAGAACACGGAGGATGTCACCGGACATGTGACCCAAATGTGTCTGTATCCGTTCAGTGTGGTCTACCGTGCGGCGCCAAGGTCTGAAACCCAGCGTATGAGGATCAAAGAATTCCTCGATGCCCTGGGAAGATGGCTGGAACGCCAGCCGGTCACGCTGGGCGGTAAGACCTACCAGCTTAGCACCTACCCCGTTCTGACGAGCGGAAACCGTATCATCAAGACCATCAGCCGCACCAGCCCCGCCTACCTTCACTCACCGTATCAGGACGGTGTGGAGGACTGGCTCATTACCCTGCGGCTGGATTACACAAACGAGTTCGACATTTGATAGGAGGAAACTATGCCGAAAATTGAACGCAAGTACCTCGCTCACTATCTCGATGCCAAGTTCGGCGTCAAGGGTGAAAGCGAGCAGACCTACACCCCCGCCTATAACCGTCTGGGCAAGGATCTGGAGGAGTACAACGAGGAGCTGAACCCCGATGTGGAGGTCAGCAAGAACATCTGGTGTGAGCAGAATGTGCAGCACAACGGCTACGAGGTACAGTCCGAGGTAGACCCCTACTACGCATATTCCGGCGATGCGCTGTTTGATTACCTCGCAAAAATCGCCAACGAGAGACTCACCGGCGACGCCTGCAAGACCACGAAGGTGGATGTGCTGCTGAACAGTGACGGCACTGTGGCGTGGGCATACCGCGAGGATGTCATCGTCGTGCCGAAGTCCATCGGCGGCGACACCTCTGGTGTCCAGATCCCCTTTTCGATCTACAACGCCGGTAATCGGGTCAAGGGCACTTGGTCCACCGAAGACAAGTCCTTTACCCCTGACGCTGCTGGCTAATGACGCTGCTGGCTAAGCACCAGCGCAGTTATAAGTGCCCCCTGATGCCTTTTCAGGGGGCACATCCATTTTGAGAACAGGAGGCCTATATCATGGCAGAGGAAATCAGAAAGCAGAATTTCGGCATCGTTGTTGATGATGGCAGTGTTACTGTGCCGATTTGTAATAAGCAGGGCGAGAAGATCGGCGAGTTCGCATTCCGTCCCACCGACATCGGTATCGTTGACCGCTTCAACGACCTGGCAGCGGAGTTCGATAAGATCGTCGAGCCGCTGGAAAGCGTGAACATCAAGCCGGACGGCACTACCGATGAACGAAACGACGCTGAATTTGCTGCACTCAGAGAGGCGGAAACTCGTCTGTACGCCGCCTGCGACAAGCTGTTTGGCGGCAATATGTCGGAGGCGTTCTTCGGTAAGATGCACCCGTTTTCCCCCATCAATGGGCGGTTCTACTGTGAGAACGCTCTGGCTGCGGTCGGCGCTTATATCTCTCAGCAGTTCGGCCACGAGGTGAAGAAGATCAACAGCCGTGTTGAGCGGTACACCCACGGCTACCGCACCGGCAAGCATAAGCGCGGCCGGCAGTAACTGCCATGATCGAGCTACCGCAGAGCCTCGAAGTCAACGGCACCGAATACCAAATCCGGTCTGATTTTCGGGATGTCCTGAATATCGTGATCGCATTTGGTGACCCAGACCTCGAGGACAACGAAAAAATCTACATCTGCCTTTTCGTCTTGTATGTGGACTTCGACCGTATGCCGGAAAGAGACTATGATGCTGCTTTCAAAGCGGCCACGACCTTCATCGATTGCGGGCTGAATGCGGATGGTTCAAACGGCCGTCCACCCGCCCGTGTCATGGACTGGGAGCAGGACGCCGGTATCATGTTCCCCGCCATCAACCATGTGGCCGGTTTCGAGGTCCGCTCTGTAGAGTACATCCACTGGTGGACCTTTATGGGCTACTACATGGAAATCTCTGAGGGCATCTTTTCCCACATTCTCGGCTTGCGCGTGAAGAAAGCCAAGGGCAAGCCACTGGAAAAGTGGGAGCGTGAGTATTGGCGAGAGAACAAGGCTTTGTGCGTACTCAACGCCAAGCTGTCCGAGGAAGAAAAGGCAGAACGAGACAGGATCAACGCCCTGCTTGGGTAAGAAAGAAGGTGGATACATGGCAGGACAGGCAGACGGCTCTATCATCATCGATACTGAACTGAAATCTGACGGGCTCAAGGCTGACAGCGAAGAACTCCTGTCAGCCATCAAATCTTTATCCGCAGAGGTCAAGACCCTTGGGCAAACGCTGAAAGGGCTGTTTGCAAAACCGCTGAAACCCGAAATTGACACGCAGGATGCCAATGCGGAGGTCGCCGCATTGGAGGATAAGGTCAAGGAATTGCAAGCTGCTATCCGTGAGATGCAGGCAAGTTCCGCGGGCGGCGAGGCTGCCCCTGCGGTGAACCTTGGCAATACGACGGTAAAGAGCAGCGGCATCGAGAAGGAAGTCAATGCTGTGCGGAACAGCGTTGAAAAACTCGAACCTACTTTCCGCAAAGCAATGTCCGGCAGCGAGAGCGCAGCAGAAACCTTCGGAGAAAAGGTGTCTGCCATCGAGGATAAGATTGCAGAACTGCGAGTACGCCTGGAAGCTGTCGGCAATGCAAAGTTTCCCACGGAACAGTATCAGTCACTGGTGGATGCTATGGACAAGGCAGCGGCGAAAGCTGACGCCCTGCGTGAGAAACAAAAGACGCTGGATGCACGGGGCGTATCGCATAACTCCCGGCAGTGGCAGAATTTGCAGGTCGATATTGATCGTGCAGGGGAGCGTGTAGACCAGTATGCCGAAAAGATACGAGAACTGGAGAGCAGCGGCGGTGCGTATGTGGCGGGCGTAGACACCAGCCAATACGCCCAGATGGAACAGACCATCGGTGCAACGGAAGCCCGGCTCAGTGAGATGCAAGATAGTTTGAGGCGGGCAGATGGCTGGGCAAGCAAGCTCGGAAGGTCGCTCAAAAAAGCCGGAGCATGGACAGTCGGTAAACTGGCATCAGGTGTGAAATCTGTTGCTTCTGGGCTGGCGAAAATGTTCGTAAACACGAAACAAATCAACAGCCAGTTCAGGCGGATGTCCGCCAATGCAAAGAAGTTTGCCATCAGTCTGCTGGGGGCAAAAGGTGTCTGGGCGTTGCTGCGGAAAGCGGTCAGCGCCTACATGGCAGAGAATGAGGAACTGTCCAACACGCTCAATCGGTGCTGGATCAGTATCGGAAATGTTCTCGGACCTATCATCACGCAGGTCATAAACCTGGTAGTGCAGGCTGTTTCCTACCTCACTGCATTCCTGAAGCTATTCCAAGCCATCGGCTCTGGTGTATCGAAAGCCATAGGCAGCGCCAGCAGCGCTGCATCTTCGGCGGCTGATAAACTGAAACGCCATGTGGCGGGCTTCGATGAACTGAATGTTCGCTCCGAGGACAAGAGCGGCAAGAGCAGCACGGAGCCGCTGCCGGATGCTGAACTGCCGGACTGGGCAAAGCTGATGGTGGATCAGATCAAGAACGGAAACTGGGCTGCAGCAGCGACTACGCTGACAGCTCAGCTTAACGGTATGGTCGCAAGCGTGGATTGGGCGGGTGTCGGTACTCGTATCGGGACTGCGCTCAACGGTGCTTTGACATTCCTGGCAACCGCTATCCTCAACTTCGACTGGTACTCCCTGGGTGTGAACCTCGGCACAGGTATCAACAACATCATCCAGAATGTGGACTGGTCGAACCTCGGCGTTGTCCTGGGTGCTAAGTTTATTGCCCTTATAAATGGGCTTGCCGGGCTGTTCGCCACCCTCGATTGGGCTGGCATAGGCAAAGCACTCGCAGACTCTTTCATGGGGTTGTGGACCTCCATAGACTGGGCACGAGCGGCGCAAGCCCTATCCGATGGTGTCATAGGTATCTTGACCACGCTAACCACGACGATTGAGAACATCGACTGGCAGCAGATCGGACGGGATGTTGCGACCTTCATCGGTAACATCGACTGGGGCGGCGTAGTGAGCGCCCTGTTTGAGGGCATCGGTGCCGCCCTTGGCGGGCTGGCTGCGTTCCTCTGGGGACTGATCGAAGATGCTTGGGACAGCGTGGTCGATTGGTGGTACGACAACGCCTATGAGGACGGCGAATTTACCATCGGCGGTTTGCTTGAAGGTATCTGGAACGGCATCAAGGACATCGCCACATGGATTTATGACCACATCTTCAAGCCGTTCATCGACGGCTTCAAGAAAGTGTTCGGTATCCATTCGCCCTCTACCGTCATGGCGGAGCAGGGCGGCTACATTGTCCAGGGCCTTCTCAACGGCATTTCCGAAGCGTGGCACAGTATCACGGAGTTCTTCAGCGGTGCCGTGGATAAGCTCAAAGGCTTCCTCAGTGGCGCATGGGACAAAATCAAAGATACTGCTACAACGGCGTGGACCGGCATCAAGGACGGCATTTCCAATGCCTGGGATAAAATCAAAACCACGACATCGAATACCGGTTCGGCAATCGCAGGCAAAGCCTCGTCTGCTTGGAGCAGCGTGAAAAATTTCGTTTCGGACAACCTGACGAATGCGAAAAATACCGCCGCCAATGCGTGGTCGTCCATGAAGTCCACCGTCAGCAGCACCCTGTCGAGCATCAGCGGTAACACCGCATCGAAGTTCGCAGGCGTGTACTCTACTATCAGCGGCAAGGTTTCCACCATCAAATCTACTGTGAGCAGCGGGTTCGATGCGGTGAAAAACAGCATGACCAGTAAAATGCAGTCCGCCATGTCCATCATCAAAAATCAGGGGTGGTCTGGCGTGGGCAGCGCTATCTGCGACGGCATCGGTAAGGGCATCAACGCCGGGTGGAACTGGCTGAAAACTACGGTCGGCAATCTCGCAAGCAACCTTCTAAATAAGGCAAAATCCGTCCTCGGCATCCATTCGCCGTCCCGTGTCTTCCGGGATGAGGTCGGTTTGAATATCGGCTACGGTATCGGTGAGGGTGTGGACGCATCTCAGGCGTCTATCCTCAAATCCGTGTCCGGCGTGGCTGACGCCATCGCAGAGGAGTTCAATGCCGGTGACTACCAAATCGGCGGCGTAGTTCCTACTGCCGAAATCGACGGTTCTCTTACCTCGTTCTCGGATAAGATCGCCGACAGCTTCAGCGCGCTGCTGGATAGGCTTCAGCGCATTGCAGACAGCGTGACCTTCCGCATCCCGACTGTGGCCGCTGGCGTCGTCCCGTATGGCGTACAGGTCACCAACGCCCGGCAGGACAACGACCCGCAGAGGGTGTCACCTGATGCCTTGCAGGCGTTCAGTTCGGATGTGGACGAACGACTGGCAGATATGAGTTACACCCTGCGGCTTCTGCTGGCAGCGATCAAGGCGCTCAACCTCAACATCGACATCGATGCTCTGGCTGACGCCATATCTCAGCAGCAGCGTAACCGCCTGCGGAACTTTGGAGGTGTGTAATGACCGGAGTATTCAAAATCAACGGGAAAGACTACACGAAGTATGTCAAGCAGAAAACAGGCCTCGGCTGGGGGCGTGACAACACCAACGACAGCGATGCCGGGCGTGACCTCGCAGAGACGATGCACCCGATGGTCACATCTCATCAGCGTACACTGTCTCTCAAAATGGGCCCCATGCCCTTTGAGGTGGCGATGCAACTGGAGGCAGACCTTGAAGCCGGTGACGACGGCGTAGAGGTCGAGTACCCCGACCTGAAAGACGGTATCTGCAAGCGGCTGTTTTACAACACTTCCATCGATGCGGCAGTAGAACAGTTCACCGAGGACGGCATCCAGGTCGATGATATTGCCTTTACGCTGATTTCGGTGAAGGAGGCGACGCTCTGATGCAGACTGCTCCTGCGAACTGGGCGGCGATTTTCGCCGCTCCGCACAAGACTGAGTATAAGCTCATCATCGGTGACAAGGAATACCTTGGTGATCGTATCAGAGGCATACCCTCTATCACGAAACCGCTGCTGGAGAAACCGGCGATTGGGCGGGTCTGCTCGGCCACCATGAGCGTCACTGTGCAGCCGTACAGTGACGCTCCCATTCCTAAGGCTGCTCGTGTCAAGGCGTATTGCAGACTGGTTACAACTGACGGAAACGGCTCTACGGACTGGGTGCCGCAGGGCTGTTTCTATGTCACATCCCGCATAGCCAGGACGACCCTCAACCTGTCTCTGCGTGATGACATGATAAAGGCAGGGCAGACCTACTTCGACAAATCCCACTGGTCTGAATGGCCGCAGCAGCAGTCCGAAGTCGCTGCCGATATAGCCAGTATCATGGGCGTGGAGATCGACAGCCGCACAGTGCTGGCGACCGGCGCAGCATATCAGGTGCCGTACCTCGGCTCTGATGTGCTGATGTCGGAGGTGCTGGCTCTGATCGGCGCATCCAACGGCGGCAACTGGATCATGACAGACGCCGGGAAACTCCGGCTTATCCCACTGGCATCACCGAAAGCAGTAAGTGCGGCTGACGCTGACATCGGCAGTAACTGCAAGAAGTACACCGAGGATGGCGTAGCGGTCAAAATCAGCAGGGTCACGCTTGCTGACGGAACGACCGGCAACACCTACACAGCGGGAGATGATACCGGCTATGAACTGACCTTTGACCATGACAACGCCAGCCAGCTTCTCGCAAATAATGTCCTTGCGGTGGTGAATGGCGCTGAATACAGTCCTTACAATCTGCAAGGGGCGTACCTGAACCCGCTCGTGGAGCTGGGGGATACCGTGGCGGTCACGCTTGCAGGCGGCAGCAAGGCGGCCCTGCTGGTGGGCAGCATAAAGCTCTCCTGCAATGTCGGCTATGTAGCAACGCTGCAGCTGGACGCGGAGCAGGACGCCGAAGAAGAATTCCCGTATCAGTCCGCCGCAGAGCTGAGGGAGAAACGCACCGTGCGCACCAATCAGGCGTATTACGGTGCGACCATCAGCAAGGCGGACGGCATTATCATCCGCCGCATCAAGAACGACACGGAAGAAGCCAAAGTCACCTTCAACGCCGATGAAATGGCTTTTTACCAGGGCGATACGCAAGTCCTGTTTTTCGACCCGGTTGCACGGATATGGAAGATGTCTGCGGCAGTGCAGATCGATGTCGAGGACGAGGACGGCAATATCACATCACTGAAAGCCCTTGCGTCCGGACTCACCTCCGATGTGACAGACCTGCAGACCGGCTACTCCAATTTGCAGCAAACAGCGGAGGGACTGACCACCACCATTCAGGACATCAACGGCAAATACATCGAGATCAAGCAGACAGTGGACGGCGTGACTGTAACCAACGAGCAGGGAGAGACCCTTATTAACGGTGGCAGCATCTATACCGACAACCTCTATCTCTCTCGATTGTTTTCGAAGGACAGCTTTGACAGCTACATTCAGATGCTGGACAACGGGCTTAACTTCGTCCTCGGCCAGAGCGAGACAATTGGCATCGGCTACTATTCTGCGGATAAGCCGCAGCCGTATATGATTTTCGGCGCTGGCAGCAAGCCCGGGAGCAAAGCACCGGGCATGGTCAAGAAGTATGCGGACGGCATCTGGATCGGTGACAGCGCCGACCGTGATAAGTCGGAGATCACCTCCGGCACGGGCATCTTCGTCAATACATCTACGCAGACAATCTACAAGTATACAAATGGCATCGGGGTAGCATTGGCAGACACCTCCAATGTAACGGCGGTGTTTGGATAAGGAGGTGACCCCGGTGGCTACGAAATGGGACTGGACAAGCACGGCGGCAAGGCAGAAAGCATACGCCGCACTGACCAGTCAGGGCAAGACCGCAGATTTCACCGCTGCCGTCTGGAACGAACTGCTGGACACCATATCCGCCCAGCGTATCGAATGGGACAGTCCGGCATGGGATGAGCGCATCCTCAGCCTGGCATCTGCGAAACTGACAGACACCAGTAAGGCAATGACCGCCGCCCGTTTCAATTCTGCCGCCCAAAACATCCTGTTTGTGAAGGAGTGGCCGTGGGTCACTGACCTGAGTCGGCCGCAGGTGAGAAAAGGAGACCAGTGTAAGGGACAGTATTTCCTTTGGCTGGTGGAGAAACTGAACCGCTGGATAGAGGAACTGGCGCCGCTTTCCATTGAGGCAGATGCAGAATTCCAAAGTGACCTGAACCTCGCCTTGTCCCTCCTGCAAACTCTGCGGGTGCAGTACAGTGGGCTTATCGCACAGCACACAGGAACGCTTACGCCCTCCATGCTGCAATCGCTCCCCATCCGCACCAACACCTTGTTCCAGTTTACCTCAAGTCTGGCATTCAGCTCCCTGCGCTCTTTCCCTTTGCATATCCTCCTTGCACCGCAGACAGACTTCTCAGCGACCTTCGAGTTCCTGACGAGCCTGCCTGTGAGGGCACCGTGGTTTATGCGTTCTCACTTGACAGCGGACTTCTCCATGCTTATCACCAAGCGCATCATAGCAAATCTGCGGGTGCTTTCCAGCCTGCAAGCTGATGCCGGATTGATGCGCGTATTCTCCGTGAAGGGAACGCTGGCGGCGGTGGCCGAAATAGACACGCTGGTGAGGGTTATAACCGTCCTGCGTTGCTTTGGCACGGTGACGGCGGTAACAACATGGTCTGCGGAACTTGCGACGCTACAGGCCGTTGGAGTGGCTGCAAACGCACACTTCAATCACACCTCGTCCGTTACGGTGACAGGGCTTGCCGCTCAGCACGCAGCGGGCAGTATCAACGGCACGGTATCTGCAGAAATGTGGGTACGAGAGATGTATGCCGAGAAGATACGAGGGCTGCTTTCAACAGAAGCTGCCCTCGCACTCTCGATTGGCGTACACGGACCTGCCCCCGTTGCCGGAAGTCTGCAAATCATATCAGACATCACGGCGAAGCTGTTCGCTGCACAGGTGCAGGCTATGGTGGCAATGTTGGCTGTCGTAGCCACAATGCAAGGTGCGGCGGCTACACCGGCGTCGCTCCACGCTGCTGGTAGCCTCTCGTGTCTCGCAGAGATCGCCGCAGCAATGCACACCCCGCATTCTGAACCGCTCTCTGCGTCGCTCATGGCGGCGTTTGGCAGCACTGCATTTGTGGCTCTGCCCAAAACCATGCCGGTGCAGGTCGGCTTGATGGCACTGTTTTCATCTGTGGCGAGTGCCGCCGCTCTGCCTGCCGCGCCGCTTGCCGGTTCCCTTGCTGCGCAGGCGAGCATTGCTGCGGCTGCGGAAGCACTGGCGGCAATCGCTCTGGGCGGTTCGCTCACGGGCGAGTTTGACGGAACTGCGAAACTGCATACCGGCACAGCCTATCACTTCTCTGCCTCGGTCGAGGCAGACAGCACACTTACGGTCGGCGTGGTGCTGTTGGATGCCGCTGCATTCAAGGCTTCTATGGCGGCAGAGTTTACCGCCAGCGTGATCGTGTCCGGACAGGTAGAACGCTATGTGCTGGCGTCTGAACTGGATGACCGTCTGGTAAGCGAACTGGATGATCTGGACGCAATCGATGTCGAAATAACAACCGAGTACACATAAGGAGGAATAACCTATGGCACTTACTTACAAGGGTGCGAACGCTCTGCTGGATTGCCTGACAGGGCGAGTTTCTACATATCCCAATACCACGGTGTATGTTGGCCTCAGCACCACCGCCCCGAATGTGAGCGGTGGCAATGTTTCCGAACCCACCGGCAACGGCTATGCCCGTGTACTGCTGTCCAAGGCGAGCGGCGCTGAAAGCGAGAAGCACATGAACGCAGCCGCCAATGGCAGTGCTGCCAACAAAGATGTGATTTACTTCCCGGAGGCTACGGGGGCGTGGGGGACCTGTACGCACTTTACCCTTTGGACGGCGCAGACGGGCGGAAATCTGATTGGCTATGGTCAGCTTACGACCGCCATTTCGCCGGTCAATGAGACTGTCCCTATCATCCGTGTCGGTGATCTGGTCATGGGCATCTCCTAATCGGGAGGTGCGTCATGGCAAACACCGAATATCTCAACCTGACCATCTACCCGGAGGTGGCGGGGGTCAAACAAATTGACCTCCGCCTGTCCTACCTTGCCAATGCACAAATCATTGACGCTTTTGCCAAAGCGATGGCGGAGAAAGCAGCTCAGCTTAAAGAGGTCGCATTCAGCGGTTCCTACGATGACCTGGAAGACACGCCGGACATTCCCGGCACTGTACCGATTGCCACGGTAGAGGTAGCAGGCAAGGTGAAGCCGGACGGCGAAACCATCTTGATAGATGAGGATGGAAAAATCCGTACTGCTGCCAATACGGGGATAGCCACCACGGAGAAGCCCGGCGTGGTCATGCCGGACGGGGTAACTATCACCGTTGACGCCAGCGGGAAAATCAAAGCTACCTGCGAGATCGCCACTATCGAAGCCGCAGGCATCGTCAAGCCTGACGGGACGACTATTACCGTTGATGCGGATGGTACGCTCCGTGGTCGGAATTCCTACACCAAAGCAGAGGTGGACGATCTCATGGCTGAGTTGTCGGAGCTGCTGACCTCCGATGACGAACTGACCGTGTTAGGTACTGCGCTGGATACCTTGATGGGCGAAACCAACGAGTACGGCAGCTTGGGCGGCAGCCTGGTTGAACTGGACAGCATGGCAGATGAACTCATAGCGTAAGGAGGCAATCATGTCAGTTACGACAATCAAAAATAAACTGCAGCAGGCACAGCAGATCAAGGCGCAGATCAGAGCGGTGGCAGCGACCAAGGACATAGACTTCCCGGAGGATGCACCGTTTGCTCAGTATCCTGCCTATATTGCTACCATCAAGGGGCATCTGGAGGAGAAAGAGTTCACACCAACCGCCGCAGGCGGCGAGATCCCAATCACTACCGGCTATGACGGTTTCAAGAAGGTAACGCTTCCTGCAGAGCCGAACCTGAACCCTGAGAAGATCGCCAAGGATGTAAGCATCTTCGGGGTGGTCGGCGAGGCGGAAATTCCCGAATTCAACATGATCAACTTCTTCGCCGGAACGCTGCAAAACCTCATCATCAATTCCGCAACATCCTTCCGGGACTATTGCTTTTATCAGTATAAGACGCTCAAGACTATCCAGGCGGCAAACCTGGAAAGCATCGGGTCTACAGCTATGCGGGAACTGACCGCATTGACAACGGTCAATGCGCCGAAGCTGAAAACGATTGGTGTCTATGCACTGTACGGCTGCACGGCGCTAACCTCTATCACCCTGGCCTTGGTGGAGACAATAGGAAGCTACGCCCTGTATAACTGCAAGGCGGTGACGGGACTGGAAAAGCTGATTGCCAAAAAGGTAGACAGTTATGGCTGCTACTACCTCGGCTCTAACGGTACAGGCTTTGACTATGAGCCTGCCGTTGCTGCTGCCCTTGGAACTTATGCGTTCCAATACGCGAAGGTCAAAACCGTGGTAGGTCCGTTCTCTAAAATCGACAGCTATGCGTTCCAATACTGCAACAGCCTGACGAAGATACACCCGCAGTTGAACGGCCTGCTCGGCTCGTATGGCTTCGGTAACTGTCCCTATGCCAATGATGTTGACCTCTCCGACTGCAACATCACTTCGCTGGGCACCTATGCCTTTTACTGCCTTGGTGCGTCGCGCACGACACCTGCCGAAAACCGCCTGACCCTGGACTTTCGGGGCAGCTCCTTCAAGACGGTAGATCAGTATTCCCTTGCCGGTTCGAGCAGCGCAAAACTGCAATATGCGGACATCTACCTGCCCGATACCGTGACCACCGTCAACGCCAATGCGTTCGCCTACGGGGATAATATCGAGGTGTATTTCCAGACCCTCGAACCGCCTACACTGTCGGCAACGACCTGTTTCAGCGGTGCGACCAATTACAAGATTTTCATTCCGTATCGTGCGATGCACGCCTATACCTCAAAGACGAACTGGACTGCATTGACGGCCAACATCATTGGCTATGCGCCTGGGGGCTCCTTTGAGGCAGGGGCTACACTTCCGGTCTGTGATGACGCCGGTTATGCCCTCACATGGTATTCCGATGCCGCAAAGACGGAGGAGGTCACCACTGTCACAGATGCAGATGCAGCGCTTTACTGCGCCGTGGGTGATCGAATCGCATGGGTTATCTCTGGCAGCGATGTAGAAACGGCATACTTGAAGATCACGGACAATGACGGGAATATCTATACTGGAACTCCTGCGTTCATCCCGACTGACAAGACTTCTGTTACCGTGGAAATCGTATTGAGCGGTGACTACCAGTACAAGGCCTACATCGGAACGACTGCCATTACATTCCCGTATACCACCGACCTTACGGCAGATATTTCTTTCAGATATATCGTATTTGACGGGGACTTCAACGCCGACTTTGCCTCTGCGACTTGGGCGGAAATCCAGAAGGTTTCTCTGGCTGGGCTTACCGCAGACCTTTATGGAGATCAGGTCGGCACAACAAAGACCATTACTCTGAAGAACGGAAAGACCATGACGCTGCGCCTTGCCAATGCGACCAACGATATGTACCAGTTGAGTGATGGTAGCGGCACAACCGGCCTGGTCATGGAATTTGTGGACCTCTGGGCGGATACGAAGTATATGAACAGCACCAGCACCAATAGTGGCGGCTGGAATGCGTCTTATATGCGTCAGACAGTTATGCCCCTTATTCTTGCCCAGCTTCCAGATGATTTGGCGGCAGTCCTCGCTACGGTAAACATCAAGGGTTCTTACAGTGGTACATCTTCGACCGTCAACACCTCTGCCGATAAATTGTTCCTGCCGGCAGAAAGAGAGATTTTCGCATCCCGAAGCAGAAGCCGGACGGAAGAATGGAATGTGCTCCAAAGATGGCAGTGGTACGCACAGCATGATACCGATGCCAATAGAATCAAGAAGCGCTCAGGGAGCGCTTCTTGGTGGTGGCTTCGTTCGCCCTACTCTGGTTACACCAACTCTTTCGTGATTGTTGGCTCTGGCGGCGCCGTCAATTACGGCATTGCCAGCGGCGCTGGCGGCGTTGCGCCCGGCTTCTGTATTTAATCCCCCAATCAGGTAGGTAGAAGATAAAGGCCGCTGCCTTTGTGCAGCGGCCTTTGCTTCCATCGAGCAGAGACTGCGAAAGGAGTAAATAATCATAATGCCGCCGTAAGGCGGCGAAATTTTTTCAAAAATTTTGCTCTAACGCATTCCGTTATTTTCTTCCGTTTTCCCATATCCAAATCCAGACTGTGATACCATAATGACCAGTTGTTTTAGGAGGAGATGCCTTTGTCTGTTATACGCTCGAAGCGCAGTGAAAGCCAGATGGAGTTTCTGGCAACTGCGCGGATGCTTCAGGCCTTCACGATACGGAAGTGCGTGAATACCATCCCGAAGCGCTATACTTTCTTCATCGCCGAAAAGCTGGCTGGCTATGCCACGCAGGTGTATGATTTTGTGAAGCAGGGTAATTCAATCTATCCCACGAACCGTCACGAAGTGCAACTTCGCAGAGATTGCTTTTTGAAAGCGTATGCCCAGCTTCAAAGTTTGGCTTCACAGGTTGAACTTGCCCATGAAATCGTGCAGTTCTCCCCGGAGGTCCTTCGAGAGTGGAGCAGGCTGATCGACACGGAATTGCGGCTCGTCAAATCAGTGCTGAAAGCAGATAAGGAAAGGTACAAAGACATCCCGTGATGCGACTTGGGTTATGCGCTGTAAAATTCATTACTTCTTGGTGGTGGCTTCGTTCGCCCTACTCTGGTAACAACAACAATTTCGTAAATGTTGGCTCTGGCGGCGCCGTCAATAACAACAATGCCAACAACGCTGGCGGCGTTGCGCCCGGCTCCTCTTTTTGCAGACAAAGTAACCTGAAAAGGTGAAATCCGACAGAGTGGAGAGAAGGAGTGCATGACCCTCCTGCAGATGCAGGTAAATACATACCCTGATGCGAGCGGGCGGACGCTGCTTGCATGGTCGGGATTGATGGTTATTCCCGATTTCATGCCCGGATCGCTATACGGCTATCGTAACCATCCAACAGCCGGACAGGGTAAGAAAGAGGTGAGATACAGTGACCAGTGAGGAACGCAAGGAAGCCCGCTTCCAGCGGAGAAAAGCAGCCAGGGCAGAGAAGAAAGTTGCCTGCTGCGGCCAGAGCGATAACTTTGACTGGGTATTCTCCTATGAGCATCTGTACCATTCCTACAAAATGTGCCGACGCAATGTGGGCTGGAAAGCCTCAGTGCAGAAGTACATTACCAACGCCCCTATCAATGTGTACCAGACTTGGCAGCGGCTGCAAGCGGGAAAGTACCGCACTGGCGGCTTCTGTGAGTTTGACCTCATGGAACGGGGAAAGAAGCGGCATATCCGCAGCGTGACAATCGGGGAACGCATTGTGCAGCGTTGCCTGTGCGATTACGCCCTTGTCCCTGTTCTGGGACGCACATATATCTACGACAACGGTGCCAGTATGGCGAATAAGGGATATTCCTTTGCCATTGACCGGCTGTGCCAGCACCTCCGGCAGCACTACCGCAAGCATGGGACAGAGGGCTATGTCCTCTTGTTCGATTTCAGCAAGTTCTTTGATAGAGTATCACACAGAGTAGTCAAGGCAGTCTTGCATAGAGAATTCTCTGACGAACGCATTATCAAACTCACGGAGCATTTCATAGATGCTTTTGGTGATGTTGGGCTGGGGCTTGGCAGTCAGATCAGCCAAGTCCTGGCGCTGGCATCTGCCAACCATCTGGACCATTACATTCAGGAACAGTGCCGAATTGGCAGCTACGGCCGGTATATGGACGACGGGTATCTTATCCATCCATCGAAAGAGTACCTGCAGAAGTGCTTGGAGGGAATCCGGCAGATCTGCGAGGAACTGGAAATCACCCTGAATGAGAAAAAGACGCAGATCGTGAAGCTGTCCCGTGGCTTTACCTTCCTGAAGGTACGGTTCTTCCTCCTGCCGGGAGGACGCATCGTGCGGAAGATATACCATCGCTCCGTCACAAGGATGCGGCGGAAGCTGAAAGCCTACCAGCGCTTTGTGACGGCGGGCAAAATGACGATGGACGATGTGTACCAGTCCTGGCAGAGCTGGAAAGCCTATGCCTCTAATTTCAACGCATGGCACACGATACAGTCTATGGCTGCGCTCTACAACAAACTCTTTATCGACGACTGGCTTTGCCGTGCCGTTTAGAGATACAAGCGATACCCCTGAGCCTGCGGCGAGGATGATCCTCGCTGCGGGCTTTTATTATGCCCTGCGGGGAGGAAGGAGGCGATGGTATTGACCATTTCGGAGGTGTTCAAGGCGCTCGGCGGCAGCTTGTCCGAACTGGTGGCTGACTACGGTGCAATCGGAGCGGTCATTGTCCTCGGGCTTATGACTTCGGTGCAGATCATCCCATCCATCAAGTGCAAGCCGTGGAGCTGGCTGGCGCGGAAGATAGGCAAGGCAATCAACGGCGAGGTACTGGAGAAAGTGTCTGCCCTGGAAAAGCAGGTCGAGGGAATTAAGGCGGAGCAGGTTGCAGCCAAGGAAGCCGAGGACGAAAGGAATGCCAAGTCTGCGAGGACGCGCATCCTGCGGTTCGGGGATGAGGTGCGAAATCAGCAGCGGCATACGAAAGAGCATTTTGACGATGTTTTGCAGGATATTTCGGACTATGAGGCATTTTGCGATACCCACCCGCATTTTGAAAATGACAAAGCAAAGCTGACCATTGAACACATCAAAGCTGTGTACCGTGAAAGGCTTACCAAAAACGATTTTCTGTAAGGAGGAAAAGTCCCGTGAAGAAACAGACCACCAATCCGGAGGTCACCCCCGTGGTGACCGATGACGCCCTGCTGGAGCTCGAAGGAGTTTCGGCGGACACACTGAGCAATCTCAGCAAGAACAAAGGAGAGGATTAACATGGCAATTACCAACAGCCCCCTGGTGTCCTACACCAAACTCAGCCCCAACCATTCGGGCAAGCGCACCCACGCCATCGACCGCATTTCGCCCCACTGCGTAGTGGGTCAGTGCAGCGTGGAGACGCTGGGTAACATCTTTGCACCGGCATCCAAGGAAGCAAGCTGCAACTACGGTATCGGCGTCGATGGCCGCATCGGTATGTATGTGGAAGAGTGCAACCGTTCCTGGTGTACCTCCAGCAATGCCAACGACCAGAGAGCCGTGACCATCGAATGCGCATCCGACAACACCGCCCCCTATGCGTTCAAGGATGTTGTGTATCAAGCTTTGATCAACCTGTGCATTGACATTTGCAAGCGCAACGGCAAAACCAAACTCCTGTGGCTGGGCGACAAGGCGCAGACCCTCGCCTACGAACCGCAGGCAGACGAAATGGTGCTGACCGTCCATAGATGGTTTGCGAACAAGAGTTGCCCCCGGCGACTGGATGTATGCCCGCATGGGCGACCTTGCAGCCAAGGTCACGGCGGCGCTGGGTGAGGAGGAAACGCCCACCGAGCCGGTCAAGCCCTCCACCGGCGAGATCAGAGCCGGTGACACGGTGCGCCTTGCTGCCGGTGCGACCTATTACAACGGCGACGCCATCCCTTCGTGGGTCATTGCCAAAGAGTGGATTGTCCGTGAGGTCAGCGGAGACAGAGCAGTCATTGATGCGAGCGCAGACGGCAAGAACCACATTTGTAGCCCCGTCAATGTCAAGTTCCTATATGCAGCTGGCGGCGCACCTGCACAGACCGACACCACGCCCATCAAAGCGGGGGACACTGTGAGCATCGCTGACGATGCTACATATTACGGCGGCGGGGCTGTACCGGACTGGGTGCGCAAGAAACAGTGGATCGTGCTGGAAGTTGATGGAGACCGTGCTGTGATCGACAAGAGCGTTGACGGCGCAAATTCGATTTGCAGTCCCATCAGCACGAAGTACCTTCGCCGTGTCGGCGCCGTATGCCCCTATCTGGTGAAGGTCACTGTTGATGCTCTGAACATCCGCAGCGCACCCGGCGCAGACAGCCCGATTACCGGCTGCATCCGTGGCGGTGGTGTCTTTACCATCGTTGCAGAAAGCGCAGGCTGGGGCAAACTCAAATCCGGCGCCGGTTGGATCAGTCTGGACTACACCGCCAAGGTGTGACAGATAAATGTACCTACAAACTCATGTGTAAGAAAGGAAAATGAACTATGACCAATGTTATCATCGAAAACCTCGTGCAGATCGCCGCATCTGTGCTGCTCACCGCCATTGGCATCCTCGGCGCATGGATCTCCATCAAGATTGCCAAGCGTGAGGAGCTGAAGAACATCTCCGCTGCCACGGAGGAGGCAACGAAAGCGGCACAGACTACCGTGTTGGAGTTGCAGCAGACCACCGTGGATGGCCTTAAGAAAGCCAGCGCAGATGGCAAGCTGACCCAGGATGAGATCACCGAACTCGGCAAACTGTTGGTCGATGGCGCTATGGCTAAGATGTCCGATGCTACTAAGAACCTGCTGAACTCCGCAGGCGTTGACATCACCGCCATTATCCGCGGCGCTGGCGAAGCCCTCATCAACCGCATGAAAGCGAAGGCGTAAAGGAACCCCCTCTCAGGATTGATTTGTTGTCCTGGGAGGGGGCTTTTTTCTTTTTGCTCTGATTTGCCATTTTCAGCCGCTCTGCGGCATTCTTTGCTTTGGGTATCCGCTTACACCCCTTAGCTGTTACACCGCTGTTATAACTCAACCACGGGGGCGAGAGGGGCTTTTCTTGAGATTAGAAAGGCCATGTGTCCCGCTCTGGCCTAAAAACAAGGATTGCGTTGTCAGGAATAGGGTCGCAAGGCTCACCGTCAAATGCGTTGCCCTGCTTGGTGCAGATACTCGGTGTTCTGCTTCGGCGTGGATCTACATCGACATAAAGTTTTCCGTCGCATTCATACACCGGGCGGTCCCAACTGTCACGGCCCAAGTGATGCAGTTCCAATACGGGTGCACTGCGGAAATCCTCATAGCTCATGTGTCCCATTGCTTCTATGGAGGAACTGGTCGCTGCCAACTCCTCAGGTGTCCAACTCTTGCTCATATCAGCACCTCTCATATTTCCGCTCAATGCTACACATCAGGTTCAGCACATCCTCTGCAAATGGATACTCGCCCGTGTTGTCCCGAACGACATCTGACAGAAAGCTCCGCAGTTCACGCCAGCATTCCGTGTAGAACATCAGTTCATCCTCACGCTTTACGCTCATTGCTATTCTCCTCCATGCGCCAGTTTTTCGGTGCGGCGATGATGGCCCATGCGGAGAGAGGCATCCGGCTGCCTGTCATGTCCTCCAAAGCCTCCATTGTCCCGCAGGCATCACACACATAGACATGGGTCCTGCGGCTCAGTGCATTGTGCGTGATACTTTCTGCGTTCATTGCCATCATCCCGCAGCGGGGGCAGGCAAAATGCCCGCCCTGCTGTTTCTTGGCGAACTCGGTAATGAGAATTCGAGCCAGCGTTTCCTCGTGCGGTTCGATGCTCTCGACTTCCCACACCTCACAGTCGTCGATCTGACCATCGGCTCGGGCTTTTTCCTGCGCCTGCTGCTGATTTGATGCGAATACGGCGGCGGTGATCCTCTGGCCGTTGTCGCAATTTCGAAAAGTGACCGTCCAAGACTTGTTCTCCATATTACCCCTCACTTTCTGTCGTGTAGTTCCTGGATTTCATCGAGAGTTGCGAGGTGGACATCCAGCCTGTCAATCTCGTCTTGGGCCTGTCTGGCGATGGGGAGCGCTTGACCCTCCAAGGCCTTTTCCTGCATTTGTCGGATGCGGGCCTGTTCTGCCTTGATGCCTCTTCTGGCCCATTCGAGAATTTCAGCGTAAGTCATATCGGTTCCTTTCTCCCCGTTATGCCGGTAGGTCAGCTCAGAAATTTTACAGCTTGCAGAGTTCTTTGAACTCACCGGCGATGTTCTCTATGATTTGGGTGGTGCTGTAATAACGGGTCGGGTTGTCCTGCTTGGCAGCGTCCATGAGCATTGCGAGAAATTCTTCTGCGTCCATGCGGTCAATGATGATTTTGCTCTCCATGGTGACTCCTTTCATTCGATGGCAGCTTCAATGCTGCTGATGACTTCCTCCAGATTGTCCACGGCATCGGAGAGGTTATTACAGGCTTCGTCAGCCTTTTCATAGCGTTCGCTCTCCTGCATATTCTCTGGGATATTGTCACGGTATTCTTCTTCCTCGGCCTGGAGGTCTTCGAGGCTTCCTTTCAGCTCCTCCAGTTGGTCGATGATGCTCTGCAGGTTCTTTCTGCGAATTTTGTTCATAGTCAAACCTCTCTTTTCTTGACGATAACGGTAATGCCTACGAAATTCCCGATAGCGGGATAGTGTTCCGGATAGATTTCCACAACATCATAGGCAACAGCGGTGCGGAGCATGATTTCCTTGGCGGGGCCAAAGTAGATACCCTCAGACTTGGAGGGGTCTTCGGCAACCCAGATGGTGGTATTCTCATCCACTTTGTAGAGCAGGTCTGCCAATTTCATACGAGTATCCTTCCTGCCCTCGTGACCTCCGGGGCGGGTATTTTTCAGTAGCGGACCGTGCGAACGCCGATCCCGTTCTCATTCGGGATGGCAGCGGCGACCATGTTTCCCGTGTAGGTATCGACCACTCTGGCGACGGTGTTGAAAAACGAAGCGAGGCATTCCGCCGAGTGGATGGACCACTCCTTGTCTGTGTACTGCTGGTACTGATCGCCGTAGTTCACTTGGTAGCGGTTCGGCTCGTATTTCATACGCATACCAGCACCTCCTCAGCAGCTATAGAAGCGAAGTTCGCCGTTGACCAGTTCGTACATGAAGTAGGCGCAGTCGAAGCGGACATAGTTCCAGTCGGTGGACTCGTACACGGGCGCACGGTTGAAGGTGGCAGACTTGCGGAGGCGGCGGTGCTTGTTGACCTCGTAGGTGTTTACTTCGTGCTGGATGTGGATTTTCTCCGGGTCAAATCCGCACTCGTCAGCGATAAACGCCTTGGCTTCCTCGTCGGTCATCGCCTTGCCGCAGTTGGCAAGATCCTCATATCGATCCTGCGTCATGTTCGTGCCGGTGCTGTCGCTGGGTTTCCACTCAAGCTCCATGTCCAGTTCGGCGGTCAGTTGGTCGATGCGGCGGTCACGGTCTGCGATGTCTTTCTTGAAGGCTTTTTCCAGTTCCAGTAGCTGGCTGTTCAGCCGCTCGATTTCTTTTGCCCTGGCCTTGTAGATTTGCTTCTCGCCGTTGTGGTCAACAAAAGCTTTGCAGAAAGCGTCTTTGTCACCATCGAAGTCGTAGTAGGCATCATCGATTTTGATGTACTCGCTGGCGGTCGGCTCAAAGCCGGTGCGCTCGATAAACTCAGAAATCATCATTGCTGTTGTTCTCCTTACTTTTTCGGATTTTTGATGAAGGTATCGACTTCTCCGAGGGTAGAGAAGAAGTCTTCGTAGGCGCCCAGGCCGCAGGCACGGATGATGCGGAATGCACCGCTTCTGGTCCGCATGACGCCGAGGCCGTTCTGCTCTGCGATTCTGACCGCTTCCCGTGTGAGAGCGCCCATGCTCTTGACCTCTCGGCTTTCGCCCTTTTCAAATGCGCTTTTGCAGTTCTTCCTGTCGATGTACCTCATTTCAAATCCTCCTTGATTTTTTTGCCTTACTCGGGTATAATCAAGGTGGCCGGGGTAAGGCTCCCGGCTCACCTTTGTGGGTGGAAGTAGCGGCTGCTGTGGTAGGTGGGCCGCTACTTTTTTATGCCTTGACCTTGCTCTCTCTCACGATCCGAGCGGCGGCTTCGGCATCCTTCGCATTGGCTTCAATCAGCTTTGCGATGTTTTCCAGGTACTGATTGAGCTCTGCGGTGGTCATCTCGTCCATGTCCTCACTTCCTTTCGTAAGAGGTGGTTACCTCTGCCTTACACGCTTATAATACACCATTTTCATGTACTTGCCAATAGGAAAAGTAAAAATAAATCGTGAATTTCTAAAAAAGTTCGATTGACATATAAACGAAAATGGTGTATATTAGGTGCGAGGTGATAGCAATGGCAATTTCAAAGAAAGTGAAAGCTCTGTTGCTGGAAATGGATAAGAAACAGTCCGACTTGATGGAAGTCCTGGATATGAGCAGTAAGCAGAGCCTCAGCAATAAATTCACGAATGAAAGATGGTCTGCAGAAGACCTTGTGAAGATAGCGGATTACTGCGGGTGCAAGCTGGCATTCATCCTTCCGAGCGGGGAACGAATTACCATTGACATCGAAGAGACCTGATACCTGGACACAGGTAAAATAAGAGCGCAGGGGATATACCTCTGCGCTCTTGCTTTGGGTGTTTGCCATCACTTATGTACCCGGTTTCCGGCTCTGGTGTTCTCAATCCTGGGGCTGCTGTTGGGGATGCGGACGATGATTTCATCCAGCTCACAGTCCAGCGCCTCGCAGATCAGATCAAGATGTTCGAGGTTTACTCGTTCAGCCATTTCATGGTACAGCTCGTTGATGGTGGTCGGTCGGATGCCGGTCTTTCTTGCAAGGTCGGCCTGTGTCCAGCGCAGCTCGCCCAGCTTGCGGGACAGTAAAATCTTAATCATACGCGCGCCGCTCCTTTACGGTGATAATCTACCGCATATTTTAAGATTTGTGGGCAAAATGTTATATTATCACGGATTTCGTTATGTATAAGCGCAAAAAAGCAGTGATGTCGTTTGACATCACTGCTTTTTTCGTTGTGCAAATGTGACCGCAACGAAGATACCCTTGAAGAAGTAAATCGTCGTGTTCAAATTTGCGCCATTTGGTGCGCGAGGCGGGACTTGAACCCGCACGTGCGTAATGCACACTAGAACCTGAATCTAGCGAGTCTGCCAATTCCACCACTCGCGCGTCGAACAAGTGAGATTATAGTATGTCGGGGGCGAATTGTCAACCCCTTTTTGAAATATTTTTTCGGCTTTTTGAAAGAGCCGTTTTCACGCCTTGACCTGACGGCGGAAAATTGATATGATAAGAAAAAATCCGGCGGACAGAGAGGTTTTTATGGAGAAGCAATTAACGGCACGGCAGCGGCAGGCGCTGGAGATGCGCTCGAGGATACAGGCCGTGGCACTGGACCTGTTTGACAAGGAGAGCTTTGAGGCGGTGTCCGTGGAACAGATCGCCCAGGCGGCAGGCTGCTCCGTGGGCAACATCTATCATTATTTCAAAAGTAAGGATGAGCTGGTCATCCAGGTGACGGACAGCGTGGACGCCCAGTACCGGGTGCTGGAGGCCGGATATATGGCGGACGAGGCCAACAGCTGGCATGACAAGCTGCTGGATTTTGTGGGGCAGGCACTGGTGATCAGCGCCAACGATCCGTCGCTGTACCGCAGCTTCATCCACGGGCTCAAGTATCCGGAGCAGGCCATTCTGCGGGACAACGAGAAGCGCGTGTACTTCCGGGTGCTGCGGGAGCTGGTGGACGGCTGCCGGGAAGAGGGAACGGTGCATCACAGCCGCGACCGGGAGGAGCTGGTGGCGGATCTGGTGGCGCTGCACCGGGGAATGCTGCTGGAATGGCGCATTTACGAGGGTGCGTTCGACCTGGCGCGCCGGGGACGGCGGATGGCGGCGGCGCTGCTGGCGGGATGGAAGCAGGCGGAGTAACAAATAGCAATAGTATATAGCAACAGGGCGGCCCGGTGTTTCCACCGGGCCGCTTTTAACGTGCGGGAAGAAGGAGTTAGAGGAGGTGAACGGTGTTTTCAACAGGGGGTGCGGCCCTTTTTTGTGCGATGTGCCAACTTTGACGGCAAAACGCAAATCAGCGTTGACATTGGGGGCGGGGAGTGCCATAATTAGAATAGTTCACTGAGCCATTCGGTGAAATATTTAACGACCGACCCCTTTGCGGGAACGACGGGAAGGAGAAATACATGAAACTTCTGATCATCAACCCCGGCGCGACGTCCACCAAGATCGCGGTGTTCGAGGACGAGGAGCAGCTTTTCAAAGTTACCATCGACCATTCCGCAGAGGAGCTGGATCAGTTCCCCCGGGTCATCGACCAGGCGGACTACCGCAAGGAGGCCATCCTGAAGGCCGTCACCGAGGCGGGCTATCAGCTGGGCGACTTCGCCGCCGTGTGCGGGCGGGGCGGTCTGTACCGGCCCATCCCCAGCGGCACCTATGCCGTCAACGACCGGGTCATGGCCGACGTGGAGGCCGCGCCCTACGGCGAGCATCCGTCCAACCTGGGTGCGTACCTGGCCAAGAAGCTGGGCGACATGGTGGGCATCCCGGCGTTCTTCGTTGACCCGGTGTGCGTGGACGAAATGACGGAGGTGGCCCATTACACGGGCTTTGCCGAGTTCCGCCGCCTGTGCCAGTTCCACGCGCTGAACCACAAGTCCATCGGCCGGAAGGCGGCGGCGCAGCTGGGCAAGAAGTATGAGGACGTGAACCTGATCGTGTGCCATCTGGGCGGCGGCGTCAGCGTGGGCGCGCACCAGCACGGCCGTGTGGTGGACGTGTGTAACGTGAAGGACGAGGGCTCGATGGGTATGGACCGGGCCGGCGGACTGCCGGTGAACCAGCTTATCAACTACTGCTTCAGCGGCAGGTCCAAGGACGAGGTCAAGCGGACGCTGGGCCGCCGGGCCGGTATGTTCTCCTATCTGGGGACGACGGACTTCCGGGTGGTGTGCGCCAAGGTGGTGGAGGGCGATCCTCAGGCCGTGGGCGCGTATCAGGCGCTGGTGTATCAGCTGGCCAAGGACATCGGCGCGATGGCGGCGGTGCTGCACTTCGACGTGGACGCCATCGTCTACACCGCGGGCATGGCCTATGAGGACTTCTTCTGCGACGACATCAGCGCCTACGTCAGCAAAATCGCGCCCATCATCCGGCTGCCGGGTGAGGAGGAGATGCGCTCCCTGGCAGAGGGCGCGCTGCGGGTGCTCCGGGGCGAGCAGGAGGCCGCGCAGTATTGATACGTAAAATCCAAATTTAGGGAAGTGTTCCCGCGCTGTCATCGCGAAACCAGTCCTCGGACTGGTTGTGGCGATCCGCTCTCCAGTACCGGGGAATACGGATTCCCACGCCAGTGTGAACACTGGCTCGGAATGACAGGCACGATACATAGCGCGGGAACGGAAAACGGAATTGGAAGCAAATTAGTGGAAATATAAGAGAAAAATGAGAAGAAAGGTGGAAAAAAGCTATGAAACATCTGATGTCCGGTAACGAGGCCACCGCACGGGGCGTCTACGAAGCCGGTATCAAGGTCTGTTCCGCGTATCCCGGAACGCCCAGCACGGAGATCCTGGAGAACCTGCCCCAGTACGGCAAGGACGTGTACTGCGAGTGGGCTCCCAACGAGAAGGTGGCCACCGAGGTGGCCTACGGCGCGTCCGTGGCCGGTTCCCGGTCCTTCTGCACCATGAAGATGGTGGGTCTGAACGTGGCCGCCGACCCCCTGTTCACCGCCGGCTACATGGGCGTGAACGGCGCGTACATCGTCGTCACCGCCGACGACCCCAGCTGCCATTCCTCTCAGAATGAGCAGGACAACCGCCACTATGCCCGGGCCGCCAAGATCGCCATGGTCGAGCCCAGCGACGCCCAGGAGTGCAAGGACTTCGTGAAGCTGGCCTGTGAGATCTCCGAGGAGTTCGATACCCCGGTGCTGTACCGCACCACCACCCGCGTCTGCCACAGCAAGGGCCTGGTGGAGTTCGGCGAGCGCGTGGAGCACGAAGCACCCGCCTACGCCCGGAACACCCGGAAGTTTATCTGTACCCCCGCCAACGCCTATCTGAACCACCCCCTCGTGGAGGAGCGGCTGGAGAAGCTGGCTGCCTTCGGCAGCACCCGCGCCGTGGAGCTGGGCCTGAATAAGGTGGAGATGGGCGACGGCAAGGTGGGCGTCATCACCGCGTCCATCAGCTATCAGTACGCCAAGGAGGTCATGCCCGAGGGTACGTCCTTCCTGAAGCTGGGATTGACCTATCCGCTGCCCATGGATCTGATCCGCGACTTCGCCAAGAAGGTGGAGAAGCTGTATGTCATCGAGGAGCTTGATCCGTTCATGGAGGACGAGATCAAGGCCGCCGGCATCCAGTGCATCGGCAAGGAGCTGACCGGCAAGCTGTATGAGCTGAACACCGAGCTGGTGCGCGAGCGCGTGCTGGGCATCAAGCCTGAGTACAAGACCATCACCGAGGTGCAGGTGGCCAAGCGGCCTCCCGCCCTGTGCCCCGGCTGCCCCCACCGCGGCTTCTTCTACACCCTGTCCAAGAACAAGAACTACGTGGTCACCGGCGATATCGGCTGCTACACCCTGGGCTCTGCCGCACCGCTGAACTGCATGGACGTGTGCATCTGCATGGGCGGCGGCTTCTCCGCCGGCATGGGCATGGCCAAGTCCTTCCAGCGCGAGGGCGTCACCGACAAGGTGGTGTTCGGCGTCATGGGCGACTCCACGTTCTTCCACAGCGGCATGACCGGCGCGGCTGAGATCATCTACAACAACGGCCGCATGATCCCCTGCGTGCTGGATAACCGCATCACCGGCATGACCGGCCACCAGGAGAACCCCGGCACGGGCTTTACGCTGATGGGCGAGCCCGCTCCCATGATCAGTGTGGAGAAGGTGTTCGAGGCTTACGGCTACGCCCCCATCTTCACCGTTGATCCTCAGGACCTGACGGCCATGAAGAAGACCGTGGACGACGCGGTGGCCGCCCTGAACGAGGGCAAGCACCCCGCCATCGTCACCCGCCGTCCCTGCCTGCTGATCAAGCGCATCAAGCAGGATCTGGGCATGTGCGTGGTCAACGCAGACAAGTGCAAGAGCTGCAAGAGCTGCCTGAAGGTGGGTTGCCCCGCCATCTCCATGGAGAACGGCAAGGCGGTCATCGACCGTACCCAGTGCGTGGGCTGCACCGTGTGCGCCCAGGCCTGCCCGTTTGGTGCTATCGAAAAGGAGGAGAAGTAACATGAAAGATGTGAAAAGCTGCCTGTTGGTCGGCGTCGGCGGTCAGGGCGCGATCCTGATCTCCAAGATCATGTCCAACGGTTTTATGAAGGCCGGTTATGACGTGAAGCAGAGTGAGGTCCACGGTATGGCCCAGCGCGGCGGCAGCGTGTCCACCCAGGTCCGCTGGGGCAAGAAGGTCTACGGCCCCGTGTTCGGCAAGGGCGAGGCGGACATCATGGTGGCCCTGGAGAAGATGGAAGCCGTCCGCTATGCGGAGTTCCTGAACCCCAACGGCGTGGCCGTCATCAATGACTACGCCATCAAGTCCACCACCATCGCCTCCGGCGCGGAGGCGTATCCCGAGGGCTGCATCGAGGCCATGCAGAAGAACTTCAAGACCATCGCCGTGCCCGCCAGCGACATCGCCATCGGCCTGGGCAACCCCAAGTGCATGAACGTGGTGCTGTTCGGCGCTATGTGCGACAGCCTGGGCTGCCCGGAGATCGACTGGGAGGAGATCGTGGCGGAGACCGTGCCGGCCAAGGTCAAGGAGCTGAACCTGAAGGCGTTCCGTGTCGGCCGTGAGGCGGCCAAGAACGCCAAGTAAGTACGCTTTATACTCCGGGAGAGAAGAGAATAGAGAACGGGGAAGGGGTGCGCGCAGGCGCACCCCTTTTCCGCTGGAGGGACGTATATGTTCTCGATGGACGGTGTGTAGGGGCGGGGCGAGCGCTGTGGAGCGAAGCGAAACGAGTGCTCTTGGGCCGCCCCGCCCGAAACACTTGACAACGGGGCAGAAACCGCTATAATAATAAACAAGGGGACGCTGCGACAAGCGGTCAGCCCTGAATTAGTTTAGGAAACTCAAAATGAGAAACCGTCACCGTGCAGGGTGGCGGTTTCTGCGTTTTACGATGATCGTGACCGTGAAAGGCCCGATATGTAACGTAATTCGCATGGCCTCACCCCCTTTCGGGCGGTGTGGCTGACCGCCTGCCGTTTTACGCAGCGTCCTTGCGGCCAGTATAGCAGCACAGGCGGAATTTGTCAAATATCGGGAAAGGGGCGGGGCTCTGCCCCTCCCGCCAATTTTGCACAATGTTTCGGGCGGGGCAGAGCCCCGCCCCTACGCTCCGTCTACCGATAACCTGTGCGCTATCCGTGCGGGCGGATGTGGGCATCCGCCCCTACACATCTTCTGATGTACCGTGTGAGCGTCCCTTGCCTCTCCCAAAGGGAGAGCCAAGGGTCTGTGCCCCGTTATATAGGTGCATACCGCGGCGGCGTGAGGCCCTCTGCCCCTACGCATACCCACCAAACGCACGCATAAAAGCAACGAAAGAGAACCGCCTCCCGGCGGTTCTCTTTACCTATCACCCTTACAGCGTCTCCATTTCCTTGTTGACGCTCTCCTCGCAGCTGCGCATGGCCAGAATGGTCTTCTCCATCAGCTCCTCGATGGTCCAGCCCAGCCGCTCCGCGCCGGTGTTGATCACATCCCGGGAGCACCCGGCGGCGAACTTCTTGTCCTTGTACTTCTTCTTCAGGCTGCTGACCTCCATGTCCATCACGCTCTTGCTGGGCCGCATCCGCGCCGCCGCGCCGATCAGGCCTGTCAGCTCGTCTGCGGCGAACAGCACCTTCTCCATTTCATGGGTGGGCTCCACGTCGCACACCAGGCCGTAGCCATGGGAACAGACGGCGTGGATGAACTCATCGGAGCACCCGGCCTTCTTCAGCAGCTCCGGTGCTTTCAGACAGTGCTGCTCCGGCCACATCTCAAAGTCTATGTCGTGGAGCAGGCCCACCGTGGCCCAGAAGTCCGCGTCCTCGCCGTAGCCCAGCTCGTTGGCGTACCAGCGCATCACGCCCTCCACCGTAAGACCGTGGAGAATGTGGAACGGCTCTTTGTTGTACTCTTTCAGCGCGGCCAGTGCCGCTTCGCGGGAGATGCATTCTTTCATGGGGTAGACCCTCCTTCGTAAATACTGTGCCGGATTTGCCTACCATTTTAGCAGGTTATTTCCGATTGTCAAGGTGTTTTCCACCACAGTTTCCGCCTGTTTTGCCCGTTCCTCCGCCTCCCGGCCCAAGGCCGCCAGCCGACGGCCCAGACAGCCGTCCTCCAGCTGCTCCGCCGCCCCGGCGCAGCCCGCCGCCAGCTGTACCTCCGCCCGGTACAGCGTCCGCAGCGCCCCGGGCAGCCCCTCCGTCACGGCGGGACAGGCCGGCTGATACCACTGCCCTGTCAGCAGGTAATAAGACGCCAGCAGCCCCCGCAGGGCCGCCAGTTCTCCGCGCTCCAGCCTCTCCAGCGTCCGCCGTACCTCCCGGGGCGCGTTCCGGGCGCACCGCCGGCAGCATTGCCGCGCTCCGGCGGCACAGTCGATCAGCTGCCGCAGGGCCGCCTCTCCGGGCTGCCGCGGCAGAACGCACCGCACCCCGGCGGGACAGGATACGTCCGCTTCGTCATAGGCGGGGATGGTCGGGCCGACCCGCCGCCATACCGCCGCCGCGGCGACGGTGTCGTAGGGCAGGGAAGGGGAGCTGGACATACTAAAACGCCTCCTTTTCAGGCTATACTATGCACAGCACCGGAATACCGTGCCCTATGGCAAAGGAAAACGTTGCATTTTCCGACAAACCCTGCTACACTGATACAGTTAATAACATTATTCGACTGCTGCTGCGGATGCCGCACATTTTCTGCGCGCTCCGCGGTATACTGGCGGCAGCCATCACCACAGGAGAGGAGACCGTTTCCATGCTGGAACTGCAAAACATCTGCTACCGCGTGTCCACCCCGGACGGCGAGCAGGACATCCTCAAGGATATTTCCATCACCATCCCCGACCATAAGCTCATGGTGTTCACCGGGCCCAACGGCGGCGGCAAGACCACCCTGGCCAAGGTCGTCATGGGCCTGGTGCAGCCCACCTCGGGCCGCATCCTCTATAACGGCGAGGACATCACCGGCCTGTCCATCACCGACCGTGCCCGCCGGGGCATCAGCTACGGCTTCCAGCAGCCGCCCCGCTTCAAGGGCATCACCGTCCACGACCTGCTGCTCCTGGCGGCAGGACAGGAGAAGCTCAGCAAGGACCGCTGCTGCGCCTATCTGACCAAGGTGGGCCTCTGCGCCAACGATTACCTGGACCGCGAGGTGGACGTGTCCCTGTCCGGCGGCGAGGTCAAGCGCATCGAGATCGCCACCATCCTGGCCCGCCACAGCGACCTGATGATCTTCGACGAGCCGGAGGCCGGCATCGACCTGTGGAGCTTCGCCCGTCTCACCGAGACGTTTGAGCAGATCCACCGCGAGGGCGACGCCACCATGATCATCATCTCCCACCAGGAGCGCATCATCCGCCTGGCGGACGAGATCGTGGTCATCGCGGGTGGCCAGATCGCCCACCGCGGCAATACTGAGGAAGTATTCCCCCTGATCCTGGCCGACACCCTGGGCAGCTGTCCCGTACTGGAGAGAAAGGAGGCCGCACAATGATCACCGAAATCGACGCCGGCTTGCTGGAAAAGATCGCCGACCTGACGGGCCAGCCCGTGGGCGCGTTCAACATCCGCAAGGACTCCGGCTGTGAGGCCCGCCAGTCCACCGAGCATATCGCCATCGACGCCCGCGCCGACGGCAAGCCCGGTATCGACATCCACATCAAGCCCGGCACCAAGGGCGAGAAGTGCTATATCCCCGTCATCATCAGCAAGACCGGCCTCAGCGAGATGGTCTATAACGACTTCTACGTGGGCGACGACTGCGACGTGGAGATCGTGGCCGGCTGCGGCATCCACAACTCCGGCTGCGACGAAAGCCGCCACGACGGCGTACACACCTTCCACATCGGCAAAAACGCGCGGGTGCACTACGCCGAAAAGCACTACGGCGAGAACGACCCCGGCCAGACCGGCGGCAATATCATGAACCCCAAGACCGTGGTCTACCTGGGCGAAAACTCCTCCATGCAGATGGAGACCGTCCAGATCCGGGGCATCGACTCCACCAAGCGCGAGACGGAGTTCCACTGTGAAGCCGGCAGCGAGGTGGTGGTCACCGAGCGCCTGCTGACCCACGGCTGTCAGGAGGCCGAGAGCGATATGATCATCGAGCTGAACGGCGACGATGCCAAGGGCCGCGTCATCTCCCGCTCCGTGGCCCAGGACAGCTCCCACCAGGTGTTCCACCCCGTCATGGTGGGCAACGCCAAGTGCTTCGGCCATGTCCAGTGCGACAGCATCATCATGGGCAGCGCCCGCATCGAGTCCGTCCCCGCCATTACCGCCAACTCCACCGAAGCCCAGCTCATCCACGAGGCCGCCATCGGCAAGATCGCCGGCGACCAGCTGCTGAAGCTGGAGACCCTTGGCCTCACCGAGGAGGAGGCCGAGGACACCATCCTCAAGGGCTTCCTGGCCTAAATCAAAAAAGTGAATTAGCACAAAAACAGCGCCACCCCCGGTGGCGCTGTTTTTGTGTTTCAAAAAAGCCTGTCATGGCGCGCCGGTGCACCCGCAAACGCGAAACTCCCGCCTCCCTCTGCGAGGGAGGTGGCACGGCTTTGCCGTGACGGAGGGAGAGAACGCGGACCAAAGGCCTGCCCGCCCTTACACACAAATATGCCCCTCAATCATCCTCCAGCAGCTTCGACGGCGGGATATGCAGGGTGTCCGCGATCTTGAATAGTGTCTCCAATGAAATACCCCGCACCGTCCCGGTTCCCTCCACCTGCGCGAGAAAATTGACGCTTTTCCCGATCCTTTCGGCGAATGTCTCCTGTGTATAACCGGCCTTCTTGCGGTAGTAGGCGATCTTCAATCCAAGCGTTGTGTATTTGTCAGGGTATTCCGTATTCATAGCCTCACCTCCCACCTATGCTACCAATCTTTTCAGTAAAATATAATTTCTTAGCAGAAAATAATTATTTACTTAAAGTAAATGTTGTGCTATAGTGGTCACATACAGTAAAGAAAAGGGGATAGTGCGGCGACTATTCCGCCTTGCTATATGTACTGCTGGGGAGAGGGGAGGTGAAAAGAATGAAGAAGGTAAACGCGAACGAACAGCGCAAAGTTAATGGCGGTTTCGGTTTGCTCAGTGGACTCGTTGTCGGCTGGACGGTGGTGAATGTTGCCATTCAGGGCGGCGCTTATGCACTCAGCAAAGTTTACAACAAGCGCCGGAAGTAACATATAGGCTGAAAGCGGGCAGGAATAGTCTGCCCGCTTTTTCAGTCAGAGGGAGGAACGCATGAAACTGACCCTACAGCACGACCAGCGGGACTGCGGCGCGGCCTGCCTTTCCATGATCGCGGCGCACCATGGCCTCAAGCTGCCGATCTCCCGGTGCAGGGAGCTGACCAAAACGGACAAGAGCGGGACGAACCTCTATGGCCTGGTCAGCGGTGCGGAAAAGATCGCCCTCAGGGCGGAGGCTCTTTCCGGCAGCCCGGACGAACTGCTGGAGGGCATATCCGGCGGGGAGATAACCTTTCCCTTTATAGCGCATATCGTTTCCGAGGACGCCATGCTGCACTATGTGGTGGTGTACGGTCTGAAGCGCGGAAAATTTCAGATCGCTGACCCGGGGAAAGGGAAGTGTCGGGTGGCGCTTGCGCCATTCTTTTCCCGCTGGACCGGTTATCTTGTGACCTTTGAAAAGACCGCCGGCTTTCGCCGGGGAAACGAGACGAAGGGGAGCTTTACCAAGTTTTTCGCCATGCTCAAGGGCCAGTACCGAAAGCTGGCCCTGATTTTGGCGCTGTCTCTGCTCATTTCAGCCATTGGCATTCTCGGCTCTTTCGTTTTCCAGATGGTGCTGGACGGCCATTCCGCCGCGTATGAAGAAAGCGTACCGCCTGCCGCCGTGGAGGACGGACATGGGCACGAGGACGAAAGCCCCATCGAACATTTTCTGGAGAGCATCACCCTCCACGCCGCGAATATCGGCGTAGTCTTTTCTGCGCTGATCGGCTTATACCTTCTCCAGGCCGGTATACAGCTGGCCCGGAGCTATCTGATCATTCTGCTGTCGCGGAAAGTTGACATTCGGCTCACGCTGACCTATTACAACCATATTATGGAGCTGCCCGTCTCGTCCGTGGCGGTACGGCAGACGGGCGAATACCTCTCCCGCTTTTCCGATACCGCAACCATCCGCCAGGCGATCTCCACCGCCACGCTGACGCTGCTGATGGACTCGCTGATGGTGGCGGCCTGCGGCTTTATCCTGTATACGCAGAACCCGCGTCTTTTCTGCGTGTCGCTCCTGATGATCCTCTTCTATGCGGTCATCGTGCTGTGCTTCCGCAAGCCCATCGAGCGCAGCAGCCGCAATGTGATGGAGCAGGACGCCCGCCTGCAGTCCTTCTTCAAGGAGAGCATTGACGGCGTGGAGACGGTAAAAGCGGCTCACGCGGAAGAGCAGATCAAGGATAAGACCACCGGGAAGTTTTACAGCTTCATCGATGCCGTTTTGAAGAACAGCATCATTTCCGCCTCTCAGGATACCCTCACCGGGGCGGTCGAGCTGGTCGGCTCAGTCGTGATCCTCTGGCTGGGATTTTCTATGGCGTGGGCCGGACAGGTGTCGATCGGCTCTGTGGTCACCTTCTACGCCCTTCTGGCGTATTTCACCGAGCCGATCAAGAACCTGATCGAGCTGCAGCCCACGCTGCAAACCGCCTTTGTGGCGGCGGATCGTCTGAATGATATTCTCGAATTGGAGCGCGAGAATATGGCGGCCGGCAATGCGCTGAATAAAACGGTGGACTGCTGGGAATTTCGGAACGTGGATTTCCGCTACGGCAACAGAGAACTTACCCTGCACGATATAAACCTTACCCTGCGCCGCGGTGAGAAAATAGCCATCGTCGGGGAGAGCGGCAGCGGCAAAACGACGCTTGCAAAGTTGCTGCTGCGCTTCTATGAGCCGGAGAGCGGCGAAATATTGGCGGGTGGCAAAAAAATCAGCACCCTCAGCCTTGCGGCGCTGCGCCGGAGCATCGCCTATGTGGATCAAAGCACCTTCCTTTTTGCCGACACGGTCATGAACAACCTCCGGCTTGGAAATAAAAATGCCCCGGAGAGCGAAATCCGGCGGGCCTGCGAGATCAGCTGCGCCGCCGAGTTTATTGAAAAGCTGCCGCTGGGCTACGAAACGCCCCTGGACGAAAATGGCGCAAACCTCTCCGGCGGGCAGCGCCAGCGGCTCGCCATCGCCCGCGCACTGCTCCGCGATCCGCAGCTGCTGATCCTGGATGAGGCGACGAGCAATCTCGATACCATCACGGAAACGGGTATCAAGAACACCATTTTCCGCCTTGATGCGAACCTTACCTGCATCATTATCGCCCACCGCCTGACGACGGTGAAAGGCTGTGACAGAATATATGTGATGCGCGAGGGCCGTATCGCTGAATGCGGCACGCACGATGAACTGCTGAAAGCAAACGGCCTGTACCGCCAGATGTGGGATAAACAATAAGACACGCCATTGCCCAGTATTGTCCTTCGAAACCGCCTCAATGAAAAAAATAAGAGACACACTTTCGTGTGTCTCTTATTTTTTGGTGCGCGGTACAGGACTCGAACCTGTGACCCCATGCACGTCAAGCAGGAGGGTCAATGAAGCAACTGGCGATTTTGCAACGAAATGGCATCGCGCAAGCTCTGCACGGCTGTCTCCATACTGTTCATGTCGGCGTGGGAATACCGCGCCGTTGTTTTTATGTCCGTATGCCCCAAAAGCTCCTGTACCACACGGAGGTCTGTGCCGGCCTCGCGGGTCAGGGTGGCGAAGGTGTGGCGGCAGCAGTGCGGGGACAGGTGACGTACGGACGGCTCGGCCTCGCGGAGCTGGCGGAAGAAAGCGTCATAGTCACGGGTGAAGTTTCGGGGATGCAGCAGCGTCCCGTTTTTGGTGCTGAACAGGAACTCGCCCTTGTGGGGCAGTGTGCGGAGGCGATAGGCCAGTTCAGGCAGCAGCGGCACGGTGCGGAGGCTGCTTTCCGTTTTGGCTTCATGCTCCGTGACGCAGGCCTTGTGATTTTCGAGGTATACGGCGCGGTTGACGGTCAGAGTATTACCTACAATGTCAGACTCTTTCAGTCCCAGCAGCTCACCACGGCGTAAGCCGGTCAGCAGCAGCGTCATAACGGCAACGGAGATCCTCTGCCGGTCGTAGCACATGGCAAAGTTGAGTATCATACAGACCTCGTCCAACGTGAACGCCTCGCGGGGCTGCTCCTTGATGTGCGGGAACTTGACACGGGAGGCGGGGTTCTTTTGGCAAAGGTCGTTGTCCATGGCGGTCACGAACAGGGCGTTCAGCATGACGTGCAGCTTGTCCATGTAGGACTTGGAGGCGGTGAGGCCGAAGTCATTGACGAACCGCTGCAAGTGCATAGGCAGTATGGTGGACAGCTCCATGTCTTTCAGCTCCTGCGGTATCTTGCTGGCTACCAGTCCCAGTGTGTAGTAGGAGTCAGGGCGTATTGTATTCAGCTTGTAAGCGGTCAGATATTCAGGTATCCACTGTCCTAACGTCATTAGCTGCCACCTCCTGTCGCGGGGAATTGTACGGCAACCATGCAAACATCGTTGTAAAGGGGTATTTCATGGCTTTCAGGGTATTCCTCTCGAAAATCAGTGTAATCCATGCCGCCGTCAACAAGCGTAATGTCAGGCCGCTTTCTGAGGTCACGGGAGGCTAAGTACCACTTGCCAAAAATCTTTTGGGAGTCTTTGGAGAGATACTTCACAATGTAGTTGCAGGTGCGCTCATAGTTTTCATCAATGGGGATGCAGGTCGAAAAACCCAGCGTCCAGTCCTGCATATTGAAAATTGGCTGACCGCGGTCGGTATGCAGAGGCTGTCCCGTTCGAGGGTTACAGGCAGGGCACAGCTGCACGCTGCCGAGGGTACAGAGGCCGTGAAAATGGATAGCTCCGTCCTTGTGAAACTCCGGGACGATGACATAGCGAAAGCCCTTGCGGAAGCCGAGGTTTTTCAAGGTCGAAGTCACGCGCCGCTTTACCTCGTCAACATCGTAGCGGTCAATCAGTGCGGCGTCCAATGTCCAGGTCAGGAAGTGGGTGAAGTGGTTGCACAGGGCAATATCACGAACGGCGGCTCTTGCGCGGGCACGGCTGACCGCCATGGCGCGGAGTGGGTCTTTTCCTTGTCCTTTTGGGGGAACGTCATATTCGCGCATTCGAGCCTCCCAGCCAGCAGCGCGGAAGATTGGCTCATTGGCAACCTGCAAGACCTGTGTGCCGGGATAGAGCTTCACACGGGCATTTGAAAAGACATCGGCGCGGGTAGCGGGCATGATTGCCATGGTGTTCCCTCCTTCCTGAAACCAATTTGTTGGTATATCAAGTAGACCGCAGGTGCAGCGGTGGCCTTGCAGCTGCCGAGCTCGCCGGGAGCTTCTGCAACAAGGCCGGGCAGACAAGGCGCGATGACGCCTCGCATCACCGGGAGTGCGTCGGCGGCTATCGCCGTACTTGGCATCGGCAGCGTAATCAGCAGCGTAGTCTCAGCAGCAAGGCCGGACGTGTATGCGAGCCGCTTTGCGGCTTCGCCGCAAGTCGCTCCCACATTTCCTCGCGGGGCGGATGCACCACAACAGTATTAAAAACTGATACTGTTAATTTATAATACTATCAGTTTCTAATACTGTCAAGAGGGACTATTAAATTTTAATAGAAAATTCTTGCGTCGGAACGGAAAGGCTGATACAATGGAGAAAATCACCCACAGGAGAGGGGCAGAGAGCATGAGCGAAGCAAAGGACTATATCAAGGACAAGTACGAGCGCAACAAGCAGGCGGCCAGTGACCCCAATGTGCCCATATCAGAGGCAGCAAGGCAGGCGTGGAGTGAGGCAGCATCTGACTGGGCGGCCATCGGCGCGTATGCACAGTGCCGCAAACAGCGCAAACTGGACGTGTCAAACCGGCTGAAAGAGGTACGCAAGGCTTGCGGGCTGCGGCAGCAGGACGTAGCGGAAAAAACGGGTATCAACGTCATTACACTGTCAGGCTATGAGCTGGCGAGGAGTGAGCCGAACATGGAGGCGCTGGTCAGGCTGGCGGATGTCTACCATGTGACGCTGGACTATCTCATGTGCCGGACAGATACCAAGGAATGACCCATAGACGCAAAAACAGACGGCCTCCCCGGTCAGGGAGGCCGCCTGTTTTTTTGCTGCGGCGAGAAACCCGAAAAGTCCGTTTCTGCAACTTTTTCGAGCATTTTCCAAAGTATTCCAGCAGCGCTATTCGTCAAAATAACAAAGAGCCCCGAAACCATTGTGGTTTCAGGGCTCTTGACGATGGTGCGCGGTACAGGACTCGAACCTGTGACCCCATGCACGTCAAGCATGTGCTCTACCAGCTGAGCTAACCGCGCAGACAACGATAGTATATTACCGCATCTGCGCTCCGTTGTCAACACTTTTCTTGCCAACCCGGCAGAAATTTGCTATACTGGCGTCAAATGCTTGGCAAGGAGATGTTTTTATGGAAAAGATCGCGCTGGTCACCGGCGCTTCCCGCGGCATCGGCCGCGCCGTGGCCCGTCAGCTGGCCGCCGACGGCTACGCCGTGGGCGTGAATTACCGCGTCCGGCAGGACTGCGCCGACGCCCTGGTGTCGGAGCTCACCGCGTCCGGCTGCCGCGCCCTGGCCCTGCAGGCCGACGTGTCTGACCGCGCCCAGGTCAACGATATGGTCCGCCGCCTGGCGGACGCCTTCGGCCCGGTGTCTCTGCTGGTGAACAACGCCGGCGTGGCCGGCCAGGCCCTGTTCCAGGACATCACCGACGACCTGTGGCATCGCTACTTCGGCGTCAACGTGGATGGCGCGTTCCACACCATCCAGGCTGTCCTGCCCGCCATGCTCCACGCCCACGACGGCTGCATCGTCAACGTCTCCTCCATCTGGGGACTGCGGGGCGCCAGCTGCGAGGTCACCTACTCCGCCACCAAGGGCGCGCTCATCGCCCTCACCCGCTCCCTGGCTTCCGAGCTCGCCCCCACCGGCATCCGGGTCAACTGCGTCGCCCCCGGCGTCATCCAAACGGATATGCTCTCCGCCCTGCCGCCGGAGGTGCTGCCCCAGCTGGCCCAGGAGACCCCCCTTGGCCGTCTCGGTACGCCGGAGGACATCGCCGCCGCCGTCAGCTTCCTGGCAAGCGCGAAGGCATCCTTCATCACCGGCCAGGTCCTCACCGCCGACGGCGGCTTCATCCTCTGAACGCCACTTGACAAACTGCCGGAAGCCGCTATAATAATAGATAAGGGGACGCTGCGACAAGCGGTCAGCCCTGATCAGTGAATAGCTTCAAATAGAAACCGTCACTTGGCAGAGTGGCGGTTTCTGCGTTTTACGATGATCGTGACCGTGAAAGGCCCGATATGTAACGTAATTCGCATGGCCTCACCCCCTTTCGGGTGGTGTGGCTGACCGCCTGCCGTTTTACGCAGCGTCCTTGCGCCCAGTATAGCAGTATGGATGAAATTTGTCAAATATCGGAAAAGCCTGTCATTCCGAGCCAGTGCTCACACTGGCGTGGGAATCCGTATCCCCGTCCTTGCCTCCCTCTGCGAGGCGGCCCAGTGCTCACACTGGGTTGTGCGGCGAAGCGTAGTTGAGGTGTCAGCGCTTCGCGCTGACGGAGGGAGAGACGGGCGGGGCGTCCCAAGGGCACTCGTTCCGCTTCGCTCCACAGTGCTCGCCCCGCCCCTACGCGCGCCCACCAAACACGCACGCACAACCAGCAAAAAGAGAACCGCCCTCGGCGTCTTTCTCACAGGTACACAAAGTGACCTGACCTTTTGTATGGGCAGGCAGTGGCGTAAGCCGCTGCCTGCCTGTTCTTTTTTGCCTTGATTTTCCGCGCTTACGACACCTGCGTCTGTGCGGCCATCTGTTGTACGACCATTTCCAGAGGGGGAATGAAGTGTACCTCGGTGCACTCGGCGTCCTCTGCTGACAGGGCGCTGTCTATGACACCGATGTCACGGTAGATGATCCGCACCTCCTGCATACCGTTGCGGTTGTAGCGGCCTGGCCTCTCGCCAATGTCGATGCGCTCAATGAACGTCCACAGCAGTTCCGGCGTCAACTCGGTTATCTCTGTGTAGCGACTGGCCTTCTCAATGAAGGCATCCACATTGGCAGCGGAGGCTTTCAGCTTCTCCAGCTTCGCCTGCTTCTCCGGGATAGCCGCCGCCAGTTGTTTCTGCTCGGCGTTGTAGTCGGCGGACAGCATTCTGAACTGCTCGTTGCTGATCTTGCCCAGCACATTGTCCTCGTAGAGCCGCTTGAACAGTGCGGACAGATCCGAGTTTCGCTTCACCATTTTGTCCAGCTCCCGCTGGGCAGCGGTCATCTCCTTGCGGAGCTGCGCCGTGTTCTTTCGATTGATGTAAGCGGCGAATTGGTGTTTCTTCGTCCTTGCGAAGTGCGTCACCCGCCGCAGGTCATCCAGCACAATAGCCTTCAGATTAGTCTCCGTGATATGGTGAGGTGTGCAGGCGTCTTTGCCGCGCTTGCCGTAGGTGGAACAGCGGAAGTAGTACTGTTCCGGCTTCATTTTCCCTGTGCGGCACAGCACCATGTAGCCGCCGCAGTCGGCGCAGTAGACCAGCCCTGCGAATAGCCCCGGCGCATCCATGTGCTTGGGCGGGCGGCGCTTATGCTCCCGAACGCGCTGCACTGTGTCCCATAGCTCTTGGTCTATGATGGCTTCGTGGGTATTCTTCACCAGTATCTGCTCCTCCAGCGGACGGTGAATGACCTTTTTGTTCTTGTAGGACAGTGTGCTGCTCTGCATATTCAGCGTATGGCCAAGGTACACAGGATTTCTCAGGATGTTAGCTACAGTTGCTCCCGTCCATGCGTAGGGCCTTGTGGTGTCCAACCGTGTGCAGGCCACACCTGTCTGTTGGTAGTACTGGTTGGTAGGGTTCAGCACATGGTCATCCCGCAGTAGCTGCGAACAAGACTGTCGTGCAGCCCAATACCCGTGAGCGTTGGCTGGATGT
>CAVGVB010000001.1:0-171893 GCA_963632705.1 bacterium | reverse complement strand
ACAGACCCTTGGCTCGCCCTTTGGGAGAGCTGTCACCGCAGGTGACTGAGAGGGCTGGTATGGTCATGGTTTGCCCTCTCCGTCCTCGCTGCGCTCGGCCACCTCTCCCAAAGGGAGAGGCAAGGGACGCTCACACACACGGTACATCAGAAGGTGTGTAGGGGCGGGGCTCTGCCCCGCCCGTCTTCTTTTTTATCTCTCCCTCCGTCAAAACCGAAGGTTTTGACACCTCCCTCGCAGAGGGAGGCAGTGACAGGGGAACGGATTGCCACGCCAGTGACAGCGTAGGGACGGGCGATAAAAAAAGACCGCCGGATGGCGGTCTTTTCAATCTGTCAGGAGAGATGTTGACGGGATGGCGGTCCCGGAAACAGGCTAACAGATTTTTATCAAAAACCCGCCGCCCAGGGGGTGGGCGGTGGGGTTTTGAACTTTTTGGGGGAAAACTGCTTCTTAGAAGAAGAAGTCCTTCAGCTGGCCGTAGAGGATCAGCAGCATACACAGGGGGGTGATGTACTTGACGCAGACCTTGAAGAAGGGGTAGCTGCTCATCTTGTGGCCGGCGGTGGCTTCGCACTCGTCCTTGACCACCTCCGGGCCGATCTCCCAGCCGATCATCAGGGTCATCAGCAGGCCGCCCAGGGGCATGAACACACCCTCGGAGATCATGTCGAAGAAGTCCAGCCAGCAGTCGTTCCAGCCGCGGATATGATCTCCGGACAGGTTCAGCAGGTCAAACGGCGCCATACCGTTGGAGCCCAGACCGTCGGCGCTGACCAGCACGCACAGCAGGGCGATGAGGATGGATGCGATGAGGGAATACTTCTTGCGCTGGTCGCCCTTGCCCTTCTCCCGGGCCTCGTCCACAAAGTGGGCCACCACGGTCTCCAGCAGGGAGATGGAGGAGGAGACGGCCGCCAGGACCACGAGCAGGTAGAAGATGATGCCGAAGATCGCGCCGATAGCGCCGCCCATGGAGTCGAACACGTTCTGCATGGTGATGAACAGCAGCTTCGGGCCGCCGATAGGACCTTCGCGGTCCAGGGCGAAGCGGGCGGGCATGACGCACAGGCCGGCCATCAGAGCCACCATGGTGTCCATGACGATGATGAGGATGGCGTTCTTTTCCAGGTGCTCCTTCTTATCCAGGTAGGAGCCGTAGGTGATCATAGCGCCCATGCCGATGGACAGGGAGAAGAACATCTGGCCGCCGGCGGTGGAGATGACGTTGAAGATGCTGGGGGCTTCGGCGATGACGCCGTTGGCCACGGCCCAGCCGGGGACGAACATATACTTCAGGCCGTCCACAGCGCCGGGCAGGGTGCAGGCGCGGATGATGCAGATGAGCAGCATGACGAACAGGGCCGGCATACCGATGCCGCAGAACTTCTCGATGCCGCCGCCGACGCCGCCCATGACGATGAGCATGGTGATGACCACGAAGATCAGACCGTAGATGATGCCCTCGCCCTGGTTCAGCAGGAAGCTGCCGAACACATCGCCGCCGCTGAGGCCGTTAGAGCCGAAGCTGGTGCCGAACAGGTTGCCCACGTTGAGGACCACGTACTTGATGCAGTAGCCGCCCAGGGCGCAGTAGAAGCTCATGATCAGGAAGGCGGAGGCGACGCCCAGCCAGCCGACCCACTTGAACTTCTTGGAGATGGCGTGGTAGGCGGCGATAGCGCCCTTGCCGGTCTTGCGGCCCAGGGCCAGCTCGCCCAGCATGACGATGAAGCCGCAGATGACCGCCAGGATCAGATAGATGATGAGGAACGTGAAGCCGCCGGAGGCGCCCATCTTATTGGGGAAGCCCCAGATGTTGCCCAGGCCCACAGCAGAGCCGACGGCAGCCATGAGGAATCCAAAATTGGATCCAAAGCCTTTTCTTTCTTCCATTGTTTCTCTCCTTTAAATTTTTTCTCCTGAAAACACACCCGCCAAGTCTCTCCACGCGGGCTATGGTAAAAGTATACAGGAAATCGTTGAGCCGTTCAATTAGCATTTTTGATGAAATTTTAGCGCTGTATTTTGCTATTTTAACATTATCTTAGCACATATCCAAATGCGGTTTTAGCGCAAATAACAACATTTTCAGCGAATTAAAATAGCCAAAACCGCTTGAATAAGCAGTTTTGGCTATCTGAGTTTCATATTTTCTTATGAAGAAACAGCGTTAAGAGTGTTAAGAACATAGCAAGGGCGCGTTAAGGCGCCGCGAACGGATGCACTACCACTTGTTCTCCACTTTTTCGGCAAAGCCCAGGAAGTCGCGGACATGGACGGGCGTGCCGTCGTCCAGAATGGCCGTGCCGGTGAAGCGGCCGAAGACCTGGTGCTGGTCGGATTTCAGGAGCTTGAAGTCGGTGCAGGCGGCGCGGTCCAGAATGGGGGTGAAGGACATCTCAAAGCGGCCGTCGTCGGAGGAGAACGTCCAGGGGGAGAGGTAGTCCTCCCGGCCGTTTTTCATGGGGATGTGGAAGGTGACCTGGCTGAGCTTGTGGGCCTTGCCGCCGCAGAAGAGCATATTCTCGGAGGCGGCGGAGGTGTCGCCGAAGCCGTAGCCGATGTTCCAGCCGAAGGGGACGCCGTCCACGCGGCCGGAGGCGCTGCCCCAGTACCAGGTGTTGTGATACGTCCAGACGCCGCGCCCCCAGTCCAGGACGGCGGAGGTGTCGGCGGGGTCGAAGGTGTAGGTCTGGCCGCCCAGGGTGACGACGCCGGAGGCGGCCATGCAGTTGATCTTCTGGTTGTAGTAGAAGTGGCGGGACTTGGCGAAGGGGGTGGCGATGACCATGGACTCCGGCGGCTCATCGGTGAGGGTGATGCGGCCGGAGATGGGCTGGCCATCCCGGAAGTCGTCCATGCGGAACGTCAGGACGCGGCCGCCGTTTTCGTGGCGGAAGGACAGGGCGTAGTTTTTGCCGGTGATGGCGCTGTCGCCGGAGGCGGAGGTCTCCGGCAGGTTGGTCCGGCCCATGGGAAACCAGCGCATGACGCTTTTGGTCTGCTCCCAGACCTGGTCGAAGTGGAGGAAGGAGATGCTGTCCAGGCCCATGTAGCCGTTGTCGGCGATGGTGAGGGCCACGGCGAAGCGGTCGTTGGCGATGAGGTAGTAGTCCCACTCCTTCAGGCGGAGGGGGCTGGCCTTGACGTGGGCGCGGCGGTAGACGGGGAGCAGCGACTTGGCGTAGCCGGGCTGGGTCAGCTCCCCCGCGTCGTTCAGCAGGGGGATGGGTGCGGTGATCTGGGTCTGCATGGCGGCGTCCTCCCTATTCATATACTATAGCATGATTATAGCATACACCGGGGCGAGAGGGTAGTACATACTTTCATTTTGAGAAAAAGTGTGGTATACTATTTTAGTTTCGAGAGGAGGTGGGGAATATGCGGCGGTTCTGGACGGCGGTGCTGGCGGCGGCGATGGTGCTGACGCTGGCGGGCTGCGGCGTAAGGCCGGCGGAAAAGGACGACGGGAAGCTGCAGGTGGTATGCACGCTGTTCCCCTACTACGACTTTGTGCGGCAGATCGGCGGAGAGGACGTTACGCCGGTGCTGCTCGTTCCCGCGGGGCGGGAGACCCACAGCTTTGAGCCCACGCCGGTGGATGTGATCACCATGAGCCGGGCGGACGTGTTCGTCTACAACGGCGGCGAGAGCGAGACGTGGGTGGAGGACATACTGGACGCGGCGGGGGAGGACATCCCCTGGCGGCTGAAGATGATGGACCAGGTGGACGTGTACGAGGAGGAATTTGCCGAGGGGATGCAGGGCGCGGAGGACCACGACCATGACCACGACCACGGCGGCCATGCTGACCACGATCACGACGCGCTGGAGGACGGCCACGGGGAGGACATAGAGTACGACGAGCATATCTGGACATCGCCGGTGAAGGCCATGGCGCTGTGCAGGGCCCTCTGCGAGACGCTGTGTGAGGCCGACCCGGCCCACGAGGAAAATTACCGGGGACGGCTGGAGACGTATCTGACGGCGCTGGAGACGCTGGACGGCACGTTTCGGGAGATCGTAGAGCAGGGCAGCCGGAGGCTGCTGGTGTTCGGCGACCGCTTCCCGCTGCTGTATTTCTGCAAGGAGTACGGACTGGACTACCGGGCGGCGTTCCACGGCTGCGCCGGGGACACCGAGCCGTCCCTGGCCACCATGAAGTATCTCATCGACCTGGTGCGGGAGCGGGAGATACCGGTGGTATACACCATAGAGCTGAGCAGCCAGAAGATCGCCCAGGCGGTGGCGGAGACCACCGGCGCGGCGGTGCGGACGTTCCACTCCTGCCAGACGGTGAGCCGGGCGGAGCTGGACCAGGGCGAGACGTATATCAGTCTGATGACGGCCAACGCAGAGGTGCTGCGGGAGGGATTATCCTGATGGAGAACACGACGAAAAACATACTGCTGGACTGCCGGGACGCCGGTCTGGGCTACGAGGGAAAGCCGGTGTGGGAGCACCTGACGTTTCAGGTGCGGGCCGGGGACTACCTGTGCATCGTAGGCGAGAACGGGTCGGGCAAGTCCACGCTGCTGAAGAGCCTGCTGGGCCTTTTGAAGCCCCTGAGCGGGGAGATCGTCCACGCGGACACGCTGCGGGGCGGGAGCATCGGCTATCTGCCCCAGCAGACACGGGCGCAGAAGGACTTCCCCGCCACGGTGACAGAGGTGGTACGCAGCGGCTTCATCAGCGGAAAGGGAATGCGGTTTTTCTACACCGCCCAGGAGAAGTCCCGGGCGCTGATGAACATGGGCAAGCTGGGCGTATTGGAGCTGAAGGACCGGTGCTACCGGGAGCTGTCCGGCGGGCAGCAGCAGCGGGTGCTGCTGGCCCGGGCGCTGTGCGCCGCCGGGGAGCTGCTGATCCTGGATGAGCCGGTGACGGGCCTCGATCCGGCAGCGGCACAGGATCTGTACCGGACGCTGGAATATCTGAACAAAAAGGAGGGCATCGCCATCGTGATGGTGACCCACGACATACAGAACGCCTTGCAGTACGCCACGGCCATACTCCACGCGGGACACGGAAAGTGGTTTTACGGCACGACGGCGGAGTATCTGGCATCGCCCTGGGGCAAGCGGTTTGGAGGTGAGGGGAAATGAGTCTTCTGTGGGAGATGTTCACATACCCCTTCATCCTGCGGGCCTTCGTGGTGGGCATACTGGTGGCGCTGTGCGCGGCGCTGCTGGGTGTGCCGCTGGTGCTGAAGCGATACTCCATGATCGGCGACGGGCTGAGCCATGTGTCCTTCGGGGCGCTGAGCATCGCCCTGGCCTGCGGGTGGGCGCCGCTGCCGGTGTCCATCCCGGTGGTGATCCTGGCGGCACTGGGGCTGCTACGGATGACGGAGCGAAGCCGGCTGGGCGCGGACGCGGCCATTGCGGTGGTCAGCGCGTCGGCGCTGGCCATCGGCGTGGTGGTGACCAGCGTGACCACGGGCATGACCACCGACGTGGACAGCTTTATGTTCGGCTCGATCCTGGCCCTGGACCGGGCGGACGTGGCGCTGTCGGTAGGGCTGTGCGGCGCGGTGCTGGTGCTGTATATCCTGTTCTACCACCGGCTGTTCGCCATCACGTTTGACGAGAGTTTTTCCCGGGCCACCGGGGTGAAGGTGGGGCTTTACAACACCATTTTGTCGGTGCTGACGGCGCTGACCATCGTGCTGGGTATGCGCCTGATGGGCGCGATGCTCATCTCCAGTCTGGTGATCTTCCCGGCGCTGACGGCCATGGGGCTGCTGCGGAGCTTCAAGGGCGTGGTGATCTGCGCCGCGGGGCTGAGCGTGGTGTGCTTCTGCGTGGGGCTGACCGGGTCGTACCTGTGGGGCACGCCGGTGGGCGCTACGGTGGTACTGGTGAACCTGGCGGTGTTTCTGGTGAGCCGGGGCGTGGGGAAGGTGTGCAGAGGGTAGGTCTGTGTCTCTCCCTCGCAGAGGTCGATTTTGGAGAGCCGCGCCTGCGGGCGCGGAGAACGGATTGCCGCGCCAGTGTGAGCACGGGCTCGCAATGACAAAAAAAGAGACGGCTGGGCCGTCTCTTTTTATATACCGCTTTACACTTTCAGGTCCTGGCCGGCGGCGCGGGTGTGCTCCCGCATGGCCTGCCGGGCGGCGTCCGCGTCCTGCCGCCGGATCGTCTCCAGTATCTCGGAGTGGCGGTCCAGAATGCGGCGCTCCAGCGCCAGCCGCTCGCTGTCGCTCTGGGTGGACATCTTGTCCAGCAGGGTGCGCTTTTCCACGTTGCCCAGCACCTCGGTGACGATCATGGCCACCCGGTTGCCGGTGGCCCGGGCCAGCAGGCTGTGGAAGCCCACGTCCAGCTCCACGAAGCGGCGGTGGTCCGCCAGGGCTTCCTCCGCCCGGACGAGACAGTCCCGCAGGGCGGCCAGGTCGTTCTCCGTGCGGCGCAGGGCGGCCCAGCCGGCAATGGCGGCGTCGTTGAACTCCCGGTACTCACCCAGCTCCTCCAGGGATATCTGGTTGACCTGGAGCATGGCGGCCAGCGGCTCTTCCACGCCGTCGATGGTCAGCTCCTGGACCACCGCGCCGCTGGCGCCGTGGGTGGAGGCCACGTAGCCCCCCTGCTCCAGCATACGCAGCGCCTCGCGGATGGTGGGGCGGGAGCGGTGGAGCTGCTCCATCATGGCCCGCTCGGAGGGCAGGCGGTCGCCGGGCTTCAGCACACCGGAGGTGATGAGATCCCGGAGCTGACCATATATGTCCTCACTGGCGCGTTTGGCCTTGATGGGCTGCCAGTCGATGTGTACGGAGCGCACAGGCATACACCGCCCCTCCTTTCCGTGAAAACAGGGTGTATTATACCGAAAAAAGCGGATAACTGCAAGCGTTACTTCTTTCACACAGCCCGTTGACGGCGGACGCCCGGGGGGATGAGCCCCCGGGCGTCCGCGGTTGTGGGGAGGGGAAGAATGATGACAGGTTTTACGCCTTGAGGGCCTTCATTTCCTCGATCATCATGGGAACGATCTTGAACAGGTCGCCGCAGATGCCGTAGTCCGCCACCTCGAAGATGGGCGCTACGTCGCTCTTGTTGACGGCGATGATGCACTCGGAGTCCTGCATACCGGCCTTGTGCTGGATAGCGCCGGAGATGCCCAGGGCCACGTAGATGCGGGGATGGACGGTCTTGCCGGTCTGGCCCACCTGATGGTCGGCGGTCATCCAGCCGGCGTCCACCACGGCGCGGGACGCGCCCACCACGCCGCCCATGAGGGCGGCCAGCTCCTCGGCCAGGGCGATGCCCTTCTCCACGTCCTTGGCGATGCCGCGGCCCACGGAGACGACGACCTCAGCGCCGGTGAGGTCCACCATGGCGCGGGCGGCCTTGACGATCTCCAGCACCTTGGTGTGGATGTTGCCCTCGGTGAGGGTGAAGGCGGGGTGGAGGATCTCCACCTTGCTCACGCCGGTCTCGTCGAACTCGCGCTTCTTCATGACGCCGGGGCGCACGGTGGCCATGGCGGGACGGAAGCGGGGGCAGACGATGGTGGCCATCAGGTGGCCGCCGAAGGCGGGACGGGTCATCTTCAGGTTGGTGTTGACGTCGAAGAGCTTCGTCTCGAAGTTCATGGAGTCCACATCCAGGGAAGAGCCGGTGCGGAGGAAGTTGACGTAGCCGTTCAGGTCCACATCCAGGTGGGTGCAGTCGGCGCACAGGCCGGTGTGGAGGCGGGCGGCGCAGCGGGGTGCCAGGTCGCGGCCGATGTGGGACGCGCCGAACAGCAAAATCTCGGGCTTGAACTCATGCACCGCGTCGCTGATGACCTTGGTGTAGGCATCGGTGGTGTAGTCCTTCAGCAGGGGGCTGTTGTAGACGTAGACCTTGTCCGCGCCGTAGCCGCCCAGCTCGGCGGCGATGCTGTCCACGTTGTCGCCCAGCAGGATGCCGGAGAGCTGGACGCCCAGCTCATCGGCCAGCTTGCGGCCCTCGGAGATCAGCTCGAAGGTGGTGGGCATCATGACGCCCTGACGCTGCTCACAAAAGACCCACACGCCGGAGAACGCCTTGGGGTCGGTATTCATAAAAGTAGACATATCGTTTCTCCCTTCTCAGATGATGTGCTTGGCGGTGAGGATGCCGAACAGCTGCTCCACGGTCTCCTTGCCGCTGCCCTCCAGCATCATGCCGCTGCCCTTGCGGGGAGGCGTGAAGCTCTTGTAGATATTGGTGGGAGAACCCTTCAGGCCGATGGTGTCCACCTCGATGAGGGGATCGTCCTTCAGCGCGTTGTAGTCCAGCACGGTGACGGGCTCGTTGTCGCAGTCCAGGATGCCCCGGATGGTCATATAGCGGGGGGTGTTCAGCTCTTTGATGCAGGTGAGCAGGCAGGGGGTCTGCACCTGGACGGTCATGTAGCCGTCCTCCAGCATACGCTTGACGGTGAGGGTGTCGCCGTCCTTCTTGATGTCGGCCACATAGGACACCTGGGGGATCTCCAGCTTCTCGGCGATCTGCGGGCCGACCTGGGCGGTATCGCCGTCGATGGCCTGGCGGCCGCAGAAGATGATGTCGTCCTTGTCCACACCCAGGTTCTTGATGGCCGCGGCCAGGATCTGGGAGGTGGCGAAGGTATCAGAGCCGCCGAACTCACGGGCGGACACCAGCACGGCCTTGTCCACGCCCATGGCCTTCAGCTCCAGCAGCATACCGGCGGCGGGGGGAGGGCCCATGGACACGGCGATGACGGGGCCGCCCAGCTGATCCTTCAGGGTCAGGGCGGCCTCCACGGCGTTCATATCGTCGGGGTTGATGATGGTCTGCATGGAAGCGCGGTCCAGCGTACCGTCGGCGTTGACGGCCACCTTGCCGCTGGTATCGGGAACTTGCTTGACACAAACGATGATCTTCATTCTATTCTTGCTCCTTTCCGCTTACTTCAGCAAATTGCCGGAGATGACCATCTGCTGGACCTGGGACGTGCCCTCGTAGATGGTGAACACGCGGCAGTCGCGGTACTTGCGCTCGACAGGGTACTCCTTGATGTACCCGTAGCCGCCGTGGATCTGCACCGCCTTGGCGGCGATCTCGTTGCAGGTCTCGGAGGCGAAGTACTTGGCCATGGAGCAGTACATGGAGGCGTTGGGGTCGTTCTTGTCCTTCATCTGAGCGGCCATATAGACCAGCTCCTTGGCAGCGGTGAGCTTGGTGGCCATATCTGCCAGCATGAAGGCGATGGCCTGGTTCTTGCAGATGGGCTTGCCGAACTGGACGCGCTCCTTGGAATACTTGATGGCCTCGTCCAGGCAGCCCTGGGCCAGACCGATGGACTGGGCGGACACGCCCAGTCGGCCGCCGTCCAGCGTCTTCATGGCGTTGATGAAGCCCATGTTCTCACGGCCCAGCATATCGCTCTTGTGGACGCGGACGTCCTCCAGCACCACGTCGGAGGTGGCGTAGCCCACCAGGCCCATCTTGGCCTCGTGCTTGCCGCAGGAGACGCCGGGGGCTTTCATGTCCACGATGAAGGCGGAGATGCCCTTGTTGCCCTTGGTCATATCGGTCTTGGCGTAGACGATGCAGTAGTCGGCCAGGGGCGCGCCGGAGATGAAGCACTTGCGGCCGTTGAGGACGTAGTAGTCGCCGTCCTTCACGGCGGTGGTGACCATGCTGCCGGCGTCAGAGCCCGCGCCGGGCTCGGTGAGGCCGAAGACGATCTTCACCTTGTTCTCCACGGAGGGGCGGAGGTACTTCTCCAGCTGCTCCGGCGTACCGGCCTGCATCAGCGGGCCGCCGCCCAGGGAGTTGGGGGTGTTGGCGTACAGGCTGGCCACGGCGGAGACACGGGCAAACTCCTCGATCATGATGATGTAGGCCAGGGTGTCCGCGCCTGCGCCGCCGTACTCGCGGGGGATCTTCAGGCCCAGAAAGCCGCATTTGGCCATCTTTTCCACGATCTCCTCGGGGAACTCGCCGGTCTCCTCCACCTTGTCCAGGACCTCGGTGGTGAGCTCGGTCTCGGCAAACTGGCGCACCAGCTTGCGGATCATTTCATGCTTTGCGTCGAAAATCATAGTTTTCCTCCTGTTTCGTATGGCTTCTGCTTGCTCAGCAGGGGATCTCGTGCTTGGACTTGCCGTCCGTCAGGATCTCATAGATGCTGTTGACGCCGCACTCCGCCATCTGCTCGGCGGCCTCCTCGGTGAAGAAGGCCATGTGGGGCGTGTGGTACACGTTGACGAAGGAGCGCAGATATTTCAGCTTGAAGTAGGGCATACCGGGGGTGCGGATGATGTCCTCGTTGTGGGGGACGTGGATGATGCCGGTCTCGCCGGGGAAGGCGTCCATGAACAGCGCGCCGAACTTGCCGGACTCCACGGCCTCGGTGACGGCATCGATGTCCACCAGCTCGCCCCGGGCGTTGTCGATGAACACCACGCCGTCCTTCATCTTGGCGATGGTCTCACGGTTGATCATGCCGGTGGTCTCCGGCAGCAGCGGGGTGTGGATGGTGATGATGTCGGACTCGCGGTACAGGGTGTCCAGATCCACGTACTCGGCATACTCACGGACGGCGTCGTTCTCGTACACGTCGTTGGCCAGGATGCGGCAGCCGAAGCCGCTGAGGCACTTGATGACGGTGAAGCCGATCTTGCCCGTGCCCATGACGCCCACGGTCATGGTACGCAGCTCGCGGCCCATCTTGCCCTTGAGGGTGAAGTCGTTGTCGTTGGTGTTGTACAGTGCCTTCTTGAACTTGCGGATGCACATGAGGATGGCCATGACGGTGTACTCCGCCACGCCGTTGGGGGCGTAAGCGCCGTTGCACAGGCGGAAGCCCAGGGAGCGGGCGTAGTCGCAGTTCATGTGGTTATAGCCCACGCAGCGGCTGGCCAGCACCTTGACGCCGTAGCCCTTCAGCTCGTCCAGGACCTCGTTGCAGTAGTCGGACTGGCCCAGGGTGGTGACGCCGTCGCAGCCGGCGGCCATGTTGGCGGTGGTCTTATCCAGGTTGGCGGGGGTGGAGATCAGCTCGATACCGTATTTCTTGCACAGGCCCTCGATAACGGGCTTCTCGTCGGGACGCACTTCGTAAGCAGCGATCTTCATATATTTCTCCTCTCAATATTCGGGCGGGGCGGCGCGCCTCCTCAAGCGCGCCGCGCCCTTATAACAGCTTTTCCTCAAGTCGTCAGGGTGTTCGCTTCCGATAGTCTCCGCATAATACGGCGGAGAGATTTTTTGCCAAGACGAGGCGCAGGGACGCAGGCGTACTTTGTGTACGTCAAGTACCTGCAACGAAGTATTGGCGGAAAAGATCCCGCCGCCGTCAGTCCTTCAGGGCGGGGTCCATCGGCACCGCCTCGCCGGCGGCGATCATAGCGGCGATCTGCTCGTCGGAGTAGCCCAGGTTCTTCAGCACCAGCTCGGTCTGCTCGCCCAGGTACGGCCCGCGGTTGTAGGGGGGCAGCTCCGTCTCCTCGAAGATGACGGGAGGACGGACCATGGTGCGCTTGGCGCCGTTGGGGTATTCCATCTCGTAGAAGCAGCCGGAGGCCCATGCCTGCTTATCCACCAGCAGCTGATCCCAGGTCTGGGCCACGGCGTAGGGCAGGTCGTTGGCATCCATCAGCTTGCACCACTCATCCAGGGTGCGGGTGGCCATCTCGGCCACCAGGAAGTCATAGAACTCCTCGATGTTGGCCTGGAGATTGGTCTGGGGGTAATAGCGGGGATCTTCGGCCATCTCGGGGTGGCCGATGGCGCGCATGAAGATGGGATAGTGGCGGTTGTACTGGGGCATGGCGATCTGCAGCCACTTGTTGTCCTTGGTCTTGTGGCACACCACCAGCGGGTTGGGCAGGGTGCGGCGGGACAGGGGGTACTGGGTGGTGGGGTCGCCGTACTGGCTGGCCTGCAGGATCAGGGACACGTCCCAGATGGCGCTGTGGAACAGGGAGACGACGACGCGGTCGCCGATGCCGGTCTCGCGGGCGCGGTACAGAGCCGCCAGCACGCCGGAGGCCAGGTACATACCCACCTGGTGGTCGCCGAAGCCGGCGATGGTCAGCATGGGCAGGGCGTCCTTGTCAAACAGCGTGCCCAGGATGCCGCCCCGGGCAAAGAAGGCGGTGAAGTCGAAGCCGGGCAGGTCCTTGTCCGGGCCTTTTTCGCCGTAGCCGGAGACGAAGCCGTAGACCAGCTTGGGGTACTTGGCGTGGAGCGTGTCGTAGTCCAGGCCCGCCTTCTTCAGGGGGTTCTGACGCCAGTTGGTGATGAAGATGTCCGCCTCGGCGATGAGCTTTTCCAGGGCGGCGCGGCCGGCCTCGGTCTTGGTGTTCAGGCAGACGCAGGTCTTGCCGGCGTTTTCCAGATCGTAGGAGGTGTTCTCCTTCTGATCCTGGGGACGGCCCTCGTTGACGGCGGTGTAGCGCAGGGGATCGCCGGCGGGGGCTTCCACCTTGATGACCTCCGCACCCAGGTCGGCCAGGAAACGGGCGCAGCAGGGAGCGGCGATGAACGTGGCCAGCTCCAGGACTTTTACTCCCTCAAGGGGGCGCTTGACTTCACTCATGTTGTTCCTCCATGTATGTTATTGGTAAGTGGTTACATTTTCAGCAGATCGCGGAAGGTCTCGAGGTTGGTGCGGACCTGCTCGAAGCGGACCATCTGACGGTCCACCTCCACCAGCGTCAGGGGCAGGTCGGCGGCCTCGCAGGCCTTCTTGATCATGACGTAGTCGAACTCCTCCGGGTCGCAGAACTTGGTCAGGACCACCAGGACGCCCTTGGCGTTTCTCGCCTTGGCGGTGTCCACGATCCACTGGACGCGGGGTTTATCCTGGTTATACAGCACGGAGCAGTTGTCCATGGCGGCGAACTTCTCCGCCAGCGCGTTGAGGGCATCAGGGCGCTCCGGGGCATCGGCACGGTACTGGCGGGACTGGGCGGCCACATCGTCGGCCACGATGTGCAGGCCCATCTCGTCGAGGATGGCGTTCAGCGCCGGGGCGTCCGTCAGGATGCCGGAGATGACGATGGGCAGCTTCTCGGCGGCGGGGGTCTGGGACTCCAGCTGGGCGATGAGGGCTTCCACCAGCTCGGTGTGCTCCTCCTTCGTCATGAAGAAGGCGCTCTTGAAGATGTCGCTGCGCTGGGCGGCGGTGATCTCCGGGTGCTTGGCCAGCACCTCGTCCACTCTCCGCATGGCGGCGTTGTGACGGTTGTAGACCTTGATGGAGGCCAGGAGCTTCTCCTCGGAGAACGTGCCGCCCAGCTTCTCCAGGTCGCGGATGACACGCTCGTAGCCGGCTTTGGTGTAGGCCACGCCGTAGGCGGGCTTGCGGTTCTGGGGATAGGTCATGGGGATGAAGGGGATGGACGGCACGGCGTACTTCCAGTTCTCGCCCACGGTCTTGAGGGTATCGCACAGGGAGGGGATGACGATGGCGGAAGCGCCGTCATACGCGCCGTTGATGCCCAGCTCCAGCATGGACTGGACGATGGCGCACAGGAAGGCAGGGCAGTATTCCTTGGCACGGTTCAGGGCCACATCACCGCCCCACGCGCCCATGGGGACGAAGCCCATGGAGTGGATGATCTCCTCCGGCGTATACACAGGGCCGCACAGGACGACCTTCCTGCCGTCGGCCAGATAGCGCTTCATCTGCGCCTTGGGAGAGACGGCGATCTCATGAAAACGGTTCAGAATGTCGTTCATGGCTTACTCTCCTTTCGCAGCCTTGTTGGCTTCCATGATCTCCGTCAGGCCCTGGACACGGGTGTCGTACTGGGCCTCGGAGAAGTTGCGGGGGTCGGCCTGGTCGCCGTCGAAGCTGACCACGGGGATATTGCAGGCCTTGCCGATCTGGCGGCTCATCTCGTACATGAAGCCGCTCCACAGCTTGCAGGAGCGGTTGGTGTGGACCAGCATGCCCTCCACATGGTTGTCCTTGCAGAGCTTGATGCGCTTGTCGCGGCTCATCTCCAGGTTTATGGCGTTGGGGACTTTGCAGTAGGCGCGGATCATCTCGTCAAAGGTGTTGTAGTCGAAGCCGAAGGCGTCGGCGTAGATGGTGGTGACCATGTTGATGCCCCGGGACTTCAGGCCGGTGCTGGTGGCGCGCAGATACGGCCAGCAGGCGATGCCCTCGAACATGATGCGGTGCTTCTCCTCACCCCGGAAGGTGGACGTGCCGTTCTTGTGGTTCTCCTCGTACTCCTTGAGCAGCGTCTCCATGGCGTCGGCGGCGGTGGACTTGCCGCGGGCGGTGACCATGACGGCCATGTGGTTCAGCAGGTCGAAGCCGTTGAAGGGAGAGGGGACATACTTGGCGCAGCCGGTGGCCGCCAGCCAGGCGCGGCTGGAGCGGCAGGAGAAGCCGGTGACCTCCTGGAACTTCTCGTCGGACCACTTCTTGCCGGTGATCGCCTCCAGCTGCTTCACGGCGTCCCAGAACTGGCCGGTGACGTAGGCCACCTCGGCGTCGGACACCTCGTAGTCGGGGTTGAAGGGGATGTCCAGCAGGATCATGGGGATGTTCAGCTCACGGGCCAGGTTCTCGTACCACTTGATCATGCAGGAGCAGATGTTGCTGCAGCACAGCAGCACGTCGGGCATGGCCACGTCCTGTTCGGGACAGGATTTCAGCTTGGCATAGGCCAGGGACACACGGGCGTAGGCGCAGATGTCGTTGGAATAGCCCTCGGACTCCGCCACCTCGCACATTCTCGTGCCGGCGCCGCGGGCGGCGATGCCGGCGGCCTGGTTCTCGGGGTACACGGTGGCGATGCCCATGGTCTCGGGGATCTCCACGGGGAAGTTGCTGGAGACCCAGGCCACCTTCTCGCCCCGCTTCTTGGCCTCGATGGCGTCCACATAGGCGTCCGCCGCGATCTTGCCCAGCTTATACTTGGCGGAATTGGGGTCCACCGGCTTCGGTGCTTTCTTCACTTCTTCTGCCATTTTTGTTCCTCCTTGTTCCTCACATTATATATAGTAAGTGATCTCCATCTTTTCACTTGCTTACTTGCCTACTTCCTTACAGGCCCACAGCGCCGCGCCGATCGCCCCGAAATACTGGGCCAGCGGATCGACGGACACGGGGACGTTCAGCTCCTCGCTCAGCGCCTGGCGGACGGCGTCGTTCCGGGCCACGCCGCCGGAGAGACAGACCTGCTCCGTTACGCCGGCGCGCCGGGCCAATGCCGCCACGCGGCTGGCCACACTGCGGCAGATGCCCGCCACCAGGTCGGGCCGCTTGACGCCGTTGGCCAGCTGGCTGATGACCTCGCTTTCGGCAAACACAGTGCAGGTGCTGGAAATGGATGCCGGGGCGGTGGACTTGGCGGCCTCGGTGTCCAGATCGTCCACGTCCAGCCGCAGGATAGAGGCCATTACGTCCAGAAACCGGCCCGTACCGGCGGCGCACTTGTCGTTCATCACGAAGTTCACCATTTTGCCGGAGGGGGACAGGGCGATGACCTTGGCGTCCTGGCCGCCGATGTCGATGACCGTCCGCAGGTCGGGGAACACGAAGCGGCCGCCCAGGGCGTGGGCCGTCAGCTCGCTGATCTCGCCGTCCGCGCCCTCGTAATTCTTCCGGCCGTAGCCGGTGACCTCGGTGCGGGCCATGTCCGCCGCCGTCAGGCCGCTGGACCGCCACAGCGCCGCCAGCGCCTCCTCCGGGCCGCCTGTGCCCAGGCCGCCGGTCTGCAGGCTGGTGGCCACCAGCTCCGCTCCGTCTTTGATCACGGCGCACTTGGAGGTGGTGCTGCCGATGTCGATGCCTAAGGTATACATGAAAACGCTCCTTGCTGTGTTTTGGGCTGCACAGCGGCACAAAAGGCCGCCGCTGGTCTTACCAGTTTATCTATATTATACGGATTTGTGAAAAAAGCGTCAATTAGGTGAATTGACAAATAAATAACAATTATTTGTGCATTGTACCAAGCTGTGCTTTAAATGGTTAAAACATTCGGGGGTTTTATACCGCAAATGTTCGTCTTTTCTGACAACTCATCATGGATAGATGACAGGATGGCATAGGGCGGCGGGAAAACCCGCCGCCCTATGCCATGATCACAGGTCCTCCTTGCCGATGCGCAGATCACGCAGCTTCTTCGGCAGGCCCGGGGCGATGAGGGGGAAGCGGTTCTCCGTGTCGCTGGTGGGCTGGATGTTGTACGTGCCGTACATATTCACCACGTCGAAGCAGCTCTCCGGCACGCCGTTGAAGTGATGCACGTCCGGGGTGGCGTCGTAGGGGAAGCCGCCGTCCTTTCTGGTCATAAAAAACTCACCTCCGGCCATAGTATGGCCGGAGGTGAGGGGTTTCTTTCCGTATTCTATTGGCGGTATACCTCGGCGTCAAAATCCCGGACGATCTCGTCCCGCTTCTCGTCCCGGACGAAGACGCAGTTCGTCTCGTCAAAGGCCAGGCGCATGGCAAAGTCCTTGGCCTCGTAAATATCGTTGGTCTCGAAGAAGTCCCGGTAGGCCTCCTCCGGCTCGTGGCTCTTGCGCCACACCACATGAAATCGCATATCCGTCCTCCTGTCCATAGGGGTGTATTCTTTAGTATATCCTCTGAAACGTCAAATTGCAACGGTGGCTTTCGCCAAAATATGGGGCAAAAGTTCGTGACATTTTACCCGCTGAATGGTCTTTCCTAAGCACACAATATGTAGTATAATGAACCTCGATTTGACAAGAGATTGGGGAGATCACAGGTGAAACTCGGCTTTGACAACGACAAATACCTGCGTTTGCAGGCACAGCACATCACGGAGCGGCTGGCCCAGTTCGGCGGCAAGCTGTATCTGGAGTTCGGCGGCAAGCTGTTCGACGATTACCACGCGTCCCGGGTGCTGCCCGGCTTCCAGCCCGACAGCAAGATCCGTATGCTGCGGACGCTGAAGGACGACGTGGAGATCGTGGTGGCCATCTGCGCCGGCGACATCGAGAAGAACAAGATGCGGGGCGACCTGGGCATCGGCTACGACGAGGACGTGCTGCGGCTGATGGACGTATTCCGGGGACAGGGCTTCTATGTGGGCGGCGTGGTCATCACGCAGTATGCCGGGCAGCCGGCGGCGGACGCCTTCATCAAGCGGCTGGACGCGCTGGGCGTGAAGAGCTACAAGCACTATCCCATCGCCGGGTATCCCTCCGACGTGGCCCACATCGTGTCTGACGACGGGCTGGGCAAAAACGAGTACATCGAGACCTCGCGGCCCATCGTGGTGGTCACCGCCCCCGGGCCGGGCAGCGGCAAGATGGCCACCTGCCTGAGCCAGCTGTATCACGACCACCGCCGGGGCGTCTCCGCGGGCTACGCCAAGTACGAGACGTTCCCCATCTGGAACCTGCCTTTGAAGCACCCGGTGAACCTGGCCTATGAGGCGGCCACCGCCGACCTGAACGATGTGAACATGATCGACCCGTTCCATCTGGAGGCCTACGGCAAGACCACGGTGAACTACAACCGGGATGTGGAGATCTTTCCGGTGCTGGCGGCCATGTTTGAGAAGATCCAGGGCGAATGCCCCTACAAGTCCCCCACGGACATGGGCGTGAACATGGCGGGCTTCGCCATCGTGGACGACGAGGCGTGCTGCCAGGCCAGCCGGATGGAGATCCTGCGGCGGTACTACGCCGGGTGCGTGGAGCGGCTGAAGGGCCAGGCCGACGAGTGCGTGGTGCGGAAGCTGGAGCTGGTGATGCAGCAGGCCGGCGTGACGCCGGACATCTGCCCCGCCGTGGCGGCATCCCTGAGCAAGGCCGAGGCCACCGGCAAGCCCGCCGGGGCGATGGTGCTGCCGGACGGCAGCGTGGTCACCGGCAAGACCTCCGCCCTGCTGGGCGCGTCCGCGGCGCTGCTGCTGAACGCGCTGAAGCAGCTGGCGGGCATCGACCACAAGCTGGAGCTGATCCCCGCCTCCGTCATCGAGCCCATCAGCACCCTGAAAACCGAGAGTCTGGGACACCGCAACCCGCGGCTGCATTCCGACGAGGTGCTCATCGCGCTGGCGATCTCCGGGCTGACCAACCCGCTGGCGGCTATGGTGCAGGCCCAGCTGAAGAACCTGCGGGGCTGCGACGCACACTTCTCCGTCATCATTTCGGAGGAGGACGCCAAGCTCTACAAGCGGCTGGGCATCAACGTGAGCTGCGAGCCGCGCTATGAGGTGAAATCTCTGTACCACAAGTAAACACAACTGTGACCGCGCCGGGCGCGGTCACAGTTTTCTGAAAGGAGAAGCATTCCCATGCCTACTATTGCCGAGCTGCTGGCCCGGGAGCTGGATAAGCCCCTGCGCCATGTGGAAAACGTCATCGCCCTGCTGGACGAGGGCAACACCATCCCGTTCATCGCCCGCTACCGCAAGGAGCTTCACGGCGGGATGGACGACACCGCTCTGCGGAAGCTGGAGGACCGGCTGCGCTACCTGCGCAATCTGGCCAAGCGCCGGGAGGAGGTGCTGGCCGCCATCGACGGGCAGGGCAAGCTCACCGACGAGCTGGCCGCCGCCATCGAGAACGCCGCCACGCTGGCGGAGGTGGAGGATCTGTACCGGCCCTACAAGCAGAAGCGCCGCACCCGGGCCACCGTGGCCCGGGAGAAGGGGCTTGCGCCGCTGGCGGAGCTGCTGCTGGCGCAGGCGGCGGACTGCCCCGACCCGGCGGAGGCCGCCGCGGATTACATTGACCCGGAGAAGGGCGTGGAGACGATAGCGGACGCCTTGCAGGGGGCGAACGACATCATCGCGGAGGTCATCTCCGACGACGCGGCCATCCGCAAGACGCTGCGGGGGCTGCTGATGCGGCAGGGGCAGCTGAAAAGCGCGGCCGCCAAGGAGGAGGACAGCGTATACCGGCTGTACTACGACTTTGAGCAATCGCTGGCCAAGCTGGCGGGCCACCAGGTGCTGGCCATCGACCGGGGCGAGAAGGAGGGGTATCTCTCCGTCACGGTGCTGCTGGATCGTGACGCGGCGCTGCCCGCGCTGCGGCGGGCGGTGGTGAAGCCCGGCTCGCGGGCCATGGAGTTCATCAAGGCAGCCTGCGAGGACGCCTATGACCGGCTGATCTATCCCTCCCTGGAGCGGGAGGCCCGCAGCACCCTCACCGAAAACGCCTGTGAGGGGGCGATCGGCCAGTTTGCGCTGAATTTGAAGCCGCTGCTGCTCCAGCCGCCGGTGAAGGGACACGTGACCATGGGCCTCGACCCCGGCTACGCCCACGGCTGCAAGGTGGCGGTGGTGGACGGCACGGGCAAGGTGCTGGACACCACGGTGGTATATCCCACCTACGGCGAGCGGCAGAAGAAGGAGGCCATCACCAGGCTGACGGCGCTGTGCAAAAAGCACGGCGTGACCCACATCGCCATCGGCAACGGCACGGCCAGCCGGGAGACGGAGCAGATGACGGTGGAGATGCTGCGGGGGCTGCCCGGCGTCAGCTATATGATCGTCAACGAGGCGGGGGCGTCGGTCTATTCCGCCGGGAAGCTGGCGGCGGAGGAGTTCCCGGACTACGACGTGAACCTGCGCTCCGCCATCTCCATCGCCCGGCGGCTGCAGGACCCCCTGGCGGAGCTGGTGAAGATCGACCCCAAGTCCATCGGCGTGGGGCAGTACCAGCACGATATGCCCCAGAAGCGGCTGGATGAGGCGCTGACCGGCGTGGTGGAGGACTGCGTCAACGCCGTGGGTGTGGACGTGAACACCGCCTCCGCCAGCCTGCTGACCTATGTGGCCGGGCTGAACGCCGCCACCGCGAAGAACATCGTGGCCTACCGGGAGAGCAACGGCGTGTTCCCCGACCGCAAAAAGCTGCTGAAGGTGCCCAAGCTCGGGCCGAAGGCCTTTGAGCAGTGCGCCGGCTTCCTCCGCGTGCCGGAGAGCAAAAACGTGCTGGACAACACCGGCGTACACCCGGAGAGCTACCAGGCCGCCGAGGGGCTGCTGGCCCTGTGCGGCTACACCGACGACAACGTGCGCCGGGGCGCGGTGGCCCAGCTGATGCAGAAGGTGCAGGCCATGGGCGAGACGCAGGTGGCGGAGAAGCTGTCCGTGGGCGTGCCCACCCTGCGGGACGTGGTGAAGGAGCTGGTGAAGCCGGGCCGCGACCTGCGGGACGACCTGCCCGCACCCATCCTCCGCACCGACGTGATGGACATGAAGGACCTGAAGCCGGGGATGGTCCTCACAGGCACGGTGCGGAACGTCATCGACTTCGGCGTGTTCGTGGACATCGGCGTCCATCAGGACGGGCTGGTGCATATCTCCCAGGTATGCAATAAGTTCATCAAGCACCCCTCGGAGGTGGTGTCCGTAGGGGACATCGTGAAGGTGGCGGTGCTGGATGTGGACGAGAAAAAGCACCGCATCAGTCTGTCCATGAAGCAGGTGAAGGAATAAAGGGCAAAAAGAAAGAGTGAACGTCCCTTGCCTCTCCCTTTGGGAGAGGTGGCCGAGCGCAGCGAGGACGGAGAGGGTAAACAAAAAAGGCTGCAAGGCCCTCTCAGTCACCTGCGGTGACAGCTCTCCCAGAGGGAGAGCCAAGGGTCTATAGCGTAGTGGCATAAGAAATGGAGCGTATCGGTACGATACGCTCCATGAACTGTTTTACGGGAAAGGCGGTTTCTTTTTGCTCTTTATTCTGTGGGGAAGCCCGGCTTCATGCGGAAAGTGTACGTCCCCTCGGCGCAGGTCGTGCCCTCGCCGTCGGTGACCCAGGCCCGCATGACGGTGATGCTGCGGCCCATGCGGATGGCCTGGGCGTGGGAATAGAGCTTCCCGCCCTGGGCCGGGGCGAAAAAGCGCACCTCGCAGTCCACGGTACGGCACATACTGCCCCGGGAGCAGGCGGCCGCACCGGCCACCTGGTCCATCATGGTGGAGTAGACGCCGCCGTGGGGGATGCCCAGCGGGTTCAGGTGGCCGGCGGTCAGGTCGGCCTCTCCCTCGGCACAGCCGTCGCCGATGGAGGTGACGCGAAGGCCGTTGACGGCGGTAAACGTGCCGGGCATATTGGCCCGCCGCACGAGCATTTCATAGATCTCGTTCTGTTCCTGTGGGGTCATGTGTTTGTCTCCTCTGTGGTGTTGTCGGCAAGGGGGATCATCTCGCCCAGCACCACATAGCGGTAGTTGGCCGCCTCATAGGAGCAGGTGCAGAGCGTCATGATCTGGCCGGAGGGCACGCCCTTGCCGGAATAAAACGTGGACTCGTTAATAAAGCGCTGGAGCTGGGAGGTGCTGAGGCTGGTGTTGAACACCTCGTGCTCGCCGGGCACGATGATGCCGGCGAACAGGTCTACCCGGTAGTTGCCGTTGTTGGTGTAGACGTAGTAATAGGGGTGGGCGTCGTAGTACCACTGCTGCTTATAGTTGGAGATGGAGGCGAACATCGAGCCGTCGGCCATGTGGTGGCCGTAAAGTACGTTGTTCTGGCCGGAGAAGTCGCTTGGCACGCGGGCGTCCAGGAAGATCGTACCGTACTCGCTGTAATTCCCGTACAGGTCGTGGTGCAGGTAATACTCGTTGTTGCCGTCATAGGCGATGGGGTAGCTGATGGGCGTGCCGGGGCTGTAGACGTAGCCGATGATGTCGTTATAGTGGGACTGCCACCAGGCCAGGTCGATGCCCACCGGGCCGTTGAGCCGGTCCAACTCCCGCCGTATCTCCCGGTGCAGGTCCTCCAGCGACGCGCTGTCCGGAAGGACGGACGTGGTCACGGCGTCCGCCGCGGCGGCCAGCCGATGTACGGCGGCGGGAACGACGGTGGGCGCGGCGGTGCGGGGCTGGGGCGCGGCGGCGATGGTGGGCAGGTACAGCAGCGCGCCGGCGGCCAGGGCCGCCAGTGCGGCGATGATACGGTTTTTCATATAAGGCTCTCCCTCTGTCTCTATTTGGGAAACACAATTAAATTATTATACTTGCATATATGGCCCAGCGTCAAGGTGCTGCGCGAAAAAAAGCGGCGCTTCGGGGATGCCTGCCCCGAGGCGGTATGCGCCGCAGCGCATAGCGATATGTCGGCAGGTTATTTGGCAAGTATACGGAAATGCCCTTATACAAAATATAGAAAAGGGCTTTGCGCGGCCGCTAAGAATATGTAAAGGATTGTAAATAATCCGATAAGAACTCGAAAAATCAGGCCAAAATTGGGGAAAAGGGAGAAAATGAGGTTCATAATTTGTTCAAAATTACCTGCCCCGGAGATTGCTGAAATGTTGACAATCTGTTAATAACACGTTAGGATGTTGTCACCAATTTGTGAGGAGGTAAATCACACACTATGGAAAAGAAAAGTACAAAGATCGCGTATGGCATAGCCCTGGCGGTCGTCGTCGTGGCCCTGGTCATCGCCAAGATCGCCAACGACGGTTCTGGCTTTGTGACCACCGGCTGGGCTCTGTTCCCCCCCGTGGTCGCCATCGCCCTGGCCCTGATCAGCAAGGAAGTGTATTCCTCTCTGTTCCTGGGCTGCCTGGTCGGCGCTCTGCTGCTGGCTGACTTTGATCCCTGGCAGACGGTGGTGAACTTCATCGGCGCCGGCGACGGTGTGGGTATGATCAACGCCATCGACATCTCCATCCTGATCTTCCTGGTGGTCCTGGGTATCATGGTGGACCTGATGAACAAGGCCGGCGGTTCTGCCGCCTTCGGCCGCTGGGCCAAGAAGGCTGTTAAGTCCCGCGTGGGCGCGCAGCTGCTGACCATGCTGCTGGGCGTGCTGATCTTCATCGACGACTATTTCAACTGCCTGACCGTGGGTGCTGTTATGCGTCCCGTCACCGAGAGCCACAACATCTCCCGCGCCAAGCTGGCGTATATCATCGACGCCACTGCCGCGCCCGTGTGTATGCTGGCCCCCGTGTCCTCCTGGGCTGCCGCCGTTGCGTCCTATGTGCCTGACGGCTTCCCCGGCTCCCGTATCTCCATGTTCCTGAGCCAGATCCCCTGGAACTATTACTGCATCCTGACCCTGGTGATGGTCATCGTTATCTCCGTGTTCAACATCGACTACGGTCCTATGCTGACCCACGAGTACAACGCCCAGGTGAAGAACGATCTGTTCACCACCGAGCATCGTCCCTTCGCCGGCGCGGATGACTACGAGGAAGGCGCAAAGCACTCCTCCGTGCTGGATCTGCTGCTGCCCGTTATCGTGCTGATCGCCCTGTGCATCGTCGGCCTGATCTGGACCGGCGGTATGTGGGATGCCGAGAGCGACAACTATCACGACTTCATCATGGCGTTCTCCGACGCCTCTGCCGGTCCTGGCCTGTGCCTGGGCTCTATCGTGGCCATCGTGTTCACGTTCATCTACTACTGGCTGCGCGGCCTGATCGGCTTCGAGAAGTCCTTCGAGTCCGTGCCCAACGGCTTCATCCAGATGGTCTCCCCCATCCTGATCCTGTGCTTCGCCTGGACGCTGTGCGGTCTGTGCCGTGACGACGGTCTGCAGGTCGGTACGTTCGTGGAGAACGTCATGGCCAACACCGGCGACCTGGCCAAGTTCCTGCCCGCCGTGATCTTCATCGTGGCTTGCTTCATCGGCTTCGCCACCGGTACGTCCTGGGGCACCATCGGCATCATGGTCCCGCTGGTCTGCGCCGTGTTTGATTGGGATACGCAGATGACCCTGCTGTCCATCGGTCTGGCTGCTTCCTGCGCCGGCGGCGTGTGCGGCGACCACCTGTCCCCCATCTCCGACACCACCATCATGGCTTCCGCCGGTGCACACTGCTACCACCTGAACCACGTGTCCACCCAGCTGCCTTACGGTGTCACCGTGGCGGCCGTCTCCTTCGTCTGCTACATCATCGCCGGCATGGTGCAGAACGTGGTGGTCTGCATGATCATCGCCATCGCGCTGATGATCGTGACCCTGTTCGTCATCAAGGCTGTTGTCGCCAAGAAGCACGCCGCTGTGATCGCTGAGATCGCCGAGGCCAACAAGGCGCACGCTACCAAGTAAGACGATACATACCTGATATAAAAAGAGACCGCTCCGGCGGTCTCTTTTTTGCATTGGTACAGGGCTGCAAGCCTGCTATGCAGGACTTTACAAGCAAGCCGCCGCAGGATCATCCTGCGGCGGCTCGCGGTATGCCTTACGGCGGTTTTTACTTTCGCGGAGCGGCGATCAGTTGTCGTACATCTCCACCAGCTTGAGCAGGTGCTCGTAGCGGGCCTTGGCCTCGTCCTCGTTGCGCTGGAACAGAACGTCGGCGCGCTCGGGGAACTCGCGGGTCAGGCGGCTGTAGCGGGCCTCGTTCATCAGGAACTCCTGATAGCCGCCGGCAGGGGCTTTGGAGTCCAGGGTGAACTTCTTCTCGCCCTCGGGGTTGTAGCGGAACAAATTCCAGTAGCCGCAGTCCACAGCCTTCTTCATTTCCTTCTGGCAGTTCATCATGCCGCCCTTGATGGAGTGCATCTCGCAGGGGCTGTAGCCGATGATCAGGGACGGGCCGTGATACGCCTCGGCCTCGGTGATGGCCTTGATGGTCTGGGCGGGGTTAGCACCCATAGCCACCTGGGCCACGTAGACGTAGCCGTACTGCATGGCGATCTCGGAGAGGCTCTTCTTCTTGACCTCCTTACCGGCGGCGGCGAACTGTGCCACCTGGCCGATGTTGGACGCCTTGGAGGCCTGTCCGCCGGTGTTGGAGTACACCTCGGTGTCGAACACGAAGATGTTCACATCCTGCTTGGAGGCGATAACGTGGTCCAGACCGCCGTAGCCGATGTCGTAGGCCCAACCGTCGCCGCCGAAGATCCACATGGACTTCTTGGCCAGGTATTCCTTCTTGCTGAGGATGTCAGCCACCAGCGTGCAGGCGTCACAGTCGCAGAACAGAGCGCCCTTGGCCTTCAGCTCGGCGGCGTGTGCGGCGAACTGCGGGTTGGCAGCCAGCTCGTCCACGGTGCAGATGCTCTCCTCCATGGCCTTGATATAGGCCTTGGCGGGCTCGGCGTTGGCCGTGCCGTCGTCCATGGTATCCAACCACGCCTGGGCGGCGGCCTTCAGCTCAGGACGCGCCCACTCCACGGCGATCAGCTGGCGGGTCTTGTCGGCCAGATCCTCGCGGATCTTGTTCTGGCCCACGAACATACCCAGGCCGTGCTCCGCGTTGTCCTCGAACAGGGAGTTGCACCATGCCGGGCCGTGGCCCTCCTTGTTGGTGCAGTAGGGAGAGGTAGCCGCAGGACCGCCCCAGATGGAGGAGCAGCCGGTGGCGTTGGAGATATACATATGGTCGCCGAACAGCTGGGTGACGAGACGGGCATAGCTGGTCTCGGCGCAGCCGGCGCAGGAGCCGGAGAACTCCAGCATGGGCTGCTTGAACTGGCTGCCCTTGACGCTGTTGTCCTGCATATCCTTCTTCTCGGAGACCTCGGAGACGCAGTAGTCGAACACATCCTGCTGGGCCAGCTCGCCCTCCTGGGCCACCATGGTCAGCGCGTTGACGGGGCAAGCGCCGATGCAGACGCCGCAGCCCATGCAGTCCAGCGGGCTGACAGCCATGGTGAACTGGTACACGCCCTTGCCCTTGCCGGCCTTGACGTCCACGATCTTGGCGGCCTCGGGGGCGTTCTTGGCCTCCTCGGCGGTGAGAGCGAAGGGACGGATGGTGGCGTGGGGGCAGACATAGGCGCACTGGTTGCACTGGATGCACTTGGCGCTGTCCCAGGTGGGAACGGACACGGCCACGCCGCGCTTCTCGTAGGCGGCGGCGCCCAGCTCGAACTGGCCGTCCACATGATCCACGAAGGCGCTGACGGGCAGGCTGTCGCCGTCCATCTTGCCCACGGGCTCGAGAATATCCTTGACCATCTTCACCAGCTCGGGCTTGCCCTTGAGCTGCTTGGCGGGCTTGTCGTCCACGGCGTTGGCCCAGTCGGCGGGCACGTCGATCTTCTTATAGGCGGTAGCGCCCAGGTCGATGGCCTTGTAGTTCATGTCCACGATGTCCTGGCCCTTCTTCAGGTAGGACGCCTTGGCCTTCTCCTTCATATAGGTGATGGCCTCCTCCTCGGGCATGACCTTGGCCAGAGAGAAGAACGCGGACTGGAGGATGGTGTTGTTGCGCTTGCCCATGCCGATCTCCAGCGCCAGGTCGATGGCGTCGATGGTATACAGCTGGATGTTGTTCTGGGCGATATAGCGCTTGGACGCGGCGTCCATGTGGTGGTTCAGCTCATCCAGATCCCACTGGCAGTTGATCATATACACGCCGCCGGGCTTGACATCCTGCACCATCTTGAAGCCCTTGGTCACATAGCTGGGGTTGTGGCAGGCCACGAAGTCAGCCTTGTTGATATAGTAGGGGCTGCGGATGGGCTTGTCGCCGAAGCGCAGGTGGCTGATGGTGACGCCGCCGGTCTTCTTGGAGTCGTACTGGAAGTACGCCTGGACGTACTTGTCGGTATGGTCGCCGATGATCTTGATGGAGTTCTTGTTGGCGCCCACCGTACCGTCACCGCCCAGACCCCAGAACTTGCACTCGATCGTGCCTTCCGCGGCGGTGTTGGGACAGTTCTCATCCTCGGGCAGGGACAGGTTGGTGACGTCGTCCACGATGCCGATGGTGAACTGGCGCTTCATCTCGTCCTTCTTCAGCTCGTTATACACGGCGAACACGGAGGCGGGAGGCGTGTCCTTGCTGCCCAGGCCGTAGCGGCCGCCGATGACCTGCACGTCGTTCATGCCGGCGTTGGCCAGAGCGGTGACAACATCCTGATACAGAGGCTCGCCCTGTGCGCCGGGCTCCTTGGTGCGGTCCAGCACGGCGATCTTCTTGGCGGTGGCGGGAATGGCCTCGATCAGCTTCTCGGAAGCGAAGGGGCGGAACAGACGGACCTTGACCAGGCCCACCTTCTCACCGTGGGCGTTCAGGTAGTCGATGACCTCCTCGGCCACGTCGCAGATAGAGCCCATGGCGATGATGACGCGGTCGGCATCAGGCGCGCCGTAGTAGTTGAACAGCTTGTAGTCCGTGCCCAGCTTGGCGTTGATCTTGTCCATATACTTCTCAACGACGGCGGGCAACTCGGTGTAATACTTGTTGCAGGCCTCGCGGTGCTGGAAGAAGATGTCGCCGTTCTCGTGGCTGCCGCGCATATGGGGATGCTCGGGGTTCAGGGCGTGACGGCGGAACTCGGCCACGGCGTCCATGTCGCACATATCCTTCAGGTCGTCATAGTCCCAGACGGCGATCTTCTGGATCTCGTGGGAGGTACGGAAGCCGTCGAAGAAGTTGATGAAGGGGACTTTGCCGCTGAGGGCGGCCAGGTGGGCCACCGGGCTCAGGTCCATGACCTCCTGCACGTTGCCCTCGCACAGCATGGCGAAGCCGGTCTGACGACAGGCCATGACGTCGGAGTGGTCACCGAAGATGTTCAGGGACTGGGTGGACACGGTACGGGCGGAAACGTGGAACACGCAGGGCAGCTGCTCCGCCGCGATCTTATACATATTGGGGATCATCAGCAGCAGGCCCTGGGACGCGGTGTAGGTGGTGGTCAGCGCGCCGGCACCCAGAGAGCCGTGGACCGCGCCGGCCGCGCCGGCCTCGGACTGCATCTCGACGACCTTGACCTTCGTGCCGAAGATGTTCTTCTGCCCGTTGGCGCTCCACTGGTCAACAAAGTCGGCCATGGGGCTGGAGGGCGTGATGGGGTAGATGGCAGCGACCTCGGAAAACGCATAGCTGACGTGCGCCGCCGCGTTGTTGCCATCCATGGACTTCATTTTTCTTACCATAATGAGCCTCCTTACATTATATAATTCCATGTTTTGGGGCAAATTCTGCCTACTTGTATGGAACGTTAGGCATCGTCATAGTAGCACAAATATACGCCGGTGTAAACCCACATTTTCGGTATTTCTGTCATGAGAAAATTTTTTAGCACCATGCACAAATTTTCTCATCGCAACCCCGCCGCAAAGGGTCACTCCGCGCAAAAACCGTGCAACTTTTTCCGAAAAACAGCTATTCAGGCGGCGGATTTTATGGTATGATGGGCTGTATGAGAAGAAATGGGGGAGGTGCGGCCCATGATGGTGACGGTGCGCTCGCTGGGGCTGACGGGCATCAGCGGCTACGAGGTGTCGGTGGAATGCTTCCTGTCCGGCGGACTGCCGGGCTTTGACGTGGTGGGCCTGCCGGACGCGGCGGTGAAGGAGTCCCGGGAGCGGGTGCGGGCGGCGGTGAAGAACTGCGGCGCGAAGTTCCCCGTCAGCCGCATCACGGTGAACCTCGCCCCCGCCCGGCTGCGGAAGGAGGGCACGGTGTACGACCTGCCCATCCTGCTGGGGATCATGGCGGCGGCGGAGGAGCTGAAGCCCTTGCCGGAGGACGCGGCGTTTCTGGGTGAGCTGAGTCTCAGCGGTGCGCTGCGGCCCGTCACCGGCGTGCTGCCCATGGCCCTGACCGCCGCGCGGCTGGGCATCAAAACGCTGTTCGTCCCCGCCGCCAACGCCGCCGAGGCCACACTGGCCGAGGGCGTGACGGTGTACGGTGTGGAGACGGTGGGCCAGCTCATGGCCCATCTGACGGGGCAGCAGGTGATGCAGCCCGCGCCCCGGTGGATGCCGGTCCACCAGGACCGCCCCATGCCGGATTTTGCCGACGTGATGGGCCAGGAGAACGTGAAGCGGGGGCTGGAGATCGCCGCCGCCGGCGGCCACAACGTGCTGCTGGTGGGCTCGCCCGGCGCGGGCAAGTCCATGCTGGCCCGGCGCATCCCCTCCATCCTGCCGGATATGACGAGAGCGGAATCATTGCAGACCACGGAGATCTACTCCGTGGCGGGCATGACCGACCCGGCCCATCCGCTGGTGGACGTGCGGCCCTTCCGCAGTCCCCACCACACGGCGTCCACCGTGTCGCTGGCCGGCGGAGGCGGCGTGCCCCGGCCCGGGGAAATATCCCTGGCCCACAACGGGGTGCTGTTTCTGGACGAGCTGCCGGAGTTCGACAAGTCCACGCTGGAGGCCCTGCGGCAGCCGCTGGAGGACGGGTTCGTGACCATCACCCGGGCCGCCGGGACGCTGACGCTGCCCAGCCGGTTCATGCTGGTGTGCGCCATGAACCCCTGCCGCTGCGGGTGGTACGGCCATCCCAGCGGGCGCTGCACCTGCTCGGAGAGTCAGGTGGAGCAGTATATGCGCCGCATCTCCGGGCCGCTGCTGGACCGCATCGATATGCACATCGAAGTGCCGTCGGTGGAGTACGAGGCCATGCGCCGCCGGGAGAAGCCGGAGAGCTCCGAGACGGTGCGGCAGCGGGTCAACGCCGCCCGGGAGATACAGAAGCGGCGCTTCGCCGGGACGGAGGTATCCTGCAACGCCTACATGACGCCGTCCATGGTGGGGCGGTACTGCGCCCTGGACGAGGCCGGCGACAGGCTGATGAAGGGCGCGTTTGACCGGCTGGGCCTGACGGGCCGCAGCCACGACCGCATTTTACGCATGGCCCGCACCATCGCTGACCTGGAGGGCGCGGAGGACATTTCCGCCGTCCATCTGGCGGAGGCCATACAGTACAGAAGCAGCAGTATGCTGAAAGGATAAGGAGAGAACATCCCATGCACGAGATCATCCTGTGCAAGCTGGGCGAGGTGGTCCTGAAGGGTCTGAACCGCCGCAGCTTTGAAATGAAACTCATGAGCAACATCCGCCGCCGCACCCAGCGGTTCGGCAAATTCAAGATCTACTCCCGCCAGTCCACCATCTACGTCGAGCCGGCGGAGGAGACCTGCGACATCGCCGGGGCATACGACGCCTGCAAGCAGGTGTTCGGCATCATCGCCATCACCCGCGCCCTGCCCTGCGAGAAGTCCAAGGAGGCCATTTTCAAGACGGCCAAGGTGTATCTGGCCGACGCGCTGAGGGAGGCCAAGTCCTTCAAGGTGGAGAGCAAGCGGGCGGACAAGTCCTTCCCCATGGGCAGCATCCAGCTGAGCCAGTGGGTGGGCGGCGCGCTCCACGATGCCTTCCCCCACCTGAAGGTGGACGTTCACCATCCGGAGCTGACGGTGTTCGTGGAGGTCCGGGAGGACGCGGCCTACGTCCACGGCCCGGCGGAGGCCGCCGCCGGCGGCCTGCCCCTGGGTATGGGCGGCCACGCGGTGAGCCTGCTGTCCGGCGGCATCGACAGCCCCGTATCCAGCTACATGATCGCCAAGCGCGGCGTGCAGCTGGAGATGATCCACTTCGCCTCCCCTCCCTACACCAGTGAGCTGGCCCGGGAGAAGGTGCTGCAGCTGGCCCGGGAGCTGACGCCCTGGTGCGGGCGGCTGGCGGTGTTCATCATCCCGTTCACGGAAATTCAGGAGGAGATCCGCCGCAAATGCCCGGAGGATCACTTCACCCTCATCATGCGGCGGTTCATGATGCGGCTGGCCAACGAGCTGGCGCTGGAGCTGCGCTGCCGGGCACTGGTCACCGGCGAGAATCTGGGTCAGGTGGCCAGCCAGACCATGCAGGCCCTGGCCGTCAGCGAGGACGTGACCACCATGCCGGTGCTGCGTCCCCTTATCGGTCTGGACAAGGAGGAGATCGTGAAGATCGCCCGGAAGATCGGCACGTTCGACACGTCCATCCTGCCCTATGAGGACTGCTGCACCGTGTTCACCCCCCGCCATCCCAAGACGAAGCCCAACGTGGAGGAGGTCCGGGAGTACGAGGCGGCGCTGGACGTGGAGGGACTGTGCCGGCGGGCCATGGAGAACCGGGAGATGATCCGGGTGAAGCCCACATTCTGAGGAGGCGTTTGCTATGCCCCGCACTGCGGAGATCATCGCCGTGGGCAGCGAGCTGCTGACCGGCGGCGTCACCAATACCAACGCCAGCTTCCTGTCGGAGCTGCTCACCGCCGCCGGGGTGGCGGTGCTGTACCACACCGCCGTGGGCGACGACGCAGCGCGGCTTGCAGACGCCGTTCAGGCGGCGCGGCGGCGGGCGGAGCTGCTGGTGTTCACCGGCGGGCTCGGGCCCACGTATGACGACATGACGAAAACGGCGGTGTGCGCCGCGCTGGACACGCCGCTGGTGTTCCACCCGGAGGTGGAGACGGAGATCCGGCGCTATTTTGACGATGTGTTCCACCGGGAGATGCCCGGGTGCAATTTGCAGCAGGCGTACCTGCCGGCGGGCTGCACCGTGTTTCACAATCCGGTGGGGACTGCCCCCGGCTGTGCCTTCACCGCCGGGGAGACCACAGCGGTGCTGCTGCCCGGCGTGCCCCACGAGTGCCGCTATATGGCGGAGCACTGTCTGCTGCCCTATCTGGAGCAGCGCCACGGCGAGACGGTCCGCGCCCATGAGCTGCGGATCTTCGGCATGACCGAGCCCCAGGTGCAGGAGCTGCTGAACGACCTGCTCCGACAGGGGGAGGACGTGACGCTGGCGCCCTACGCCAAGACCGGCGAGGTGACGCTGCGGCTGTCCGCCCGGGGCGCGGACGAGGCCGCCTGTGAGGCGCGGATGCAGCCCCTGCTGGCCCAGGTCCGGGAGCGGCTGGGCAGCTATTTGTACGGAACGGACGTATCGGGGCTGGAGGAGGTGGTCCTCCAACTGTGCCGGGAGCGAGGGCTGACGCTGGCCGCCGCCGAGAGCTGCACCGGCGGGCTCATCGCCAAGCGGCTGACGGACATCCCCGGCGCGTCTCAGGTATTCCTGGGCGGCGTGGTCAGCTATACCAACCATGTGAAGGAGCAGGTGCTGCGCGTGCCCGCCGCCCTGCTGGACCGCTGCGGCGCGGTGTCCGCGCCGGTGGCCCGGGCCATGGCCCTGGGCGCGCGGGTACTGACCGGCGCTGACCTGGCGGTGTCCGTCACCGGACTGGCCGGGCCGGACGGCGACGACCGGGGCAACCCGGTGGGCACGGTGTTCACGGCGCTGGCCGCGCCGGAGGGCGTTTTTGTGCGCCAGCTGCTGCTGGGCGGTGATCGGGAGCGGATACGCACCCTGTCCGCCCACCACGCGCTGGATATGGCGCGCCGCTATCTCACCCATCAAATGACAGAAGGAGAATGACCCATGGCAAAGAACAACTACAAGATGAACGTGAACCAGTACGCCAACCAGGAGGAGGCCATCCGCAAGGCCAAGGGCAACCCCAACAAGAACGTCCATCACAAGAAGAAAAACTCCAACTACGGCGGCTCGGCCACCGGCGCGTATATGGCCCAGAAGGTGGTGGAGAAGGTCAACAAGCAGGAGCGCGTCAAGCTGCCCAAGTGGCTGAACATCACGCTGATCGTGCTGTTCGCCGCCGTTATCATCACCCTGATCCTGCGGCTGACGGTGTATCAGGACAGCGCGTTCCTGACCCACCTGTCCTCCCTGCTGCTGGGCCTGGCCTGCGGCGCGCTGTTCTATATCCGCAAGTACAAGCACACCCAGAAAAGCAGCGCTCTGTACTCCATCATCACCATCGTGCTGGTGGTCATGTGCGTGCTGTACGTCACCTTCGGCACGCTGGGCCTGCTGGGCTTTTTGGGCTGAGATACGGAAAACCGTCCCTCACGGGGCGGTTTTTTCGCATTTTTATCCGGTTCGACGGTATTTTTCCGGAAAAACACTTGCGCAGGTCCGCTTTTTGTGGTACACTTCCCTTGTAAGTAAGGTATTGACTGGGAGTGGACATACGTCCGCTCTTTTTGTTGGGCATTTTTGATTTGTTAAAACAGGAGGAAGCGCCCATGAAAAAGATCACCGATGTGGTGTGGGAGCTGGCCGAGCCTGCGGTGCAGGCCCAGGGCTGCCGCATCTGGGACGTGGAATACGTCCGGGAGGCCGGGCAGTGGTATCTGCGGCTGTATCTGGACAAGGACGGCGGCGTGGACATTCTGGACTGCGAGGCCATCAGCCGCCAGGTCAGCGACCTGCTGGACGAGGCCGACCCCATCGAGAGCAGCTATGTGTTTGAGGTGGGCTCTGCCGGGCTGGAGCGGCAGCTGAAGCGCCCGTCGGACTTTCAGCAGTTCATGGGCAGCCCGGTGCTGGTGAAGACGTACCAGCCCAAGGACGGACGCAAGGAGTTCGCCGGCACGCTGGCGGGCTACGAGGACGGCGCGGTGCTGCTGGACATGGGCGGCGAAACGCTGCGGTTTGAAAAGAACGAGACGGCGCTGGTGCGCCTGCGGGTAGAATTTTGACAGACTGTCGAATATTGGATAAGGAGAAGTACCATGAAGTGTGACGAGATTTTTGCGGCGCTGGCCATGCTGGAGAAGGAACGCGGCATCCCCCAGAGCTTTATGATGGGCAAGATCATCCAGGCCCTGACCACCGCCTACAAGCGTGACCACGAGGGCGTGGAGAACGTAATCGTGGACGTGGACGAGGAGAAGAAGGACCTGAAGATGTACGTCCAGAAGGACATCGTGGAGGAGGTGGAGAACCCCGCCTCCCAGATCTCCCTGGAGGAGGCCAAGCGCATCTCCGCCAAGAATGAGCTGGGCGGCGTGGTGAACTTCCCCGTGGAGAGCGTGGAGTTCGGCCGCATCGCCGCCGGCAACGGCAAGCAGGTCATCATCCAGGGCCTGCGGGAGGCCGAGCACGGCATGATCTACGACGAGTGGGGCAGCAAGCAGCACGAGATCCTCACCGGCACGGTGAGCCGCATCGACCCCCGCACCGGCAACATCACCCTGCGTATCGGCACGGGCAACGAGGCCACCGACGCCATCCTCACCCTCAACGAGCAGGTACCCGGCGAGGAGCTGAAGGAGGGCCAGATGGTCAAGGTGTACCTGGTGGAGGTGCGCCGCAGCACCCGCGGCCCGCAGGTGCTGATCTCCCGCACCCACCCCGGCCTGGTGAAGCGGCTGTTCGAGCTGGAAGTGCCGGAGATCTACGACGGCACGGTGGAGATCCGCTCCATCGCCCGCGAGGCGGGCAACCGCACGAAGATGGCCGTGTACTCCGCCGACGAGAACGTCGACCCCATCGGCGCGTGTGTCGGCCCGCGCGGCCAGCGCGTCAACGCCATCGTGGAGGAGCTGCGGGGCGAGAAGATCGACATCATCAAGTACAGCGACGACCCCGCTGAGTTCATCGCCGCGGCCCTCGCCCCGGCGGAGGTCATCAGCGTCAAGCTGGGCGACGAGGGCAAGGTCTGCCGCGTCACCGTGCCCGACGACCAGCTGAGCCTGGCCATCGGCAAGGAGGGCCAGAACGCCCGCCTGGCCGCACGGCTCACCGGCTACAAGATCGACATCAAGGCCGCCGGCTACACCGGCGAATAACCGTACCGAGAGGAGGCGGCAGCCGTGCAGAAACCACGGAAGATCCCCCAGCGGCAGTGCGTGGGCTGCCGCGAGATGAAGGACAAGAAAGCGCTGCTGCGTATCGTGAAAACGCCGGAGGGCGACATCCTGCTGGATGCCACCGGCAAGAAATCCGGCCGGGGCGCGTATGTATGTCCCGACCCGGAGTGTCTGAAAAAAGCGCGGAAAAGCCGCGCGCTGGAGCGTGCCTTCGACACCGCCATCCCGGCGGAGGTCTACGACGCGCTGGAAGGGCAGATGGGTGCGCTGTGACGGAACACATTTTATCCACATTGGGCCTGGCCCTGCGGGCCGGCAGCGTGGCCGTGGGCGAAGAGCCGGTAGGTGCGGCGGCCCGGGCCAAGAAGGCCCGCGTCATCTTCACCGCCCGGGACGCGGCGGCGTCCTCCGTCCGGCGGGCCAACAGCTTCGCCCGGGCGGGCAGCTGCCTGTGCCTGACGATCCCGGCGGACAAGGACGCATTGGGCCGGGCGCTGGGCCGCACCAGCTGCGCCATGTGCGCCGTGACGGACATCGGCTTCGCCCAGTCCATGGTGCAGAAGCTGGCCGCCGCCGACCCGGCGCAGTACGGTCCGGCCGCCGAGGCGCTGGCCGTAAAGGCCAAACGGGCGCGGGAGCGAAAAGAGGAACAGCTCCAGCACGAGAAGAACCTGCGCCGGGGCAAGCACCGGACGCATGAACCGCCCCCCGCTCCCCCGGAGGAAGCGGCTCGTCCTCCCCGGGAGGAGAAAAAGCGGCCCAGCCGTCCGCCGCGAGAGCAGCGGAAGCGGACAAAACCCGCGCCCACGGGGCGCTATGACAACGCCCTGCCGGTGAAGAAGGGCAAGGGCAGCCCCCGGAAGGGCGGCAAGTAAGACAGGAAACACGGCGCGCCGCCTGCGGCGCGATCACTAAGATGGAGGTGGCTTTGTTTGGCAACGATCGGAAACAAATACAGAGTGCATGAGGTGGCGAAGGATTTCGGAGTGTCCACAAAGGAGATCACGGAGATCCTGACGAAATACGCCGAAACGCCCAAGAACCATATGCAGGTGCTGGAGGATCGTGAGCTGAGCCTCATCTTTGAGTATCTGACCCAGCACAACCCGGTGTCCAGCATCGCGGTGATCTTCGCCGAGGGTGCAAAGCCCGCGGAGAAGAAGAGCGAGCCTGCCCCCCAGGCCCAGCAGAAGCCCCAGCAGGCCGCCGCGCCCGCCGGTGCGAAGCCGCAGCAGGCCGCGCCCCAGCAGAATGCGGCCAAGCCGGAGCAGAAGCCCATGTCCCGCGTGCCCCAGAAGCAGGTGGTGGACACCCGCAAGGCTACCAACGTGAACCTGGACAAATACGACGAGAAGCTGCAGGATATGGCCGACGCCCGTACCGGCGGCGGCAAGCGGGATCAGCAGGCCCCCCAGGGCAAGGAGAAGTTCCGCAATAAGCAGCGCCGGGACAACAATTTCGCCAGCAACAAGCGCAAGCAGGAGGAGGCCGACCGTCTCCGCAAGCTGCGTCTGGAGGTCATCAAGAAGACCCCCGTCACCGTGCAGATCCCCGATGAGATCTCCGTGGGCGAGCTGGCCAGCCGCATGAAGAAGACCGGCGCAGAGGTGGTCAAGTGCCTGATGAAGAACGGCGTCATGGCCTCCCTGAGCCAGATGATCGACTTCGACACCGCCGCCATCATCGCCGAGGAGCTGGGCTGCAAGGTGGAGAAGGAAGTGGTGGTCACCATTGAGGAGCGCCTCATCGACGACCATCAGGATACCGACGAGGATCTGATCCCCCGCGCCCCCGTGGTGGTGGTCATGGGCCATGTCGACCACGGCAAGACCAGCCTGCTGGACTATATCCGCAACGCCCATGTGGCCAGCGGCGAGGCCGGCGGCATCACCCAGCACATCGGCGCGTATCAGGTGGAGATCCACGGCAAGCCCATCACGTTCCTGGACACCCCGGGCCACGAGGCCTTTACGTCTATGCGCGCCCGCGGCGCCATGGTGACGGACATCGCCATTCTGGTGGTGGCCGCCGAGGACGGCATCATGCCCCAGACCGTGGAGTCCATCAACCACGCCAAGGCCGCCGATATCCCCATCATTGTGGCCATCAACAAGATGGATAAGCCCGAGGCCAACCCCGAGCGCATCAAGCAGCAGCTCACCGAGTACGGCCTGGTGTGCGAGGAGTGGGGCGGCGACACCATTGTGTGCCCCATCTCCGCCAAGACCGGCATGGGCGTGGACAATCTGCTGGAGATGCTCACCCTGACCGCCGAGGTCAGCGAGTTGAAGGCCAACCCCAACCGCGCCGCCCAGGGCACGGTCATCGAAGCCCGGCTGGACAAGGGCCGCGGCCCGGTGGCCACGCTGCTGGTGCAGAACGGTACGCTCCACCAGGGCGACATCATCATCGCCGGTACGTCCGTGGGCCGCGTCCGCGCCATGGTCAGCGACAAGGGCCAGCGCATCACCGACGCCGGGCCCAGCGTGCCCGTGGAGATCACCGGCCTGAGCGAAGCCCCCTCCGCCGGCGCTACGTTCAACGCCGTGGCCGACGAGAAGCTGGCCCGCGAGCTGGTGGAGCAGCGCAAGGCCGAGGAGAAGGCCAAGGCCAACGCCCCCGTCACCAAGGTCTCCCTGGAGGATCTGTTCAGCCAGATCCAGGCCGGTGAGATGAAGAACCTGAACCTGATCGTCAAGGCCGACGTGCAGGGCAGCGTGGAGGCCGTGAAGGCGTCTCTGGAGAAGCTGAGCAACGAGGAGGTCCGTGTCCGCGTGATCCACGGCGGCGTGGGCGCGATCAACGAGTCCGACGTGATGCTGGCCTCCACATCCCAGGCTATTATCGTGGGCTTCAACGTCCGTCCCGACGCGGCGGCCCGCGACAGCGCCGCCCGGGCCAACGTGGATATTCGGATGTACCGCGTGATCTACGACGCCATCAACGAGATCGAGGCCGCCATGAAGGGTATGCTCGCCCCCAAGTTCCGGGAGGTGCTGCTGGGCCATGCCGAGGTGCGCCAGACCTACAAGGTGTCCGGCGTGGGCACGGTGGCCGGCTGCTACGTGCAGGACGGCAAGCTCCAGCGCAAGGACTGCCAGGTCCGTCTCGTCCGGGACGGCATCGTCATCCACGAGGGCGTGCTGGCCTCCCTCCAGCGGTTCAAGGACTCCGTCAAGGAGGTCGTGTCCGGCTACGAGTGCGGCCTGAGCATCGAGAAGTTCAACGACATCAAGGAAGGCGACATCGTGGAAGCCTTCACCATGGAGCAGATCGAAGTCTGATACCTGCGGGGCGGGCGCAACGCCCGCCCCGTTTTTTCTTAGGAAAGGAGCGATGTATTATGGCATCCAATCGCATTGGCCGCATCAACGAGGAGATCCGCAAGGAGCTCAGCGCCCTGCTGCGGACGGTGAAAGACCCCCGCGTGTCCGAGGGGATGCTCACCATCACCCATGTGGACACCACCAGCGACCTGCGCTACGCACGGGTCTATATCAGCGCCCTGAACTGCGACGACGAAAAGGCCCTGTTGAAGGGGCTGAAGTCCGCATCCGGCTACCTGCGCCACCAGCTGGGGCAGGCCATTGACCTGCGGTACACGCCGGAGCTGCAATTCTTCATGGACGACTCCATCGCCCACGGCGCGCATATTCTGGACCTGCTGAACCATGTGAAGCCCGCCAACCCCGCCAACGCGGACATCGTGCTGCCGGAGGACCGGGAATGAGCGGGAACAGACTGACCGTGCAGGAGACGGCGGCGCGGCTGCGGCAGATGGACAACGTGCTGCTGCTGACCCATGTGCGGCCCGACGGCGACACCATCGGCTCAGCCGCCGCGCTGTGTCAGGCGCTGCGGGACATGGGCAAAACGGCGTATCTCCTCTATAACCCGGAGATCACCGACACCTACGCCTCTTACGCCGCGCCCTACTGGGCAGCGGAGGGCTTCGTGCCGGAGCATATCGTATCCGCCGACATCGCGGCGCTGAACCTGCTGCCGGACAACGCGGCAGCCTGGGCGGACCGCATTGAGCTGGCCATCGACCACCACGGCTCGCAGGCGTTTTTCGCGGCGGAGACGTGTCTGGACGCGGAGGCCGCCGCCTGTGGTGAGATCATCTATCACATCATCCGGGAGCTGACGGCGGTGACGCCCGCCATCGCCATGCTGCTGTATGTGGCCATTGCCACGGACACGGGGTGCTTTGTCTACACCAACACCACGGCGGACACCCACCGCATCGCGGCGGCGCTGCTGGAGACGGGCATCGACGTCGGCCCGGTGAACAAGGCGCTGTTCCGCACCAAGAGCAAGACGCGGCTGGCCATGGAGGCCCGGATGGTGGCGGACATGGAGCTGTACGACAGCGACCGGGTGGTGGTCATGTCCATTCCCCTGTCCCTGCGGCAGGAGCTGCACGCCACCGAGGCGGACATCGAGGAGCTGAGCAGTCTGGCGGCGCTGGTGGAGGGCACGGACTGCGGCATCACGCTGCGGGAGCTGAAGCCCGGGCGGGTGAAGCTGTCCCTGCGTACCGGGCCGCGGGTAGACGCCTGCGCCGTGTGCCAGCGGCTGGGCGGCGGCGGCCACAAGGCGGCGGCCGGCGCAACGGTGGACGGCACGCTGGAGGACGCGAAAGCCTTGGTATTGCAGGCTTACCGGGCTGTGGTGGGGTGAGCCATGGCGGACGGGATCATCATTATGGACAAGCCCGCCGGCTGGACCAGCATGGACGTGTGTGCCAAGCTGCGGGGCATTTTGAAAACGAAAAAGGTGGGCCACGCCGGGACGTTAGATCCTATGGCCACCGGCGTGCTGCCGGTGTTCGTGGGCAGCGCCACCAAGGCGGTGAGCTTTGCGGAAAACGGCGACAAGGAGTACATCGCCGGGCTGCGGCTGGGCGTGACCACCGACACACAGGACACCAGCGGGAACGTGCTGGAGCGGCGGGAGGCCGCCGTCAGCCGGGAATCGCTGGAGGCGGTGCTGCCCCGGTTCACCGGGGAAATTCAGCAGATACCGCCCATGTATTCCGCCATCAAGATCAACGGGCAGAAGCTATATGAACTGGCCCGGAAAGGTACAGAAATTCAGCGTTCCGCCCGGAATATCACCATTTTTGAGCTGGAATTGTTGGGGCAGAACGACGACGGTGACTGGACGCTGCGGGTGCGCTGCTCCAAGGGGACGTATGTGCGGACGCTGTGCCACGACATCGGGCAGGCGCTGGGCTGCGGCGGGTGCATGAGCTCCCTGCGGCGGACCATGGCCGCCGGGTTCACACTGGCGGAGAGCCACACGCTGGAGGAGGTGCAGGAGAAGGGCGAAAGCCTTCTCGCACCTGCGGATTCCCTGTTCCGGCAGTACCCGGCGTACCGGCTGACGACGGAAAAAACAGACCGGGCGTGCCGCTGCGGCAATCCCATCCCCGCGGAGGGGCTGGCGGAGGGGCTGTACCGGGTGTACGGCCTGAACGGGCAGTTTCTGTGCCTGAGCAGCTGGAAAAATGGGCTGCTTATTTCCCAGAAAAACTTCTTCGGCGCTTGAAAAAACGTGGAATTATCTTGAATTTCTTTCGAATCATCTTGTAACTACAAAGGGATTTTCTTCTATGAAAGTTGAAAAAACTGTGATCGCCCTGGGCTTTTTCGACGGCGTACACCGGGGACACGGCGCGCTGCTGCAGAAGGCGGTGGAGCGGGCCGGAGAATTGGGTGCTGTGCCGGCGGTGTTCACCTTCGACCGCTCGCCCAGAGAGTTCGTCACCGGGAAGCCGGTGCTGCTGCTCAACTCCAACGACGACCGGCGGGACATCATCCGCCGGGTGTACGGCATTGAACGGGTCGTCTTCGCCCACTTCGATCAGGCCATGATGACCATGGGCTGGGAGGATTACATCCGGATGCTCGTCCGCGACTACGGCGCGGTGCATTTCGTGGCCGGCCACGACCACCGCTTCGGCCACAAGAACGAGGGCACGGTGGCGCTGCTGCAGGCCAAGTGCGCGGAGCTGGGGCTGGGCTGCGACATCATCCCCGAGGTGGAGATCGAGGGCATCACCGTCAGCTCCACCTATATCCGCACGCTGGTGGAGCAGGGCGACATGGAGCGGGCGGCGCTGTTTCTGGGTCATCCCCACTGTCTGAGCCAGACAGTGCAGCACGGCAAGCGGCTGGGCCGCACCATCGGCATCCCCACGGTGAACCTGGCCGTGCCGGCCCACGTGCTGACGCCGGCCAAGGGCGTATACATCACCCGGGCGTTCCTGCCGGACGGGCGGAGCTGCCCCGGCGTGACCAATGTGGGGACGCGGCCCACCGTTACCGACGGGGACACCGTGTCGGTGGAGACGTATCTGCTGGGGTTCGACGGCGACCTGTACGGGCAGACGGTGCGGCTGGATTTCCACAAGCGGCTGCGGGGCGAGGTGAAGTTCCCGTCGCTGGAGGCGCTGCGGCAGGAGATACTGCGGAACGTGGCGGAGACGGAGGCGTACTTCGCGGAGAAATAAAAACAGGGCGTCCCCGAGGGGGACGCCCTTTTTGCGTTCTTTTGTCGCTTACTTCTTGATCTCGCCGTTGGCGGCGGCGGTCAGGTAGGCGTTGATGAAGCCGTCGATGTCGCCGTCCATCACCGCCTGAATGTTGCCCATTTCGTAGCCGGTGCGGGTGTCCTTGGCCAGGGTGTAGGGCATGAACACATAGGAGCGGATCTGGCTGCCCCACTCGATCTTCATCTGGACGCCCTTCAGGTCGCTGATCTTCTCCGCGTGCTGCTGGAGCTTCAGCTCCGCCAGCTTGGCCCGCAGCATCTTCATGGCGTTGTCCCGGTTCTGGAACTGGCTGCGCTCCGTCTGGCAGAACACCACGATGCCGGTGGGCAGGTGGGTCAGGCGGACGGCGGAGGAGGTCTTGTTGATGTGCTGGCCGCCTGCGCCGGAGGACCGGCAGGCCTGCATCTCGATGTCCTCGGGGCGGATCTCGATCTCGCTGTCGTCGTCCAGCTCGGGCATGACCTCCAGGGCGGCAAAGCTGGTCTGACGGCGGGCGTTGGCGTCGAAGGGGCTGACGCGGACGAGACGGTGGACGCCGTTCTCGCTCTTGAGATAGCCGTAGGCGTTCTCACCCTCGATGAGGATGGTGGCGGACTTGATGCCCGCCTCGTCGCCGGCCTCGTAGTCCATGAGCTGGTAGGAATAGCCGTGGCGCTCGGCCCAGCGGGTATACATACGGTAGAGCATCTCGGTCCAGTCCTGGGCTTCCGTGCCGCCTGCGCCGGCGTGGAAGGTGAGGATGGCGTTGTTGCCGTCGTACTCACCGGAGAGCAGGGCGGCCAGACGGCGCTCGCTGATCTCCTTTTCCAGCGTCTCGTAGCCGGTGGTCACGTCCTCCAGCTGGGAGGGATCGTCCTCCTCCTGGGCCATTTCGCACAGGGTCAGGGTGTCCTCCCATTCGGACACCAGCTTGTCGTGCTTCTTGATCTTATTCTCCAGGCGCTTCACCTGGCGGCTGACCTGCTGGCTGCGCTCCAGGTCGTTCCAAAAGCCCTCCTGCTCCGTCTCCTTCTGGAGCTCGGCCAGCTCCTCACGGGCCTTGGGGATGCCCAGGGCCTTCTCCAGCTCACCCAGGGTGGGCTCGAGAGCCAGCAGCTTCTGCTTATACTCGTCGTACTCAATAACGGCCATATATCATATCTCCTTATGCCTGTAAAATTCCTTAGCCTTACTATTATAACAAAAATCGGGCGTTTGTAAAGGGGACAAAATGGAAGAAAGGCGGCTGTTTCTTCGGAAACAGCCGCCTCACAGAGGGGACGGGGTACGGATTCCCACGCCAGTGACATCGGTCACCAGCTCGGAATGACAGGTGGGTCAGAAACAGCGCTCGTTACAGAGCGGCGAAGATGGCCGCACCCCTTGTCCGCAGCCAGCGCAGCAGCAGCGCCGTCAGCGCCGCCGTCAGCGCCGTGCAGGCCAGCAGATACCAGGCGGCGCTCCAGGAGGACAGCACCATCAGGTACAGAAGGCCGATGACCGCGGCGTAGACCCAGCCGCCCAGCATGGCGATCAGCACCGTGAGCCGCTGCTTGATGACGGTGATCTCGTTGGTCCAGGTCAGGTTGGGACGCTTCAGGTCCATGGCCAGACCGAAGGCGGCGGAGAGCCACAGGAACACCTGGGGCATCACCACCAGCAGCACGGCGGTCAGGGGCGCGGGGCGGACGGCCAGCGCCGCGCACGCCGAGGCCAGCAGCATGGGCACGCCGGTGATCAGGACCTGTACCAGCAGCTTGGCCCGCAGCACCTGCCAGGGCTTTACCGGCAGGGACTGGGCCTGCCACAGGCACTTGCCCTCCAGCGATACGGCGGAGGAGGTCATGTCGTTCATCGAGCCCACCAGACACAGCGCCGCGCACAGCAGCACCGCCGTCATGTCAGACGCCTGCGGCCCGAAGGCCTGGGACAGCAGGGGCAGCAGGTCGCCGCTCTTGATCAGCAGCACCACGCCCATCAGCGGCAGCATCACTGTGGCCAGGCCGCAGTTGAGCATATAGTTGGGGCTGGAGGTGAAGCGGCCCAGCTCCTTGGAAAGCAGCGCCGCAGGGACGCTCCGGAGGGCCGACTTTCCCTCTTTATACGTTTTTTTGGCCTCGCTGGTCTTCGCTGTGGCGATGGCGAGGAAGGTGCGGCTGAGCAGCAGGTAGGTGAGCCAGCACAGGAGCGCCGTCGCCGCCAGCACCAGGGCGATGGCCAGCCAGTCGCCCTGGCCCATGCGGCCCATGAGGTACAGGGGGTATGCGCCGCCCCGCACCGCCGCGCCTACCTGGTCCAGGTGGGCCAGCAGCTGCTCGACGATGGCGCTGGCCCGGAAGCACACCACATAGTACGCGGCGAACAGCACCAGCGCCACCAGGGTGGTCAGGATGTTCTTATGCTTCAGCTTGGAGTGGATCTTGGCCACCACCCAGCCCAGCAGGCAGGACAGCACCAGCACCAGCAGGGACACCGCCAGGATCAGCGCCAGTCCGCCGATGACCGCGGCGGCGGACAACTCCGCCGCGAACCAGTAGACGATGACGCAGGGCAGCATAATGACCCCGGAGAACATCAGGCCCATGAGATACACGCCCAGCAGGCGGGAGGCCAGGATGGCCCGGACGGGGATGGGCAGAGACAGCAGCAGGTCGTTGTCCTTGGCCTGGTACAGTCCGGCGAAGGTATTGAACACGCTGCCGAACACGCCCAGGAACAGGCCCAGCACGGTGAAGAGGGTAAAGTACAGCCAGCCCAGGCCGCTCCGGTACATTGCGCCGCAGACGCTCAGGGCGAGCAGGGTGAACATACCGCCGATCAGCCCCACCATCAGCAGGACGTACAGGACGATAAAGCCCGCGGTGGCAGCCTTGGACCGCATTTTGTTCTTTTTCGCATCGTAGAAGTAGCCGCGGAATATGTCCGTCAGCTGCTTTTTCAGCAACAGTCCGACCATCATTCACCCTCCAGCTCCAGGAACACTTCCTCCAGAGAGTCGTCGCCCTTGACCTCCTCCATCGTGCCGGAGCGGATCAGCTTACCGCCCTTGATGATGGCCACCTTGTCGCACAGCTTCTCCGCCACCTCCAGCACATGAGTGGAGAAGAAGATGGCGCCGCCCCGGTCGCAGACCTCCCGCATCATGCCCTTGAGCGTGTGGGCGGCCTTAGGGTCGAGGCCCACGAAGGGCTCGTCCATGATGATGAGCCTGGGGTCGTGCAGCCACGCGGCGATGATGGCCAGCTTCTGCTTCATGCCGTGGGAATAGGCGGCGATGGGCTGGGCCAGGTCGCCGGTGATCTCGAAGATGTCGCCGTACTGGCGGATGCGGGCCTGACGGGTCTGGGCGTCCACGCCGAACACGTCGGCGATGAAGTTCAGGTACTTGATGCCGGTCATGTAGTCGTACAGGTCCGGGTTATCCGGGATGTAGGCCAGCTTTCGCTTGCACTTCAGGGGGTCGGCCTTGAGGTCCGTGCCGTCGATGGTGATCGTGCCGGCGTCGAATTGCAGGATGCCCACCACGGATTTCAGGGTGGTGGTCTTGCCCGCGCCGTTGTGGCCGATGAAGCCGTAGATCTCACCCGGCGCGATGTGCAGCGTCAGGTCGTCCACGGCCTTTTTGTCGCCGTAGGTCTTGGTCAGGTGTTGGATGTTCAGCATAGTTGTCTCCTCATTTCTCTCTCCGCGTCAAGCACAGTAGGTTTTAATCTTTTTTGCCCCGCAGGATCAGGCGCACCACGCCCATCACCGCGGCGTACAGCACACCGGCCACCACCCAGATGATCCAGCTGTACTGGGGCTGGCCGTTGCCGGACGGGCCGAAGGTGTACACCAGGAACACCGCCAGCTCCTCCTGACTCCATCCCGCCTTCTTCCGCAGGGACACGATCTTATCCGCTAAAATCATAGTGTGTTTCTCCTTTCGTATGACGGCATCACGCCGCGTCGTTTTGTGTGGTGCTATCATACGGGTCTCTGCGGTTGCGGTCTACAAACCCGGCATGGAGATTTGTCAACCGGTGGTTGCTTTTGCGGGTTTTTGAACATTTCCGGTTCGGTTTGCTCATTCATTGTACGCGTAAACGTTTCCGGTGTCAACTTACAAAAATGTAAGATTTGGGTGAGGTGCAGGTAAAAAGGCCGCCCGAGGGCGGCCTTTTGGTGTGGTGTATTCCTGTTGTCTATTCCTCGGTGAAGTGGACGTGGTTGAAGATGTGGTCCTGGCAGAAGCAGTGATACCCGGCGCACTTGCTGCAATAGCGGAACTGGAGGTCGGGGTAGTCCGTATCCGTCCGGCCGCAGACGGCGCACTTGTGGTGATAGCCGGCCTGCTGGGCCTGCTGCGCCCGCTGCTGGGCCTGCCTGAACTGCACGGTCTTGCGGGATGCCTGATACTGCGTCCGCTGGCGGAGATAGTGGACCTCCGGCCAGATGAACACCGCGAAGTTCAGCAGCGCCACCACCGGCAGCACCACGTTGGCCCAGTCGTGCGCGCCGATGCCCCGGATGATGTCAAAGGCGAACAGCGCGCCGTCCAGGTACGCCAGCCACTTCATCTTCACCGGGAGGATGAAGAACAGCAGCACCGTGGCATCCGGGAACAGGAACGCGAAGGCGAAGAACATGGACAGGTTCACATAGCCCGTGCCCGCCACCGTCAGGTAGGGGTTGCCGGAGAGCAGGCTGGCCAGCACCGCGCCCAGCACCGTCAGCAGCATACCGCTGAGGTAGTAGAGGTTGAACTTGGCTGTGCCCCACTGGCGCTCCAGGGTCGAGCCGATCCAGTAGTAGAAATACAGGCTGATGAGCAGGCTCAGGGGGGAGGTATAGCCCGGCACGAACACGAAGGTGACGATGCGCCAGATCTCGCCGTGGAGCAGGGCGCTCAGGTTGAACGTCAGAAAATTCAGCGCGTTGGCGTCGTTGCTCTGGGTCAGCAGCATGAGGACGTACACCGCCACGTTGCCGGCGACGATGACGCACATCAGGTTGGGAATGCCGAAACGGGGATGCGTCGCGCAGAACCGCTGCACCCCATCATACAGTTTTTTCAAGGGGAAGGTCCTCCTATGGCAGGTATTTATAGAGAAATTGTACCCAGTATAGCGCATACGGGGTCAAAAGTCATGTCATTTTTTTGAACAATGAGAAAAACACCCGCTTGACAAAAGCGGGCGCTATGGTACAATGGTGGTGGGAGGAGTTCTGCGACAAGCGGTTTAGCTCCGTCCGGTTATTGCTTTCTTAAATGACAAGAAAACCGTCACTTGGCCGAGTGGCGGTTTTCGCATTTGACGCGAATGGTCACAACATATCCAAATACATGGAATGTAATGGTCAAAGGCATCCGATCACCTCCCTTCCGGGTGGTGTGAGCTAAACCGCCTGCCGTTGTGTGCAGAACTCCTCTTGCGGCTATTTTACTGTGCTTCGGGCAGAATGTCAATTCTTGTCGGAATTTCTTCCGCATATTTTTTCTTTCCGTGAAAAAAGCTATTGACAACGGCAAAATATGTGCTAAGATAAACGGTACAAGTGAATACCTTATCAAGAGTGGCGGAGGGAACGGCCCGATGAAGCCACGGCAACCTGTTTTTTCAAGGTGCCAAATCCGACGAACGAATCGAAAGATGAGGAGAAGCAAGACATCCAGCACTCTGTCGGTTCGACAGAGCGCTTTTTTGTTGCGTTTCCCGAACGAAAGGAGAAAATTATCATGGCAAAACGACTCTTTACCTCTGAATCCGTTACCGAGGGACATCCCGATAAGATCTGCGACCAGATCTCCGACGCGGTGCTGGACGCTATCTTTGAAAAAGACCCCAACGGCCGCGTGGCCTGCGAGACCTGCGCGTCCACGGGCCTGATCCACATCATGGGCGAGATCACCACCAGCTGCTATGTGGACATCCCCAAGATCGCCCGGCAGGTGGTGCTGGACATCGGCTATGACCGCTCCCAGTACGGCTTTGACGGCAACACCTGCGCCGTCATCACCAACATCGACGAGCAGTCCGGCGACATCGCCCTGGGCGTGGACAAGAGCTACGAGGCCAAGGCCAAGGGCGAGAGCGAGCTGGACAACGGCGCGGGCGACCAGGGCATGATGTTCGGCTACGCCTGCGACGAGACGCCGGAGCTGATGCCCCTGGCCATCTCCCTGGCCCACAAGATGGCCAAGCGGCTGACCGACGTGCGTAAGCAGGGTCTGGTGGACTATCTGCGTCCCGACGGCAAGACCCAGATCACCGTGGAGTATGACGACAGCGGCAAGCCCGTCCGCGTGGACACCGTGGTGCTGTCCACCCAGCACGGCCCGGAGGTCTCTCTGGAGCAGATCCGCAAGGACATGATCGAGCTGGTCATCAAGCCCACCGTCCCCGCCGGCCTGATGGACGGGGAGACGAAGATCTACGTCAACCCCACCGGCCGCTTCGTCAGCGGCGGCCCTGCCGCGGACACCGGCCTGACGGGCCGCAAGATCATCGTGGACACCTACGGCGGCAGCGCCCCCCACGGCGGCGGCGCTTTCTCCGGCAAGGACCCCACCAAGGTGGACCGCTCCGCCGCCTACGCCGCCCGCTGGGTGGCCAAGAACGTGGTGGCCGCCGGTCTGGCTACCAAGTGCCAGGTACAGCTGGCCTACGCCATCGGCGTGGCCAAGCCCGTCAGCGTGCTGGTGGAGACCTTCGGCACGGGCGTGGTGGCCGACAATGAGCTGGAGGCCGCTGTGGAGAAGGTGTTCGACCTGCGCCCCACCGCCATCATCCGTGATCTGGACCTGCGGAAGCCCATCTATCGCCAGCTGGCGGCCTACGGCCACATGGGCCGGGAGGAGCTGGGCGTGGCCTGGGAGAAGACCGACCGGGTGGACGCCCTGAAGGCAGCCCTGGGCAAGTAAAACGAGCAAAAGAGGACGGCTGCGCCGTCCTCTTTCCGTCAGAATGAAAGGAGCATTTCCATGCAGACACCCATGAAGAACATCGACAAGGCCGCGGTCCTCACCCTGAAGGAGCAGGTGGCCTATCAGCCCGGTCAGGTGGTCAGCAAGACGCTGGCCCAGAACGACGCCGTCAGCGTCACCCTTTTCGCCTTTGACAAGGGGGAGGAGATCAGCACCCACGAGTCCGGCGGCGACGCCTTCGTCACCTGCCTGGACGGCACGGGCCGCATCACCATCGACGGCGTGCAGTATGTGCTGCAGGAGGGACAGTCCATCGTGATGCCCGCCCATCACCCCCACGCCGTGTACGGGCAGGAACGGTTCAAGATGCTGCTGGTGGTGGTGTTCTGAACCAATAAGCGAAGAAAAAGAGCGCGCAGGCGCTCTTTTTCTTCGCTCTTTTTACTTGTTGAGGATGTCCATGAACTCCTCGCCGGTGATGGTCTCCTTCTCGTACAGGAAAGAGGCAAGCTCGTCCAGCTTGGCGCGGTTGTCGGCAAGGATCTGCAGCGCCTTTTCGTGCTGCTGCTTCACCAGGGCCACCACCTGCTGGTCGATCTTCGTCTGGGTCTCGGCGGAGCAGGCCAGGGACGTGTCGCCGCCCAGGTACTGGTTCTGCACCGTCTCCATGGCCACCATGTCGAAGTCCTTGCTCATGCCGTAGCGGGTGATCATGGCCCGGGCCAGCTTGGTGGCCTGCTCGATGTCGTTGGATGCGCCGGAGGTGATGGAGCCGAACACCGTCTCCTCGGCGGCGCGGCCGCCGGTAAGGGTGGCGATCTTGTTCTCCATCTCCTCCTGGGTCATCAGGTAGTGGTTGCCCTCCTCCACCTGCATGGTGTAGCCCAGCGCACCGGAGGTGCGGGGCACGATGGTGATCTTCTGCACCGGGGCGGAGTTGGTCTGCTTGGCCGCCACCAGGGCGTGGCCGATCTCGTGGTAGGAGACGATGCGCTTCTCGTGGTCGGTCATGATGGCGTTCTTCTTCTGGTAGCCGGCGATGACCACCTCGATGCTCTCCTCCAGGTCGGCCTGGGTGGCGAAGCGGCGGCCGTCGCGGACGGCCCGCAGGGCCGCCTCGTTGACGATGTTGGCCAGCTCCGCGCCGGACGCGCCGGAGGCCATGCGGGCGATCTTGTTGAAATCCACGTCCTCGGCCACCTTAATCTTCTTGGCGTGGACCTTGAGGATGGCCTCGCGGCCCAGCAGGTCGGGCAGCTCCACGGGGACGCGGCGGTCGAAGCGGCCGGGGCGGGTCAGGGCCGGGTCGAGGGACTCGGGGCGGTTGGTGGCGGCGAGAATGATGACGCCGGTGTTGCCCTCGAAGCCGTCCATCTCCGTGAGGAGCTGGTTCAGGGTCTGCTCCCGCTCGTCGTTGCCGCCGTACTGGCCGCCGCTGCGCTTCTGGCCGATGGCGTCGATCTCGTCGATGAACACGATGCAGGGGGCTTTCTCCTTGGCCTGCTTGAACAGGTCGCGGACCTTGGACGCGCCCATGCCCACGAACATCTCCACGAACTCAGAGCCGGACATGGAGAAGAACGGCACGTTGGCCTCGCCGGCCACGGCCTTGGCCAGCATGGTCTTGCCCGTACCCGGAGGGCCTACCAGCAGCACGCCCTTGGGCATGGAAGCGCCGATCTCCTGATATTTGCTGGGGTCGTGGAGGTAATTGACGATCTCCGTCAGGTTCTCCTTGGCCTCGTCCTCGCCGGCCACATCGGCAAACTTGATGCCCTCGGCGGACTTGACGTAGACCTTGGCGTTGGACTTGCCCATGTTGAACATCATGGAATTGCCGTCGCCGCCCATTTTCTTCATCAGATTGCGGGAAATGATCTGGCCGATGCCGATAAAGACGATCAGCGGCAGCACCCAGCCCAGGATGCTCACCAGCAGGGACGTCTGCTCGATCTCCTCGCCGGTGGTGGAGATGCCGGCGTCCAGCAGACGCTGCACCAGGCCGTCGTCGGGGACCATGGCGGTCTTGTAGACCGTTGTGCCGTCGGCGGAGGTAAACAGGATGCGGTTATCCTGCTCCTGGATCTCCACCTGGCCGATCTCCTTCTTCTCCGTCATGGAGACGAAGGTGTTGTAGTCCACGTCCTTGATCTGATGCTCCGACAGCCAGGGCATGGCCAGGAAATTGAACAGCAGCAGCGCCAGCAGCGCCACGAGGTAGTAGTAGATCAGCGGTTTTTTCGGTGTCTTTACTTCGTTCATACAGCACCCTCCTTCGGGGATGATCTTTGGATGGCGTATTCTACCACATTTCGCCAAAAGTGTCTATAAGCAAACGCTTATTTACTGCATGAAAAGCGCGGCGGTCAGTCGTCGAACTCCGCCCGGAGGCCGCGGCGCAGCAGACTTTGCAGCGTGGCCTGGGGGTCGGCGTGCTCATAGAGGATGTCGTGGACCGCCCGGCAGATGGGCAGCTCCACGCCGTACTGCCGGCCCAGCAGCATCAGGGCCTCCACGGTGTAGAAGCCCTCCGCCAGCCGGTGGAAGTCCTGATGGCGGATGAACGCTTCGCCGAACTGGCGGTTGTGACTGTAGGGGGAGAACACGGTGGCCTCGTAGTCGCCCAGGTGGCACAGGCCGTAGGCCGACAGCTCGCTGCCGCCCATGGCCTTGATGAGACGGGCCACCTCCCGCGTGCCGCGGCTCATCAGCGCGCCCTTGAGGCTGGACATCTCCACGCCGTCCAGAAAGCCGGCGGCGATGCCCACCACGTTCTTGGCCGCCGCGCCCACCTCGTTGCCGATCATGTCGCCGCCGTAGTAGAAGCGGATCAGGTCGCTGGAGAAGGACTGCACCAGACGGCGCTTCACGTCCTCGTTCTCGCTGTCGATGACCATGCAGTTGGGGATGCCCCGGTAAAACTCCTGCACATGGCCCGGGCCGAGCCATACGGCCACGGTGTTGGACGGGTCAAGGCACTCGGCGGCGATCTGGCTGAGACGCTTGCCGGTGTCCATCTCCAGACCCTTCATGCACAGCACCACGGTCTTGTTCCGCAGGGCCTGCAGCGGCGGCTCATGGAGCAGCGACCGCAGGCCCTGCGAGCCGACGGAGATGATGACCGTCTCCACACCTTCAATGTCGTTCAGCTCCGTGGTCAGGGCCACGGAGTCGGGCAGCGTCAGCAGGTCGTTCTGGCGGGTGGCCAGAAACGACTGCATCTTGGGGGAGGTTTTGCGGCCGTACAGCGTGACATGGTGGCCGATGCGGTCCAGATACCAGGTGATGAGCGAGCCCCAGCGGCCGCAGCCGATGACGAAAATGTTCATGGATACTCCTTTATTACCAAAAGACTTCCCGGAGCTTGCTCCGGGAAGTCTCCGCGTCTGCTTTATTTCACGATCAGCGTTTCGCCGTCCATCTCCGGCGGGCAGGCCAGGCCCATCACATCCAGGATGGTGGGGGCGATGTCCGCCAGGCGGCCGGGCCGCAGCTCCGTCCCCGCGCCGCACAGGATGAAGGGGACGAGGTTGGTGGTGTGGGCGGTCATGGGGCTGCCGTCGGGCTGCTTCATGTCCTCGGCGTTGCCGTGGTCCGCCGTGACCATAGCGATGCCGCCCATCTTCAGGGTGGCATCCACCACACGGCCCACGCAGGTGTCCACGGTCTCCACGGCCTTGACGGCGGCCTCCAGCACGCCGGTGTGGCCCACCATGTCGCAGTTGGCGAAGTTGAGGATGATCACATCATACGCGCCGGACTCGATGCGCTCCACGCACTTGTCGCAGACCTCGAAGGCGCTCATCTCCGGCTGGAGGTCATAGGTGGCCACCTTGGGAGAGGGGACGAGGACGCGGTCCTCGCCGGGGTACTGCTTCTCCACGCCGCCGTTGAAGAAGAACGTAACATGGGCGTACTTCTCCGTCTCGGCGATACGCAGCTGGGTCATACCCATGCTGCTGAGGTACTCGCCCAGGCCGTTTTTCACGGCGATGCGCGGCCAGGCCACCAGCACATTGGGCATGGAGGCGTCGTACTCCGTGTTGCACACGTAGGTGGTGGGGAAGAACTCCCGGGCGAAGCCGTCGAAGTCCGGATCGACGATGGCGCGGGTGATCTCACGGGCGCGGTCGGGCCGGTAGTTGAAGAAAATGATGCTGTCGTTGTCGCTGATGGTGCCGTCCGGGTCGATGACCACCGGCTCGACAAATTCATCGGTGATGCCGTTGGCGTAGCTCTCCGCCACGGCGGCCACGGGGTCGCTGTTGTGATGGCCCTCGCCATAGACCATGGCGTCGTAGGCCATCTGCACCCGCTCCCAGCGCTTGTCGCGGTCCATGGCGTAATAGCGGCCCATCACCGTGGCGATCTTACCCACGCCCAGCTGGGCGCACTTGTCCTGCAGCTCCTGCACAAAGCCCTTGCCGCTGGTGGGGGACACGTCACGCCCGTCCAGGAAGCAGTGGACATACACCTTGGTCAGGCCCTTGTCCTTGGCCATCTGCAGCAGGGCGAAGAGGTGCTCGATGTGGGAATGCACGCCGCCGTCGGACAGCAGGCCGTACAGGTGCAGGCTGCTGTCGTTCTTCAGGCAGTCGTCCATGGCCTTGTTGTAGGCCTCGTTCTGGAAGAAGCTGCCGTCCTCGATGGCGCGGCTGATGCGGGGCAGGTCCTGGAACACCACGCGGCCGCCGCCGATGTTGGTGTGGCCCACCTCGCTGTTGCCCATCTGCCCGGCGGGCAGGCCCACGTCCAGTCCGCTGGCGGACAGGGTGGTATAGGCGTATTCCTGGAACAGCTTATCCAGCACCGGGGTGCTGGCCAGGGAGACGGCGTTGTCGTCCGCCGCCGGGGCAAGGCCGAAGCCGTCCATAATGATAAGGGTAGTGGGAGTTTTATTCATGCCGAACCTCCTTGGCCGATCAGTCCTGGTTGGCCGCGTTGATGATCTCCACAAAGTCCGCGGCGTTCAGCGCCGCGCCGCCGATAAGGCCGCCGTCGATGTCGGGCTGGCTCAGCAGCTCCGCCGCGTTGGCGGGCTTCATAGAGCCGCCGTACTGGATGGTGATGGAGCGGGCGATACGGGCGCCGTACAGGTGGCGCACGGTGGTGCGGATGAAGGTGCAGACCTCGGCGGCCTGCTCGGCCGTGGCGGTCTTGCCCGTGCCGATGGCCCACACCGGCTCATAGGCGATGACGCACTTACGCAGCTTCTCGGCGGGCACGCCGGCCAGAGCGGACTTGACCTGCAGGGCGATGAGCTCCATGGTGATGCCCAACTCCCGCTGCTCCAGGGTCTCGCCCACGCAGATGATGGGGTGCAGACCGGCCTCCAGGGCGGCCAGCACCTTGCGGTTCACGGTGAAATCCGTCTCGCCGAAGTACTGACGGCGCTCGGAGTGGCCGATGATGACGTACTTCACACCCAGATCCTTCAGCATATCGGCGGACACCTCGCCGGTGTACGCGCCGGACTTCTCATAGAACACGTTCTGCGCGCCCACGGACACGCGGGCGTCCTTGAACGCCTTGATGGCGGTGGAGATGTTGGCGGCGGGGACACACACCACGATGTCGCACCACTTGGCCTTGGGCAGCAGGGCCTTCAGCTCCTCGGCGAACTTCTTCGTCTCGGTGGCGGTCTTGTTCATCTTCCAGTTGCCCGCGATGATGGTCTTACGGTATCTGCGATTCATAACTACTTAACTCCTCTGTCTTTCATATATAATTAAATGGGAAGTATGCGCTTATTTATCCAGCAGGCAGGCCACGCCGGGCAGCTCCAGCCCCTCCAGGAACTCCAGGGACGCACCGCCGCCGGTGCTGATGTGGGTGATCTTGTCGGCAAAGCCCATCTGCTCCACCGCCGCGGCACTGTCGCCGCCGCCCACGATGGTGATGGCGCCGCTGTCGGCCAGCGCCTGGGCCATGGCCCGCGTGCCGGCGGCGAAGTTGTCGAACTCAAACACGCCCATCGGGCCGTTCCACACCACCGTGCCCGCGCCGCGCACCGCGCCGCAGAACGTCTTGATGGTGTCCGGGCCGATGTCCATGCCCTCCCAGCCCTCGGGGATGGCCATGGTGCTGACCACCTGACGGTGGGCGTCGTTGGAGAAGTCGTCCGCCGCCACGGTGTCCGTGGGCAGCAGCAGCTGCACGCCGTTCTTTCTGGCCTTTTCGATCATATCCAGGGCGTAGTCCAGCTTGTCGTTTTCACACAGGCTCTTACCGATGCTGCCGCCCTGGGCCTTGGCAAAGGTGTAGGCCATGCCGCCGCCGATGATGACGGTGTCGGCCTTATCCAGCAGGTTGTTGATGACGCCGATCTTGTCGCTGACCTTGGCGCCGCCCAGCACCGCCACGAAGGGGCGCTTGGGGTCGTTCAGCGCGCCGCCCATGACCTCCAGCTCCTTGGCCACCAGCAGGCCGGACACGGCGGGCAGGTAGGCCGCCACGCCGGCGGTGGAGGCGTGGGCGCGGTGGACCGTGCCGAAGGCGTCGGACACGTACAGCTCTGCCATGTCCGCCAGCTCCCTGGCGAAGGCGGGGTCGTTCTTCTCCTCGCGGGGATCGAAGCGCAGGTTCTCCAGCAGCATGATCTGGCCGCCCTGCAGCGCCGCGGCCTTGGCCTTGGCGTCCTCGCCCACGATGTCCTTGGCGAAGATGACCTCCTGGCCCAGCAGCTGGCTCAGACGCTCCGCCACGGGGGCGAGGGTCAGCTTGGACTTCCACTCGCCCTTGGGCTTGCCCAGGTGGGAGCAGGCGATGACCGCCGCGTTCCGCTCCAGCAGATACCGGATGGTGGGCAGCGCCGCCACGATGCGCTTGTCGCTGGTGATGGCGCCGGTCTCCTTGTCCTGGGGTACGTTGAAATCGCAGCGCAGCAGGATCTTCTTGCCGGCGACGTCCACGTCGCGGATGGTCTTTTTGTTGTAATTCATACGAAACGCTCCTCTCGCATAAAAATCACGGTTTATTATATATGTTCCGCCATCTCGCCTGTGCCCGACAGACCGGGGAAGCCGTTCTGACGCAGGGCCTCGTAGGTGAGGATGGCCACGGAATTGCTCAAATTCAGGCTGCGGGCCTCCGCGCGCATGGGCAGGCGGATGCAGCGGTCATAGTGGGCCATGCGGAAGTCCTCCGGCAGGCCCGCCGTCTCCTTGCCGAACACCAGCCAGCAGTCCGGCGAAAACTGGGCCTGGGTGTAGTCCCGGGGCGCTTTGGTGGTGGCCAGCCACATATTCTCCGCCGCCTCAGGATCGCGGCGGAAGAAGTCGTCCAGCCCGTCGTAGTCATACACGTCCACCAGATGCCAGTAGTCCAGGCCGGCCCGCTTGACGGCCCGGTCGGAGATGTCGAAGCCCAGGGGGCGGATAAGGTGGAGGCTGCTGCCGGTGGCGGCGCAGGTGCGGGCGATGTTGCCGCAATTCTGGGGTATTTCAGGTTCTACCAGCACGATATGCAGCATACGCGGCCCAACTCCTTTTCCAGATACCTGCCTATTGTAATGCAGTGGAAAGGAAATTGCAACTATAAAATAGGAAAAATGCCCTATATTTATCAGAAACATGAAAAATGCCAGCAATTTGCCGGACAAACCGTGGAAGCAGCTGTGGAAAAGGGCGGCAAAAAAATTATTGCCGAAAAAAACGGGAAAAATACTGGATTTTCTCAGCAAACCTGCTATAATAGGGGGCAGTACAGGAAAGGGGGTGCGTGCCGATGGGCATTGTCAGCCGCAGCAAGGTGCATATCGTCCGTGACCGCGCCCTCGTATCCGGGGGATCGTTGCCGTCCGCGCTGTCCGCCGCGCTCTGATGCGCCGGTGCAGCGGGACGGCTTTTTGTTTCCTTTTTAACGATCCGTCTTCCCCTTTCGCGTGAAACAGACGTCTGTTTCCATATATATCATCCATACACCAAAAAACGGATAGAAAGCGAGAGTACGACCATGATTTCTCACGGCAAGGACATGAAGATCTTCACCGGCAATGCCAACCCCGCACTGGCCCAGGAGATCTGCAAGATCATCGGTATCAAGCTGGGCGAGGCGGAGGTCAAGAGCTTCGCCGACGGCGAGGCCTCCGTATCCCTGTATGAGAGCGTCCGCGGCAGCGACGTGTTCCTCATCAACTCCACCTGCAAGCCCGTCAACGACAGCCTGATGGAGCTGCTCATTATGATCGACGCCTGCAAGCGCGCCAGCGCCGGCCGTGTCACCGCCGTGATCCCCTATTTCGGCTATGCCCGCCAGGACCGCAAGGCCAAGAGCCGCGATCCCATCTCCGCCAAGCTGGTGGCCAATATGCTCACCGCCTCCGGCGCTGACCGGGTGCTGACCATGGACCTCCACGCCAGCCAGATCCAGGGCTTTTTTGACATCCCCGTGGACAACCTGCTGGGCAACCCGGTGTTCGTGGACTACTACGCCAAGAAGTTTGGCGAGAAGTGCGAGGACATGGTGGTGGTGTCCCCCGACGTGGGCAGCGTGGCCCGCGCCCGCACCTTCGCCCAGAAGCTGCACATGGGTCTGGCCATCGTGGACAAGCGCCGCCAGAAGGCCAACCAGTGCGAGGTCATGAACGTCATCGGCGACGTGGAGGGCAAGGACTGCATCCTGTTCGACGACATGATCGACACCGCCGGCTCTATCTGCAACGCGGCCAAGGCCATCGTGGAGGTGGGCGGCGCGAAGAACGTGTACGCCTGCGCCAGCCACGGCGTGCTGTCCGGCCCGGCGCTGGAGCGCCTGAGCAGCAGCGTCATCAAGGAGGTGGCCCTGCTGAACACCATTCCCGAGACCATGGGCGAGGGCTGCGAGAAGATCAAGTATCTGTCCGTGGCGCCTATGTTCGCCGAGGCCATCGAGCGCATCTATCAGGAGATCTCCATCGCCAAGCTGTTCAACTGAGCCTTTCCAAACGGAGAAGAATGTGGTATACTAAGGGGACTGCGTTTGCAGTCCCCTTTTCATTTTGGCAGAAGGAGGCGAGGGCCTTGTTTTTTAACAGGAGCAATTCCGGCGGTGTGAACTGGATACTGGTGGGTCTGGGAAACCCGGGCAAGCAGTACGAAAGCACCCGGCACAACATGGGTTGGCTGGCGCTGGACAGCCTGATGGAGAAGGAAAATTTCAAACTTTCCAAGCTGAGATTTAAGGCTTGGACGGGCATTTTGGAGCGAAACGGGAATAAGATACTGGTGATGAAGCCCCAGACGTACATGAACCTGTCCGGCGAGTCCGTAGGCGAGGCGGCCCGGTTCTACAAAGTGCCGGCGGACCATGTGCTGGTCATCTCCGACGACGTGTCGCTGCCGGTGGGCAAGCTGCGTATCCGCAAAAGCGGGTCGGCCGGGGGGCACAACGGGCTGAAGAACATCATCCAGCACCTTGGTACAGACGGGTTTCCCCGGATCAAGGTGGGCGTGGGGATGCCGGAGCACCCCGACCACGAGATGATCGACTGGGTCATCGGCAAGCCCACGGGACAGGAGGCCAAAACGCTGCGGGAGACACTGGACCGGGCGGCGGAGGCTGCACTGTATTTGATAGAGAATGGGCCGGAAAAGACGATGAACCGCTATAACTGAGGGTAGAAATTTTTTGAAAGATCTTTAGAAGCATCTGGAAATTTCAACATACTGATCGGGAAAGATCTTGCATTTCTTTGAAAATCGTGGAGGGAGGTGAGCCTTTTGCGCGGACTGGTGGAGGAGATACGGTCGCTGCCCCAGATACGGGAGCTGACACAGTCCCTGACGGGGCGGGAGCGGTGCGCCGCCGTGACGGGGCTCGCCCCCGTTCACCGGGCCATGGTGACGGCGGCGGTGCTGGCGGAGGCTAAGCGGCCGGTGGTGGTGCTGTGCGCCGACGAGAAGGAGGCCCGGCGGCAGGCGGCGGATCTGGCGGCCCTGACGGGGCAGACGCCGGTGGTGCTGCCCGCCCGGGAATTGCAGCTGCGGCCCGGCGCGTACAGCCGCCAGTGGGAGAACAGCCGGCTGGCGGCGCTGCACCGCATGGCGGGCGGCGCGGCCATTGTGGTGGCCGCCGTGGACGGCATGGTGCAGCGGTGCATCCCCCGGGAGGTGCTGGAGGACGCCGCCTTTACGCTGGAGATAGGCGGGCAGTACGACGTGACGGCGCTGGCCGGGCGGCTGGCCGCCGCCGGGTACAGCCGGTGCGATCAGGTGGAAGGGCCGGGGCAGTTCGCGGTGCGGGGCGGCATTCTGGACGTGTTCCCGCCGGACGCGGAGCAGCCGGTGCGGTGCGAGTTCTTTGACGACGAGCTGGACAGCATGGGCGACTTCGCCGTGAACACCCAGCGGCGGGTGAAGAACCGCCATGCGCTGACGGTGCTGCCCGCGTCGGAGCTGCTGCCCTGCCGGACGGCGGACAGCGCCGCCCAGGCGGCGGAGCGCATCGAGGAGACGGCCAAACGGCTGAAGAAGGAGCACGGTGCGCTGCGCCAGCGGCTGGAGAGCGACGCGGCGCTGCTGCGGCAGGGCGTGACGCCCCCCGGCGGCGACCGCTATATGGCGGCGGTGTACCCGGAGAAGGCCACGGCCTTTGACTATCTCCCGCCGGACGCTATCGTGTGCGTCAGCGAGGCGGGGCGGGTGCAGGAGGTGCTGCGGGCCGCGCTGTGGCAGCTGCGGCAGGACGTGACCGCCGCTGCGGAGGGCGGCGTGATGGCCGCGGCCTTCGGCGACCTGATGATGACGGAGGGCGAGCTGGAAGCGGCGCTGGGCCGCTTCCCGGTGTGCCAGCTGGAGAGCCTGCCCACCAGCCGGTATCTGCTGCCGCCCAAGCTGCTGCTGGACATCGCGGCCAAGCAGCTGGCGGGCTACGGCGGCAGTCTGGACACCGCCGCCGGGGACATCGAGCATTACCGGAGCAGCGGCTGCGGCGTGCTGGTGCTGTGCGGCGGTGAGGTGCGCTGCCGCAATATGCAGGAGCTGCTGCAGCAGCGGGACATCCCGGCGTCGCTGGCGCTGGATGGACAGCGGACGCCAAGGCCCGGGGAGGTCATCATCTCGCTGGGGGCGCTGAGCGCCGGCAGCGAGTGGCCGGCGCTGAAGCTGGCGGTGCTGACGGAGGGCCAGCTGACCCGCAGCCTGTCGGGCCGGAAGGCAAAGGCCAGGGCGGCCAAGAGCGACAGCCGCCAGCGGATCATGAGCTACGCCGACCTGTCGGTGGGCGACCTGGTGGTACACGTGCACCACGGCATCGGACGGTTCGCCGGGATGATCCGGCTGCCGGTGGACGGCGTGGAGAAGGACTATATCAAGATCAACTACGCCGGCAGCGACTGCCTGTATGTGCCGGCCACGTCGCTGGACCTGGTGAGCAAGTACATCGGCGGCGGCGAGGAGACGGAGAAAACGCGGCTGAACAAGCTGTCCGGCGACCAGTGGGCCAAGACCACACGCCGGGCCAAGGCCGCGGCCAAGGATCTGGCGGAGGGGCTGATCCGGCTGTATGCCCAGCGGCAGCGGCTGGGAGGACACGCCTTCTCCCCGGACAGCCCGTGGCAGCAGGAGTTTGAGGACGCCTTCGACTACACGGAGACGGAGGATCAGCTCGCGGCCATACGGGATATCAAGAAGGACATGGAGAAGCCCGTGCCCATGGACCGGCTGCTGTGCGGCGACGTGGGCTACGGCAAGACGGAGGTGGCCCTGCGGGCGGCCATGAAGTGTATTCTGGACGGCAAGCAGGCGGCCATCCTCGTGCCCACCACCGTGCTGGCGCAGCAGCACTACGCCACGGCGGCGGCGCGGTTCAGGGCGTTCCCGGTGACGGTGGAGGTGCTGTCCCGCTTCCGCAGCCCCAAGCAGGTGAAGGAGATATTGCAGCGGGTGAAGGAGGGCCGGGTGGACCTGCTCATCGGCACGCACAAGCTGCTGAGCAAGGATCTGGAATTCAAGGATCTGGGACTGCTGATCATCGACGAGGAGCAGCGCTTCGGCGTGACCCACAAGGAGAAGCTGCGGGAGCGGGCGAAGCAGGTGGACACGCTGACCCTCAGCGCCACGCCTATCCCCCGGACGCTGAACATGGCGCTGAGCGGCATCCGGGACATGAGCACCATCGAGCAGCCGCCCCAGGACCGCCAGCCGGTGCAGACCTATGTGCTGGAGCACGACTGGGGCATCGTGGCGGAGGCGCTGCGGCGGGAGCTGGACCGGGGCGGGCAGGCCTACTACCTGCACAACCGGGTGGAGACCATCGACACCGCGGCCCGGCGGCTGCGGGAGCTGCTGGGCGACGGCGCGGTGGTGGAGACGGCCCACGGGAAGATGTCCGAGAGCGAGCTGAGCCGTGTCATGGGACGGATGGCCGAGGGCGAGATCGACGTGCTGGTGTGCACCACCATCATCGAGACGGGCATCGACATCCCCAACGTGAACACGCTGATCATCGAGGACGCGGACAACATGGGGCTGAGCCAGCTGCACCAGATACGGGGACGCATCGGGCGCAGCGCACGGCGGGCCTACGCCTATCTGACGTACCGCACCGGAAAGGTGCTGACGGAGGTGGCGGCCAAGCGGCTGACGGCCATACGGGAGTATGTGGAGTTCGGCTCGGGCTTCAAGATCGCCATGCGCGATCTGGAGATACGGGGCGCGGGCAACCTGCTTGGGCCGGAGCAGTCGGGGTATATGATGTCCGTGGGCTACGATATGTATCTGAAGCTGCTGAACGACGCGGTGCTGGAGCAGCAGGGCAAGGCCGTGCCCGCCCGGGTGGAGTGCTCGGCGGATCTGACGGTGGCGGCCTATATCCCGGAGAGCTATGTGCCCGCGCCGGAGCAGCGGATGGACCTGTACCGCCGCATCGCCGCGCTGCGGACGGCAGAGGACGAGAGCGAGCTGACCGACGAGCTGCTGGACCGGTACGGCGACGTGCCCGGGCCGGTGACGGCGCTGCTGCAGGTGGCGCTGCTGCGCGCGGCGGCCATGACGGCGGGCGTTACCGATATTACGCAGAAGGGGCGGCAGCTGGTGTTCAGCTTCGACCCGCACATCGACGCGGCGGCGCTGCTGGCGGTGTGCACCATGGCGGGCTACCGAAGCCGGGCACAGCTGTCCGCCGGCGCTGCGCCGAAGCTGACGCTGTATATGCAGCCCAAGGAGGAGGCGCTGGCCGCCGCCGGAGGGCTGGTGGAGGCGCTGCGTTTGCAGCAGGAAGAGAACAGGGCCGCGGCCCGGACAGAGGAGACGACACATGAAAAGTAACTGGATCAGATTTTTGGCGGGCGTGATCGCGTCCGCGGTGCTGGTGGGCGCGTTCGCCCTCACCGGCGGCATGAAAAACGGCAAGCGCACCGACGGGCTGCTGTATCAGGCCAGCGGGCTGCATCCCGACGGGGAGCTGATGACCATCAGCGGCGAGACGATCACCTGCGAGGAGTATCTGTACTGGCTGGCCCAGGACTGCGACTACCTGGCCGGACAGGTGGAGGGGCTGGACTGGGATGCCGCCGTGACGGAGGACATGACCTTCGGCGCATACGCCAAGGCGGACGCCCTGGAGGCGGTGAAGCAGCACGCGGTGGTGCGCGCCTGGGCCAACGAGGCCGGTATTGCACTGACCGACGCGGACAAGGCGGAGATGGAGGCCCAGCGGCAGCAGTATGTGACGTACTACGGCAGCGAGGAGGCATTTCTCCAGCGGCTGGCGGTGATGGGCGTCAGCGAGGCGGCCTGGGACGTGATCCAGACGGGGCAGTATCTGTACCGCGACCTGTATGAGGCGTTCTGCACCCCGGGCAGCAGCCTGTATCCCGACGAGGCGGCGCTGGCGGACTACGCCGGGGCACAGGGATACATGGGCGTGTATGTGGTGACCGTCACCGACGACGATGACGCCGAGGGTGTGGCCAATGACCTGCTGGCGCGCTGGCAGGCGGCGGAGGACAAGGAGAGCGAGTATGCGGCCATCTGCGAGGAGCTGGGCCAGGAGGTCGGCTCTGCCGTGACGCTGGCCACCGTGGAGGGCGACCCCCTCAGCGACGCCATTGCAGCGCTGGAGATGGGCGGCATGGACGCCGTGATCGACCCCTATGAGGACGGAACGTGCTATGTGGTGATGCGGACGGAGACGGACATGAGCGCCGTGGCCCAGACGTACTTCGACGTGCTGTGGGAGCAGCGGCTGCAGGATGCCGTGGTGGTGGTGAATACCAAGCTGTACGACACCATCGACACCGGCGCGTTCTATGAAAAGCTGACCCAGCTCCGGGCGGAGCTGACGGCGGAGGACGGCAATACCGCCGGTTGAGCTTCGTCAAAATGCCCTAAAAGTGGTGAGGTCGTCTGACGTTTTTCACGATTTTTACACGGTGAACAAAATCACGGTTGACTATTGTTAAAAAATTGACTATCATAGCGATAGACAGACTTCCCCGCGTGGTGTATAATCATTTCAACATTTTATAGGAGGTAACTTTCATGAAGGACCTGTATCTTGTCAACTGCTGCCGTACCGCCATCGGCTCTTTTGGCGGCTCTCTGAAGAACACCCCCGCCGCCGACATGGGCGCTGTGGTGGTCAAGGAGGCGCTGAAGCGCGCCAATGTCGCGCCTGAGAACGTGGACGAGCTGATGTTCGGCTGCATCCTGACCGCGGCTCAGGGCCAGAACGTGGCCCGCCAGGTCTCCGTGAAGGCCGGTATTCCCTACTCCACCCCCGCCTACACCGTGGGTATGGTCTGCGGCTCCGGCATGAAGTCCCTCATTGAGGCCGCCCGTTCCATCCTGGCCGGCGACAGCGACATCGTCATCTGCGGCGGTACGGAGAACATGAGCGCCGCTCCCTTCGCCTCCATGGACGCCCGCTGGGGCGCTCGTATGGGCGACAAGAAGCTGGTGGACACCATGATCAAGGACGGCCTGTGGGATGCGTACAACAACTACCACATGGGCACGACCGCCGAGAACATCAACGACCTGTGGGGCATCACCCGTGCCGAGCAGGACGCCTTTGCCGCCGCTTCCCAGCAGAAGGCTGAGGCCGCCCAGGCCGCCGGCCGCTTCGACGACGAGATCGTCCCCGTGATGATCAAGGTGAAGAAGGACATGGTGCCCTTCGCCAAGGACGAGTATCCCAAGGCCGGCGTGACCGCGGAGAGCATCGCCAAGCTGAAGGGCGCGTTCCCCCTGAGCGCCGAGTCCCCCAACCCCGTTGTGGTGAACACCTTTGAGCCCACCGGCTATCAGGACGCCGCTGACAAGGGCACGCCCCGCGTCACCGCCGCCAACGCCTCCGGCATCAACGACGGCGCTGCCGCCATGGTGCTGGCTTCCGGCGAGGCTGTGGAGAAGTACGGTCTGAAGCCCATGGCCAAGCTGATCGGCTGGGGCCAGGGCGGCGTCGATCCCAAGATCATGGGCGTCGGTCCTGTGGTGGCCTGCCGCAACGCCATGAAGAAGGCCGGCGTGACCATCGACGACATCGACCTGATCGAGGCCAACGAGGCGTTTGCCGCCCAGTCCATCGCTGTGGCCCGCGAGCTGCACTTTGACATGAGCAAGGTCAACGTCAACGGCGGCGCGATCGCCCTGGGTCACCCCGTGGGTGCTTCCGGTGCGCGTATCATCGTCACCCTGCTGCACGAGATGCAGAAGCGTCCCGAGGCCAAGAAGGGTCTGGCCACCCTGTGCATCGGCGGCGGTATGGGTACTGCCGTGGTGTTCGAGAAGTGCTGAACCTCTGAGAGAACATAAAAGAAGGACCGCCGAAAGGCGGTCCTTCTTTTATTTCCCTCAAGAAAGGGGTGTTCCGCGCCCCGGCGCGGGTCACTTTTTTCTTTTGTCTCCGACGGGTTACTTTCATGCCTCCGGCGGCCTCTTTTCTTTCAACAGCGAAAGAAAAGAGGAAAAGAAACGCCGCCAAAAACTACGTTTTTGGATTTCCTTGCGCGGCTTCACTTGCCGCTTATCCCGCTTGTTTTCACCACGCGAACGTTGTGCCGTGCAAATTTCACCTAAATGCTGCATTGTCTCTGCTTCTCTTTTCGCTGCCGCTTTTGCTTTGAAATGCAGGCGCAATCGGTTCTACCGTGGCAAAAACCAGCGGCAGCGAAAAGAGAAGCAGCGGTGTGATTTCTCGGCCCCCTCTGGGAGGGGGCTGGCAGCGCGAAGCGCTGACTGGGGGAGAGAAAACTGCGTATTATGTCTCTCCCTCCGTCACGGCCTTTGGCCGTGACACCTCCCTCGCAGAGGGAGGCAAGACGAGAGGGCGGTTCAGGAGACGGGGGCGTTGGGGTACTGGCGCTTCAGGAACGACAGGAACAGCCGGGCCGAGGAGTTGGCCGCCGGCATGGACTTTACCGCCACGCCCAGCCGCCGGGACAGGGGCTGCTCCAGCGGGATGACCTTGACGCGGTTCTCATAGCCCGCCAGCGAAAACGCGGACAGCACCGAAACCCCCAGCCCCGCCGCCACCATGGACAGGATCGCCCCATCGTCGGAGGCGGTGACCTCCAGGCGCGGCACTTCCGGGGGCAGGTACTGCTCCACATACTGCTCCGGGCTGGAGAGGAACGGCTCCTGCAGCAGCCGGGTCAGGGGGATGGTATCCCCCGCCCAGGGGAAGTCCGGCGGCGTCACCGCCACCAGCGGCGCGTCCGTCAGCGGCGTCCACTGGAAGCCCCGGGCGCAGGCCTCGTCCACGATGGCCAGCTGGATGCGGTCCTCCTCCAGGGCGTCGGCCAGCTCATTGCCCTGGACCAGCACGTCTACCCGGATCTCCGGGTGCTGCTTGCGGAATTTGCGGAGCAGCTCCGGCAGCCGGGCGCGGGCGATGCTGGCAAAGCAGCCGATACGCAGCGCGCGGCCGTAGACCTTGCCCTGGCCCTCCGCCTCCTGCCGCAGCGCGGCGCAGGCGTCGATGACGTTCTGAATATAGGGCAGCAGATGCTCCCCTTCCTCCGACAGGCGGACGCCCTTGCTGCTGCGAAGCAGCAGCGTGCAGCCCAGCTCCGCCTCCAGCTTGCTGACCAGATGGGTCATGGCCGACTGGGTATAGCCCAGCTGCGCGGCGGCTTTTCCAAAACTACCGCACTGGACGGCTGTCAACAGCGCCCGCAGCTTGTTATCATCCATAGAAACCTCGCTTTTGACATTTTGCACAATTATTTCCGGTGTATTTTTCAATATATCACAACAGCGGGCCGTTTTCAACGTGCCTTTTGTTAATTTTCTGCCAATTTTTTCCTGTTTTTTGCGAAATTCTTTGCCCCATAAATCTTTTTAATGCCCCCATCAACAGCGCTCATTTCCCTTGTCATGAAAAAAATGTTACCCTATATGCATGATTTGCATGACTGGTGTTCAGCAAAATTTGGAACAAAATCAGGCAAAAGAGGAGAAAAGGAAGTATGCAGAAGAGTAACAATACCGTCCGGGACATCATCGTCGTCGGCTTTGCGCTGTTTTCCATGTTTTTTGGCGCGGGCAACGTGATCTTCCCGCCGTACCTGGGCATGGAGGCCGGCCCGCAGTGGCTGCTGGGCTTCTCCGCCTATTTCATCGCGGACATCGGCCTGGCGCTGCTGGGCGTGTTCGCCCTGCTGCGGGTGGGCAGCAGCGAAGCGGTGACGCTTCGGCTGGGCAAGATCCCCGCGGAGATCCTGATGTGCGCCATCATCCTGTGCATCGGGCCGATGGTGGCCATCCCCCGCACCTCCGCCAGCACGTTCGAGATGGCCATCGCCCCCAACATCCCCGGCGTGTCCCCGGTGCTGTTTTCCGTTCTGTTTTTCGCGCTGATCCTGGCGCTGTGCATCAAGGAGTCCGCCGTGGTGGACATCGTGGGCAAGGTGCTGACGCCGCTGCTGCTGGTGGGTCTGTTCGCCATCATCATCAAGGGCATCGTGACGCCCCTGGGCGAGATCGCCGCCCTGCCCCAGATCGCCAACGCCGCCGTTACCGGCATCAAGGCCGGCTATCAGACCATGGACGCGCTGGCGGCGCTGCCCTTCGGCATCATCGTGCTGCAGAGCGTTACCGCCAAGGGCTATGACAGCGGCAAGAAGCAGTTCCGCGTGGTGGGCGGCGCGGCCGTGCTGGCCGGCGTGCTCCTGCTGTGCGTCTACATGGGTCTGGCCTATCTGGGCGCTACCGTGTCCGCCCAGTACACCAGCGACATCGGCCGCGCCCAGCTCATTATGGCGCTGGTAGAGGCGCTGATGGGCAAGGTGGGCGTGATCCTGTTCGGCGTGGTGGTAGGTCTGGCCTGCGTCACCACCGCCATCGCCCTGACCAGCTCCGCCGCCGCCTATTTCGCCGAGCTGTGCCGCGGCAAGGTGAGCTACAAGGTGTTCGTCATCGCCATCTGCGTGTTCAGCGCTGTGGTGTCCAACCTGGGTCTGGACCGCATCGTGGCCGTGGCCGCGCCGGTGCTGGACGTGATCTATCCCCCCACGCTGGTGCTGATCTTCATCTCCCTGCTGGCGCCCCGCCTGCCGGACCGTGTCAGCCGCGGCGCGGCCATCGGCGCGCTGCTGACCAGCGTGCTGTGCACCCTCAACGCCAACGGCATCCACATCCCCTTTATGGCCAACCTGCCCCTGTATGACCTGGGGCTGAGCTGGCTGCTCCCCGCTGTTATCTTCGGTCTGGCGGCCTCTCTCCTGCCCGGCCGTTCCCAAACTCGTGAGACGCGCGTCTTCCAGCGTCCCAACGAGGAGCATTGATCCGGCGAAAGCCAACTCTCTCTTCCAAGGCGAAGGGGCTGCCCTGCGGGCAGCCCCTTCCGCCTTTTTTCCGTTTCCCGCGCTTACAGGAACTTGTCCAGCTCCCGCTCCACGTCGGGCATTTTCTTCACCTGGGGGTGCTCCACCCGATAGCCGGACTTGATGACCATGTCCAGCGAACGCAGGGCGGTCAGGTCCGCCAGCGGATCGGCGGCGCAGACGATCATATCCGCCGCCTTTCCCGGCTGGATCGAGCCGGTCTCGTGGGCGATGTTCGCCAGCTCCGCGTTGCCTAGGGTGGCGCTGTGGAGGGCGAAGCCCGGGGTGACGCCGCAGTATTTCACGAAGTAGCACAGCTCCCGCCACATATCGTAGTGGGTGATATAGGGACAGCCGGTGTCCGTTCCCAGGCCCACGGAGATGTTGTTTTCCAGGCAGGCCTTCGCCATGGCGATGATGCCCTCGAACACCACCTTGCCGTTCTCCTGCTGCTCATAGGTGGCATGGGAGACGGCGCGGTCAAACAGGGCGTAGGGCACGGCGGGGGAGATGGTGGAGACCTGGTAGGCGTGACGCTCCCGGCACAGCTGCAGAATATGGTCGTCGGGCTTCGCGCCGTGCTCGATGGAGTCCACGCCGTTCTCCAGCGCCACCCGGACGCCCTCGGGGCTCTCCACATGGGCGGCCACCTGCATCCCAAGGGCGTGGGCCTTGTCACAGGCGGCTTTTACCAGCGCCGGCTGCATCCGCAGCACCCCCGGCTCGCCCACCACCTCGGCGTCCATGACGCCGCCGGTGATCATCAGCTTGATGAGGTCGGGCTTCTCCGCCGCGATCTTCTCCACATAGGCGGCGGCCTCCTCCGGTGTGCGGGCTTCGTAGGCCAGCGAGCCGGCCATGTGGCCGCCGGGGACGGACACGGCCATGTTGGAGGCCACCACCCGGGGCGCTAAGATCTCGCCCCGGGCCGCCGCGTCGCGGATGATGGTGTCGAAGTCCGCCACGCCGCCTACGGTGCGGATGGTGGTGACGCCGCTGAGCAGCTCCGTCCTGGCGTAGCCCTCGCACATCTTCACGCCGATGCGGCGCATGAGACCGTTGGAGGTGATGAGCTTCACCAGCTTTTTCGGGTCGGAGGGCTTCTTCTTCGGCTTGCCGGAGGCGGGCAGGTGGACGTGGAGGTTGATGAGGCCCGGCAGCAGGTACTTGCCGTGCAGGTCGACGACGGCGTACTCCGGCGGAACGGCATCCTCCGCGCAGACGGCGGAGATGCGGCCGCCGTCCACACAGACGGCCAGCCCGGTGCGGGGCGTCATGTCCCGCGTGCCGTCCAGCACCACGCCGCCCATTAGCGCGTATTTCTCACGGTTGCTATACATCAGAGATCCCTCCTGTTTTGAAATTTTCCGCATGATACCACAGGGCGGCGGAAAATGCAATAGGCAATCCGGCATATGCGCGGCGGGGACGGATTTCCACGCCAGTGACCTCGGTCAGTGGCGCGGAATGACAGGAAAAAGGAGACCGGGCAAAGGTCACAGGAGTGGGAAGGGCAAAAAACGCCCGGCGGTGATCCGCCGGACGTTTCTGTACGCATTTACGCGTTTGCTTTTCAGTTGTTGTCCTCGGGACGGGGACGGCGGTATTCCTGAGCCTTCTCCTCGCCGCGCAGCACGCGCAGCGCGCCCTGGGCCAGGGCCAGCAGCTCATCCTCGCCGGGATAGACGGTGATGGGGGCGATCCAGCTGACCATCTCGGAGATGGCGTCGATGGTCTCCTTGCCGTAGGCGATGCCGCCGGTGAAGATGATCTGGTCCACCTTGCCGTGCATGACGGCGGCCATAGCGCCGATCTCCTTGCCGATCTGATAGTGGAAGGCATCCACCACGCCGGCGATCTTCTTGTCGTGCTCGGCCTCGGCCAGCAGGTAACGCATATCGTTAGAGCCGGTGTAGGCCACCAGGCCGCCGCGGCCGGAGAGCATACGGTTCAGCTCGGCCTCGGTGTATCTGCCGGAGCAGCACAGCTTGACCAGCTGGCCGGTGGGCAGGCTGCCGGAACGCTCGGGGGAGAACGGACCGTCGCCGTCCAGGGCGTTCTGGGTATCCACCACGCTGCCCTTGACGTGAGCGCCGATGGAGCAGCCGCCGCCCATGTGGCAGACGATGAGGTTCAGATCCTCGTACTTTTTGCCGTGCTCCTTGGCGAAGCGCTTGGCCACGGCCTTCTGGTTCAGGGCGTGGAAAATGCTGACCCGCTGGAACAGGGGATGGCCGGCATAACGGGCCACGTCCGCCAGCTCGTCCACCACCACGGGGTCAACGATATAGGAGGGGATGCCCAACTCGTCGCCGATCTCCCGGGCGATGAGGCCGCCCAGGTTGGAGGCGTGCTGGCCCTGGACGCCGATGGTGCAGTCGCGGACCAGGTTGTCGTTGACGGCATAGGTTCCGCCGCGGATGGGGCGCAGCAGGCCGCCGCGGCCGGAGACGGCGTTCAGCGTGTGGGGGTCGAAGCCCTGCTCGCGCAGCGCCTTCATGACCAGGTCACGGCGCCAGTCCTTCTGGGCGGGGATGGTGTTGAACTGGGAGATGTCCTCCGCGCTGTGGCGCAGGGTCTTGTCAAAAAGCAGCGTCTCGTCCTCAAACACGCCGATCTTGGTGGAGGTAGAGCCGGGGTTGATGACCAAAATTCTGTAAGACACGATATTGTTCCTCCTAAAACTTTTTGTTCCGTTTCTGCGGAGCGATTTTCCAACCTGTATTATACAAACAATTTTCCCGTCTGTAAATGGGGTTTTTTATGAAATGGCTGATTTTTGCCGGAAGGATGGCGATAATATTGACAAACCGGGGGCATCTGCACTACAATAAAATAATGTAATCTGAGCCGTCCTTCCATTCGGGACGGCGGAAAAGGAGAGTATCCCATGGAAAGAAAGACGTTTTATATCACCACGCCGATCTACTATCCCTCGGACAAGCTGCACATCGGGCACAGCTACTGCACCGTGGCCACCGACGCCATCGCCCGGTACAAGCGTCTGCAGGGCTACGACGTGATGTTCCTCACCGGCACGGACGAGCACGGCCAGAAGATCGAGACGAAGGCCGAAGAGGCGGGCATGACGCCCCAGCAGTTCGTGGACAACATCGTGGAGGGCGAAAAGGGCATTCTCGACCTGTGGAAGCTGATGAACATCTCCAACGACCGGTTCATCCGCACCACCGACGACTATCACTGCGCCGCCGTGCAGAAGATCTTCAAGAAGATGTACGACAACGGCGATATTTATAAGGGTGCGTACAAGGGCAAATACTGCACGCCCTGCGAGAGCTTCTGGACCGAGAGCCAGCTGGTGGACGGCAAGTGCCCCGACTGCGGCCGCGAGGTACACGACGCGGAGGAGGAGGCCTACTTCTTCCGGCTGAGCAAGTACGCGGACAAGGTGCAGCACCTGCTGGAGGACACCGACTTCCTGCAGCCCCGCACCCGCGTCAACGAGATGGTGAACAACTTCATCAAGCCCGGTCTGGAGGACCTGTGCGTTTCCCGCACCAGCTTCAGCTGGGGCATCCCCGTGGACTTTGACCCGGGCCATGTGGTCTATGTGTGGGTGGACGCGCTGTTCAACTACTGCACGGCGCTGGGCCTGGACAATGACCGCTATCACGACTTTGACAAATACTGGCCCGCCGACTACCACATCGTGGGCAAGGAGATCGTCCGCTTCCACAGCATCATCTGGCCCGCCATGCTGATGAGCGTGGGTCTGCCCCTGCCCAAGCACGTGTACGGCCACGGCTGGCTGGTCATCGACGGCGGCAAGATGAGCAAGTCCAAGGGCAACGTGGTGGATCCCTACGCCCTGTCCGAGATGTTCGGCGTGGACGCGCTGCGGTTCTTCCTGCTGCGGACGTTCCCCTTCGGCTCGGACGGCAACTTCAGCAACGAGCTGCTCATCAGCACCATCAACACCGACCTTGCCAACAAGCTGGGCAACCTGGTGAGCCGCACCACCGGCATGGTGGAGAAGTACTTCGGCGGCAGACTGCCCGCCGACCGGGAGGACGCGCCGGAGGACTGCGAGCTGAAAAAGGCCGTGTGCGCCCTGCGGGACAGGTACGAGGCGGAGATGGACAAGCTGCAGCTGCAGAACGGGTTGGACGAGATCTTCAAGGTCATCGACCGGGCCAACAAGTATATCGACGAGACCGCGCCCTGGGCGCTGGGCAAGGACGAGAGCAAGCGCGTCCGGCTGGCCACGGTGCTGTATAACCTGCTGGAGAGCGTCCGCATCTGCACCACCCTTTTGCAGCCGGTGATGCCGGACACCTGCGATAAGATATTCGCCAAGCTGGGCATCGGCGAGGCGCTGCACACCTGGGAGAAGGCCGCGGAGTGGGGCGTGCTGCCCGCGGACGCCGTGATCAGCAAGGGCGAGAACCTGTTCCCCCGCATCGACGTGGAGACCGCCATGGCCCAGCTGGACGCCATGCAGGAGGCCCAGAGGAAGGCCGCGCTGCCCGAGGTGGAGCTTGATCCCTACGTGGAGGACGAGGTGGACTTCGACACATTCCTCAAGTCTGACTTCCGCGCGGTGAAGATCAAAGCCTGCGAGGCGGTAAAGAAGAGCGACAAGCTGCTGAAGTTCACGCTGGACGACGGCAGCGGCACGGACCGCATCATCCTGTCCGGCATCCATCAGTACTACGAGCCGGAGGAGCTGGTGGGCAAGACGGCCATCGCCATTCTGAACCTGCCGCCCCGGAAGATGATGGGCATTCCCAGCTGCGGTATGCTGATCTCCGCCGTACACCACGAGCACGGCGAGGAGAAGCTGCACCTGATGCTGATCGACGACAGTGTGCCCGCCGGGGCAAAGCTGTGCTGAAAACGGCGGTTGACAGGCGCGCAGTGCGGGCGGTATAATGACAAAGACTGCTGTGAAAGGAAGGGTGACGCCATGCTGGACGAAAAAGACCTGCAAAAGCTGGAGGAGCTTGTCTCCCGGCAGATAAGCATTGTCGTGGAAAATCAGATCACGCCGCAGCTCCGGCTGCTGGCAGAAGGCACGGCGGACATCCAGGAGAGACTGATACCCCGCGCCCGGGTGGATGAGCTGGAGGACGAGGTGCGTTTTCTCAAGCTCATGGTGCGCCAGATGGCGGAGCGGGTAAGCCTGCTGGAAAAGGCGCAGTAAGCCCATACGGACATAAAGTAACAGACCCCCGGTGGATCACCGGGGGTCTGTTTGTGTCGTCAGGAGATGCGGAACAGACGCCGGCCGTTTTCCGCGGTGATGCGGGCCAGCTCCGCCGGGGAGACGCCCTTCCACGCCGCCAGCTTTTCCGCCACCAGGTGGACGTAGGCAGAGCTGTTGCGCTGGCCGCGGTAGGGCACGGGGGTCATGTAGGGACTGTCCGTCTCCACCAGCATCCGGTCCAGGGGCGTGACGGCGGCCACCTCCGGGGCGCGGCGGGCGTTCTTATAGGTGACAGGCCCGTCGAAGCCCAGATACCAGCCCCGCTGCAGCAGCTCCCGGGCCATCTCCGGACTGCCGGAGAAGCAGTGGAACACGCCCCGCACCTCCGGGAACTCGGAGACGATGGCGAGGGTGTCGCCGTGGGCCTCCCGGTCGTGGACGATGACGGGCAGGGCCAGCTCCCGGGCCAGGGCCAGCTGGGCGCGGAACACCTGCTGCTGGAAGTCCCGGGGCGGATTTTCCGCCCAGTAGTAGTCCAGGCCGATCTCGCCGATGGCCACGACTTTAGGCTGCTGCGCCAGCTGGCGCAGGGCGTCTATGTCCGCCGGCGTGAAATCGGCGCAGTTCTCCGGGTGGATGCCCACCGCCGCGTAGACGTGGGGGTATGCCTGGGCGTACTCCACCGCCTTGCGGGAGGAGGGCAGGTCGCAGCCCGGGTTCAGGACCAGGGCCACCCCCTGCTCCGGCAGGGCGGACAGCACCGCGTCCCGGTCCGGGTCGAAGACCTCGTCGTCGTAGTGGGCGTGGGTGTCGAAGAGCATGGTCAGTCCTTCAGGCGGAACTTGCCCAGCTCCGTGCTGTCGATATACTGGGCCTTGGCCGCCCGCACCGCGTCCATGTGGGGCTGCTGCATATGCACCCGCTGGTGCTCCGCGCTGGTCCAGCGCTCGATGAGCAGCAGCTCGTTCTCATCCTGGGCGGAGAAGTAGTAGTCATAGGCCAGGCAGCCGGGCTCATTGCGGATGGCGGTCAGGACGCCCTGCTCCACCAGGGTGCGGACGAACATCTCCCGTCCGCCGGGCTTGGCGTGGTACACCACATACAGCTTCAATTCTTCCATATCGCACCTCCCGTACCATCGATTGACAAGGGCAAACACGGTTTTGACGGGCAGAAATGCGCCCATACTGCGTCAAGCCCCTTGGCAATACGGCAAGTATTCCCTGCGGGTCTTTTCTTGTCTGGACACATTTCTGCTCCGACAAAACTGCTCGCACCTGCCAGCGATGTATTTTCGAGTGATTTTTGGCTTTTGAGACGCAGGCTTGCTGAGTCGGCATACTCTCGCCGATGCTGCCGAGCGACGTTCCATTGGAGCGAGGCTGGCGCAAGCCAAGACGAAAAGGACAAAAAGCGCCGGAAAGACACGCTGTCAGGCGTGTTTGCCCTTGCCAATCGATGGTAAGATTTTTTGCTATTGTAGCACGGCGGGACGCAGGACGCAAATTTTTTTGACAAAGGGCGGAAAAGCTATTTACAAGCTGTATAATTTAAGGTACAATTTACGGGCTGTATAGAAATATAGGTGGGGTGAGAGAAATGGCAACTGATTTTTCCAGGACGCTGAGTTTGCTGCGGCAGGAGACCGGCGTGAGCCAGCGCAAGGCGGCGGCGGCGCTGAGCGTGAGCCAGGCGCTGCTGAGCCACTACGAAAACGGTATCCGCGAGCCGGGACTGGCCTTCGTCAGCCGGGTGTGCGACTACTACCATGTGTCGGCGGACTTCCTGCTGGGGCGCAGCTCCAGCCGGGACGGGTCGATCATCGAGGCGGCGGAGCTGTACGACGCCAGCGACGAGAAGGGGACGCTGAAGGGCAGTATTCTGGCCACGCTGCAGAAGAAGCTGGTGGTGAACACCACCGGCGTGCTGTTCGACCTGCTGGGCAAGTGCGGCGACCGGGCGGCCATCACCGCCGCCGGGGAGTACCTCAGCGCGGCGCTGTATACGCTGCTGCGCCATCTGTACCGCCGCAGCGGCGGCAGCGAGGATCTGTTCGCCGCCGATCCGGTGGATTTTGACGGCGGCACGGTGGACGCCGCCATGCTGCGCAGCCGCGCGGCCTATTTGCAGGCGCTGCGGACCGCGCCGCTGCCGGAGCTGAGCTCCGACGATCTCACCGCCGCGCCGGGGCTGGGGCAGAGCGTGGCCCAGGTGCTGCACAATGTGGACGAGCTGACCACCGGCAAGAAATAAGACCCAGGAGGTTTCTATATGTTTGACCAATCTCATATCCGCAACTTTTCCATTATCGCGCATATCGACCACGGCAAATCCACGCTGGCGGACCGGCTGCTGGAGAAATGCAACGCCGTGCCGGAGCGGGAGATGGAGAACCAGCTGCTGGACAACATGGACCTGGAGCGGGAGCGGGGCATCACCATCAAGTCCCGGGCCGTGCGTATTTTCTACACCGCCGATGACGGGGAGGTGTACGCCCTGAACCTGATCGACACGCCGGGCCACGTGGACTTCAACTATGAGGTCAGCCGGTCGCTGGCCGCCTGCGAGGGCGCGCTGCTGGTGGTGGACGCCACCCAGGGCGTGGAGGCCCAGACGCTGGCCAACACGTATCTGGCCATGGACCACGATCTGGAGATCCTGCCGGTGTTCAACAAGATCGACCTGCCCGCCGCCGACCCGCTGAAGGCCAAGCAGGAGGTGGAGGACATCATCGGCCTGCCGGCACTGGAAGCGCCGGAGATCTCCGCCAAGCTGGGCATCAACATCGACGCGGTGCTGGAGGACGTGGTGCAGAACGTGCCCGCACCCTCCGGCGACCCGAAAGCGCCGCTGCAGGCGCTGGTGTTCGACAGCCAGTACGACCCCTATGTGGGCGTGGTGGTGTATTTCCGCATCAAGGAGGGCACGCTGCGTAAGGGGCAGACCATCCGCATGATGGCCACCGGCGCGGAGTACACCGTGCTGGAGTGCGGCTACCTCAAGCCCATCGGCAACGAGCCCACGGATGCCTTGCAGGCCGGCGAGGTGGGCTACTTCACCGCCAGCATCAAGAACGTGAAGGACACGCGGGTGGGCGACACCATCACCGACGCGGCGAACCCCGCCGCTGAGCCGCTGCCGGGCTACCGGCCCGCCCAGCCCATGGTGTACTGCGGCATCTACACCGAGGACGGCAGCAAGTACCCCGACCTGCGGGACGCGCTGGAGAAGCTGCAGCTCAACGACGCCAGCCTGACCTTCGAGCCGGAGAGCTCCGTGGCGCTGGGCTTCGGCTTCCGCTGCGGCTTTTTGGGGATGCTCCACATGGAGATCATCCAGGAGCGGCTGGAACGGGAGTTCAATCTGGATCTGGTGACCACGCTGCCCAGCGTGATCTACCACGTCTACAAGTCCGACGGCACGATAGTGAAGGTGGACAACCCCCACAACTATCCCGACCCGGGGACGATCGAGCACGCGGAAGAGCCGTATGTGAAGGTGTCCATCATCACGCCCCAGGACTACGTGGGCAACATCATGCCCATGTGCCAGGACCGGCGGGGCGAGTTCAAGGATATGCAGTATCTGGACACCCATCTGGTGGAGCTGCACTATCAGATGCCGCTGAATGAGATCATCTACGACTTCTTCGACACGCTGAAGGCCAACACCAAGGGCTACGCCAGCCTGGACTACGAGCTGTCCGGCTACCGCACCAGCGATCTGGTGAAGGTGGACCTGCTGCTCAACGGCGACGGCGTGGACGCGCTGAGCTTTATCGCACACCGGGACAAGGCCTACGGCCGCGCCCGGCGGCTGTGTGAGAAGCTGAAGGAGAACATCCCCCGCCAGCTGTTTGAAGTGCCCATCCAGGCCGCCATCGGCGGGCGGATCATCGCCCGGGAGACGGTGAAGGCCATGCGGAAGGACGTGCTGGCCAAGTGCTACGGCGGCGACATCACCCGAAAGAAGAAGCTGCTGGAGAAGCAGAAGGAGGGCAAGAAGAAGATGCGCAATCTGGGCACGGTGCAGGTGCCCACGGAGGCGTTCATGGCTGTCCTCAAGCTAGACAGCGAGTGAGACAGACGAAAAAGAACCGCCGGAGGGCGGTTCTTTTTCGCGTGTTTTGGTGTATGTTCGGCAGAACGCAGGTAGGGGCGGACGACTCTGTCCGCCCCGAACATTTTTTTCGTTCTTCTTTTTTGCCTCCGGCGGGTTGCTTTCTTTCCCGAAAGCGGCAAAGGGGTGTTCCGCGCCCCGCCGCGGTATGCGCCTATATAACGGGGCACAGGCCCTTGGCTCTCCCTTTGGGAGAGCTGTCACCGCAGGTGACTGAGAGGGCTGGTATGGTCATGGTTTGCCCTCTCCGTCCTCGCTGCGCTCGGCCACCTCTCCCAAAGGGAGAGGCAAGGGTCGTTCACACGGTGCATCAGAACGTGTGTAGGGGCGGGGCTCTGCCCCGCCCGTCTCTTTCTCTCTCCCTCCGTCACGGCTTCGCCGTGACACCTCCCTCGCAGAGGGAGGCTTGATGCTGCGGCGCTGCCGTGGCATCGGGGCGATGAGGGCATCGCCCCCTACGGACGAGCAACGAGGGTGCGGTCGTGTCGGGCGGAGGGGCTCCCCTACTGGAGTTCCTTCAGGCGGCGGAAGGCACGGTTGGCCAGCAGGAAGCCGCCCACCGCCAGCACCAGCGCCGCCGCGCCCAGCAGAAACGTGGTTACGTTCATGCCGCCGTTCTCACACAGGTAGGAGAAAATACGGTAGCCGCCCATGACCAGCAGGATGCCGGCCAGCAGCAGGCCCACCAGCACGGCGGAGTTTTCACATTGATCGATCTTTTTCATTGGCATATCCTCCCCAGCGTCTTGTCCGTATCCTACCACGAAAGTGCGGCAAGCGCAAGCGTCCGGACGCAGCCGTTGTTCACAAATAATTAAAACCCCGGCTATTGACATTGGCGGCGGCGGGTGGTACACTTCGTTTAGCACTCGAGAGATAAGAGTGCTAAACGGAGAATTTTTGCTATGGAACTGACCGAACGCAAAAAACAGATATTGAAGATCGTGGTGGACAGCTACATCGCCACCGCCGAGCCGGTGGGATCGAAGGCCATCGTGGAGCTGATGCCGGAAAAGGTCAGCTCCGCCACGGTGCGGAACGAGCTGGCGGACCTGACGGAGATGGGCTATCTGGAGCAGCCCCACACGTCGGCGGGACGCATCCCGTCGGCCAAGGGCTACCGGCTGTACGTCAACGAGCTGATGGAGCGCAAGGCGCTGTCCGCCGAGGAGACGGAGAAGATCAACACCGCCCTCTCCGGGCCGCTGCAGCAGGTGGATCAGGTCATCAGCCAGGCGGGACAGATGGTGTCCAGCTTTGTGGGCTACCCCACCTATTCCGTGGCCGACCACCGCACCGCCGCCACCGTGCAGCGGTTCGAGCTGATCGGCGTGGACGCCCGGAGCTTCATCGCCGTGGTGATGCTGTCGGACAACCGGGTGAAGAGCCAGCTCATGGCGCTGGACCTGCCGGTGGACGCCGACACGCTGCCCCAGCTGAGCCACCTGCTGAACACGCATTTTACCGGCGTCGGGCCGGAGCAGATGAACGGCACGCTGATGAACCTGTCGGAGCAGGTGTCCGGCCAGTGGTTCCTGCTTTTGAACCGGGTAACGGAGTACGCCTGCACGCTGCTGGAGGAAAGCCAGCACCAGCAGGTGTTCACCAACGGCGCCAGCCAGCTGCTGAAGTTCCCGGAGTTCCGGGACATCGACAAGGCCCACGACCTGATGAGCTTTATGGTGGACAATAAGGAGGACCTGCCCGTGCCCCAGAGCGACGCGCCTATGCAGATCCTCATCGGGCCGGAGAACGTGAACGACGCCCTGAAGGAGAGCAGCGTGGTCATCGCCAGCTACGACATCGGCGACAATATGCGCGGGCTGGTGGGCGTGGTCGGGCCGACCCGTATGGATTACGCCGCTGTGGCGGCGCGGCTGAGCTACTTTGCGGAGAGCCTGAGCCGTATGTTTGGTAAAAAACAGCTACCGGAGGATACACAATGAGCGAAAAGGATAAGAAGGAAAAGAAACAGCCCCAGCAGGAAGCTCCCGCGGAGGAGACGGCGGCGGAAAACGCCGCGCCTGCGGAGGAGGCTGCGGAGGAGACGTTCACCGTCACCAAGTCCCAGATGGAGCAGATGGAACAGCTGGCCAAGGTGCTGGCGGAGGCCAACGACAAGTATCTGCGGCTGGCGGCGGAGTACGACAACTACCGCAAGCGGACGGCACGGGAGAAGGAGCACGTCTACAGCGACGCCAAGGCCGACACCGTGAAGCCCTTTCTGGCGGTGCTGGACAACCTGGAACGGGGCGTGCAGCAATTTGAAGAGGGCGACCCCCACCGACAGGGCATGGAGCTGATCTGCAAGCAGTTCATGGAGGTGCTGACCGGCCTGGGCGTGACGGAGATCCCGGCGCTGGGCGAGACGTTCGACCCGGAGAAGCACAACGCCGTGATGCACGCAGAGGACGAGAGCGCCGGAGAGAACACCGTGGTAGAGGTGTTCCAGAAGGGCTTTACGCTGGGCGACAAGGTGCTGCGCTTCGCCATGGTGAAGGTGGCAAACTGAGCAAGTCATTTCCGGAACGGTGTTCCGATCTTATAACAGTAAGTAATATAAATATGTGAATATACAGGAGGCAATCATTATGTCTAAAGTTATCGGTATCGACCTTGGTACGACCAATTCCTGCGTAGCCGTGATGGAAGGCGGCGAGGCAGTCGTTATCCCCAACGCGGAAGGCAACCGCACCACCCCGTCCGTGGTGGCATTCAGCAAGACCGGCGAGCGTATGGTGGGCCAGGTGGCAAAGCGCCAGGCCATCACCAACCCCGACCGCACCATCTCTTCCATCAAGCGTGAGATGGGCACGGATCACCGCGTGACCATCGACGGCAAGGGCTACACCCCCCAGGAGATCAGCGCCATGATCCTGCAGAAGCTGAAATCCGACGCGGAGGCCTATCTGGGCCAGCCCGTCACCGAGGCGGTCATCACCGTGCCCGCTTACTTTACCGACAGCCAGCGTCAGGCCACCAAGGACGCCGGCAAGATCGCCGGTCTGGACGTGAAGCGTATCATCAACGAGCCTACCGCCGCCGCGCTGGCCTACGGCGTGGATAAGGAGCAGGCACAGAAGATCATGGTGTACGACCTGGGCGGCGGCACGTTCGATGTGTCCATCCTGGAGATCGACGACGGCGTCATCGAGGTGCTGGCCACCGCCGGCAACAACCGGCTGGGCGGCGACGACTTCGACCAGTGCATCATGAAGTATCTGGTCAGCGAGTTCAAGAAGAGCGACGGCGTGGACCTGAGCGGCGACAAGGTGGCTATGCAGCGTCTGAAGGAGGCCGCCGAGAAGGCCAAGATCGAGCTTTCCGGCGTGACCACCAGCAACATCAACCTGCCCTATATCACCGCCGACGCCACCGGCCCGAAGCACCTGGACGTGACGCTGACCCGCGCCAAGTTCAACGAGCTGACCGGCCATCTGGTGGAAGCCACTATGGGCCCGGTGCGTCAGGCTATGTCCGACGCCGGTCTGAAGCCCTCCGACCTGGCCAAGGTGCTGATGGTGGGCGGCTCCAGCCGTATCCCCGCCGTGGTGGACGCGGTGAAGAACTTCACCGGTTCTGAGCCGTTCAAGGGCATCAACCCCGATGAGTGCGTGGCTATGGGCGCGGCCCTGCAGGCCGGCGTGCTGACCGGCGACGTGAAGGGCCTGCTGCTGCTGGACGTCACCCCCCTGTCTCTGGGCATTGAGACCATGGGCGGCGTGTGCACCCGCCTGATCGAGCGCAACACCACCATCCCCGTGAAGAAGAGCCAGATCTTCTCCACCGCCGCCGACAACCAGACCTCCGTGGAGGTGAACGTGCTGCAGGGCGAGCGCGAGATGGCCGCCGCCAACAAGAGCCTGGGCCGCTTCCATCTGGACGGCATCGCCCCGGCACGCCGCGGTGTGCCCCAGATCGAGGTCACGTTCGACATCGACGCCAACGGCATCGTGAACGTCAGCGCCAAGGATCTGGGCACGGGCAACGCCCAGCACATCACCATCACCTCTTCCTCCAACATGAGCAAGGAGGACATTGAGAAGGCCGTCAAGGAGGCTGAGCAGTATGCCGCCGAGGACGCCAAGATCAAGGAGAAGGTGGAGGTCCGCAACCAGGCCGACCAGATGGTCTATCAGGCGGAGAAAACGCTGAACGAGGTGGGCGACAAGGTGCCCGAGAGCGAGAAGGAGCCCATCAAGGCCGGCGTGGAGAAGCTGAAGGAGACGCTGAAGGGCGAGGACACCGACGCCATCAAGGCGGCCACCGAGGAGCTGACCCAGCTGTTCTACAAGATGAGCGAGAAGCTGTACCAGCAGGCCGCGCCCCAGGGCGACCCCAACATGGGCGGCCAGCCCGGCGGCGACGCAGGCAATAACGGCGGCCAGCAGTACTACGACGCCGACTACAAGGTCGTGGATGACGACGACCAGAACAAGTAACACATATCCCACGAGAGGGACAGGGCAGCCTGTCCCTTCTTGTGGTATTATCGGAGAGAACGACGATGGCAGATAACAAGCGCGATTATTATGAGGTCCTGGGCGTCAGCAAGGGCGCAAGTGAGGACGAGATCAAAAAAGCATACAAAAAGCTGGCCCGGAAGTACCACCCGGACATGAACCCCGGCGACAAGGAGGCCGAGGAGAAGTTCAAGGAGGTCAACGAAGCCAACGAGGTGCTGTCCGACCCGGAGAAGAAGGCCCGGTACGACCAGTTCGGCTTCGCCGGGGTAGACCCCAGCTACGGCGCGGGCGCAGGCGGCGCATACGGCGGCGCAGGCGGGTTCGACTTCGGCGACCTGGGCGACATCTTCGGCAGCTTTTTCGGCGGCGGCTTCGGCGGCGGACAGCGCCGCAATCCCAACGCGCCCCAGCGGGGCGAGAGCATCCGCGCCAGCGTGTCCGTCACGTTCAAGGAGGCGGCCTTCGGCTGCCAGAAGGACGTGACGGTGGAGCGCAGCGAGCAGTGCTCCACCTGCAAGGGCAGCGGCTGCCAGCCCGGCACGACGCCGGAGATCTGCCCCGACTGCCACGGCAGCGGCCAGGTGCAGGTGCAGCAGCGGACGCCCATGGGCGTGTTCGCCACCAGCCGACCCTGCCAGAAGTGCCGCGGCACAGGCAGGATCATCCATCAGCCCTGCACGGACTGCGGCGGCCAGGGACGGGTGCGGAAGCGCAAGACCATCCAGGTCACCATCCCCGCCGGTATCGACCACGGCCAGACCATCTCCCTGCGGGGACAGGGCAACGCCGGCAAGAACGGCGGCAGCGCCGGTGATCTGCTGATCACGGTGATGGTACAGCCCGACGAGACGTTCCGCCGGGAGGGCGTGGACGTGTTCACGGAAGAGCCCATCACGTTCGCCCAGGCGGTGCTGGGCGCCACGCTGGAGATCCCCACCATCGACGGCAAGGTGAAATACGACCTGCCGGAGGGCACGCAGACCGGCACGGTGTTCCGGCTGCGGGGCAAGGGCGTTCCCGTGCTCAACGGACGGGGACGGGGCGACCAGTACGTCACCGTGACGGTGGAGACGCCCCGCAACCTGACGAAGGAGCAGAAGGAGGCGCTGAAGAAATTCAGCGAGTCTCTGGGCGAGAGCAACTACGAGAAGCGCAAGAGCTTCTTCAAGAAGAAGTGAGGCCGCATCATGTATCTGGCGGATTATCATACCCATTCCAGCGTATCCCCCGACGGGTCTGTGACGGTGTCGGAGCTGGCCAAGGCGGCTATCGACCACGGGCTGGACGAGATCTGCGTCACGGACCACGTGGACACCATCCTGTGGGGCAGCCATAAGCCCCGGGAGGACTTCGACTGGCCCGCGCTGCAGGCCCAGGTGGCCGAGGCCCGGCGGCAGTACGGCCACCGGCTGATCATCCGCATGGGCGCGGAGCTGGGCGAAGCGCCCATGGGCTTCGACCGGGCGGAACGGCTGCTGGCCAGCGGGCCGAAGCTGGACTTTGTCATCGGCTCGGTACACCTGGCAGGGGAAAAATTTCAGCATTTTGACTTATATTACATTGAAAAACGGGACGAAACGTATTATCATAGCGTTATAGACAGCTATCTGGAGGATGTGCTGCGGCTGGCCCGGTGGGGAAAATTCAGCGTACTGGGTCATCTGACGCTGCCGCTGCGGTATATCAACGAAAGCCATGGCGAGCACATGACCTTCGAGGGTCACGAGGACCAGTGCCGGGAGATCTTCCGCACGCTGATCGAAAACGGCTGCGGCATCGAGTGCAACACCAACCGGGGACACGACCCCCTGCCGGACGGTCCGCTGCTGCGGCTGTACCGGGAGCTGGGCGGTGAGATCATCACCCTTGGCTCGGACGCGCACAACACCCGGTATGTGGGCTGCGCCATACGGGAGCGGCAGGAGCTGCTGCGCCAGTGCGGGTTCAGATATTTCACCACCTTTGAGGGCGGCACGCCCGCATTTCAACCGCTATAATACGAAAAGGAGACAAACACATGAAGATCGCCATCGCCTGTGACCACGGCGGCTACCTGCTGAAGCAGGATCTGCTGATCTGGATGGAGGAAAACGACATCGAGTACGAGGACTTCGGCTGCTTCTCCACGGAGAGCGTGGACTATCCCGTTTTCGCCGAGAAGGCGGCCCGCGCTGTGGCGGACGGCACGTGCGACAAGGGCGTGGTCATCTGCACCACCGGCATCGGCGTCAGCATCGCCGCCAACAAAGTGCCGGGCATCCGCTGCGCTCTGTGTACCGACAGTCTGCAGGCGGAGATGACACGCCGCCACAACGACGCCAACATGATGGCTCTGGGCGCGGGCATTACCGGCCCGAACCTGGCCAAGCGTATGCTGGAGCTGTTTTTGAACACCGAGTTCGAGGGTGGGCGTCACGCACGCCGCGTGGCGCTGCTGGACGCCATCCACTGAGGGTAAGCCTATGGCGACAAAGGGGTATAGCAGCTACCACGGGCGCGTTTCCCCCGGGAAGATCGCGCTGATCGTGGTGCTGGTATTGATACTGCTGGGGGCGATCACCTATCTGGTGGTGCAGAACTACCTGGTGTACGACGAGTCGGGCCAGGTGCATCTGGAGCTGCCGTTTTTCAAGCCGAAGGACGGCGAGGGCACGGAGCAGCCCGGGGACGGACAGACAGGACTGGACGACGCGGACTTTGACCGGGTCGAGCCGGAGTTTCCCCATGTGAAGGTGTCGGCGCTGCACGGTGTGCGGCTGCCGGACGACTGCCTGTGGTGGGGCGCGGACTACATCATGACCCGGCTTGCGCCGGAGGACATGGTGCTGGCCGTGAAGCGCACCACCGGCGGCATCACCTATGCCACGGAGGCCCAGCCGCCTCAGGGCGTGGTGGTAGAGACGGGGCGTCCCATCGACTGCCTGAAAACGCTGCTGGCCGCCGACCGCTGGACGGTGGGCCACATCGTGTGCTTCAGCGACAACGCCTTTGCCCAGTCCCGGACGGACTGCGCGCTGGTGCGGGCGGACGGCGGGCTGTGGTATGACGCGGCGGGGCAGGCGTGGCTGGACCCCACCGACCCGGAGGTACTGCGGTATCTGACGGCGCTGTGCAAGGAGTGCGGCGAGCTGGGGTTCAGCGAGGTGCTGCTGGACAGCTTCTGCTATCCCTCCAGCGGCGACACGGCGGCCATCGCCAACGATGACGGCGACCGGGCGCAGATCCTGACCGACGTGGCCAAGACGCTGCGGAGCAGTCTGCCGGAGGGCGTGGCCCTGTCGGTGACGTACCGGGGCAGCGGCGACCTGACGCTGGCCCAGCTGGCGGACCTGTTCGACCGCATCTATGTGCCGGCGGCGGACTACGACGCTGTGGCGGCCCAGCTGGGCGGCCAGTTTGACGCGGCCACGCGGCTGGTGTCCATGACCTCCCAGACCGCCGAGACCGGCAGCTATATGCTGGTGCAGTAAAAAAAGAGTAAAAAAAGAACCGCCGGTGGGCGGTTCTTTTTTTGCTCCTCTCAGAAATCCAGCGGGGTGCGGGTGCAGATCTCCCGGATCTTGGCCTGGAGGCGCTTCAGATCCTCGAAGGTCTCCGGCTTCTTATTGGGGTCGCGGAGCAGCGCCGCCGGGTGGTACAGCGCCATCATCAGGCAGCCGTCCTTCTCAAAGAACCGGCCGTGCTCCTGGGTGATCTTGAAATCCGGCTTGATCAGCTCCATGGCGCTGATACGGCCCAGACAGACGATGATCTTGGGCTTCATGAGAGCGCGCTGGCGCTGGAGGTAGCCCTGACAGGCCTCCTTCTCCGTGTTCAGCGGGTCGCGGTTCTCCGGCGGGCGGCACTTGACGGAGTTGGTGATATAGACGCGGGTGCGGTCCAGGCCGATCATGGCCAGCATATCGTCCAGCAGCTTGCCGCCCCGGCCCACAAAGGGCTCGCCCTGGAGGTCCTCATTCGCGCCGGGGGCTTCACCGATAAACATGACCTCCGCATCCTCCCGGCCTACGCCGAAGACCACGTTGGTGCGCTTCTCCGCCAAAGTACAGGCGTGACATTGCAGACATTCCTGCTGCAGGGCTTCCCATTCGCTCATAGTCGTTCTCTCTTTCTCACGGCAGCCTGGACAGCAGCCACGTCTCGATGTCCTGTGTTATCTGGTCGCGCTGGGGCTTCTCGTTGAGGATCTCATGGCGCAGGCCTGGGTACAGCTTCAGCGTGCAGTCCCGGACGCCGGCGGCCTTGAACGCCTCATAGCTCTGGATGACGCCCTTGCCGCAGCTGCCCACCGGGTCTTTGTCACCGGCCACGAACAGCACCGGCGTGTCCGCGTCCATGCGGCGGAGGTTGCTCTGCCGCTGGTTGAAGCGCAGGCCGTGGAGCATCTGGCGGAACAGGCCCACGGTGGCGTCCGCGCCGCACAGCGGGTCGGCGATGTAGTCGTCCACGTTGCTCTCGTCGGCGGACAGCCAGTCCACCTTGGTGCGGTTGGGGGCGAACATCTTGTTGTACGCGCCGAAGGCCAGCTCCGTCACCACGTCGCTGGTGGCGTTCTCACCCTTCAGGGCGATGACCGCGTCGGCCACTGCCAGTCCGCCGGTGATCATGGCCCGGGGCTGCCAGCCCGTACCCATGATGATGGCCGCCTTTACCGTGCCGGGGTAGCGGATGAGGTACGTCCGGGTCAGGAACGAGCCCATGCTGTGGCCCATGATGCACAGGGGCGCATCGGGATATTTCTGGCGCAGCCGCTGGTGCAGCACATAAATATCGTCCACCACCGTGTTCCAGGTGTTGCCCTGGCCGAAATACACCGGCGTGCCGCCCTGGGGCAGGGACTTGCCGTGGCCCAGGTGGTCGTGGCCCGCCACAACGATGCCCTGCTCGTTCAGCGCCCGGGCAAAGGTGTCATAGCGGGCGATATGCTCCGCCACGCCGTGGCACACCTGCAGCACCGCCCGCACCGGCGTGTCGGCAGGCTCCCACAGCATCCCGTGGAGCTGCGTATGGCCATCGCTGGACAGGAATTGGAACTCGGTCATATTCGTCATGGAAATCCCGCTCCCTTCATGCTATAATACAGTGTAAGTCAATATTTGCCTGTAGTATACCACACAAATTCCAAAAAGAAAAGAGGCGTCGCTATGTCTGACCATGTTTTGGCGCTGGACCAGGGGACGACCAGCTCCCGGGCCATCGTATTCGACCGGCAGGGCCGCATCCTGTCCCTGGCCCAGTATCCCTTCACCCAGCACTATCCCCAGGCGGGGTGGGTGGAGCACGACCCCATGGAGATCTGGGACACGGAGCGGCGGGCCGCCGCGGAGGCCGTGGCCCATCTGCCGGAGGGCAGCATCGCCGGTATCGGCGTGACGAACCAGCGGGAGACCACCATCGTGTGGGACAAGGCCACCGGCCAGCCGGTCTACAACGCCATCGTGTGGCAGTGCCGCCGGACGGCGGAGCTGTGCGAGGAGCTGAAGCACCAGGGGCTGGAGGAGCGCATCCGTGCCTCCACCGGTCTGCTGATCGACGCCTACTTCTCCGGCAGCAAGATCCGCTGGATACTGGACCATGTGCCGGGCCTGCGGCAGCGGGCGGAGCGGGGCGAGGTGCTGTTCGGCACGGTGGAGACGTGGCTGATCTGGCAGCTCACCGGCGTCCACGTCACCGACTATTCCAACGCCAGCCGCACCATGCTGTTCGACATACACCGGCTGTGCTGGGACGAGGAGCTGTGCGGCATTCTGGGCGTGCCCATGGCCATGCTGCCCACGCCGGTGGGCAACAGCCAGGTATACGGCTATGTAAAGCCGGACATACCGGGGCTGGAGAAGCTGGCGGGCGTGCCGGTGTGCGGCGCGGCAGGCGACCAGCAGGCGGCGCTGTTCGGCCAGACCTGCTTCGCCCCCGGCGAGGCCAAAAACACCTACGGCACGGGGTGCTTCACGCTGATGAACGTGGGCGCTGCGCCGGTGCGAAGCCGGGCGGGGCTGGTGACCTCCGTGGCGTGGCAGGTGAACGGCGAGACCACCTATGCCCTGGAGGGCAGCGTGTTCAACGGCGGCAGCACCATCCAGTGGCTGCGGGACGAGCTGAAGATCATCTCCTCCGCGCCGGAGATCAACGTGCTGGCATCGTCCGTGCCGGACAGCGGCGGCGTGGTGGTGGTGCCGGCCTTTACGGGGCTGGGCGCGCCCTACTGGGATATGTACGCCCGGGGCGCCATACTGGGCATCACCCGGGGCACGAACCGGGGGCACATCGCCCGGGCGGTGCTGGAGTGCATCGCCGCCCAGGTGACGGACCTGATGCTGGCCATGCGGCAGGACGCAGGCTGCGACATCACGCTGCTGCGGGCTGACGGCGGGGCCAGCGTGTCGGACATTCTGCTGCAATTACAGGCCGACCTGCTGCGTATCCCGGTGGACCGGCCGGAGATGGTGGAGACCACCGCCTTCGGCGCGGCGGCGCTGGCGGGCCTGTGCTGCGGCGTGTGGAAGGACACGGACGAGCTGCGCGCCCTGCGGCGCAGCGAGAAGGTGTTCCTGCCCCAGCGGCCGCAGGCGGACTGCGACGCGGACTACCGGCTGTGGAAGCGGGCGGTGGGCCGGGCCGCCGACTGGATAGAGCACTGAAAACATTAAGCATATCTTTATTTTCGGTGAACAGTGTGTAAATTTCGGCAAACAGCGCTTGCACCTGAGGAAAAAACGCGCTATACTGTTCACAACAGGAAAATTGGAAAGGAGTATTTTCAATGGGTATTTTGAATGATCTGAGCAAAAAGGCGCAGGAGTACGCCGGTATCGCCGTGGATAAGGCCAAGGATCTGGCCGAAGTGGCCGCTGATAAGGCCCAGAACCTGACCGATGCTGCCAAGGTGAACATGGCTATCCTGTCCGAGCAGCGCGAGCTGGAGAAGAACTACCGCGCCATCGGCGAGTGGTTCGTGTCCGAGTACGAGGGCGAGATTCCCGACGCCGTGAAGGACGTGGTGGCCGCCGTCAACGCCTCCAAGGCCCGCATCGCCGAGCTGGAGGCCAGCAAGCCCGCCAAGACCGAGCCCGCGGTGGACGAGGAGCAGGTCAGCGTGAAGGTCTGCCCCGTGTGCGGCGCGGCCAGCGGCGACAAGTTCTGCCCCCATTGCGGCGCGCCCATGGGTGAGTAAACCCAACCAACGCAAAAAAAGAGACTGCCTTGCGGCAGTCTCTTTTTTTGCGTTTCGCGCCGGCTCACGCCGCCGCTTTCGTCCATTCGGCGGGGAACTGCATCAGCGCCTGCTCCGCAGGCGTGAGCTGGCCGGCCAGAGCGCCGTCCCCGTCCGTCCAGGTCATGATGTCGTCGGTCAGGGCGTAGTCCACAAAGTCGGCCTCATCGAAGGCGGTGGTGTCGCTGAAGTACAGCCGGCCCTCCTCCGCCCTGCAATACCCGGCGGAAATGGTGTTGTCGGCGTATCCGCTTCCCAGCAGGGACAGGAACGTATCCATGTCAAAGGCGTCGGTGATGGCAGACACGCACTCGTCGGCGGTCATGCCCATGCTCTCCAGCGCCTTGTCGTACTGCTCACGGGTGTAGCCGTCCGTCTCCGCCTGGCTATACAGCGCCTCCGTCAGCACCGGCTTCAGCGCTTCCATGTAGGCGGCGCGGTCCGCCTCGATGGCATCCGTGTCCAGGGACAGGGTGTACGCGCCGTCCTGCTCCACGGTGAAGGTCAGGTAAACAGCCACCGCCGCGTCCGGCGACACCTCTTCCAGCCCGAGGGCATCCTTGATCTCCTCGTTCATCCGGGACGTGATGTCGGCGCTGTACGTCCACGTACCCGTCAGCTTTTTCGTATCATTCCCGGCGCAGGCGGTCAGGCCCAGGGCCAGCACCATCGTCAGCAGCAGGGCTGTCAGTTTCTTCATATTCCGTTTCCTCCCTCTCGTCCCCGCGGGGACGGTCTGCGGCTATTGTATACTGGGCGGGCGGCGCTGTCAATCGTTTCGGTTTACAAATCCCCGGAGGTTTGGTACAATCGACAGGAAAGGGAGGGAGACGACATGACGCTGCTGCAAATGACGTACATACTGGAGGTGGAGCGGTGCGGCTCGATGAACCGGGCGGCCCGCAACCTGTTCGTGTCCCAGTCCGCTCTGTCGGCGGCCATCGCCGAGGTGGAGCGGGAGCTGGGCATCACCGTGTTCCGCCGCAGCAACCGGGGCATCGACCTGACCCAGGAGGGCGGGGAACTGATCGCCCAGATCGCGCCGCTGGTGGAGGGCAGCCGACAGCTGACCCGGTATTACAGCCAGCGGCGGGCGGAGGACCGGGTGACGCTGTCGGTGGCATCCCAGCGGTATCCCTTCTGCGCCATGGCCTTTGTGGAGTATCTGCATCTGCTGGAGGAGCCCCACATCCAGGTGAGCTTCAAGGAGATGGAGATGGCCGCCGTCATCGATGAGGTGGCCCGGCGGCAGAGCGCGCTGGGCATCCTGTTCCTGTCCGACGCCACGGAGCATTTCATCACCCGGCTGCTGCGGGAAAAGGGGCTGACGTTCCACCCGCTGGCCGCCATCCGCCCCCGGGTGTTCCTGCGGAAGGGCCACCCGCTGGCATCGGAGAAATCCGTGAAGCTGGAGCAGCTGTACGGCTACCCCTATGTGGTGTTCACCCAGTCCGACAGCAACTACCACTTCGCGGAGGAGGCGGTGGCGGGGACGGTGTCCGCCTTTGACCGGGTCATCACCGTCAGCGACCGGGCCACGGCCTACAATGTGATCGCCCACACGGACAGCGTGTCCACCGGCAGCGGCGTGCTGCCGGACGGCTACGGCGACGACCGGTTGATGACGCTGCCCCTGGACGGGGCTGTGCCGGAGATGCGGCTGGGGTACATCCAGCTCCAGGGCGTGCCGCTGTCCGCCACAGCCCAGCAGTTCACGGACATTCTCAAGCGCATCCTGGGGGAGCTGAACGAGATAGAGTGAACTGATATCAATATGATTTCTTATGTTTTGATGGTGAAATGCTATCATCATTCCATCAAAACGAAGTTGGTGATGCTATGGCAAACTATTACACGCCGTTTTCCCTGCGCGTATCCGAGGAGCTTCTGGGCAAGATCAAGCGCATCGCGGCTCAAAACAAGCGCTCCGCCAACAGAGAGATCGAGTTCGTGCTGGAGCAGTATGTCCGGGAATATGAAAAAGCCAACGGCCCGCTGGAGGCGGAAGAATAACGAAAAAGCCCGCCTTTCGGCGGGCTTTTCTCATGCTCTTTTTTACTTCACGCAGATGGTCTCGATCTCCACCAGCGCGCCCCGGGGCAGCGCACCAACCTCCACGGCGGAGCGGGCGGGATACTGGCCCTCGGTGAAGAACTCGGCGTACACCGCGTTCATGGCGGCAAAGTCGCCCATGTTCTGCAGGAACACGGTGGTCTTGACCACGTTGTCCATGGTCAGGCCGGCGGCCTCCAGAATGGCCTTGATATTGGTCAGCACCTGGCGGGTCTGCTCGGTGATACCGCCGGGAACGAACTCGCCGGTGGCGGGGTCAAAGGGCACCTGGCCGGAGGTGACGAGGAAGCTGCCGCAGTCGATGGCCTGGGAATACGGGCCGATGGCGGCAGGGGCGTTGGTGGTGGCAATGATCTTCTTCATGGCAATGACCTCCTGATGATAATCATATTGACTGCACCCGGCGAGCCGGGCGATTTCCTGATACCACTTATACCACGTTTTGGCGGAAATAGCAACTCCCCCTTGTTCTCCCGCCGCAGTTATCTCTTTTACTGATAATTTATTTTCGACAATTGAAGCGCATCTTTCTGTAAATTTTCAGACGATATGCCCAATAACTCCCCCGTCATTTTTAGGTATAGCGCCAAATATGGCAAATATACCGAAAAGCAGCCGCGAAACTTGCAGCGTCCGCTATCTGTCCAGCAAATATCTGGTCATAGAATTTCGGCGCTACCACGTTACGGGCAGTATGTGGTACTTTTAACGATAGAAGAACAGCCGCGCAGGCGGTAAAAATTTATGACGACATATCAAGGAGGAACTACCATGCTGCACGAGAATTGCGGTTTCGGCACAAAGGCCATTCATGCGGGCAACGTCAAGGATGCCCAGTACGGCGCACTGACCACCCCCATTTTCCAGACCTCCACGTTCGTTTTCGACAGCTGCGAGCAGGGCGGCCGCCGGTTCGCCGGCGAAGAGGGCGGCTACATCTACACCCGCCTGGGCAACCCCACCACCTCCGTTCTGGAGTCCAAGATCGCGGCGCTGGAAAACGGCGAGGCCTGCGTGGCCGCCGCCTCCGGCATGGGTGCGATCTCCTCCGCACTGTGGACCGTAGCCGCCGCCGGCAAGCACATCGTCGCCGACGGCACGCTGTACGGCTGCACCTTCGCCCTGCTGAACCACGGCATGACCCGCTACGGCGTGGAGGTCAGCTTCGTGGACACCTCCGACCTGGACGAGGTCCGCAAGGCGCTGAAGCCCAACACCTGCGCCGTGTATCTGGAGACCCCTGCCAACCCCAACCTGAAGATCGCCGACATCGCCGCGGTGGCGGCGCTGGCCCACGGCTACAACAAGGACATCAAGGTCATCTGCGACAACACCTTCGCCTCCCCCTACCTGCAGCGGCCGCTGGAGCTGGGCGCGGACGTGGTGGTACACTCCGCCACCAAGTATCTCAACGGCCACGGCGACGTGATCGCGGGCTTCGTGGTGGGCTCTGCCGAGTTCTGCACCCAGGTGCGTATGTTCGGCCTGAAGGACATGACCGGCGCGGTCATGGATCCCTTCACCTCCTTCCTGATCCTCCGCGGTCTGAAGACGCTGGAGATCCGTATGCAGAAGCACTGCGCCAACGCCCACGCCGTGGCGGAGTTCCTGTATAACCACCCCGCCGTGGACAAGGTCTACTATCCCGGGCTGGTGGATCACCCCGGCCACGACATCGCACGCCGCCAGATGAGCGATTTCGGCGGCATGATCTCCTTCGAGGTCAAGGGCGGCCGCGCCGCCGGCGTGAAGCTGGTGAACTCCCTGCACCTGGTGACGGTGGCCGTATCCCTGGGCGACGCCGAGACGCTGATCGAGCACCCCGCGTCCATGACCCACTCCACCTACACCGAGGAGGAGCTGGCCGCCTCCGGCATCGCCGCCGGCCTCATCCGCCTGTCCGTGGGCCTGGAGAACGCTGAGGACATCATCGCCGACCTGAAGCAGGCACTGGATCAGCTGTAAGCCGAAGCGGCGGCACAAAAATATACTCCGGGGGACGCGGCATCCGCCGCGTCTCCCTCTTTTTGGTGCTGTGTGGAGAAATTAACGATAAAAAAGGGCAGGTTTTCCTTGCTTTCCCGGGTATTTTGATATACAATGTTCTGCGTACATTCACATGAGAGGTTGCCAACAACATGACTCATCCCTATAAAACGCGGGAGGGCGGCGCGACTGTGACGGTATTCGTCCCCTACGACTGCCAGAACAACTGCCCCTTCTGCATCAACAAAAAAGAATACGCGGACTGCTCCGGGTTCAGCCTGGAGAAGATCTTGGAGAGCATCCGCATTATGGACGGCATTACCCCCCGGTGCGACTTCGTGTTCACCGGCGGCGAGCCGCTGGCGGACCTGAACGCCCTGCAGAGAATGCTGGACGCCATCCCCGCCACCCACAAGATCTATATCAACACCACGTTCCCCGCCCAGTCCCACACGTCCTTCGAGGAGATGCTGGCCTTCACGGAGCGGAACAAGGACAAGATCACCTGCATGAACATCTCCCGCCATTTGCAGCACTATGTGGAGGAGAGCCCCGACGAGGTGCTGGGGAGGATCGCCTGTCCCACCCGGATCAACTGCGTGCTGTATAAGAACTATCCGGCGGCAAAGCTGGTGGACTATGTGGAGCGCTTCCTGCCCTACCGCATCCCCATCCAGTTCCGCTACGACTACACGGAGACCACGCCGGAGAACCTGTACGAGGAGGACAACGACAAGATCCTGCAGGATCTGAAGCGGCTGTTCACCTACAAGGGGCTGGACGGCTGCCGGATGCGGAACGGCTTCCACTTCGAGTACAAGGGCCTGCACATGACGTACCACAAGACGCTGCCCTACTCCACCATCGCGGAAAAGGGCGCGGACGGCGTGACCTACGACATTCTGTACGACATCCTCATCAAGCAGAACGGCGAGATCCACAGCGACTGGACCGGGGTGAAGATGGAAGTGGACGCCTACCGCAAGGTGGTGTTCGAGCCCTACGACCTGCGGGTACTCAATGGCACGATAGACTTCTGATAAAAACGGCATCGCCTGCGGCGATGCCGTTTTTCGCGGAACGTTTCCCACCTCTCTTCCGTCTATACGGACAGCAGAGGGCAGCGCGGCAAAAATTAACGGGTCGTTTGCATTTACCCCCTTTTACTTTCCGGGGGGTTGTACTATAATGTTATATTGCCAGTACAGCCGTATGTGATGGCAACTATTGAGGCAAAGTGAGGAAAGCATCTATGAAACGTATTATTTCTCTGCTGTTGGCGGTGATGGCCGCTTTCACCCTGGCCGCCTGCGGCAGCAAAACTTCCGCCACCGTGGACGCCGCCGGCCTGGCCGACGCCCTGGCCCAGCGGGTACAGTTCGACAGCGAGATGAAGGCCGTCACCGCCGATGACCTGGGCTTCTATATCGAGCTGCCGGTGAAGTGCGAGGTGGGCGCGTATATGTCCGCCGGCGCTACCTCCGAGGAGATCTTCGTGATCCAGTGCTACGACAAGACCGATGCCGCCGCGGTGAAGGTGTCCATCCAGTCCTATCTGGACACCCAGAAGCAGGAGGCGGGCCGCTACCAGCCCGACGAGGTGGCGCGGCTGGACGGCGCGATCTTTGAGACCTACGGCACGTGCGTGGTCCTGTGCGTCACCTCCGACACCAGCACCGCCAGCGCCGTCATCAAGGAGTACACAGCATGAGCCGGGATGGGTATCCCCGGCGTCACAGCGGCGGCGCGGCGCTGCTGCTCCTGATCGCCGCCGTGGCTCTGGTGGTGGCCGTGCTGGCCATCTTCACCAGCGTGTTTGAAAAGGACAAGGGCAAGCCGGACGACACGCCCGCCGTCGATGTGACCCAGCCGACTGACCCCGACGATACCACGCCGGACGTACCGGTCGATCCGGACAACGGCGACAGCGTGCCGGACAGCACCGACAAGCCGGATACGGCCGACAAGCCCGCCGGCAGCCAGCTGGATGATCCCACCCGGCCCGCCTCCGGCACGATCACCACCAGCGACACGCCCTACCAGTCCGGCGGCGTGTACGTGGTGGGCAACACGGGCTACGAGATGTATAACTATGTGGGCAGCCTGGCGGAGAAGTACCAGCAGATCGTCAACGGCGTGGCCGACAACCTCAGCGGCACGGCCACGGTGTACGTCATGGCCATTCCCCTGTCCAGCGGCATCACCCTGCCCGACAGCCTGTACAGCGATATTCCCGGCAGCGATCAGGCCCAGGCCGAGAAGGATATTCTGGCGGGAATGAGGAATAATGTAAAGACGGTGGCCCTGCACGACACGCTGATGGCCCACCGGAACGAGTACATCTACTTCCGCACCGACCACCACTGGACGGCGCTGGGCGCGTACTACGCCTATGTCCAGTTCTGCGCCGCCAAGGGCATCACCCCCCACGAGCTGAGCGAGTACGAGGTGAGCCAGTTCCCCGGCTTCCTGGGCTCGTTCTATAACGACGCCGGCAAGCCCGACGCCATGGCCGCCACGCCGGACACGGTGAACGCCTACCATCCCCTCAGCGCCGACGCCCACATGGAGTACGGCAGCAACGAGAACAGCAGCCTCACCGGCGGCAAGGTCATCTTCGACGAGTCCACCGCCGCGGCCAGCCTGAAATACGGCACGTTCATCATGGGCGACAACCCCTACACCGTCATTGAGAACCCGGATCTGACCGACGGGTCGGCCTGCATCGTGGTGAAGGAGTCCTTCGGCAACGCCTTCGTGCCGTTCCTGGTGGACCACTACCAGACGGTGTACGTCGTCGACTACCGCTACTACACCGGCAGCATCACCACGCTGGCCCAGAGCAAGGGCGTCAGCGACGTGCTGTTCGTGAACAACCTGTCCGCCATCCGCGGCAGCTATCAGATCGGCAAGCTGAACGGCGTAAAATAACATCCCTGAACAGGGCGGGCTTGCCCGCCCTGTTCTTATGAAATCATCCACAAAGGAGAACCCGCCACATGGTCTTTAGCAGCACCACGTTCCTGCTGGCATTCCTGCCACTGGCCGCCATTCTGTACTATATCTGCCCCCGGAAGCTGCGTAACGCGCTGCTGCTGGTGTTCAGCCTGCTGTTCTACGGCTGGGGCGAGCCGAAGTATATCTCCATCATGCTGTTTTCCACCGTGTTCGACTACTGCAACGGCCTGGCCATCGGCCATTTCCGGGCCAAGGGCCGGGAGGGCGGCGCGAAGGCGGTGCTGATCGTGGCCGTGGTGGGCAACCTGGCCATTCTCGGCTTTTTCAAGTACACGGACTTCGCCATCACCAACCTGAACGGCCTGCTGGGCACGGCCATCCCCGCCCTGGGGCTGCTGCTGCCCATCGGCATCTCCTTCTACACCTTCCAGACCATGAGCTACACCATCGACGTGTACCGCGGTCTTGTGCCGCCCCAGCGGAACATCATCGATTTCGGCGCGTACGTCACCCTGTTTCCCCAGCTCATCGCCGGGCCGATCGTGCAGTATAAGACGGTGGCCTACGACCTGGAGCACCGCCGTGAGACCGTTCCCCAGGCCAGCGAGGGCCTGCAGCGGTTCGTCATCGGCCTGGGCAAGAAGGTGCTGCTGGCCAACCAGATGGGCGCGATCTGGGAGGACATCTCCGCCATGTCCGCCCCCTCCGTCACCACGGCGTGGCTGGGCGCGCTGGCGTTCACGTTCCAGATCTACTTCGACTTCTCCGGCTATTCCGACATGGCCATCGGCCTGGGTCATTTCTTTGGCTTCCACTTCCTGGAGAACTTCAACTACCCCTACGAGTCCCGCACCGTCACCGAGTTCTGGCGGCGGTGGCACATCAGCCTGTCCACCTGGTTTCGGGAGTACGTCTATATCCCCCTGGGCGGCAACCGCAAGGGGCTGGCCCGCCAGCTGCTGAACATCGCCATCGTGTGGTTCCTCACCGGCCTGTGGCACGGCGCCAGCTGGAATTTCGTGCTGTGGGGCGTGTATTACGCCGTGCTGCTGGTGCTGGAAAAGACGTTCCTGCTGCGCTGGCTGGACAGAGCGCCCCGGTTCGTGGGCCACATCTACACCTGTTTGTGCTTCGTGCTGGGCTGGGTGCTGTTCGCCATCACCGACTTCGGCCAGCTGGGCGCGTATTTGGGCCACCTGTTCTCCGGCCCGCTGTGGGACAGCACCTCCGCCTATCTGCTGCGGTGTGACTGGCTGCTGCTGGTGCTGGCCGTGGTGGGCTGCACAAGCCTGCCCAAGCGGCTGTGGGAAAAGCGGGAGCAAACCCTGTCCCCGGCCCTGTCCGACGGGCTGCGGACGGTGTGGGCGGTGGTCGTCCTGCTGGTGTCTGTGGCCTTTCTGGTGGGCGACAGCTACAATCCGTTCCTGTATTTCCGTTTTTAAGGAGGCGGCGTTATGAAAAAAAGAACCGGCCTTGCGCCGCTGATCGCCATTTCCGCCATCATTCTGGCCCTGTCCGCAGGCAGCTTTTTCTTCACCCCTGACCGGGCGTTCTCCGAGAACGAGAACCGCTACCTCCAGCTGACGCCCCGGCTGACGTGGGACAACGTGATGTCCGGCAAGTTCATGACCGACACCGAGAACTACACCAGCGACCAGATCATCCTCCGGGACGTGTGGACGGCCGCGCGCTCCCTCCTGCAGCGGGCGGAGGGCAAGGAGGACATCAGCAGCACCTATCTGGGCGCGGACGGGCGCTACTTCGCCAAGGTCACGGACGACAGCTTCGACTGGGCGGGCCTTGCGAAGAACGCCGGGTATATCCGGGACTTCTTCGACGCCAACGGCGATAAGGCCTGCACGGCGCTGATCGTCCCCAACCCCGGCGGCGTGCTCTCCGACAAGCTGCCGGAAAACGCGCCGTTCTACGACGAGGACCGCGCCTTTGCCGCACTGTCCGACACGCTGGTCGGCGCGCTGCTGGACACCCGCAAGGCGCTCTCGGCGGTGGACGATCCCTACTACCACACGGACCACCACTGGACCACCATGGGCGCACAGGCGGCGTATGAGCAGTGGGCCGCGGCCACCGGCCACGCGGTGCGCCATTACGGCCTGACGCTGGCCAGTGACCACTTCCGCGGCACGCTGTACTCCAAGGTGCTGCTGCCGGACAGCGTGTACGACAGCGTGTACTACGCACCGGAGATCACCGTGGACAGTGTGGTGTGCGACGGCGAGGACGGCACGCTGTACGACCTGTCCGCCCTGGAGCAGAAGGACAAGTACGAGCTGTTCCTCGGCGGCAACTACGGCAGGGCCGTCATCACCACCGGCGTGGAAAACGGCAGGCATCTGCTGCTGGTGAAGGACTCCTTCGCCAACTCCTTTGTGCCGTTCCTCACCGGGGATTACGAGACCATCACCATGATCGACCTGCGGTATTACCGGGACAGTATGCAGTCCCTGGCCGACGAGGCCACGGACATTCTGGTGCTGACGGAGATGACCGATCTGGCCGCCTCCGGCGACTACTTCAAGCTGAGCCGATAAGTGGACAAAAGGTGGGCGTGCGCGAAGCGCACGCCCACCTTTTTCAGGCAATTTTTCTCTGCCGGTTTCTTGTATTGCCGGCGTAAATATGGTATAATGCCTTATTAAAATATACGCTATATACGCTCCGCGTCCGTGGGGCGAGGAGGTCTCCCTTGGACAGAAAACAGGTCTTGATCCCGCAGGAGCAGCTGGAGCGCCAGCGGGAGTTTGAACAGAAAATACAGGCGCTGCATGAAGGCCGCACCGCACCGCTGCTGGCGATGGTGGACACCTTCGGCTGCCAGCAGAACGTGGCCGACAGCCAGCACATCATGGGTATGCTGGAGGCCATGGGCTTCGGCTTCACCGACGATCCCGCCCGGGCGGCGGTGGTGGTGCTGAACACCTGCGCCATCCGCGACCATGCGGAAAAGCGGGTCTACGGCACGCTGGGCGCGCTGACCCACACGAAGAAGGCCGACCCGGAGCAGGTCATCTGCCTGTGCGGCTGCATGGCCCAGCGCCCGGAGGTGGCGGAGAAGGTGCGGCAGTCCTACCGCCACGTGGACCTGGTTTTCGGGCCGCAGGCATTATGGAAGTTCCCCGAGCTGCTCTACAACGTGTATACCCAGCGGCGGCGGGTGTTCTCCGTGGCGGACGAGCACGGCGCTATCGCCGAGGGGATGCCGGTGGTGCGGGAGGGCCGCACCCGGGCGTGGGTGTCCATCATGTATGGGTGCAACAACTTCTGCTCCTACTGCATCGTGCCCTACGTCCGCGGACGGGAGCGCAGCCGCGACCCGGAGCAGATCATCGCCGAGGTGCGCCAGCTGGTGGCCGACGGCTTCAAGGAGATCACCCTGCTGGGGCAGAACGTGAATTCCTACGGCAAGGATCTGGACACGCCCTGCGACTTTGCCGACCTGCTGACGGCGCTGGACGCCATCGACGGCGACTATCTCATCCGCTTCATGTCCTCCCAGCCCAAGGACGCCACCCACAAGCTGTTTGACGCCATGGCGCGAAGCCGCCATGTGGCCAGGCAGCTGCACCTGCCGGTGCAGTCCGGCTGCGACCGGGTGCTGCGGGCCATGAACCGGCCCTACGACAAGGCGAAATATCTGGAACTGATCACCTATGCCCGGAAGGTCATGCCGGAGCTGGTGCTGACCTCGGACGTGATCATCGGCTTCCCCGGCGAGACGGAGGCGGAGGCCATGGAGACGGTGGCCCTGGTGGAGCAGGTGCGGTTCGACGCGCTGTTCACGTTCATTTTCTCCCCCCGGCCCGGCACGCCGGCGGCGAAGATGGACGATCCCGTACCCCGGGAGGAGAAGCAGAAGTGGTTCGACCGGCTGTGCGACACCCAGAACCGCATCTCCGAGGAGCTGCACGCGGCCTATGTGGGCCGCACCCTGCGCTGCCTGGTGGACGGCGAGAGCGACGACGCCCGCTGGCCTCTGACGGCCCGCACCGCCGGAGGACGGCTGGTCCACCTGGTGGGGGACAAGTCCGCTGTGGGCACGTATCACGACGTGAAGATCACCGACAGCAACACCTGGGCACTGTTCGGAGAGCTTATATAAATCTTATAAAAACTTGTACGCAGGACACGGATAATGCGTACATGAACTGGAAAAAACCTGTATGAAGGAGGAGCTTTCATGGCCGAGCTGACCCCCATGATGCGCCAATATATGGACATCAAGCAGCAGAACCCGGATTCCCTGCTGTTTTTCCGCCTGGGCGATTTCTACGAGATGTTCGGCCCTGACGCCCGCACCGCCTCCAAGGAGCTGGATCTGGCCCTGACCACACGGGACAAGGACAAGTCCAAGTCCGACGAGGACCGCATCCCCATGTGCGGCGTGCCCTACCATTCCGCCGACGGCTATATCGCCCGGCTCATCGCCAAGGGCTACAAGGTGTCCATCTGCGAGCAGACGGAGGACCCGGCCACGGCCAAGGGGTTGGTGAAGCGGGACGTGATCCGCACCGTCACCCCCGGCACGGTGCTGGACGACGCCTGCCTGGACGCGGGGCGCAGCAACTATCTGTGCGGCGTGTATCTCAGCAGCACCGGCGCGGGGCTGGCGGCCTGCGACATCTCCACCGGCCGGGCGCAGGTGACGTATTTCACCGGCGCGGACCGGGTGCGGGGACTGGTGAACGAGCTGGGCCGCTTCTCTCCCGCCGAGGCGGTGCTCAACGACGACGCCTTTGACGACCCCGATCTGACCACCGCCCTGACGGAGCGGTTTCCCTGCCACCGGGAGCGTTTGGCGGCGGCGCGGTTCAACCCGAACGCCGCTGAGAAGCAGGTGCGCGCCCAGTTCGGCGACGACGCGCTGGCCCGGCTGCCCCGGAACGACCCGGCGGCGCTGCTGGCGCTGGGCGGGCTGCTGAGTTACCTGTACGAGACACAAAAAACCGACCTGACCCATCTGGACGAGTTGGAGTGCTACCGCACCGGCGCGTACATGGAGCTGGACGTGACCGCCCGCCGCAACCTGGAGCTGACGGAGACGCTGCGTACCAAGGAGAAGCGGGGCAGCCTGCTGTGGGTGCTGGACAAGACCAAGACGCCTATGGGCGCGCGCAACCTGCGCGCGTGGCTGCAGCAGCCGCTGCTGAACCCGGTGGCCATCGACCGCCGGCTGGACGCCGTGGCGGCGCTGGTGGACAACGACATGGCCCGGCAGGAGCTGCGGCTGGCTCTCAGCGGCATCGGCGACATGGAGCGGCTCATGGGCCGCATCTCCTTCGGCACGGCCGGAGGACGGGAGCTGGTGTCCCTGCGCGGCTCCATGGAGCAGCTGCCGGCGGTGAAGGCACAGCTGGCCGCATTTACCACCGGCCCGCTGGCGGCGCTGAACGACAAGCTGGAGACGCTGGACGACCTGTCGGGGCAGATCGCCCGGACGCTGGTGGACGAGCCGCCGTTCTCCGTGCGGGAGGGCGGCATGATCCGCGGAGGCTTCCACCCGGAGGTGGACCGCCTGCGGGGCATCCTGTCCGGCGGCAAGGGCTTTATCGCCGAGCTGGAGGCCCGGGAAAAGGAAAAGACCGGCATCCGCACGCTGCGGGTGGGGTACAACAAGGTGTTCGGGTACTACATTGAGGTATCCAATTCCTTCCGGGATCAGGTGCCGGAGGGCTACATACGCAAGCAGACGCTGGTGAACGGCGAGCGGTTCATCACCCAGGAGCTGAAGGACCTGGAGCACGAGGTGCTTACCGCCTCCGACCGGGACGCGGCGCTGGAATACGACCTGTTCACCGCCCTGCGTACCGACATCGCCGCCCAGGTGGCGCGGGTGCATCTGGCGGCATCCCTCATCGCCCAGCTGGACACGCTGTGCGCCCTGGCGGAGACGGCGGCCCAGCACAACTACTGCCGCCCCACCGTGGACGAGAGCGGCGTGATCCAGATCCACGACGGCCGCCACCCGGTGGTGGAAAAGATGCGGGGCGACGCGTTTTTCGTCCCCAACGACACCCACATGGGCGCGAAGGACGACCGGGTGAGCATCATCACCGGCCCGAACATGGCCGGTAAGTCCACGTATATGCGCCAGGTGGCGCTGATCGTGCTCATGGCGCAGATCGGCTCGTTCGTCCCGGCCCAGAGCGCCCACATCGGCGTGGTGGACCGCATCTTCACCCGCATCGGCGCCAGCGACGACCTGTCCGCCGGACAATCCACGTTCATGGTGGAGATGACGGAGGTGTCGGAGCTGCTGCGCTGCGCCACGAAGAACAGTCTGCTCATTCTGGACGAGATCGGCCGGGGCACATCCACCTTCGACGGGATGTCCATCGCCCGGGCGGTATTGGAATACTGCGCCCAGAAGCTGAAGGCCAAAACGCTGTTCGCCACCCATTACCACGAACTGACGGCGCTGGAGCAGACGCTGCCCACCGTCCGGAACTACAATATCGCCGTCCACGCCCGGGGCGAGGACATCATCTTCCTGCGGAAGATCGTGCCCGGCGGCGCGGACCGCAGCTACGGCATCGAGGTGGCCAAGCTGGCCGGGCTGCCGGACAGCGTGCTGGCCCGGGCGCGGGAGATCCTGCGGGAGTTGGAGAGCGAGTCGGGCCGTCCCGCCGCACCGGCCGACCCCGACGAGCAGGTGTCCCTGACCGACATGGCGGAGGCCGACGTGGCCGCCACCATCCGCCGCACCCAGGTGGATGCTTTAAGTCCGCTGGAGGCGCTGAATTTGCTGTATGAGCTGAAGAGCAGGCTGCAATAGATAATTCCGCGCCTGCGGCGCGGCGGGCGGGGTAGAACCCCGCCCCTACGAACAAACAACGAGGGTTCGGCGAAAAACGTCTCTCCCTCCGTCACGGCTTCGCCGTGCCACCTCAGCTCCGCTCCGCTACGCACAACCCAGTGTGAGCACTGGGCCGCCTCGCAGAGGGAGGCAGGGGAACGGCTCGCTGTGAATGACGATACCATAACCGAAAGAGGGAGGCGCTTTTATGCCGCAAATCCAACAACTGCCCGCCCATATCGCCGACCTCATTGCCGCCGGCGAGGTGGTGGAGCGCCCTGCCAGCGTGTGCAAGGAGCTGCTGGAGAACGCGCTGGACGCCGGGGCGTCCGCCGTGTCCGTGGAGCTGGAAAAGGGCGGACTGACCTATCTCCGTGTCACCGACAACGGCTGCGGCATGGCGGCAGACCAGCTGCCCACCGCGTTTCTGCGCCACGCCACCAGCAAGCTGCGTACCGCCTCCGACCTGGCCGCCATCCACACCCTGGGCTTCCGGGGCGAGGCGCTGGCCGCCATCTCCGCCGTGTCACGGCTGGACGTGTTCTCCCGCGAGCCGTCCTCCGACGCCGGAGCGCGGCTGCATCTGGAGGGCGGCGTGCCCGGCGAGGTGACGGCGGCGGGCTGCCCGGTGGGCACGACTATCTGCGTCCGCGACCTGTTTTACAACACACCGGCCCGGATGAAATTCATGAAAAAGGACAGCGCCGAGGGCGCGGCGGCCTCCGCCGTGGTGACACAGCTGGCGCTGAGCCACCCCGACGTGTCTTTCAAGCTGCTCCGGGACGGAGCGGAGGTGCTGCACACGCCGGGAAACGGCGAGCTGCTGCCCGCGGTGTATGCCGCGCTGGGCCGGGAGTTCGCCCTGTCGCTGCTGCCGGTGTCCGGCAGCAACGGCGACGTGAAGGTCAGCGGCTTTGTGACCAAGCCGCTGGCTGGCCACGGCACGCGGGCGCGGCAGCTGTTCTTTGTCAACGGACGGCTGGTGAAGAGCCAGCTTTTGACCGCCGCCGTGGAGGAGGGCTACCGCAACCGGCTGCTGAAGGGCAAGTTCCCCGGCTGCGTGCTGCACATCACCCTGCCGGCGGACGCGGTGGACGTGAACGTACACCCGGCCAAGACGGTGGTGAAGTTCGTGTCCGACAAGAGCGTGTTTGACGCGGTGTACCACACCGTGACCTCTGCGCTGGACGAGGAGGGCAGGCCGCCCAAGCCTGCGGAGAAGCCCTTCTTCCAGGCCATGACCGCCGCGGAGTTCCGCGCCCGGCCCGATGCGCCTGCGCCGAAGAACGCGGTGGAGATCCCGGCAGGGCGGGCCATCGGTTCTGCCCCGGCGCGGACGTATACGCCTGCGCCCGCCCCTGCGCCTGCACCCGCCCCGGCTGCGCCGGTGCTGGAGGTGCGGGATGTAGCCCCCGAGCCGGGCAAGCCCTTCACCGCGCCCGCCCCACGGCCCGGCACGGTGTATCATATTACGCCGCCTGAGCCTATGGCCGCGCCCGAGCCTGAGCCTGTTTCCGAGCCTGAACCGGAGCAGCAGGCCATCGAAATGCCGGACGCGCCGGCGCGGGAGGAAGCGCCCTGGCGCATCGCCGGGGAGGTGCTGAAAACGTACATCATCTGCGAGGACGGCGACGGCGCGGTGTGGCTCATCGACAAGCACGCCGCCCACGAGCGCGTCCGGTTCGACGCGCTGAAGGCCAGTCCCGTGCCGCCGATGGAACAGCAGCTGCTGACACCCGCCGCCGTGACACTCAGCGGGGAGGAGTACAGCGCCGTGCTGGAGAACCTGCCGCTGCTGGAGCGCTGCGGCTTCCGGTGTGAGGATTTCGGCGACGGTACGGTGCTGGTGCGGGCGCTGCCCGACGACGTGCCGGCGGCGGAGGCCGCCAGCACGCTGGAGGAGATGGCCCAGAAGCTGCTTTTGCAGCGGGCCGACCCGGAGACGCTGCGGGACGAGCTGCTGCACACCATCGCCTGCAAGAGCGCCATCAAGGCGGGCATGACCAGCGACGTGACGGAGCTGGCGGCGCTGGTGCGCCGCGTGCAGAGCGGCGAGATACGCTATTGTCCCCACGGCCGCCCGGTGGCGGCTAAGTTGACCCGCTACGAGCTGGAGAAGATGTTCAAGCGGGCATAGACGATCTGAAGGAGGTGGCCGCAACGGAAAAAGTCATCTGCGTCGTTGGCCCGACGGCCACCGGCAAGACGAAAATGGGCGTGGCGCTGGCACAGCGCTTTGACGGCGAGGTGGTGTCCGTGGACTCCATGCAGATCTACCGGGGCATGGCCATCGGCACGGCCGCGCCCACGCCGGAGGAGATGGAGGGCGTGCCCCACCACATGATCGGCGTGGCCGACCCGTGGGAAAACTGGTCCGCCGCCCGGTTCACCGAGGCGGCCGACGCGTGCGTGCAGGACATTCTGCGCCGGGGCAGGCGGCCCATTCTGGTGGGCGGCACGGGGCTGTATCTGGACGCGCTGCTGCGGGGCACGGACTTCGCCGCCGGCAGCCAGGACACGCCGCTGCGCCGCCAATTACAGGAGCGGATGCGCCGGGAGGGCGCGGAGACGCTGCTGGAGGAGCTGCGGCGCATCGACCCGGACAGCGCCGCACGGCTGCACCTGCGGGACGAAAAACGCATCCTGCGGGCGCTGGAGGTCTATCAGGAGACAGGGGAGACCATCACCCAGCACGACCGCCGCACACGGGAGCAGCCGCCCCGGTACGAGGGGCTGTTCGTCGGGCTGAACTTCAAGGACCGGCAGGATCTCCGCGACCGCATCGACCGCCGGGTGGACGACATGGTGGCCCAGGGGCTGCTGGACGAGGTGCGATCGCTGCTGCAAAGCGGGCTGCCCCGCACCGCCACCGCCTGGCAGGCCATCGGCTACAAGCAGTTTCTGGCGGTGGCCGACGGGCGGATGACCGAGGACGACGCCGTGGAGGAGGTCAAGCTCCGCTCCCGGCAGTACGCCAAGCGTCAGCTCACATGGCTGCGCCGCAACGAAGCCATCCATTGGGTATTATGGGATAAAGTGCCGGATTTTCCCTCCGGCCTCCAAAATGCGACAACATTCCTCACGTCCTCCGGCGTATGCTGAGTACGGCGGACAGAGGACGTGCCTTTCGTCCGCACACAGACATAAAAGGAGCGGACGACCATGCAAAAGACAAACAATCTTCAGGAGATCTTTCTCACCCGGGCGCGCAAGGAGAACATACCCGTCACCCTGTTTCTGGTGAACGGCTTCCAGCTTCGCGGCGTCATCACAGGCTTTGACTGCTTCGTGGTGGTGCTGGAGTCGGAGGGGAAGCAGCAGGTCATCTACAAGCACGCCATTTCCACCATCGCGCCCCTGCGGAGCATCGACCTGCGGGAGGAGTAAGCTCTCCCGCCCCCACAAAGGAAATCACCCATGAAAAACGACCCCGAACAGAAAAACAACATAAAGGCCACATCACAGGGGCTGCGGGTGCTGCCCCTTGTGGTGCTGGCGGCGGTGCTGCTGTATTTCGCCATGCAGGTCTACAACTACTTCTCCGACCCGCTGACCACCACCCTGGTCTACGAGAGTCAGGCGGAGGACGTGGTGTCCCTGGACGGCTGGCTGGTCCGCGACGAGGAGGCGCTGCCCTCCCAGAACGGCACGGTGAGCCACGCGCTGGAGGAGGGGCAGAAGGTGGGCGCAGGGCAGACGGTGGCCACCGTCTATGCCGACGCCAGCGCCTTGCAGACCGTCAGCCGCATCGAGACGCTGGAGCTGCAGCTCCAGCAGCTGGAATTCGCCCTGACCTCTTATTTGGACCCGGACGCGGCGCTGAAGCTGGACACGTCCATCACCGGCGACATCCTGACCCTGCGGCAGACGCTGTCCGCCGGGGACTATGCCGCCGCCGACAGCGATCTGGCGGCGCTGAAGGCCGCCGTGCTGAAGCGCGACCACGCCTACACCAGCCAGGAGGAGATACAGAGCCAGATCAAGTCCGTGGAGAGCGAGCTGGCCCAGCTGGAAAGCTCCCTGTCCGGTGCGGCGCGGGTCACGGCCAAGGCCTCCGGTACATATTCCGCCGTGTGCGACGGCTATGAGACGGTGCTGACCCCGGCGCTGCTGGAGGAGCTGACGCCCTCCAAGCTGTCCGCCGTCCGGGCCACATCGGACCACGGCAGCATGGGCAAGCTGATCTACGGCGACACCTGGTACTACGCTGTGAACCTGCCCTACGACCAGGCCCAGACCATCAAGGCCATGGGCAGCGTGAACATCCGGCTGGCCAAGGGCTTTGAGCAGACCATCCGTATGCGGGTAGAGTCCGTGTCGGCGGAGGAGAACGGCCAGGCCGCCGTGGTGCTGTCCTGCCGGAAATATCTGGCCCAGACCACGCTGCTGCGCCATCAGGCGGCGGACGCGGTGCTGCACACCTACGAGGGCCTGCGTATCCCGTCCAACGCCCTGCGGGTCAATGAGGAGGGCGTTACCGGCGTGTACTGCGTGGACGGCGAGAACGCGTCCTTCCGCCCGGTGGAGCTTTTATATCAGGGGGAGAACTACGCCCTGGTCAAGCCCGCCGCGGGGGTGTCCGACACACGGACGCTCCGGGCCGGGGACGAGGTCATCGCCACCGCCGGCAAGCTGTTCGACGGGAAAGTCATTCGGTGATATAGAGACAAGGAGGCTTACAGCTATGTCTATTCAGGAAAATATAGAGCGCATCCGCCGGGAGATCGACGCGGCTGCCCGGGAAACGGGCCGCACCGGCAAGGACATCACACTGGTGGGCGCCAGCAAGATGAACGACGCCGCGGCCTGCCAGGAGGCCATTGCCGCCGGCATCGACGTGCTGGGGGAGAACCGGGTGCAGGAGATGACCGCCAAGCTGGCCCAGCACGCCTACGACGGCGCGCCCCTGCACTTCATCGGCCATCTCCAGCGCAACAAGGTCAAGCAGGTGGTGGGCAAGGCGGCCCTGATCCAGTCCGTGGGCTCGGAGGAGCTGCTGCGGGAGATCGACAAGCAGGCGGAGAAGCTGGACATCGTGCAGGACATCCTGCTGGAGGTGAACATCGGCGGGGAGGAGGCCAAGAGCGGCTTCGCGCCGGAGGCTCTGGCCGACGCCGCCGCGCTGGCCAGAACGCTGCCCCACGTCCGCGTCCGCGGCTTGATGACCATTCCCCCCGCCGACGCCGACCGGGAGGAAAATATGGTATATTTCCAAAAAGTACACGCACTATATGTTGACATAAACACGAAAATGTACGATAATAAATGGGAGTATATCTCTATGGGTATGAGCGGCGATTTTGCCGACGCCATCCGCTGCGGCAGCAACATGGTGCGGGTGGGCACGGCGATTTTCGGCGCACGGAACTATGCAAAATAAACGCGGGAGGTACTGCTGATGGGCTTCATGGACGAGCTGAAAAAGATCATTCATCCTTACGACGATGAGGATTACGATTACGAGGACGATTTCGAAGAACCGAAAAGCGACACACGCTCTCTCTTTGAGGACCGTCAGGAGCGCCGCAGCGAGGACCGCCGGTCCGATGAGCGCCGCAGCGAGGACCGCCACAACAAGGTGGTGAACATCCACGCCACCACCCAGCTGAAGGTGGTGCTGGTGAAGCCGGAGCGCTTCGAGAACGCCTCCGAGATCGCAGACCATCTGAAGGAGAAGCGCACGGTGGTGCTGAACCTGGAGTCCACCAACAAGGACGTGGCCCGCCGGCTCATCGACTTCCTGTCCGGCGTGGCCTACGCCGGCGAGGGCAAGATCAAGAAGGTAGCCGCCAACACATACATCATCACGCCCTATTCCGTGGACATCATGGGCGACCTGATCGACGAGCTGGAGAACAGCGGCCTGTATCTGTGAGCGATACGCACTGAGATAGAAGAAAGACGGAGGGATCATCATGTTCACACCCCAGGAAGTTTCCGAAAAAGTATTCCCCAAAGCGTCCTTTGGCAGCGGCGGCTACAATATGACGTCCGTGGATGAGTTTCTGGACGCGCTGACCGAGGACTACACCGCTCTGTTCAAGGAGAACATGGCCCTGAAGACCAAGCTGAAGGTGCTGGCGGAGAAGGTGGAGGAATACCGTTCCACCGAGGAGGCCATGCGCCAGGCGCTGCTGACGGCCCAGAAGATGGCCTCCAAGCTGGTGCAGGAGGCCCAGGCCGAGAAGGAGCAGATCCTGGCCGACGCCCGCACCGAGGCCCAGAACGAGATCCATCGTCTGGACGCGGAGCGCCAGGCCGCGGAGCAGAAGCTGACCATGGCCCAGCAGAAAACGGCGGAGTTCATCCGCCGCAGCCAGGATCTGTGCCAGGCGCAGACCGACTTTCTGCAGTCCCTGCCGGAGCTGGAGCTGGCCCCGGCCGAGGCGGAGCAACCTGCCGCCGCCGAGGAGAAGTCCAGTGACGACGACGTGATCAGCGCCATCGAGCAGGACATCCTCAGCCGTTACACCGACCCCCAGCCCGCGGAGGCCAAGCCCGCCGTTTCCGACGAGCCCACCATCAAGCTGCCGCCCATCGAGAGCGCCATCCCCAGTGACTTCAAGCTGAGCCTGGACGAGCTGAAGTTCGGCCGCAACTACGGCGACAAGAAATAAGACGACAAAAAGGCGGCCCAGGCCGCCTTTTTTCACCGGAGGAGAACGATATGAGCAAGCCCATCATCGCCCTGCTGTACGACTTCGACAAGACCCTCTGCACCACCGACATGGAGGACTACGCCTTCATCCCCGCGCTGGGCTGCACCCCGGCGGAGTTCTGGCACAAGGCCAACACCTTCGGACGGGAGAACCGGATGGACGGCCTGCTGGCCTATATGTATACCATGATCGCCGAGTGCCGCGCCCAGGGCATCCCCCTGACCAGGGAGTTTCTGGTGCGCTGCGGCCACAGCATGGAGCTGTTCCCCGGCGTGCGGGAGTGGTTCGGCCGCATCAACGAATTCGGCGCCAGCCTGGGCGTGGAGGTGGAGCACTACGTGCTGTCCTCCGGGCTGAAGGAGATCATCGAGGGCAGCGGCATCGCCCACGAGTTCAAGCAGATCTACGCCTGCGAGTTCTACTACGGCGGCGGCGAGGCCTGCTGGCCCAAGCTGGACGTCAACTTCACCAACAAGACCCAGTTCGTCTACCGCATCAACAAGGGCGTGCTGGACGTGGCCGACGACAAGACGCTGAACGACTCCATGCCCGACGACAGCAAGCGCGTGCCCTTTACCAACATGATCTATGTGGGCGACGGGCTGTCCGACGTGCCGTGCATGAAGATGATGCGGGCCTACGGCGGCCAGGCCATCGCCGTGTATCAGGCCACCAACCGGGCCGGCGTGGAGGACCTGCTGGCCAAGGGGCGGGTGGATTTCATTTTCCCCGCCGACTACCGGGCGGGCACGGACCTGGACGCCACGGTGCGGAACATCATCCGCAAGATGGCCATCGCCGACGCGCTGACGGCGGAGAACGCCCAGCAGCTCCGCCGTATCGGGCACACGGAAGTCCCCGGCCAGGCGGGGTTGTTTGAGTGAGGTGTGGGTGGGGCAGAGCCGTCCACCCCTGCAAATCGTTCTAACGGTGGCGTGGCGCGCCCTTTGCCTCCCTCTGTGAGGGAGGTGGCATGGCCTTTGGCCATGCCGGAGGGAGAGACGTGATACGAAGTTTCTCTCCCCCAGTCAGCGCTTCGCGCTGCCAGCCCCCTCGCAGAGGGGGCCAAGAGAACGAGTCCTCCGCCCCGATGCACAGTTTACCGGGCGGTGCATTGTTTGAACCATAAAGAGAGGGCCGCCTTTCGGCGGCCCTCTCTTTATGCATCTTCGCTGTCAGGCTTTTCTTCCATTTGGATGTAAATCTCCTCGCATTGCCGCTGGGCGGCGATCAGCATTTCCATGGCGCTTTCCGTCGCGTCCAGCAGCTTCAGGTACATTTGCTTGTAATCAGCCATTGTCTCACCCCCTGCGTGTATATTTTATCTGAAAACAAGATAAAATGCAATATCTGAAAAGAAGATATTCTATCCTGTCGTAGGGTGATATGATGCGCTATGAAGTTTTACCGTATGAGAATATCCGCAATCTGCGGGTAGACGCGGGCATGACCCAACAGCAGGTAGCGGAGTATCTGAACGTGAAGCAAAACACATATTCGCAGTATGAGATCGGTGTGCTGAACTATCCGGTAGACGTGCTGTGCCGCCTGGCCGACCTATATCAGGTCAGTGTGGACTATCTGCTGGGCCGCACCGATGAGAAAAAGCCCTATCCACGCGGGAAATAACGTAAAAAGCCCTGTGCCGTGCGGCACAGGGCTTTCGTCATATCGGCTTATTTCTTTTTCTTCCTACCCACGATGAGCAGCACCACCACGGCGATCAGAGCCACCACCACCATGGCGATCCACAGGCCCATGTTGCTGGTGTCGCCGGTCAGGGGGCTGGCGTAGGCCGCGCACAGGCACAGCATCATGGCGCACACTGCACTCAGCAGACCGAGCAGCTTCTTCATCATTTTCACCTCGTTCTCAGAAATTAGGTAGCTTCATTGTACCATAGAATTTCGTTTTTGCAACCCCGGAAATAAAAGCAGCCCCGCCCATCGGGCGGGGCTGTGTGGGTTTACAGGTAGTTCAGCGGGTTGACGAACGTGCCGTTGAGCTTGATGCCGAAGTGGCAGTGGTTGCCGGTGGACTTGCCCGTCGAGCCCATGCGGGCGATGAGCTGGCCCTTGTGGACCTTTGCCCCTACCGACACCGCCAGGCTGCTGTTGTGGCCGTAGTACGTCTGATACCCGTTGCCGTGGTCGATGATGATCAGGTAGCCGTACCCGCTCATCCAGCCGGAGTACGTCACCGTGCCGCCGTCGGAGGCGTAGATGGCCGTGCCGTAGCTGTTGCCGATGTCGATGCCGCTGTGGTAGGTGCTGCCCAACAGGCTGCGGTAGCCGAACCGGCTGGTGAGGATGCCGGTGCAGGGCCAGGAGAACGACCCGGTGGGATACCAGGTGGGCCGCTCCTTCGTGCCGCGGAGCTGCTGCTCCGTCACCGGCTGGGACAGCGTCACGCTGGCCACCACCTCGCGCTCCGTCTCCTCGCCGTTGATATACGTCACGTTGGCGGTGACGTCCGCCTTGCCGTACACGCCTGCGGACGTGACCTTGTATTCGCCCTGGTACATGGAGCTGTCGTCGGTGTACTCCACCTGGTACGGCACATCCTGCACGTACTGCTGCCGCTCCACGTTCACCACCGTCAGATAGGGCACGGCGTTGCTGATGGTCAGCACGTCGCCCACACGCAGGATCGACGGGTCGTAGCCGGAGTTCAGCTTCATCAGCGCTTCCACGCTCAGATCGTACTTCTCCGCGATGCTGTAATAGCTGTCGCCGGAGGTGACGGTGTACGTCACCTCGCCCTCCTTCGTCTCGTTGAGGATCTCGGCGATATAGCCCAGGTTCATCACATAGGACGACTCCACGTACTCCTGCCGGATCTCCACGTCCTCCACGAAGTAGGCGTTCACCGTGTCCGCCGTCTCATAGCCCAGCTTCAGCTGCTCCAGCAGGTCCTCCAGCGCGCCGGAACGGGTGGTGGCCACCACCTTTTCCCCGTCCACGTACAGCACGTTGGCGTACTCCACCAGGCCCACCTCGTCACCCAGCTCCTCCAGCAGCGTCTCCTTGGACACCATGGACCGCCGGGCATAGACGCCCAGCTTTGTCTCCAGCAGCGACTCATCCACCGTGTAGTCCGCGTCGCCCACCGTGGTCCGGGTGATGTCCTCCAGCTGGGCCACCGTCTGCGCCGCCGCCCGGCCGGACGATACCACGCCCAGGTCTACGCCGTCGTAAAAGACCTCCGTGCCCAGCGTATACAGCGACAGCACCACCGCCGCCGCGGCGATGCACACCGCGCCGGACAGGAACGCCACCGGGTGCAGCTGCAGCTTCTCCTCAAAGTAGCTGCGACGCCGTCCGCCGGCCCGCACCAGCGCCTTCCGCCGCCGGGAAAACCGCTCCCGCAGCTTTGCACCCAGCCGCTCCACGCTGCTGCACAAAAAAAGGAATAGCTGCGCCGCAGCTAACTCCGACTCAGGAAACCGTTTATCTTTTCGCTCCGCTGCCAGCGTCCGGGCACTGCGCCTGACGCGGTCCAGCCAATCGCCGATGCGGCGGAAGCCCGCCTGGATATTCAGCGTGAACAGGTCGGCGTGTTCCTCTCCGTACTGCCGCCAGCTTTTTAAGTTGTCCATCCACAAGTTCCACAGCGCGGACAGCGTCATATGCTCCCGGTTGGGGTCGTGGCCTGTGATGTTCTTATCGCGCTCTTGCTCAGTCATGGGTATACCACCTAAAGGTTACAAATTGGTTACAAATAGTATCATACCTTGTTTCCGGCCATGCGTCAAGAATAAAATTGTAAACAATCCACACAAAACCCCGATATACCGCCTGTTTTTGGTACGATTTTCCATATTCGGCAGGGCCGCACATCCCGGCACGGCCCTTTGCGCCGCTGCCTTGACAGTCTGCGCCCGCCCTTGTTATACTAAAGTATACAAAAGAAAGGAGAGTTGTTGACTATGCGGAACATCGTCTTTATCGCCATCGCTCTGGTGCTGGCCATTGCGGCCACGGTGCTGGCCTTCATCTTCATCGTCCCCGAAAAGCGCCGGGAGAAGCTGGGCACTTTCGGCAAATTTCTCCACGACGCCTGCACCTTCAAGTTCCTGCTGGTGGAGAAGATCCTCCAGGCGCTTTACATTTTCTCCACGGCCTTCGTCGTGCTCTATGGCGTGTTCCTGCTGTTCAACGTGGAATACAGCTACTGGGGCGGCACACACTGGACCGGCGGCATGGGCCTGCTGTTCATTTTCCTCGGGCCGATCCTGATCCGGCTCAGCTATGAGCTGATGATGGTGGTCATCCTGCTGCTGAAAAACGTGATCTCCATCAACCGCAAGCTGGCCGACCAGACCGGCGCAGGCGGCGCGGATGTGTTCCTCGCCCCGGACATGGCAAAGCTGCGGGAGGAGGCCCGGCAGCAGCAGGCCACGTCCCAGACCGCGCCTCCGCGCGCATACTGCCGCGTCTGCGGCACGGAGCTGGTGGACGGCGTGTGCCCCAAGTGCCCGCCCCAGTACTGCAGGCTCTGCGGCACGCAGCTGGTCAACGGCGTATGTCCCCAGTGCAGCGCCCCCACCGACCACACGGCCCAGGAATGACCCATATACAAAAAAAGAACCGCCGGACGGCGGTTCTTTTTCTATTCTCTTAATACGCCACGCCCCAGTAGATGTCCGTGGTGGCGGGCTTGCCGCACATGACGCACTTGCCCTCCGTGCCGGACTGCTTCAGCGGCATACAGCGGCTGGACACGCCGGCCTTCTCCTTCATGGCCAGCTCGCACTCCAGGCTGCCGCACCACTTGGTGCGGGCGAAGCCGCCCTTGCCCTGGGCCATCTCCTTGACCTCCTCCCAGGAGGTCATGTCGAAGGTGTTGTCCTCCAGGTTCTTGGACGCCATGGCGTACAGGTTGTCGTGGACGTCCTGCAGCAGCTGCTTCACGCTGTCCTCCACGTTCTCCAGCGGCACGAACACCTTCTCGCCGGTGTCGCGGCGGGCGATGCAGCACTGGCCCTTCTCCATATCCTTCGGGCCGATCTCCACGCGCAGCGGCACGCCCTTCATCTCGTACTGGGCGAACTTCCAGCCGGCGGACTGGTCGCTGTCGTCCATGCTCACACGCAGGCCGGCGTTCACCAGACGCTCCTTCAGCGCGGCGGCGGCATCCAGCACGCCGGGCTTGTGCTGGGCGATGGGGATGACCACCACCTGGGTGGGGGCGATGACCGGGGGCAGCACCAGACCGTGGTTGTCGCTGTGGGTCATGATGATCGCGCCGATGAGGCGGGTGGAAGCGCCCCAGCTGGTCTGGAACGGGTACTGCAGGGTGTTGTCCCGGCCGGTGAACGTCACGTCGTAGGCCCGGGAGAACTTATCGCCGAAGAAGTGGCTGGTGCCGGACTGCAATGCCTTGTGGTCCTTCATCATGCACTCGATGGTATAGGTGGCCTCCGCGCCGGCGAACTTCTCCTTGTCGGTCTTGCGGCCCTTCACCACGGGCATGGCCAGGGCGTTTTTGCACACGTCGGCGTAGCAGTTCAGCTGCTGCTCCGTCTCGGCCTCGGCCTCGGCGGCCGTCTCGTGGATGGTGTGACCCTCCTGCCACCAGAACTCCCGGCTGCGCAGGAACGGGCGGGTGGTCTTTTCCCAGCGGATGACGGAGCACCACTGGTTATACAGCATGGGCAGCTCCCGGTAGCTGTGGAGCACGTGAGACCAGTGGTCGCAGAACATGGTCTCGGAGGTGGGGCGGAACGCCAGGCGCTCCTCCAGCGGCTCGCTGCCGCCGTGGGTGACCCAGGCCACCTCCGGCGCAAAGCCGGCCACCAGCTCGCCCTCTTTCTTCAGCAGGCTCTCCGGGATCAGCACAGGCATGGCCACGTTCACGTGGCCCGTCTTCTTGAACTCGGCGTCCATGTACTTCTGAATATTTTCCCAGATGGCATAGCCATAAGGTCGAAGGATCAGAAAGCCCTTGACGCTGGCATAGTCCACCAGCTCCGCCTTCAGGCAGATGTCCGTATACCACTTGGCGAAATCCTCCTCCATGGGGGTGATCGCTTCCACATTTCTCTGATCCTTAGCCATAGTTCTGTACCATTCCTTTGTTTTATATGGGGTGTTGCCGACTTATAATTGTACCTGTCCCGCCCGCGATTGTCAAGATTTCGGAGGAAAAAGACCCGTTTGTGCGGCTGCGGAGGACGCGCCGCGGCACATTTGCCTCCGACAAGGGGACAAACACCGCCGGCGGGCCAAATTTCTCAGACAAAATTTTCAGAAAAGGCGGATATAGGGTTGCTTTTGGGAAAATTTCTGTCTATAATAAATTGTTCTCATCGTTTGGTACAACTATATTTATATATGGAGGAATTCTAATGAGCAAGAAGTTTTGTTACCTGTTCACCGAGGGCAACGCCAAGATGCGTGAGCTGCTGGGCGGCAAGGGTGCGAACCTGGCCGAGATGACCAACATCGGTCTGCCTGTTCCCCAGGGCTTTACCATCACCACCGAGGCCTGCACCCAGTACTATGAGGACGGCCGCCAGATCAACGACGAGATCATGGCCGAGATCATGGAATATATCGAGAAGATGGAGAAGATCACCGGCAAGAAGTTCGGCGATCACGAGAACCCCCTGCTGGTCTCCGTCCGTTCCGGCGCCCGCGCCTCCATGCCCGGCATGATGGACACCATCCTGAACCTGGGCCTGAACGAGGACGTGGTGGATGTCATCGCCAAGAAGTCCAACAACCCCCGCTGGGCGTGGGACTGCTACCGCCGCTTCATCCAGATGTACTCCGACGTGGTCATGGAGGTGGGCAAGAAGTACTTCGAGCAGCTCATCGACGCCATGAAGGAGAAGAAGGGCGTGACCCAGGACGTGGAGCTGGATGCCGCCGACCTGAAGGAGCTGGCTATGCAGTTCAAGGCCGAGTACAAGGCCAAGATCGGCTCTGACTTCCCCTCCGACCCCAAGGAGCAGCTCATCGGCGCTATCAAGGCCGTGTTCCGCAGCTGGGACAACCCCCGCGCCAACGTGTACCGCCGCGACAACGACATCCCCTATTCCTGGGGCACTGCCGTCAACGTCCAGTCCATGGCCTTCGGCAACATGGGCGACGACTGCGGCACCGGCGTTGCCTTCACCCGTGACCCCGCCACCGGCGAGAAGAAGCTGATGGGCGAGTTCCTGACCAACGCCCAGGGCGAGGACGTGGTGGCCGGTGTCCGCACCCCCATGCCCATCGCCGAGATGGCGGAGAAGTTCCCCGCCGCCTATGACGAGTTCGTCAAGGTCTGCAACATCCTGGAGGATCACTACCGGGATATGCAGGACATGGAGTTCACCGTGGAGCACGGCAAGCTGTATATGCTGCAGTGCCGCAACGGCAAGCGTACCGCTCCCGCCGCGCTGAAGATCGCCTGCGACCTGGTGGACGAGGGCATGATCTCCGAGCAGCAGGCCGTGGCCATGATCGACCCCCGCAACCTGGACACCCTGCTCCATCCCCAGTTCGACCCCAAGGCCCTGAAGGCCACCGAGCCCGTGGGCAAGGCTCTGCCCGCCTCCCCCGGCGCTGCCTGCGGCAAGATCGTGTTCACCGCTGAGGATGCCAAGGAATGGGCTGCCCGTGGTGAGAAGGTGGTCCTGGTCCGTCTGGAGACCTCTCCCGAGGACATCGAGGGCATGAAGGCCGCTCAGGGCATCCTGACCGTCCGCGGCGGTATGACCTCCCACGCCGCCGTTGTGGCCCGCGGCATGGGCAAGTGCTGCGTCTCCGGCTGCGGCGCGATCAATATGGACGAGGCCAACAAGCAGTTCACCCTGGCCGGCAAGACCTATCACGAGGACGACTGGATGAGCCTGGACGGCTCTACCGGCAATATCTACGACGGCGCTCTGCCCACCGTGGACGCCAGCGTGGGCGGCGACTTCGGCCGCATCATGGCCTGGGCCGACAAGTTCCGCCGCCTGCAGGTCCGCACCAACGCCGACACCCCCCACGACGCCGCCAAGGCCCGCGAGCTGGGCGCTCAGGGCATCGGCCTGTGCCGTACCGAGCATATGTTCTTCGAGGGCGACCGTATCGCCGCCATCCGCGAGATGATCTGCTCCGACACCAAGGAGCAGCGCGAGAAGGCCCTGGCCAAGCTGCTGCCCATGCAGCAGGGCGACTTCGAGGGCATCTACGAGGCCATGGAAGGCTGCCCCGTCACCATCCGCTTCCTCGATCCTCCTCTGCACGAGTTCGTTCCCACCGAGGAGCGCGACATCGAGCTGCTGGCCAAGGATATGAACAAGTCCGTGGCGGACATCAAGGCCATCATCGCCTCCCTGCATGAGTTCAACCCCATGATGGGTCACCGCGGCTGCCGTCTGGCCGTCACCTTCCCGGAGATCGCCGTCATGCAGACCCGTGCCGTCATCCGCGCCGCCATCAACGTGCAGAAGAAGCACCCCGACTGGAACATGGTCCCCGAGATCATGATCCCCCTGGTGGGCGAGGTCAAGGAGCTGAAGTTCGTCAAGGACGTGGTGGTCAAGACCGCTGACGAGGAGCTGGCCGCCGCCGGTATGAACATGAAGTACCTGGTGGGCACCATGATCGAGATCCCCCGCGCGGCCCTCACCGCCGACGAGATCGCCAAGGAGGCCGAGTTCTTCTCCTTCGGTACGAACGACCTGACCCAGATGACCTTCGGCTTCAGCCGTGACGACGCCGGCAAGTTCCTGCCCTCCTACTACGACAACAAGATCTACGAGAGCGATCCCTTCGCCCGTCTGGACCAGATCGGCGTGGGCAAGCTGGTGAAGATGGCTGCCAAGCTGGGCCGCGAGACCCGTCCCGAGCTGCACCTGGGCATCTGCGGCGAGCACGGCGGCGACCCCTCCTCCGTGGAGTTCTGCCACAAGGTAGGCCTGGACTACGTGTCCTGCTCCCCCTTCCGTGTGCCCATCGCCCGTCTGGCCGCCGCGCAGGCTGCCATCAAGGAAATGTGAGCGATCTTTTGAGCGTTCACAAAGCGGCTTGAAACTTGCAAACCTTTGATGTAACTGCCTTTGCGGGCATCGTTGGCTGAAAACAAACAAAAATCCGGTATTGTTCTGTTTGGAGCGATACCGGATTTTTTGCATCTTTTGCGGGGCAGGTTGAGAAAACCTGCCTCATGAACAGATTCCGTGTGCCGCCGGTACTCGGAATGGCACTTTGAATGGCACGCGGAAGCGGCACTCGGAAGGGGAGGCGACATCAACGAAAGCGATGCATTGCCTTTGATGTGACCGTGCGGTACAGTCCGTACAGAGGTGATGCAGCATGAGACTTTGTTACAGGCGCGGAGGAAAGGGCACAACGCCGGACGGCTTTGATAGGGTCTACACGGAGATCGATGGGAGCGGTCATGTCCTGCGGGAGTTGCTTGCGTATGTGAGAGCGGGCGACAGTGTAACCGTGGAGATGGGCAATGAGTTGGGCGGCACAGCCGGTGCGTTCATGGAGATGGCACTTGCCCTCTATCAACGGCAGGCAACATTGCTCTGCAAGTCTCCGAAGATTGACACAGCGGCAGGTCACTGGCAGGCTGTGCTTTCCGACCTTGCGATGTTGACAGGCCGGAACACCGATGATGCGGCGCGGCTGTCGAGGTTTATGGAGGAGCTGCACCGGTGCTTTGACCTTGTGGAGAGGCGGCAGATGACCGTAGCGGAGGTCTGCCGGAAAATGAGCATTGGGAAGACAACCTACTACCGTTATTGGCGTAAGGTCAAGAGTGCCCCGCACAGGGAGCGTCACACAGAGCTTTTTGAAGAATTGCAGGCAAAGATAGAAGCAAATGAGCTGAGTATTTCCGCAGCTTGCAGACAGATGAATATCGGTGCGGGAACGTATTACAGAATGAGGAATCAGTATAAAAAAGAACACGGCGTTCCAAATGTTCCAAATTCAGAATGATGTATTTTACAGTCAGTAATAGATGGTGATTCGACAGATTGGGGAGGTATGGGACGACACTATAGGCGGGAAGCCCTCTTATGATCAGAAATAGAGGACAGGAAACCGGTGTGCGGCTACTTCAAAAAAGTGAACGTGCATTAGTGCTGGCGGCGCAGACAGTTATTGCGGAAGCACGGACATACACAACAACGGAGGTGCAGTATGAAAAAAACAAATGGGCATGACGAGGATCATTTCTATAAGTACACACTACTAACGCCCTTTGATGAGGAAGGATGTGATCAAATGAATTTGATGCTCAGAAAACTTCTTCGGATTTCTTTCTCAACATTTGTAAAGCTACTGACACAGCTAAACGAAATGAATCTGCCCTACTACCTTTGCGGAGGAACAGGGGCACTAAAGGCATTGCACACCTTGCAGCTGAACAAGGTGCTGTTCGGTGAGCCTTATCTGGCTTGCAGCAGATGCCACAGGATCACATGCGATGGGATAATGGAGCATTTGTGCGGTGAGACAGTGCGCTGCAAAAAGTGTGGAGCAGTGTGTGAGATAGACGGCTTCGCGCCTGACGATGTGTACTTCTGGCATCCGGGGCACAGCGATGTACATTTTGAAATCTGCGTCAGCGAGGAGGGGTTCAACTGGATACGCGGTGACATTGGCAGTTTAGCCGTACCGATGCTATTCTCCCCATCGGACATTGTGATCACAGAGTCTCCGACAGAGCAGAGGCTCGTTTACGGGCGGATCACCGTGCGGTGTGACGGGACTGTGCCGAACCGGCGTTACCGCACCGCACAGCGGCCTGTGCCGCATTGGGAGCTGATGGACTTCATCAAGAAGGATCTTTGTTCTTCCGCATCTGTCCTTGCGCCTGATTATGCGGAGCTTATTCACAGCGAATATATGCGTGGGATCGGTATGGATGCGCCCCTTACTGTCATTGGTATGCAGCGCGGAAAATGGTCAAGTGCTGCGTGTGGGCTTACACTGCCGCAGTTTCTGCGTTCCAAATGTTCCGACTCATCTTTTACAGTGACACCGGAGAAGCTGCGGATAGACGCGCTCTTTGCGGGGGCTTCTGAGCGGGAGGCAATCGAGTATATGGAAGCAGTCATTTCGCTGCCGTCACCGACTGAGAGAAATTCCGCAGCGCAAATGCTCGCTGATGCATGGACACCTGCGCTGCCTGTGCATCATGCGGAATGGCTGATGTGTTTCTACGATATGAAGTCTTACAGCGAGAATGTGGACTTTGCCGCAATGCATTACCTGCTTTCCATCTAACCTTGTTTATCGCGCTCCCCAACATAAGCAGGCCGGATTGGGCACTTACAAATCCTCACCGTTACAGGTGGGGATTTTTTTACGCATAGTACAAGCTCAACAAGTACAAAGTTACCTCAGTTCCCCGCATTTAAAGTTTACCCTGTACAATTATAGCCCGGTTTATGTGCTTGCTTAGCTTCCGCAGGTACAATCTTAATCCGAGTTTCCTACTTTAGAGTACCCCGCCGGTACATAAGTTATTTCCCCTTATGCGTTTGCTATTTTTGAGTGGTATTTTTGTTGTGCCTTAAGATAAGGAATAGTAGTTTATATAAATTGACCGGTGTTGTTTATATAAACTGACCATACTACTCTAAGGAGGCAAATAAACAATGGCAGGATTTCCATATTATCTTAATCACATCAATAGTGATCATGCTAGGGACTTTGGGGATGCAATTAAGCGGCTCCTTGCAAGTGACACTAGGACAGACAAAGAGATTGGTGATGGCCCACTCTTTACGCTTAGACGATGGACAGGCATTGGCGAGGGCTTTGACTACTGTTTAGGTTTTTACACGGCATTGGCTTATGTAGTAGAGCTTAAGAAGGAGACAGAAAAGATTAAGAAGGAGGCAGACCAGCGTTTACGGCAGCAACAGGCATCAGTGCAGACACAGCAGTTACAGCAGATGCTCAGACAGCAGCCACCTCAGCCCGCTATCCCCACTTCAAAAATGGAGAAGCGTTATCAGCAGATGCGGCAGGGCACTGTGAAACCGCGCTTTCGTTCTGATGTGCAGACTGAGCGGCTGAAGGAGCTGCGTAAGAAGGGGTATTCCTACGAGCGGATCGCACAGGAGACTGGTTTATCAAAATCGGCTGTGATTTACCGCCTCAAGTAAAAGCCGCCCTCTGTTTGTCAGGTGCACCGCTTGGCAAACAGAGGGCTATCTCATTCTCAACTCCTTCAAAATAACAGTTGCGCTGGCAACGTAATTCATGCATAATGATGGCAGATCAAAAAGCATGGAGGTCAGCGCTATGCGGGCAACGAGGCAGCGATAAACCGTCTATTTACTTGTAAAATCGCAAAATAACGTTTATTGCGGATTGGAGGATACCTTAATGAGTGAAATAACGAATGAGAATGCGGGAAACATCAACCTTGATTCTGATGGGCGGCAGGAAGAAGGCGGCTCAGGACTGACCCCGGCAGTATCCCGTATGGACGAGATTGCGCTGCAGGCACATGTTACAAAGAAGGTAGATCTTGACGCAGGACTGCATGAGCGCGAAAGAGCCGTAGTGGATGAGGAAGACGAACGGCGAATGGCGTTTAAGCGCAGCGGTTTTCAGCGACTCCCAGTGAATGGGATGGCTAAGATCCAAGGTGTGCTGGACGATCGCCTTTTCGCAAAAATCGTGGTGAACGACAAGGGTGAACGGTCGTTCAAATATGTCCTGCGTTCTAAGAACGGCAGCTTCTCACCAGCACTGATCATATCGCAGTATGATGTATTAACCTTTATGGAATGGGTGCAGTATCGGAATAGCGGGGCGGATGAAAAAGACGATTCCGTCAAAGAGAGCAAGCGAGAGGCCCGCAAGATTTTCAAAAAGGTTCGGAAGCAATACTACAACTCCGCAACGGACGGATCACTCATTAACATCGAAGAACTTCTGTGCATTTTGTGCGCGAAACAGAGCGAGCTGCCGGTTACACATGAGTCGGCTATGATGGTCGATGTGAGGGACCTGTACCTGACCGCGAGCGATTTCTTTGCTGCCCGCATAAAGGAAATTGAGGCACATCAAGCTGCTTGTGGCGCACACACGGGATTGATTCCGTATGATAGAGATCGCAGCTATTATGTGCTGTTCGATGACGATCTCAATGCGGTGGTACAGCACCTGAGAGATTTCTATCATGTACCTCTGGATATTAGCAAATTTGTGAGACAGATGGCATCCGGCGGATTTCTTTATACGCAGGAGTCCTCTCAGGGCTATCAGGTCAAGGTTCGTATTGCGGGAAATCCTGAGTGGGTATACGCGCTTTACAAGCCGGAATATCTCATGAGCGGGCAGTCAAAATACAGCGAAAAGGCTTATCAAGAGGAAATCATTGAAGCAGAAAACGGGCAAATATAACCAGGGCAGTGCGGAAAGTGTTTCAATAGACTTGTTTCATCCACACCGCTTTTTTGAAACAAAATGCCGCGAACCCATAACCGGCGCGGGAAAGGTAACCGGGCGGAATAAGTGTTTCAAATTTCAAAATAGCGGTGCTTCAATAGGGTGTGGTCTATTGAAAGATTGCGGCATTGCGGACAGCAGAATACATGGCAGAGGCAGGGCAAGCATTGACAGTGCTTGCCCTGCCCTTTTTTCATTCCGGATTCGGATATTTTGTGTTTACACGAGAGACGACCCGCGTTACAATTTCTCAGCTAAGCCGGAAGGAGTGATTTTAGATGGCAGAGAAGCGGTATGGGTTTATCCGGTGCTCCACGGATAAGCAGAATGAAGCACGGCAGCTAAAGGCGCTGCGGGACTTCGGCATTCCTGATGAGGACATCATCATTGAGAAGGAGTCCGGCAAAATACGCGGTGCAGAGCGGGAGCAGTATTCCGTTTTGCGGAAGCTGCTCCGCGAGGGCGACAGTCTGGTGGTAGATGCGATCGACCGTCTTGGACGCAGGAAAAGCGACATCAAATCCGAGGTAGAGTACCTGCGAAGCAAAAAAGTTCGCCTGATCGTCCTGTCGCTCCCGACCACCGCGATTGATCCGGGGCAGGGGCAGGAATGGGTGCTGGACATGGTGACGAACCTGCTGATTGAGGTTTATGCGAGCATTGCAGAGCAGGAGCTTGTGGAGAAGGAGCGCAGGACACGCGCCGGTATCGAGATAGCAAAGAGCGAAGGCAAGTACAAGGGCAGAAAGCCTATCGAATACGATGTCCGGCAGATCGAACGGTGTTACAGTCGGTGGAAATCCGGGGTGATCAAGACCTCCGAATTTAGGAAGCTATTGGGGCTGAAACCCAACACCTTCTATCGTGCAATAGAAAAGTACGAGAAAACCTGTGATCAGAGTCCAAAAGTGCGACGGGCAGAATCGCCGCAGACCACAGAGGGGAGGATCGCATAGTATGGCAGCGCTTCAATCAGAGCAGTACAGCGGTCAGGTTGAGCGGATATCCGGTCTGACACCGGAACTGTTCGACTTGATGGTGGCAACGGTGAACCTATTGACAGCATTTGAGGTCAGCCCCCAGAGTTTATTGGACAAGTTGATATTGGAAGACCACAACTCCCAAGATGTGCTCTCCTTTATCGTTGGAGAGCTTGAGGAACTGGAGGGCATGGACATTATGAACGCTCCGTATGCTCTTCTTGATATGTGAGATGCTCGCTTGAAGAGTTATAAAAATATCCGATTTTAACAAAAATATATAATATTTTTTGTGCAAAAGTTTGACAAGTTAAGATTTTTCGCGTTATAATTATGTTGTCCAAAGGCAGAAATTGGGTGGATAATAATGAAAAGAGGATAAAAATATGGATACAAAACAGACTGGTTCAATAGCCATACCTGACAGGTTTCAGTCAAGAACCTGCTCTAAAATGAGTCCGTTTGTGCTTGACAGGGTTTGGAAAAACTTTGCTAAGTACGTCAAGGAGGACGACCTCTGCGTAATAAAAATCGCCAAGTGCCCGGGGCAGGAAAACCTGCTACATATCCGTTTGGAAAACCTGCCCTTTTTCAAGACGGTGTGCTTTAACACCTGTACATGGCAAAATGCTACTGACACTGTGCGTGTGGTGCTGATCCAGATGGATGCCGGTGTCTACATGTTTGAGTACAACGAGTTCATTGGGCTGACCGGCGAAGACCCTCTCGCCTCGTAATATCAGTGTGAAGAATGGGAGTCATGTTTATGGCTCCCATTCTTCGTGCCCTGATACATACGCAGCGATGCGTTGTATTCCGGTTTTTTTGAAAAATTTGAGTTCCGTATGCTCTTGAAAACAACCCCGGCAGTGAGGGAAAGTTGACGACATTACCGCGATACATGCCGGGGAGCATTGCCTGATTTCCGTTATACAGTAGGGCGCTTGCCGGCAATTCCGAAAAGTTTCGGAGTATGACAATGAAATACAGGTGAATATTTCCCTCTTTTTGGCAGCGGAAAAAGCAAAAAAGTCTTGCTTTTCAAAGATTTCAGCGTTACAGTCTCATCCTGATTTAATTTTGGGGATAATAAGTGTGAAAGGATAATAAAAGGCATGAAAAAGACAGTGGTTTGCCAAATGACACTTGGCCGTACCCGTGTGAGCGGCTACACGCTGTACAATCCTGACTCGCTGGCCTTTGAGGAGTTTACCCCTCTTGAGGTCAAAAGGCTCATCAGGACTGAGGGTGTGAATGGCCTGATGCTGACAAAGACCGGTGAGATCGAGCTTGATGAGGAAGGTTTCAATCAGCGTAACCTGCCGGTCAAGTCAGGTGTAGGAAAGTTCAGGCTTCTTAGGGAGGGTGTAGATACAGCAGCTACACCCTACTATGCACTGACAAAAGTTGCAGACACTCCCGATGGGCTTGTTTACGAGCTTGTCAATAACATATCTGCAAGATTACCGGTTAAAGAGAAACTGGTCAGAGCACTTTACACACTCAATAGATTGTCAGGTTGTTGGATCAATGATGCAACAGGCATGATTAGATTTGCTGATGGGGTAGAGTTTATCGACATGACAAAAGAAGACACAGACAAGGAGGATGACAGTGGAACCGGCGGTGATGATGCTCCTGGAGGAAATCAGGCAGAGAGTAGTGGCACAGTCGGTGCTGCTGATAGCCATATTTCTGATGCTGATAGCGGCACTGCTGGCATTGGTGATGAAATGGCTGTGCAGAAGGCTGGAAGCCCTGATCACAGAGATCATGGTGAAGGCAGCAAAACAGACACAGCAGAACCCGAAGGAGACACAGTTCCCGAAGGAGGACTGAGTAATCCCGATTCCATCTTCCCTGCCGTGGTTGCTGTTCCTGCGGAAGTGGTGGATCGACTTGATGAGCTGTTTGCTGATACAACTGGTGAACCCGCCACAGACAGTAAGCAGGCCGAACCTCAGCCTACAATGGAAAAAGTTGAACAGGTTATCTGGGATGAACAGGCTTCTTCTTCCCTCTCCGAACCTGAGATTTCTGATGCTGATACAAATGACAAAGTGAAACCCGAGCAAAAAGCAAACCCTGAGAGCAGCAACTCCAAGAAGGTCAAGCAGAAGAAGTGCAAGGCCAAGGCAAAGTAAGTTCCCCGCTTTGGCATAAGTCCAAATATATAAACCGTCCGCCCTACTGTAACCAGAGGTGGGCGGTTTTGGTTTACTTCCTACAAAGCCTAACCTATCTGAAATTCTTAAAACAGATAAATGTAGGTTGTATTTATCCTACCATCGTTATATAATAAGTATGAAAGGAGTGACTGGTTATGATGGTCAATACAAATAATTTGGTTTCTCTCACAGAAGCGAACCGTAATTTTTCTAAAGTGGCACGACTAGTTGACGAACACGGATCGGCAGTTATTCTGAAAAATAACACTCCAAGGTATCTTGTGATTGAGTTCAGTCAGGCAGAGTCTGTGCAGGAGGTAGATGACGATGACCTGATGAAGATTTCCAAACGACTCATAGATAAAAACCGTGCGGCTTATGAGGTGCTAGCAAAGTGAAAATAATCACTGAAAGACAAGTTCTAATGTTGCATGACCAGTTGATTGCTTCAACCGGCGGTTCAAACGGACTTAGGGATGAAGGTCTATTGCAGTCGGCTTTGGCAGCACCCTTTCAGAGTTTTGGCGGTGCAGATGCTTTTCAGTCTATTCAGCAAAAGGCGGCAAGACTGGCGTATGGCTTGGTAAAAAATCATCCGTTTGTAGATGGGAACAAGCGAATCGGAGCACACACAATGCTTGTGTTCCTCGCGCTGAACGGAATTAACCTTGATTACACACAGGAAGAACTGTCTGAGATAATTTTATCTATGGCCGCAAGTGAGAGTGGATATGATGAACTCCTGAGATGGTTGTTAGAGCATGAAGTGAAAAATTGATGAAGATGGCTGTTGCACATACAGGGCAATGGCCATCTTATTTTTTATACGCATTGAGGCTTAAAGTAACTGTGATATGGTGATTGGAAAAGAGTGTTCATTTGCAATTTTAAGGGGTGTCCACGGTGTTTGCCGCGAAAACCTGTGGAAAGTGATAGGGGTGAAATTTTCAACGACCGGCAAAGGCATTTTAAGGGGAAATAGTCAATAACCAAGGCACTGCTTCTGCAAGAATTCTGAGCGAAAAAAATCTTGCTTTTCAAGAAAAACTCGTGTACGATGCCATCCCAATTTTGAAAGCGGAGGTATGGTTTATGTGCAAAGAGAAGGAAATCACTGTGCTCAAGGTCAGCCCTCATAAGAAAACGGAAGTAGTCACCCTGAAAAATGAGTTGTCGGCTCTGCAAGAAGCCGTGAGCAGCGGAGTGAAGGACTACCATCACCTGATCCAGTTGGTCGGTATGGAAGAAGGCGTAGACCTGCTCCTGAACGATGAGGGCAAGCTCATTGGCTTTGAGCCTAATCGTCGGTTCGGACAGGACGTGCTGGTTGGCGATTTCTATGTCGTAGGGACTGACGGCGAGAACTTGGTGTCACTACCGCAAGACAAGATGGAGAAGTACGCGGCTCTATTTGCCGAGCCGGAAGACATCAGCGAGGAAGAAGTATCACAGTCTATTCTGATGAGCATGTTTTTCTTCTAAGGAGGAGTACAAAATGAACGGATATGATCTCTTAAAAATCGTCCTGAACTGGGCTGGCGCACCACTGACAGAGGAAGATGTGAAAAAGCACCGCTGCGTAAGGCAATCAGCCAACTCTATTACGGTCAGCTCTGAGCTGCTGCGGGATCACCGGCCCGAGTGGGATAAGCTGTCAAATGACATCAAGGACGGTTACTGGTTTATCAGAGTACCGCCTGAGGGACACATCACCATGCGGCGGTTCGACTCGAATGAGGAAATCTGTCAGCACTGGGAAGAGACAAAGAAAGACTACCGTAATTTGTACCTGATGGCACTGATTGTAGACGGTGAGCCACAGTTTGTCGGTGAATACATTGAGTGAGGTCACTATGAAAACAGAACAAGACTACCTGCAAATGATACATGCAGCCGCAAAGTCACAGCGGAAAACGAAGTCACCGATTTGTCCTCGCTGTGGTAAGTACCGGATGAATAAACAGCTAACACATAATGCTCTGAGCCGACACGCTGATATTTATGTGTGCAATATTTGCGGATTGGATGAGGCCATCCGTGATATGCGCGGAGAAACAATCAATAGCAGTGATTGGTTCGTTTGCAGACAGAAGTGAAAATTGAAGGAGCAAGCTGCATGGGTTTATTACCTGTGCAGCTTGTTTTTATATCATTCTGTTTCTCGCACGGTTAATGTAAAACGGTCACATACATTGCCGCTGAAATTTGTGGTCTAAGAAAGTGGTTAGACATGTTGGATCATATATATCGTGATAATGGAAGTTAAACATGTGCTGATCAGCTGGTAGAGCATTGCACATTCTGAATGACGAAATGAAAAAGTGGTCAGGGTTTTGAAGCAGGAAAAGAACATGTTGAGATAAATTTAGTCATTGGCCCTGGTAGGTATAGCAGGACAACAAAAATGGGTGCTGTGACCGTGAAAATAGACACGGGATGTCAGAATGGACTTTTTAATGATGAACCGGAGGAGAGGGAAAGAAGGGAATAAAATGAACTCGACATTGACTAGTTGAGAAAATTTAGACATTCCGATTTTTGAGTGGCACTATGTGCCGCAACTAAAAAATGTCGGTTTTTTGAGGGCAGCAAACGGACTAGTTGATACGGTTTTGGACTTGAAATGCCGCCGCTGCATCTGCGCCCATTGGGTGCGGAGCCCGGCGAACAAGAAATATGGTCAAAAATAAATCTTAAAAAATAGTGGTAGATAGAAATTTTTTTCTTGGAAATGAAGGCTTTATGGCAGTATGGGATTTCCAAAAAGTGTTGATTTTAAGGGATTTTCCGGGGATATATGAAAAAAGCGATAGAGGGGTAAAGACTTCACTGACAAACCGAAAGAAAAATCTTGAAAACTGATGGAGAAAGGACGGATCTGATCATGTCACAGTTGTTAAAAACCTCAAAAGCTCTGTATGGGGCGTTGCTAAATCCCGATGGTACTTGGGCGGAGAAGCCCCACGGCATCTTGCAGCGGAAGGACTTGCCGGAGGATCACCTGCGCTTTTTGCGGCGGTATCTGGAGTTTATGCTGCACTCCAAGCTGCTGAACGATGCCGCGAAAATCTACATCAAAAGCCCGTATATGACAGCAAAGGCGGCGTTTATAGAGTACAACACGCTCAACCCGGACAAAGCACGCCCGGTTGCAACGCTTGTGAGCAGCATGGACTATTGCCGCAAAAAGGTGCTGAAGGATGTCTTCCCGGATGACATGCTCTATCATGTCATCGAGCTGCCCCACAAGGCCGATATGCCCCACTACTGGGAGCTGTTGAACAGGGCGATGGAGAAATACAGCCAGCCATCGCTCCTGGCAGACACAGTGACCTTAAAGCTGTCAAAGCGCGTTGCAAGCAGCGCTCCGACAGAGAGCAGGCTTGCGGAATGCCTGTTGGCGCTGTCGCCGTATCGCCGTACAGTACACAAGCGCTGCGAAAGCGAAATGCAGGAAAAATATGGCGAGGTGATCGGCTACATCAACTACCTGTCCTCCTGCGTGGAAAGGACGCCGGAGGAGAACCGGCTGTTTAATGCAGTAAGCGACTTCCTGAACGGAGATACCACCGCGCTTGTCAGGCTGAAGCGCAGGGGCAGGTGATTTCCGATACACAATGTGGGCTGATTGAGAGAAAAGACGGCTGTCCGGCAAAAAGAGTCGGACAGCGGCCTTTTCTGCTTTTTCAAGCACATTTTGCTGTTGCGAAAAGCGGCCTTGCGCTGTACAATCCCTCAACATTTTTGCAGGAGGTATTGGCGATGAGCCGAGAATTTGACAGAGCGAAGTATTACCTTGACCACATTCTGAAGCCCGAGGACAAGTTCGTGTTTCAGTGCCAGATGTGCGGAAACTGCTGCCGGAACAGATTGGAAAGCATTCGGCTGACCGGCGCGGACGTTTTTCACATAGCGAAGCAGCTTAAAATAAGTGTGCCTGAGGCAGTGAAGAAGTTTACAACTTTCAGTATCGGGAAGGACTCAAAATTGCCGTTGCTCTACCTGCGGGAGAGACTGGATGGCAGCTGTAGTTTACTTCGCAAGGGGAAGTGTACAGTGCAGTCCGAGAAACCGGCGGTCTGTGCCATCTATCCGCTAGGAAGAATGGTCATTGACAAGGATCAGCACTACTCCTATTTCACGCAACCGAACTATTGCCTTGGGGATGTTGGACATACAAACGGTGAGGTACTGTCAAAGCTGCCGCAGGATAAGGCGCAGGCAATTCTGAATGCCCCCGCGCTCAAAAGTGCGACCTACTCTCTGGAGGAATGGCTCTCTATGTTTCATATCAGACCGCGTGAAAAGGAGCATTTGGCGTGGAATAAGCTGGCGATGACCTGCTCTGCGTTTATCAGAAAGGCGATTGAGAGGACTGAGCCCGTGGAGGAACGAGCCATCGAGGTCTTGCAGGCAATGTACTTCCACGCTCTGTACACTGATTTTCGGACAGACACGGCATTTCTTCCACAGCTCCAGAAGAATTTGGCAGGCGTGGAGGCTCTGAACAGAGCCTTTGAAAGCGCAGCGGGATTTTCAGGTGGAGAATAAAGGAGAAAGGCTTGCGTTTGCTGATAAATCTCTGTACAATCCAAAACAGAAAGGGGCGTGAGTGTGATGCTGGACTGGCGCGAGGTGACAAACGATACAAAGCTCCGCGTGGCTTTCTACGGGCGCGTTTCCACAGAACACGAGATGCAGGTGTCCGCGCTGAAAAATCAGATACAGTGGTATGAGGAGTTGGCGGAAAGGAATCCGAACTGGGAGATCGTTGGCTCAGTGACCTCTTATCTGGATCGTGGTATTACGGGTACGCAGGCCAAAAAGCGCCCGAACTTTCTCAGGCTGATAGAGGATGCAATGACCGGCAAGATCGACATGATCGTGACCAGAGAAGTTAGCCGCTTTGCAAGAAATACGGTAGAAACCCTCAACTATGTGCGTGAACTCAAGGAAAAAGGTGTTGAGGTTTATTTCGTCAATGACAACATTCACTCCATCCGCAACAATGACGGTGAGCTGCGGCTTACGCTGATGGCGAGCTTGGCACAGGAGGAGAGCCGCAAGATCAGCGAACGCGCCAAGGCGGGGCAGTACATCTCCCGCAAAAACGGTGTACTTTACGGAACGAGCCGGATACTGGGCTACACAAGGGTGCGCAGTGTACACGACAAGGACAAGGCGGGCAGGATAGGCGACAAGTCCGTTCCTACCTTTGTCATTGATGAGGACGAGGCTGACACCGTGCGGCGGATCTTCCAGCTCTACAGGGAGGGCTGCGGCCTGAAAGAGATCAAGATCACGCTATCGAAGGAGGGACGCAAAAATTCCTCCGGCGAGGTCAGCTGGTTTGAATCCACCATCTCCCGCGTGCTGTCCAATCCGATGTACATTGGCAAGCAGGAGCAGCGCAAGACGGAGATTGTTGACTATCTTACTGGCAAGGCCAAACGGCTGCCGAGGGAAGAACGGGTGCTCGTTGACGGCGACTTTGAGCCGATCATTGACGAGGAGGTCTTCCGCGAGGTACAGGCTATTAAAAGCGCCAAGGCAGCGCTTGTTCCCAAAAGGAACACCGCCAGCGGTGCAGGCCGCACTGCGGCGGAAAAGTGGACGCAGAAGCTCCTGTGTAGCTGCGGCAGCCGTTTCCGCAGGTACAAGTGGCGGACAAATCAAAAGCGCGCAGCGGACGCATACGGCTATGCTTGCAGCAACAGGGCGGTTAACGGGACAACAGCGTTCCGGGAGAGCAAGAAACTTCCACCGGAGAACGGCTGCGATATGCGAAGTATCCCGGCATGGCAGCTGGAGCTGATGGGGCTGAAGGTGTTTAACGGCCTCTGGAGCGAGCATTTTGACGCGGTGCTGGACACCTTTGACAAGATGACGGCGCAGGATGAGCGGATCGCGGTCAACGCCAAAAGCGATGCCGAGCGGTATCAGGCGGACATAGAAAAGCTGGAGAAAAAGATTGACCGCCTAATCGACCTCTATACCGATGAAAAAATCGATCAGGCACACTACGAGGGCAAGTACACCGCGCTCTGCGATGAGCTTGCGGAAAAGAGGGAGCTGCTTTCTCAATGCACCTCTCCCATTGCCGGAAGTACAAGCAGGGACGAACTGGGCGAGGCGCTTGGGAAAATGAAAAGCATGGTGGACTTGTCCGGAAGTAAGCTGGACGCGCAGACCGTGCGCTGGTTCGTGGATAAGGTGCTTGTGCGAAGCGACCACTGCTTTGAGTGGCTGGTCAACGTAACCGGAGATGCACCTGTGGCGGAGCCGGTTCTGTTTCCCGTGCGCGGCAGTTCACCGGCAACCACCACGGCTATTGTGACCTACGCCGATGCCGCCAAGAATGCACAGGAGGTTAGAGATCGTTACTACACACGGGCGTTTACCTTCTATATCCCGTTCGAGACGGCGCAGGCGTTCCGCCACCGGGACAACACCTTTTTGCGCCGTGGGCAGTGGAGGGATTTGCTTGTGGAGGTGTATGTTCGTACAAAAAAGCTGTAAATTTTCTCCCACTTGGGCAAAAAGTATGATATACTTGGTTTATTCCTGTGCCGGAGGTGCATCATGAGCCGATATGACGCTGTTGTGAAAATGTGGCAGGACTGGAACGTCCGCACGGTCGATGACCTTTCTCTGCGGCTGGATAATTTCCGCATTCTGTTTGCCTACAACTCCGGCAAGATCGAAAATATTGAGATCAACTACCACGACACCCGCGAGATTTTTGAAAACGGCAAGGTCGTGGGCTATACCGGCAGCACCCGTACCCTGTTTGAGCAGCAGAATCAAAAGGTGTGCTACGACCTTTTGCAGGACAAGATCATTGCAAAAGAGCCGCTGTCGATCGAACTGATCTGCGCCGTCCACCGCGTATTGACGGAGGGCACTTACGATGAGCGCCGCTACATCGTGAACGGTGAGCGACCCGGCGAATTCAAGAAGCACGACTATGTGACCGGCAAGAATGAGGTCGGTTCGCAGCCCGATGAGGTGGAGAACGACCTTGCGGAGCTGATAGAAGAAGTCAACACCATCGGCGCGAAAGCACCGCTGAAGGCAGGAGCATATCTCCACGCTCGGTTTGAAAATATCCACCCCTTTGCGGACGGTAACGGGCGTGTGGGGCGGACGCTGCTGAACTACTGGCTGATGATCAACGACTATCCGCCCACCATCGTCTATGAGGAGGATCGCCGCGCCTATTATGACGCGCTGCAAGATTACGATGAGCAGGAGGACTTGACACCGCTGGTGCAGTTTTTGGAAGCTCAGACGGTCAAAACATGGTCGCGCAGCACAGACGGCAAAAGCCCCGCGCCACGCAAAAAGCTGAACTCGTTTTTGCTGTGATACTCGACACAAGGATAGAAACGCTCTCGTCAGAGGGCGTTTCTTTTTGCTTGTATGGATAGATGGACGTGAAATCGAAATTTAGTGAGTCATATTATTCGCATCACAGAAGTGTATGTGTCGCCCCTCCCAACACGCCACTTTCCTTTGAAAATGTTTTCGCCCATTCATGCCGCAATGTCATTCTTCACCATTTTGATCTTTTGGTGACGAAAAATTAGACAGCCATGAAGCCATTTTCACGGGCTTGAGAGCGGTCTGATGTAATATTTACTACGTTAAAGTGCGTTTCAATACTACGTTGATGCTTCTCTTAGAGATATATTGACAAATTTAACAACAATCTGTATAATTAAAACAATACAAATTGAAATGATCTTTTCGTAAAGTAAACTGCTTTACGAAAGCAAAAAATCATCAAGGAAGGGGTTTGAATGGAGTCTACATCAAAATGGTTGCTGACCGACGCGGAGAAGAATAGTTTTATAGCAACCTTAACTCCTCATCTCGCAATCCTGCGGGCAAAAGCTGAAATCTCTCAGGAAGAAATTGCAAATCTCATCGGGGTATCCAGACAAACATACGGTGCAATCGAGCGGGGAATCCGAGTAATGTCATGGAATACTTACCTTTCGCTGGTTTTGTTTTATGACCATAATCAAAAGACACACCAGCTTATGAGACAGCTTTCGCTGTTTCCCACAGAGCTTGTTGTCAGATTTAATGAAGGGACAGACTTCTCCAGCTTTGAGATGAGCAGTCTTCTTGGCAACAAGACTCAGGATATCGTCGAGCATTTGGATGAGCAGGCACTGCAAAAAATCCGCCAAACAGTTATGCTGGAATACGCTCGCTGCACAAAGTTGCCGAGTGACGCTGTAATAAAATCTTTTAATGGCAGTAACTGCATGTTTACCACAGCAACAGAGCGGGATATTAAAGCACTAAATGCCATTAAAGCAATCATCGCAGATAGGGATAAAGATGACTGATAATATCAAAAAGACAGTTCAGCTATTTCGCAGAGAGTTTGGAATAAACGGCAATGTAACCCTTGAAACTCTTAGCTCTGTAATCAAAAAACAGGGATATAACATTGTCGAGTTCAATGGTATTGCTGATGGCGAAAATGTTGCTGCGCTTATAGAAGCACTTGGACTTCAGACTTTTTGTCAGAGTTCGAAAGGTTTTACATATGCTGATTCAAAATACCGGCTTGTTTTTATTCACGAAGCATTGTCGGAAGCAGAAAAGCTGATGGTCTTGGCTCATGAAGAAGGACATATCTACTGCAATCACTTGACTTCCACCCCAGTTCTTGGCCGTGATGTCATAGATGAGCATGAGGCAAACGAGTTTGCTCATTACCTTCTGCATTATAGCATATGGCAGAAAGTCAAACGCATGGCAGTGGAACGCAAAAAAGCGTGCATTGCTGTTGTTGCGGCGATTGTTCTGCTCATAGTCGGCTGTATCGCCTTCTACAAAATACACTGCGAAACCGCTTACTATGGAGAGTACTATGTCACATCGACAGGAAATAAATATCACAATAAGGATTGCGGTTACGTTAAAGGCAAGGGCAATATTGAACGCCTGACAATTGAGCAATATGAAAGCGGTGAATATGAACCGTGCGGAGTATGTCTCCCAAATGGAGAATAAAAATATGAGGTGAACTGCGGTGGAGAATGAACTGATAACGCTGAATAAGGCATTACCAATACATAACGGAACTATAGGTTCAACCGATGGTAATTCTCTGATAAACTACTTCGTTTCGATTGCTATTCTTGCGGAAATGGCGGTCAGCAAAGCAGATGATTTCCCTTGGCTCATAGAGGAAAAGCTTAACAAAAGAAGAAACAGCTATGAGTTGGACAAGCATTTGCAAAATATGTTGCTTTTCCTGAACGGAAAGAATGAGATTTCAGCGAAGTGTATAGAGTGCGGTAATAGCAATTACTACAAGACTGAAGTCGTTCTTGGTGGCAGCATCTATATACACTTTTGCCGCAACTTTGATAAAACCGCAAAATACAATCACCAGTACATTGAGATGAACAGGGATCTATCAAAATTGGGATTTTGTTGTTTTGAATATACGCTTTCAAAGGATAAGACAAAAGTAATAGACATTAGCCTTTTAATTCCGCGACCGGTCGAGAGGGACATAAAAGTTAAGCTGCCGATTAACTTAGCAGAGATTCGTTACAATTTCAAAAATGCAGGTATAACGATTGAAAAGCAACTTGATGCATTGACCTGGCATGATGCACAAATCACTACCGAGGCCCCTACTTTAGATAACACGGTACGATGGCGAAGGACCGTAGAAAAACCATTTTAACAGGAAGGAGTGACGAAAAATGGGAACTGCACCAAACAGATGCCCAATGTGCGGGGAGGTTATTCAATGGAAGCTTGTTGACACCTCAAATAAGGGGTTCAGCGTAGGAAAAGCTGCTGTTGGAGCTGTCCTGCTGGGGCCGGTTGGCCTCATAGGTGGAGCATTGGGAAAGAAAAAGCAAACTTACTACTGTGGCAAATGCGGATTTCATCACGAATATTGATCCGAAGATCAGAATAATCACATAAGAATTTGGGGAGGAAGCGTTTGTGAAAAAGATTGTTTGTGAACTGTGTGAAGGTACAGATTTTGTAAAAGACGGCGGAATGTTCGTATGCCAGGGCTGCGGAACAAAGTACACCGCTGAAGAAGCAAAGAGTATGATGCGTGAGGTTGAAGGTTCTGTACCGGCTGGCGTAAGTGGACCGGTAGGAAATCCAAATCAGGCTCAAATCGACAACATCTTAGTTCTTGCTACTACAGCATACGAGGCTCAAAACTATGCGGAGGCCGAGAATTACTGTAATAAAGCAATCGAACTTGATGCCACGTGCTACAAAGCTTGGAACTTGAAAGGTAAAGCCGTAGGATGGCAGTCGAAGATTGATAATCTAAGAATTGAAGAGGCTGCCCATTCTTTCTGCAAAGCTATTGACTTCGCACCGGAAGAAGAAAAGGATGACTTAAAAAGTCAGGCTGTTGAAGAATTAAAGCGTCTCGGCTTAGCCTTGATTGATTTGCGTAAAAAAAGATTTTCAGGTAGCCCTGATTCAAAGGAATTGCAAGGCTTCAAGAGTGACAGAAAAGTCATGATTGATTCTTTGCTTGTTTTGTTATCTCACGGGAATGCAGTTGAAATGCCTGAAGGTTATTTAGACCAGATTGCAACAATGATGAACGAGGCCGCTGTAGCTGCAACAAATATGGCAAGAAAAGCTTGGAGCGGTGTAGACCATCCGTCCGAGAAGGATTTGATTACTTATTTGGACTGGATGGGAAATATTGAAAGCTTACTGCGTCAGGCTATTGATGCAAGCGATGATGATGACGAGGCAGATGTGCAGAGATACAAGAATCTCATGGTCGTTCTCGAAGATCCTATTGGAAAATACTCATACAAGCGTGAATGGGTATCATATGCGAGTGAGTACAGATGGTTCAGAGATAAAAGTTTAAATGATCAAGCTGTAGCTCTTAGAAGAGAACAGATACAAGAATGCAAGGACAAGATTGCTGAAATTGAGGCTGCTGCTGCAGAAAAGGAGGCTGCTGAAGCTAAGAAGGCGGAAGAAGAAAAGCAGGCACGCATCAAGGTGTACTGGGAAGCTCACGCTGATGAAAAGGCAAAGCTCGATGCAGAAAAGAAAGAGCTCTCTGACAAGACGGGTAAGCTGAACGCTGAGATTGCTGACTTGACCAAGCAGATCAATGCTGCACAGCCTACCGGTAAAGTCCCTTCCGAAGAGGAGTCTGACAAAATTTCCCTTCAAATCGTGCAGTTGAATGAGCAAAAATCCAAGCTCGGTCTCTTTTCCAGTAAGGAAAAGAAGCGCATCGGGGAAGAAATCGCATCCCTCCAGGGCAGAGTAGATTTCCTGAAGACTAAAATCGAAGAAGAAAAGAAAGCTCGTACTGCTGAGGCAGATAAGAAGACAGCACCTCTCAAGGCCAAGAAGGATGAGCTGGGGAAGCAGGTTTCTGCTGCAACTAAGAGATTGTCTGCAATCGAAGCAGAACTGACAAAAGATCCTGAAGAATAACAGCCACATTGTCAGGGTGCACACGAGCCTCTAATTGAGCTAAACAATGAAGCCCATTAGAATTCCTGACACATAGGAGTTCTAATGGGCTTTCCTTTTAAGAGCATAAAAATAAGTCTTGGCGAGCACCTTGATACTGAAAGGTTCTAAATGCCGAAGGGAGATATGTTATGGCGGCTGGAAATTGTTCCGTTGAAGCTACTATTATTGAAAACGGGAAAAATGTCAAAGGAACTTTGACTTTATTTATAGATGAATATTCGTTTGGCGGCAAAAGAACCGCAATTAACTGGGAAAAAGCTGTATGTAAAGAGAGCACGGCTACCGTAAAGGCGTTTTTGCGCTCTGTGGAGAAGCCCAGCATTAGCTTTGCTGAAAATGGCATAAGCAGTCCGCAATTTATCATTGAGCGAACTCAGCTCAATGCCGTTAAAGATGCAATTGAAGATTTCACTGCGTCCATCAAAAAGGAACGCGAGGCGAGGGAAGCTGAAGCCCGACGCATTGAAGAAGCAGCACAAAGAGAAGCAGAAAAGCTACGCCAAATTGAAGAAGAAAAGAGAATCCGTGAAGAAGCAAAACGGAAAGCTGACGAGGAATATCGTCTAAAAAAAGAGGCCGAGCAACGTCAGAAACTCGAAACTGAGCGAAAAGAGCAAGAAGCCTTTACCCGTAAGATAGAAGAAAAGAAAGCCCGCATCTCTAAAGAAGTTGAGAATTGCAAGTACAATCCCAAGCAGGAAATGATTTCGCTTAGTGCGATTGCACTCAAAGCTGGCACCTATTTCCTTAATAATCCATATAGAATCTTGGGTATCTCTTGTCTTGCGACTAATGAAGAAGCGAATACAGCCTTGGATAAGCTAAAAAAGCTGGCTCGTCTAAAGGCTCTTGAATCATATCGTTCCACATTCGATTTAAGCGGATTGGATAAACCGGCTCGTGATTTGAGTGTTGCACAAAACGCACTCGCTCTGCTCAAAGATAAAAGTAACAGATGGTTTTGGTTTTCAGAATCCGAACCCTGTGTTGCTTGGCAAAGTGGGAAATACCGAATGGAGCTTGCCAAAGACGGCTTGGAATATGGAACTTACGACCTGTTCCTTGCGAATTATATGTATGCCGTTTTGTGTGATCCAAACTTCTCTATTCCGGAAACATGGAAGCGTGTTCTTAATTTTTACTGCTATATTTGCAAACAAAATAGCAGCGAGTTGCTGTTAAGCAGATACACAGAAAGAGAACGAACAAGTGTAGATAAAGCAGAATTGGTCAATAGTTTTAAAAATGTCATCCTGAAGCCGATTCTCCTTCTCTGTGAGCGTGATGATTTGGATGCAGTATTAAGACTTCATAAATGCATCAGAGAGTGCGACAACTCCAGCTTGGATACTCTGTCTAGAAATGTTGTAAGTAAGCTCGTATCCTGGTTCACCGATAAGGAAGCCGCTATGTTTTCGTATATGAGCGGCCTTGACTCTGAAAAAACCATCTCCGATAGCAAGGGTAGTGAAATTCGTGAGCGTGGAGATGCATATTGCCATGTCGTAGAACCCGTGTTTGAGCTTGTGCTGAAAGACTTTAGAGGTGATTCTGTTCGCTATGACATGATTAAGGAGTCGTATCGACATACGACTTATCAGCTTATGTATGAACTGAATAAGTGTAGCGATAAATCCAACGCCATTTACTTTGCCAACAAATGCTACTCTTATTGTAATGCAGATGATAAGAAACGCATCAACAACACTTTTGGCAAAGCGAACATCAAAGCGATTGATTGGAATGTGCCGCACACTGCGTGGGATGCAAAGGGCGATGCTTTTTTCTTTGGAAGAGGCTGCCCGATAGATTATACGCAAGCACTATACTGGTATCACAAGGCGGAAGAAGCAGGTAATATGCACTCTAAAAACAGCATTGGTATCTGCTATCAGAAAGGAGTCGGTGTTCCACAGGATGACAGTATGGCGGCATTATGGTTTGAAAAAGCTGCTGAAGCTGGTAGTTCTATAGGTGCGTATAACCTTGCTGAGTGTTACTTTAACGGAACTGGTGTAAAGCAAAACATCGACATGGCTATCAAATATTGGAATGAGGCTGCTAAGTTAGGACATCCTTCTGCTGAACAACGTAAAAACGAGGAGGCAGGCAAAATTCAAGCAAGAAGACGTGCTCATCGTGCTCGGAATCATATTTGTCATGACATCGGATTTCAGATGACGACCGGACCACAATTGGTTGCTGAGGTTACGTTGAACCAAGCAGCTTATGTGTATTTGGTAAATGCACAAGGGTATCAAAACTATCTTAGCGGCGGCGATTTTTCCTATCACGGAGGATATGCGTCTCAGTCCCCTTATGAGGTTAGAATTCCAACCTCAAACCATTGGTATGTTATTATCGATAATGGCGATGAACCGTTCGCTGGTATTACAGCAAGCGTAAAAGTTAAAAGAGCTTAATATGCGGAGGGGAAAATGCTAGATAATGCAGATATAAAAGAGTTGGCTGTTGCTACTTGGCGATTGGAAAAATGGCTTGATAATCTGAATTTTGACCGAAAGATGGCGGCTAAAAGTGCTCTGCGCAGTATTAAAAAGTACGTTGCTGCATTAGCCGTTGAGATTGTAGATCCTGTGGGATCGAAATTCGACCCGGGGCTGGCTATCGAAGTTGTGAACAATGAAGCCCCTGAAACGCCGGAAGAAGATTTAATAATTATTGAAACATTGACTCCTTATGTGTATCAAGACGGCGAGCTGATTCAGCACGCCAGAGTGATAATTGGCACCTTGGTAAAAGAAGGCAAGAAGAGTAATGAACTTATAGAAGAAGCAGCACAGACTGTTGCAGCCGAACAATCTGCTATAAACACTGCAAGCAGCTCTTCCCAAGGAACTCATAAGGTTGAAGTATCCAAAGAAGAAAATATCACTATTCGCAAAGATGACATAGAAAGGATGATGGAGTATGCAAAAATTCTTTGATTGCGGCATTGATCTGGGAACGACAAATTCGTGCTTGGCAATTCCAAATGACGATCACGGATTTGAGATTATCGAAAATCAGGCAGATAGAATGTCTGTTACTCCCTCTGCGGTGCTGATTAACGGCAAGGGGCGTATGCTGATTGGTCAGCGAGCATATAACTCTCAGAAGGTTGAAGATTTGGCAATTCAGTTTAAAAGGCAAATGGGCCTGGATAAAACAATCCACTTTGCTTCTGCGGGTATTGATAAAATGCCAGAAGAACTCTCATCCGAGATTTTGAAACAGCTCCGCGCAGATGGCGAAAATCGCCTAAATCGTCCAATTAAGAATGTGGTTATCACAGTTCCCGCAGCTTTCAAAACGCTTCAGTCCGAGGCTACTAACAAAGCGGGTAAGTTGGCTGGTTTTGAAAATATCATTTTGCTCCAGGAGCCTATTGCCGCTGCTGTTGCCTACGGTGCGAAGCCCGATTCCAAGGATAAGCACTGGATGGTTTTTGACTACGGCGGAGGTACGCTTGATGTTGCGATTATTTCCACTCAAGACAACCGCCTCACTGTAGAAAACAGCGAAGGCGACAACTACTTCGGCGGTAGCGACATTGATCGAACCCTGTTCCGTGAAATTGTAGTAAAAAAGCTCAAGGAAGCTGGCTATCATGTAGACAGGCTGTTTGACGAAAGCACTAGCAGCGGAAAATCTTTGGCTCGTAAAATTCAGCTTGATTGTGAAAACTGTAAAATCGAACTCAGCAGCAAAGATTCTGCCATCCTTGAGATTTTTGACATTGACGACGATGATGGCGAGCCTATTGAGTTTGAATGTGAAATCACAAGAGCTGAGCTTGAGTCTCTCATTGGCGATACCATTGAGCGCAGTATCGTTATCGCAAAGAAAGCGTTGACCGGCGCAAGTGTAAATGCAAGTCGGTTGGATAAGATTCTTCTCGTGGGTGGCAGCACATTCATTCCGCTTGTTCGGCGGAGACTCTCTGAGGAGTTCGGTGTTGAACTCGACAGTTCTTTGAATCCCATGACCGTTGTTGCGGCTGGTGCAGCAATTTATGCTTCTACAAGCGTTATTGACGTTGAGGAAGAAGTTGAGCTTACTAATGCAAACAATGCAATTGTTAATCTAACCTATGACCCGATTTCTTCCGAAGAAACGGTTAATGTCATTGGCAAAGTAGTCAATATTAAAGATGTTGATATCGCAAAGGTTAAAATTGATTGTGCAATTAAGAAGGACTTTTCGGGCGTTTGTTGGACAAGCGGATGGCTCGAACTTTTAGACCAGCATACTGGTATTTTCGATGTCGATGTTCTTCTTCAAAAGGGTGCGTTGAACCACTTCAGAGTTTCTGCAAGTGATAAGAATGGCAGAGAAATCGTAATTGAAAATCCTTACTTTGAAATCAAGCATAATGAAAACGTGCTGAAAACATCTGCACCTCCTGTGACTATGTCAATTGGTGTTCAGATTAAGGATTCCAAAACGGGTTACGACATCCTTTACCATGTCATTAAAAAGAACTCCCCGCTACCTGCACAGAATGACAGAACATTTAGACTGTCAAGAGATATTGACCCTGCCGTGGATGATTGCATTACTATAAAAATCTGGGAAGGCGAAAACACACAAAATCCTGAAGCCAACTTCCCGGCTGGAGCCATAACCGTTAAATCGTCTGCGATGGACCGCATGATTCCAAAGGGAACAGAAATTGAATTAACCATTGTTGCAGATGAAAATCGTAATATTCGTGTAAGTGGATACATTCCCGACTTCGACTTTATCATCCCGGAAGAAACTCTAAGAACTGAAGCTAAAGTTGATCTTACTGAACGAATGGAAGATGTTGATAAGAAAATTCAGCAGTCTGAAGTTAGCATTCAGCGGCTCAAAGATCAAGGTGTTGATGTTTCTGATTTGGAGGAAGAGCTTGACCAAGTTAAGGCCGGATATGGTGATGCATATGGTAAGGTGGAATCCGATGAGGCATTTGTTAACAGCTATGTTGAACAATTCTATAATGTTGAGTCTCGAATTATCCAAGCGGAAAGAAAGCATCAGCAAAAGAAGAATAGCTCTAAAAATGATGATGCCGTAAAAGAAGCGAGGGAACAAGTTGAAAATTACGGTGATGAAGAAACAAAAGCTGCATGGGCGGAGCTGGAAGAATCTTATGAACTGGCGGAAACTGCAGAAGAAAAAGGGTTTATTGCTAACAAAATGCGAAATCTTGGCTTTGAAGCAATGACTACCAACTATGGATGGTTGAAAGCATTTTTCTCTGTTGTATTGAGTAAGCCAGAAACAAAATATACCAATGCTCAGAAAGCAGAGTATTGGAAGTCTCAAGCATATCTGGCGATGGATTCGAAAAATGCAGTGCAGCTCAGAAAGGCTGTCTTTGAATTGTTGGAACTGATGACATCCAGCGCAAACCAAGCTGTCTCTGCTTTCGGAGCTGACTTGGCAATGTGAGGTGCAATATTTGATGGATACACTTTTGGACAACAAAAAGAAAAAACTGTTTGATGAAGCGTATCAAGCGTATTTGAACATCACTCGTCAAATTGAAGATATGTATAGCGAGGGTATGGTAGACCCTTTTGCAGATACACCGTCCGTAACAGACTTGGTATGCTCTCTGGATTTATTTCTACAAGGTTGCCTGCTAAAGATTGGCTTTTCTAATGGTGAGCTATCTCCAGAAGAAGTGTATTTCATCATGTCGCTGCCCGATGAGTTTGACGAGGTCTGTTCTCGGAATAGAGGTTATCGGCGCTTTATTAAAACGGTTAACGCAGATACATTCACAACAGAAGGTCAAAAATTTTTTGACTTTAACAAAAAGCCGGTTTTCCTGTCAGCACTTTGTGAAGACTTCGAAGATGCTTCTGTAATGGTTAGAAGTAATTTGCAGATTGTGTTTAACGCCTTTAGAGCAATGGACGGCGTTTTTTCAGAGGTTGAAAACAACACAGCCGAAGAAATACTCAACACCATTGACGACGGAAGCAAGATGTATGCTGAGGATGCCGAGAAGCATGAAACTTTTGTTGAAACACCTGCGGGCAAATCTCCTTTACAGTCACAAACCCTTGACCACAGCGATGTTACTGCCAACGGGGAAGACATCGAAAGCACACTTAACGAGCTGGAAGAGCTTATCGGTCTTGAAAGCGTAAAACAAGAAGTCTTGCTTTGCATCAATCTTCTTAGAATTAACAAGATGCGAAAAGAAAAAGGATTACCGGAATTGCAAACATCTAATCACATGGTGTTCACGGGGCATCCTGGCACAGGTAAAACAACTGTAGCAAGAATTATGGCGAAGATATATAAGTGTCTTGGTGTTGTTTCTAAGGGGCAATTAGTTGAAACAGACCGTTCGGGTATGGTCGCAGGTTACATGGGGCAAACCGCCTTAAAAACTGCTCAGGTAATTAAAAAAGCTAAAGGCGGGGTGCTTTTCATTGATGAGGCGTATGCTCTTTCTTCTGAAGATGGAAGTAACGATTACGGCAAAGAGGCAATCGACACGCTTGTAAAAGGCATGGAAGACTATCGAGATGATTTGGTGGTAATCGTGGCCGGATATGTTGATGAAATGAAAAAGTTTATCGCAATGAACCCTGGACTTCGGTCAAGGTTCAATAAGTATATCAATTTTGAAGATTATACCGCAAATGAAATGCTTGATATCTTCAAATTGTCCTGCAAGAAAACCAAATTCATCCTATCTGAAGAAGCAGAGGCGGCTGCATTGGCATATTTCGAGCAAAATCAAGAAGATCCGTCCTTTGGTAACGCTCGCGGAGTGAGGAACTTTTTCGACCGAGTTGTTACCAATCAAGCGACACGGATTCTCACAATACCAGACCCATCCGAAGCTGTGTTCAGGACTCTGACAAAGGAAGACATTCGATGATTTGAGGCGGGAGGTGATTTAATGTATTGGGATCCAACATACATTCTCGTAATTATTGGTGGAATTATTAGCGCCATTGCTTCGTTGAATGTTAATCAGACATATAAAAAATTCAGCAAGTTTCCAAATGGGAAAGGACTCCTGGCCGAGGATGTGGCAGCTTTAATCCTCCATAAGGCAGGAATTTTTGATGTGCGAATCGAACGTATTCGAGGCTCTCTGACCGATCATTACTCGCCGAATGAAAAGGTGCTGAGATTATCTGATAGCGTTTACGGATCAACTTCTGTAGCAGCGATTGGAGTTGCCGCTCACGAATGTGGTCATGCCATTCAACACTATCAAGGGTATCTTCCTCTAAAACTACGGTCAGCATCTGTTCCCATTGCAAATATCGGGTCTAAACTATCATGGCCGCTCATCCTAATTGGCTTAATTTTTGATTGGACTGGTTTGGCACAAGTTGGTGTGTATTTGTTCACCTTTGTTGTGTTGTTTCAGTTGATTACTCTACCTGTAGAATTTGATGCTTCCAACAGAGCATTGAAGGTGCTACAAGAAAGGAATATTCTGATAGGTGGCGAACTGAAAGGTGCAACGAAGGTGCTTAGAGCTGCTGCACTAACTTATGTTGCTGCATTATTTGCCTCCATTTTACAACTGCTTAGGCTCATACTTTTAGCCCGCAACAATAATAGGAAGGAATAAGCAGGAAAGAAATTTCAATGAAAAAGCGCTGTTCTTGCCGAATGTGCGGTGAAGGATCGGATATGGGGCATCGGTCTATCCATGCGCGACCCTGCCAAACTTGACCGAACAAAATGGCAGGGGCAAAACCTGCTGGGTTATGCCCTTATGATGGTGCGGGAGAAGCAGCAAACGGCATAGTGGGGACACTTGTCGGCCCGGCACACCGGAACGGCACTTTGGAATGATCTTAAACATCGCTCTCAATACGTTTACCGCCGCACAGGCTGCCATCAAGGATGCGCAGTAACAACAGCATCACGCGGGACATCCCCGCATCGCAGCAAGCGCCCGACCGTTGGTCGGGCGCTTGTGTTTTCCCCAGGAGCATGATAGAATGCTATCCGTCATCAGCCGTCTGAAGCTCTGATACTTCCTTCCCTTGTAAATCCGCTTCTTCTTTGATATAATAACTTCATTAAATACTATTGTAAGGGAGGTGTCCTCGATGAAAACATATACTCTAAGCGAGATCAAGGCCATTGTGTCACGTCTTGCCAAGCAGTATGGCGCGGAGCGTATCTACCTGTTCGGCTCCTATGCCCGCGGGGATATGACAAGCGGCAGTGATATTGATTTGCGAATTGACAAGGGCAGCATCCGCGGTTTTCAGTTGGCGGGGCTTCTGCTCGACCTGGAGGACTCTCTTGGCGTGCCGGTAGATCTTGTCCCTACCACCAGTCTTGACCCGCGTTTTCTTGACTCCATACGGAAAGATGAGGTGCTGCTGTATGAAGCCTCTTGACCGCAACATCGGTGCTCTGGAGCATATCGTTGTCTACTGTCAGCAGATCGAGCAGACCGTTGAGCGCTTCGGCAACAGCGCCGAGACATTTCAGAACGACCCCATTTACCGCAATGCCGCCGCACTTTGTATTTTGCAGATCGGTGAGTTGGTGGGTAAGCTGACAGATGAATTCCGTGAACAGCACCCTGCCGTGCCCTGGCGTCAAATCAAAGCTATGCGGAATATTGTCGCGCATAGCTACGGCACTGTCGATCCCGAGATCACATGGGAAATCATCACGGATGAAATTCCTCAACTAAAGGCCTACTGCGAACAAATCATTGCCGCCGAATAATTTCTGCCGTCTGAGAAGCAATCGGCTTTTTGACCAGCCTGCAATAAGCCCCTATCAGAGTGGCATGATGGAGTTCCGGTATCGCTCCGTTTGGAGCGATACCGGTTTTCTTGCATTTTTTGACAGCCATCGTTCCTCTCCCTTGCAAAGACCCCGCAAATAAAGTATGATAGAAAGCACATCGAAAGGGAAAGGCGGGCGGCGTATGGATATTTTACGGGAGGTCATGGATGCCTCTACTCACGCCATGTTTCTGACAGACGCCCACGGCATCGTGACCCATATCAACACCCAGGCCCAGGAGCGCTTTGGCCTTGCGGGGCAGAGCAGCCGCTCCCATGAGGCCGGACAGCTGACCGCCGGCGACATTATCATCCTGGCGGACACGGCCATCGGCGCGGACGACGGCGAGCTGACCCCCGCCGATCTGGCCCATCTGCACATTCAGGATCGGAAGCTCCGCTCCGGCGACATGGTGGCCGCCGTAGGCGTCTATGACGATCCCGACAGCGAGGCCGTCTATAAATTCATCCCCGGCAGCGACGCCTCTGTCATGACGCTGCGTACCGTCTACCACGGGCTGTCCATCTCCATCGAGATCGGGGAGCGGGAGGTCTCCGTCACGGTGGACGGCGCGGTCTACTCCATCCGCTATTTCCTCTGCATCGGGCAGATGGTGGTGCTGGACGGCGCGACCCATCAGGTGAAATTCTGGGAGGAGCGGGGCTATACCGCCAAGAAGGAGGGCATCGGCCATCTGCTGCGGGGCGGAACGTTCAGCGCGAAAAGCCCGGGCTGCCAGGTGGACATCGTGGGCCACTCCTACCGCCGCTTTCTGGAGGGCGACCTCTTCCGCCAGCATCTGGACCAGGTGCTGAACGGCAGCTCGCCCGGCCACCGGGATCAGATCTACGATGTCAACGGCTACACGCTGGTGGCGTCCATCCTGCCCATCCCCGCCGGCAAGTCCCCGGAGGGCGCGATCGTGAAATTCCGCAGCGTGGAGGACATCCGCACCACGATCCAGGAGCGCAACGACGCCATCCGGTTCGCCGAGCGCAGCTACCGCCGCGCCGCCTCCGGCGCGGCACAGCCCGCCGGCTTCGACACCCTGCCCGGCGGCAGCAGCGCTATGGCCAGTGTCAAGCGCTACGCCTACAAGCTCAGTCAACTGGACTGCAGTGTCCTGCTCACCGGCGAGAGCGGCACCGGCAAATCCCATCTGGCCCGGTCCATCCAGCAGGCCCAGCCCCGGAAAGGCCCGTTCCTCCAGGTGGACTGCTCCACCATCGCCCCCACGCTGTTCGAGAGCGAGATGTTCGGCTATGTGGGCGGCGCTTTTACCGGCGCTGACCCCCGGGGACGGGCGGGCTTCTTCGAGGAAGCCAACGGCGGCACGATCTTTCTGGATGAGATCGGCGAGCTGCCCCTGCCGGTGCAGGCCAAGCTGCTGAACGTGATCCAGAACAAGACCATCTTCCGGGTGGGCTCTACCAAGCCCATTCAGGTGGACGTCCGCATCCTGGCCGCCACCAACCGCGATCTGAAATCCGAGGTGGCCGCCGGCCACTTCCGCGCCGACCTGTACTACCGTCTCAGCGCCTTTTCGCTGGAGCTGCCGCCGCTGCGGGAATGTCAGGAGGACATTTTCTTCCTCATAGAGTCCCTCATGGACGGCATCCGGCGGAAGTACGATATGCCGGACAAGAGCCTGTCCGGCGAGGTGTTCAGCAAGCTGGTGGCCTACGACTGGCCCGGCAACATCCGGGAGCTGGAGAACGTGCTGGAGCGGGCCGTGGCCCTGTCGGACTCCGACATCATCTACCCCGAGCACATCCATCTGGAGCACGAGCCCCAGGCAGCCACCCTGCGCCAGCTGCTCTATCAGGAGGAGGACCGCATCCTGCGCCAGACGCTGCAGCAGTGCGGCGGCAGCCGCGCCCAGGCCATGGAGCGGCTGGGCGTGACGAAAACGGTGTTTTACACCAAGCTCAAGGAGCATCACATTACCTGACGAGTTCGGATTTCAGGAATTATAGTCCTGAAATCCGAACTTCTAATCGGGAGCTATCCTGCGCCGCCCTTGTCATTTTCCCTGTCAGCCGCCCTTTTATTGTCGCTTCTGCACGAAAACACGGTTCGATTTTTGTTTAATACGCAAAAAAGATCTCCAGAATTCCGGCCTGGCATCTTCTTTGCTTTATACGTTACAAAGGCATCCTCCCGGATGCTGCATCAACAGACGCCTCCGATGGAGGACGGGAAAGAGTGAAACATGATCTGCGATAACATCTCCGTGTCCCCCCAGGGACGGCTGCTGTTTGCCGGTCAGGATGTGGTCACGTTGGCCCAGCAGTATGGCACACCGCTGTACCTGATGGATGAGGACCGCCTGCGGGCCAACTGCCGCGCCTACCGTCAGGCATTTTCCCAGCATTTCGGCGGAGGCTCCCGCCCCCTGTACGCCAGCAAGGTCAACTGCTTCAAGCGCATCTATGAGATCATGCAGGAGGAGCAGATGGGCATTGACGTGGTGTCCTCCGGCGAGATCTACACCGCCCGGCAGGCGGGCTACGACCTGTCCCAGGCGTATTTCCACGGAAATAACAAGACCGATGACGACATCCGCTACGCCATGGACTGCGGCGTCGGCTTCTTCGTGGCGGACAGCACCGAGGAGGTGCTGGCCCTGGAGACCGAGGCCGCCCGCCGCGGCATCACCCAGAAGATCCTGCTGCGCCTCAGCCCCGGCATCGACCCCCACACCTATGAAGCCATCGCCACCGGCAAAGTGGACTCCAAATTCGGCAGCGCCATCGAGACCGGGCAGGCGGAGTCCATCACCCGGCTGGCCCTGGCCCAGCCGCACCTCCAGCTGGAGGGCTTCCACTGTCATGTGGGGTCGCAGGTCATCGAAGAGGACGTATTCGAGCGCTGCGCCGTCATCATGCTGGAATTCATCGCCGCCATGGGGGAAAAGCTGGGCTATCTGGCCCGTCAGCTGGACCTGGGCGGCGGCTACGGCGTCCGCTATCTGGACACCGACCCTGCGCTGGACATCCCCCGCCGGATCGGCGATGTGGCCGCTGTGGTCCACGAGACCTGCCGCCGTCTGTCCATTCCCGAGCCCGAGATCCACATGGAACCCGGCCGCAGCATCGCGGCAGACGCCGGTATGACTCTATACACCGTCGGCACAGTCAAGCGCATCCCCGGCTACAAGAACTATGTCTCCGTAGACGGCGGCATGACCGATAACCCCCGCTACGCCCTGTACCGCGCCCCGTACACCTGCCTGCTGGCCGACCGTGTTCAGGCACAGCCCTGCATGGCCTGCTCCGTGGTGGGCCGCTGCTGTGAAAGCGGCGATATTATCCAGGAGCACGTCTCGCTTCCCGCCGATGTCCGCCGGGGCGATACCCTGGCCGTATGCACCACCGGCGCGTACAACTACTCCATGGCGTCCAATTATAACCGTCTCCCCCGGCCGGCCATCGTCATGCTCCGGGAGGGCACAAACTATCTGGCCGTGCGGCGGGAGAGCTTTGCCGACCTGTGCCGCAACGAACTATAACCAAAGGAGGACAGCGTATGATCCAGCTTCTGCATAATGCGGTGGTCTACCGCGACGGCGCCTGGCGTCCCAGCGACATTCTGGTGGCGGACAAGCGCATCGAGCGCATCGCCGACGCCATCACCTGCGATTACGACGGTCTGGTGGTCACAGACTGCCGCGGCATGACCGCCATCCCCGGCTACATCGACCAGCACGTCCACCTGACCGGCGGCGGCGGCGAGGGCAGCTTCATCACCCAGGTACCGCCCCTGAAGTACAGCGAGCCCGTCAAGGCCGGCGTCACCACGCTGGTGGGCCTGCTGGGCACGGACGGCACTACCCGCAGCGTGGCCAATCTGGTGGCCCGCACCAAGGCGTTCCGGGAATTCGGCCTGACCGCCTACTGCCTTACCGGCAACTACAATTACCCGTCCCCCACGCTCACCGGCAGCGTCATGGACGACATCGTGTTCGTCAATGAGATCATCGGCGTCAAGATCGCCATCTCCGACCACCGGTCCAGCAACATGACCAAGGAGTCCCTGATCAAGCTGGCCTCCGACGCCCGCGTGGCCGGTATGCTGTCCGGCAAGCCCGGCATCGTCCACCTCCACACCGGCTCGGGCAAGGCGCAGCTGGATATGCTTTTCGACATCGTGGCCGAGACGGAGATCCCCATCCGCACCTTCCGTCCCACCCATCTGGCCGCCAAGTACGACGCCGCCATCCGTTTTGCCAAGCTGGGCGGCTACATCGACTTCACCTGCGACCCGGACGACATGGTCAACCGCAGCGCCCTGCTGGTCCGCGCTCTGCGCGAAGCCCCTACAGGCAGCGTGACCATCAGCACCGACAGCAACGGCAGCCTCCCCGTCTGGAACGAGCGCAACGAGATGATCGGCATCGGCGCGGGACATATCTCCGCCCTCCACGATACCATCTGCGCCATGGTCAAGCTCCAGCACTGCCCCCTGGAGGAAGCCCTGCTCCCCGTCACCGAGAACGTGGCCAAGGCCCTGGACCTGTACCCCGCCAAGGGCGTGCTGGCCGCCGGCTCTGACGCGGACATCGTCCTGCTGGACGGCGACATGGCCATCGACACGGTGTACGCCATGGGCCGCTGTATGCTCAAAAACAAGGAGATGCAGGTCCACGCCAACTTTGAATTCTGAGCTTCACCGTATTGTACGTCCCGCCGCTGTGTTGGGGTGGGCCGATTCAATAAAAATCAATAGGAGGAAACTTTGTTATGGAAAAAGAGAAAATCCAGCACACGCAGCCGACTGATGCTTCGGTTGAAGTGACCACTCCCCCGGAAGGAAATAAGAAAAAGAAAAAGTTCAAAATGCCGGATACCTGGATCGTGGTGTTCATCATGGTGGCCATCGTGGCCATCCTCAGCTGGATCATTCCCGCCGGCTCTTACGACTATGTGCAGAAAGAGATCAACGGTAGTACCCGAAATCTGGCAATCGAGGGTTCTTTCCACTACCTGGAGGAGGGCGGCAAGCCCACCGGTTTTCTGGGTGTCTTTTCTGCCCTGTATACCGGCTGCGTAGAGGCCGGCGGCACCATCTTCATGATCCTCTGCTGCTGCGCCTGCTTCCGCATCATGGTCCAGACCGGCGCGTTCCACGCAGGTATCGGTGTGGTCATGAGAAAGCTGGGAAAGAGAACTATGGTGCTGGCCGCGGTTTTGATGATCCTGTTTGGCCTGTGCGGTTCTGTTTTCGGCATGATCTCCGAGCTGTATGGTTTCTATCCCCTGATCGTCGGCTTAGGTATTGCCATGGGTTACGATGCCATGTTCGGCTTCGCCATTCTGGCGCTGGGCGAGTACATCGGCTTTACCTGCGGCACACTGAACCCCTATAACGTTGCAATTTCTCAAGGTATTGCGGAATTGCAGATCTATTCCGGTATGCCATACCGCTGGGTCATCTTTACAGTGATGATCGGCATCTGTATCGTGTATGTGCTTCGGTATGGTGTCAAGGTTCGCAACGACCCCATGAAGTCCATCCTGTATGGCCGTCCCTGTATGCACTCTTTCAGCAATGGCGATTTGGATCAGTACAAAATGGACAAGAAGTACGCCCTTGTCTTGGTGGACCTGATTGTCACGCTGGTGATTCTGATGATCGGCTTGCTGAAATTCAGTTGGGGCAACAAGCAGCTGTGCGGTCTGTTTATCATCATGTCCATCGTGGCCGCCCTGATCTGTGGCTGGAAGCCGCAGAAGTATGTGGATGAGTTCGTCACCGGCTGCCGCGGTATGCTTTGGGGCGCATTGATCGCCGGCCTGTCCCGCGGCATTCTGGTGGTCATGAATGACGCAATGATCACCGATACGATCATCCATGCACTGGCTGACCTGCTGCAGCACGCTCCCTCCTGGCTGTCCGCGCAGCTGATGTTCATTGTTCAGGCAATTATCAACCTGCCTATCCCTTCCTCCACCGGTCAGGCTGCGGTGACCATGCCTATCATGGCGCCTCTGGCAGATGCGCTGGGCCTCAGCCGCGGCGTAGCCTGCCTTGCCTATCAGTTGGCGAGTGGTGTAGCGGATCTGGTGTATCCTACCGCCGGTATTGTCATTGTCTGCGGTCTGGCTGACATCCCCTATCAGAAGTGGCTGAAGTGGTTCATGCCTCTGTTTGCCATTCTGGTGGTAGCCTGTATGCTGCTGCTGGCGGGTGCTGTTATTACCAACCAATAATCCAGATTTCCCTCTTCCCCCCTTTTTCCCTGTGTGGGGCGGCTCTGCCGTCCCACACAGGGCCATTTTGCCGTAGTGAAAGGACACCTCCTATGAAAACACTTGGTATCATCGGCGGCATGGGCCCTCTGGCGGGCTGTGATCTGCTGGAAAAGGTCATCGCCAACACCGACGCCCACTGTGACCAGGAGCACATCCACGTCCTGCTGGACAGCAACACCGCCATCCCGGACCGGACGGCGGCGATCCTGGCCGGAGGGGCTGACCCTGTGCCGCAGCTGTGCGCCAGCGCCAGGCGGCTGGAGCAGGCCGGGGCGCAGGTGCTGGTCATGTCCTGCAACACCGCCCACTATTTCTACGATGCGGTGGCCTCGTCGGTATCTGTCCCCCTGCTCCATATGCCCCGGCTGACCACCGCCTTCGTGGAGCGGTCCGGACTGCGCCGCGTGGCGCTGCTGGCGACGGACGGCACGATCCGCTCCGGCGTGTATCAGAACGCGTTTACCGGGACGGCGCCGCTGCTGCCTGATCCGCAGGGACAGGCGGCGGTCATGTCCCTGATCTACGACGGCGTAAAGCGCGGCGACGAACACTTTGACACCGCCCAGGTCCGGGATGTGCTGCGGACGCTGACGTCCAACGGCGCAGAGGCGTTTATCCTGGGCTGCACGGAGCTGCCCATCGCCTTCCGCCTGTACGATCTTCCCGGACGGACCATCGACCCCACGCTGGTGCTGGCCCGTGCGGCGGTGGAGGCCTGCGGCGCTCCCCTGAAGCCCCTGTAAGCACCCAAAGCACACACAGCAACAAGCCTCCGGCCAATGGCCGGAGGCTTGTATTTTCCTCGGGTGCATGATAGGATAGGGAAAAGAGCACGGAAAGGGGATCGAACATGATCGAGTCAAAGATCTATATCGGGCTGAACGATGTGGCCACCAACACGCAGCTTTTTGAGAGCGAGAAATATATCCGGGTGCTTCGCAGCGTGTGCTACTCGTACAACGTGCCGTTTTCCTTCAGCGTGCAGGAGGGTGGATATATTTACGAAAGCGGCGACTATGCCCGGGAGACGAGCCTGGTCCTCACCCTCATCGACGCCGAAAAGACCGTTGTGGACGATATTGCCAAGGACCTCTGTGCCTTTTTCCACCAGGAATCCGTTCTGGTCACGGAAAGCCAGATACAGGCGCGCTTTATCCGTGAGACGCTGGAATAAAAGCCCGCGTCACTTTGACAATTATTCCACAAACCCCTTTCCCGCGTGTTAAGAATGTGATATAATACAGGAAAACACGGTGCCCTTGTCGGCAGCGGGAAAGCGTGTGGTGATGACTATGCAGTTCCAACAGAATATAGAGCTGGGGCAACGGCAGATCCTCTCCCAGGCGCTGCGGCAGTCCCTGCAATACCTGCAAATGCCTGTTACGGAGCTGGCGGAGTATCTGCAGGAGCAGTGTCTCTCCAACCCGCTTCTGGAGGTGGACTACGCCCCGGCGGCTGCCGACTTCACGCTGCCCATCAGCGTGGTGGAGGGCGGCGGCATACAGGGCAGCCGCCGGTCGTCGGAAGGTCCGGCATCAGACGCATTTTACGCCAGCTCCCGGCCGGAGTCCTTCTCCGAATATCTGATGGAGCAGGTGAACTGTATGCAGCAGGTGGACGAGACCACCCGGGCGGTGTGCTGCTTCCTCATCGAATGTCTGGACTCCACCGGCTATCTCAGCTGCAGCCTGCCGGAGCTGGCCAGAGAGCTGGAGCTTCCCCTGTACGACGTGGAGCAGGCCCTGTACCTGCTGCAGATGTTAGAGCCCGCGGGCGTCGGCGCGCGGGATGTGACGGAGTGTCTGCTGCTGCAGCTGGCCCAGGGCAAAAACTTCACCGCCGCAAACATCCGCATGATCCGGGAGGGCCTTCCGCTTCTGGCCAAGCGGGATTACGCCGCCCTGTCCCAGCTGCTGGACCTGCCCCTGAAGGCCGTATACGAGAGCGAGGCCGTCATCAAGGCCCTGAACCCCATCCCCTCCCGGGGCTTCTACTCCGGCGACACCTATCACAACTACATCGTGCCGGAGGCCACCGTCCTGTGCCGGGACGGCCAGCTCACCGTGGAGATGAACACCCGCGGCCTGCCGCGCATCTCCCTGTCCCCGGAATACACCGCCATGCTGGGCCACGCGGAGGACGCGGAAGTGCAGAATTACCTGCGTAAACGGCTGACGGCGGCCAAGGCCACCATCGCGCAGATCGACAGCCGCCAGTCCACCCTGCAGAGCCTTCTGCTGGTCATCATCCGGCGGCAGCAGGGCTACTTCCTGGGAACGGACCAGCTGCAGCCCATGACGATGCAGCAGGTGGCCGACGAGATGCAGCTCAACACCTCCACCGTCAGCCGGGCGGTGAAGGACAAATACATCCAGTTCCAGACCCGCCTGATCCCCCTGCGAAGCCTTTTCTCCTCGTCCCTTCAGGGCGACGACGGCGCGCTGGTCTCCGCGGACGCGGCCAGGCAGCAGCTGCGGCTCTTTATCCGCACGGAAGACCCCGGCGCGCCCCTGTCGGACGAAGCCCTGACGGCGGCGCTGGCGTCGGTGGGCATCCACCTCTCCCGGCGCACGGTGGCCAAATACCGCGCGGAGCTGAGCATCCCCTCGGCGGCCGCGCGAAAGCGGGACAACCGAAACAGAACATAAAAGACCCCGGACTCCGTTTCTGAACGGAGTCCGGGATCTTTTTATGAGAAGAGAGGGTATGGATATAACGTGATACCTCAGCGGCTGCCGGTGTCCTTGCCCATCAGCAGGCGGCTGGACACGATCTTGTTGATCTCGTTCGTGCCCTCGAAGATGGAGAAGATCTTGGCGTCCCGCATCAGCTTCTCCACAGGATACTCCTTCATGTAGCCGTAGCCGCCCATGACCTGCACCGCGTCCAGCGTGATCTGCATCGCCGCCTCGGACACGAACACCTTGGTGGACGGGCTCAGCGTCCCCGTGGGGATGCCGCGGTCCAAACACTCCACCGCGTAATAGGCCAGGCCGCGGGCCGCATCCAGCCGCGTCTGCATATCCGCCAGCTTGAATGCCAGACCCTGATGATCACCGATACGCTTGCCGAAGGTGCGGCGCTCCTTGGCATACTTCACCGCGTGGTCCAGCGCCGACTGGGCCAGACCGATGGCGTGGAACATGGTGGTGATGCGGGCGATGGCCAGGCCGTCCATAATGGCCGCGTTGCCGGAGCCGCCGCCGTACTTCTTCATCAGGCGCTTGCCCTCCTCGGGCTTCATGAAGAACAGCGAGCCCACCATGTGGTCCATGGGAACGCGGACGTTCTCCAGGATGACGTCCGAGGTCTCGGACAGCCGCAGGCCCATCTTCTCCTCGGGCTTGCCCACCTTCACGCCCCGCTCCTTTTCCACCACGAACTGCGCGATGCCCTTCGCACCCTTGGACTTGTCCACATAGGCGCTGACAACAAAGAGGTTGGCGATGCTGCCGTTGGAGATAAAGCACTTCGTGCCGTTCAAGACCCACTCGTTGCCGTCCCGGACGGCGGTGGTGCGAATGGCGCGGCTGTCAGAGCCGGCGTTGGGCTCGGTCAGCGCGGTGGCGCAGATGATGTCGCCGGCCAGCGCCTTTTTATACATCTCAGCCTTCACCGCGTCGTCGATGGCCGTGGAAGCGATCACCTCGATACCGCTGGCGATGGACATGGAGAAGGAGAAGCCCGCGTCCACCTGTGCCATCTCCTCATAGATCAGCGCCTGGGTCTTGAAGTCCAGCCCCACGCCGCCGTACTCCTCCGGCAGGCCCATGTTGTAGTAACCGGCCTTTGCCATGGTCTTCAGAACGTCTATGGGGAACTCATGCTTTTCTTCCAGCTCCGTAACGCGCGGCGCCAGCTCACGTTCCAGGATCTTGCGCGCGCCTTCCGCCAGCTCGCGCTGCTCCTCTGTTGCCAACAAATAATGCACCATAATCGAAGTCCTCCTAATTGAATGGCGATTGCTTACTTATTCTTGAATTCCGGGGGACGCTTCTGGAAGAACGCCATGCCGCCCTCCCGGGCATCCTCCGTCCCGGCCAGCAGTCCGGTCATGTCCATCTCCATCTCCAGCGCGTAGTGCAGCGGCATCTCCACGCCCTTGTTGATGGCCGCCTTGGCCAGCTTCACAGCCAGCGGCGCTTTGGCCACGATCTGCTGCATCTTGCTCTCCGCCGCGTTCATCAGCTCCTCCGGCGCGACCACCTCGTTGACCAGGCGCATCTCCTTGGCCTCCTCCGCCTTGACGTGCCGTCCGGTGAAGATCATGTCCTTGGCATAGCCCATGCCGATCAGGCGGGGCAGGCGCTGTGTGCCGCCGTAGCAGGGGATCACGCCCAGGTTGGACTCAGGCAGGCCGAACACCGCCGCCGTGCTGGCGATGCGCAGATCGCTGACCAGGCACAGCTCCGTGCCGCCGCCCAGGGCGTAGCCGTTGACCGCGGCGATCACCGGATGGGGATAGCTCTCGATCACGGAGTACACGTCATGACTCCAGCCCACATAGTCGCGCATATTCAGCAGCGGGTTGCCGGCGGCGTTCTGCCCCTGGGACACATCCGTGCCGGCGCAGAAGGCGCGGCCCTCGCCGGTGAGGATGACGCCGAACACCTCGGGGTCTTTTTCCAGCGCGCGGAACAGCGTGACCAGCTCGTCCTTCATGGCGTCGTTCATGGTGTTCATCACCTTGGGACGGTTCAGCGTCACGATCACATATTTTTCTTTTTTCTCCACCAGAAGGGTGGTAAAGCCTTCATAAGCCGTCATTGTATTTCCTCCATTTTTATTGTTCTGAGGCGGTGATGACACGCCGCTCCAGCAGGTCGTGAATGGCCGCTTCGTCATAGCCCAGTGTTTTCAGGACGGCGACGCTGTCCTGGCCCAGCCGCGGCGCGGGCTTCATGACGATCTTCTCCGGTTCGCCGAATTTCACCGGCGACGCGGCGTGGCGGTACACCTTGCCGTCCGGGCAGGTGTAGTCGGCAAAATACTCGTTTACCTCCGCCTGAGGGTCTGTCAGGATGTCCTTCACATGGCGGATAGGCGCGTGGGCGATGTCCGCCGCCGTCAGGCGCTTCGTCACCTCGTCCATGGTCAGCCGCCCGAAGCCCTCGTCCATGATCTCCATGAACTCGCCGAACCGGGGGTACATCCCCCGGAAGGTGGAGAACTGGCTGCCGATCAGGTCCTCCCGCTCGATCACCTTCATGAGCTTGTCAAAGAACCGCTCGTACTCCAGCACCGTCAGGATGAACCACTTGCCGTCCTTGCTGCGGAACGTGTTGATCAGCGGGCTCTGGGTGCGCTTGCGGGAGGTGGGATAGACCTCTCCGTCCTGCACCATGACCAGCGTGCTGCCAAGACAGTGGATGGCCTGGCTGTACAGCGAGCTGACCACCTTTTCGCCCTGCCCCGTGCGGGTGCGCCGGAACAGTGCCGCGCAGATCCCCGCGGCCAGCGAGCAGCTGGTGGCCGCGTCGCCGAAGCCGAAGGGGACGTTCATCACCGACTCGCCCTCCTCCACAAAGTCCTGCATGATGCCGGTGCGCGCCCAATAGGCGTCCTTGTCGAAGCCGGGCGCGTCCGCCTCCGGGCCGAGCTCGCCGTAGCCGCTGATCTGCGCCCAGATCAAAGACGGATACCTCTCGTGCAGCGTCTCATAATCCAGACCCAGGCGCTTCAGCCCCGCCGTCCGGTAGCTGGTCAGAAACACATCCGCGTCCTCCAGCAGCCGGTAGATGATCCCGATGCCCTCCGGCGTCTTGGCGTTGACGGCGATGCCCCGTTTTCCGGCGTTATACAGCTCGAAAACAGGGGAGAACACCTTGCCCGGCGCGCCCGCCCGGGCGCACTCGCCCTCCGGCGGTTCGACCTTCAGCACATCCGCGCCCCATTCGGCCAGCATTCGCCCGCAGGTCGGTCCTGCGGCCAGCAGCGTAAAATCCACGACCCTTACGCCTTCCAACGGTGTATGCACCTTCACACGCCTCCTTTTGCCCTTATCCCGCCGCCTGCGCGGCGGGATAAGGGTGCTTGTTACTTCTTCGCGTTCATGTACTTCATCACGTTATACATATCGGGATTCCACTGGTCGCCCTCGGCGATGAGCTTGTTGGCGCGCATCTCGTCGACCTGCTCGTCGGTGTAGCCCAGACGCTTGAGCACCTCCCGGCTCTCCGCGCCGGCATAGCCGCTGAACAGCTCCGCCTTACCGGCGTTGCGGAACTGGGCGGGCGCGGTGACGATGCCCACCTTCTTGCCGCTGCGCTGCTCGCTCTCGTAGAAGAACCCGGCCTCCCATGCCTGCTGGTCGTTCTGCAGGTCGGAGAAATGCTGGCAGATGTCGAAGGGGATGTCCGTCTCCTCGTCCAGCACCTTTTCCCAGTACGCCCGGTCCTCCCGCATGAACACCTCTGCGATGATGGGGCAGAGCTCCTTTGCGCCCCGCATGGCGCTCATGTAGTCAGGCCACTTTTCCAGGTACTCCTGGGGCAGGTTCGCCACGCGGACCAGATCGGCAAAGTTCTTCTCCCAGGTCAGGCCGCACACGGCGATCCACTCGCCGTCCTTGCACTGATACGGGCGGTTCATGGGGAAGGCCGTCTCCAGGGACGCGGGGTACTTGTCGCCGTAAGCGGCGGTGACGATGGGGATATTGGCGGTCCACATACCGCAGTGCATCAGCGCGCTGACCACCTGATCGCCCTCGCCGGTACGCAGCTTGCGGATATAGGCGGCCATGATCGCCATGGCGAGATACGTGCCGGTGGGGATGTCGCCGTAGCCGAAATACGTCAGCAGGGGCAGAGAGCCCTTGGCGGCGGTGTCCACTGTAAAGCCGCAGCGCGCCGCGTAGGAGACGGCGTCAAAGCCGCCTCTGGCCGCCATAGGCCCGGTCAGGCCGTAGCCGCTGGTGCTGGCGCAGATCAGGCCGGGGTTCAGTTCCTTCAGGGAGTCGTAGTCCAGCCCCAGCTTCTTGGCGGCGTTGTCCCGCAGGTGGGTGATGAACACGTCGCTCTGCTTCAGCATCTCCTTCAGCAGGGCCAGGCCCTCCGGCTTGCGGGTGTCGATGGCCACGCTCTTTTTGCAGGCGTTGAACGCCTCATAGGCGGCGGTATCGCCGTTGAGGATATTGCGGGCCAGACCGCAGCCGCGGCTGCCGTCGCCGGTGAGCGGCTCAACCTTAATGACCTCCGCGCCCCATTCGCCCAGAACGCGTCCCGCGGTGGGGCCGGCCACGAAGTTGGCCATCTCAACGACTTTCATGCCTTTCAAAAGGTCGATCATTGCTTATGTACCTCCATAGTTTCGTAAATAGCAGTCAAACAGGTCTATCCGCCGCCGTTTAGGGCAAGTTGGGGAAGATCGAGAACAGGATGACCAGCACCACTGTACCGACGGCAGGCACGACCACCGTCATCCAGAAGATGGGCGGATACGCCTTCTTGAGGGGCTCGCGGCAGCCCAGCAGCAGGCCGTTGATAGCGCCGTTGTGGGGCAGGGAGTCCAGCACCAGGGAGGACAGGCCCACGACACGGGCCAGGCCCGCGGTGGTGATGCCGGTGGCCGCCCAGGTCTTGCCCAGGACGGGCAGCACGATGCTGATGGCGGAGGAAGCAGAGCCGCAGGCGCCGGCCAGAATGGTGGTGGCGATGGCGGCGCTGACCAGTGCGTTGCCGGGGATCTTCATCACCAGGCCGATGATGACATTGAAGGCGGGGGAGGCGAAGATGAAAGAGCCGAAGCCGGTGATGGCGGCCATGCCCAGAATGACGTTCAGGGACATGGGAACGACCTCACGCAGGGACGCGATCAGCGTCTTGGGCGTCCAGTAGCCCCACAGGCAGACCAGGGACACACCGAACACGATCAGCTGGCTGAAGAACATATCCCAGGGAGCAAAGTTGATGACGACAGGGAACAGGACCATGGGGATCAGCACGCGCCACAGGGGAGGCTCTTTCGCCTTGCCCTCTTCGCCCTCAGCGGGGAAGTCGCCGGGCAGGGCCTCGAAATGCTCGCCGTTGGCCTGGGCCTTCTTGATGAGCTTGTTGATGATGAAATCGCCCAGGAACAGCATGACAAAGAACGCAACGAAGCCGTTCACAGCGCCGGCGTACAGCGTCAGGCCGAAGAACTGGGTGGTCAGCAGGTTGTGGGTGGCGATAGAGCCGGGCATCACGCAGGCCAGCGTCAGAACGCTGAAGCAGATGATGGCCGGGGCAAAGCGGCGGGGGATGTCATACTCCTTGAACACGGCGAAGATCATGGGCAGCATGGCGAACAGCGCGCCGCTGAAGATGCTGACACCGCACAGCTGCAGCACCACGCCCACGATGGCCAGACCCAGGGTAGCACGCTTGCCCATGAGCTTCAGGATCGCGCGGCCGCAGACAACGCCTGCGCCGGTCATATTGACCACCGCGCCGAACAGCGCGCCGCCGATGCAAAGCCACCACAGCTGGTTCAGCAGGGTGTTGAAGTTGGGCCAGAACGTCTCATTAAAGGAGACGGTGGGATCGAGGGAGCTGGTGAAGATCACGATGAAGCCCGCCACGATCACGCTGATGTAGGTATGCACGCCCTTGTAGCTCAGGACGGAGAACGCGACGATCGCCGCTACGATACCAAGCAACGCGATGATGAGTTCTGTAGTCATGAAAAAAGTACCTCCTGTTTTGTGATTTTGATTTCTCTCTGTTGTGCCATCTCACAGATGGGCTTTCCACGCCGTCGGGCATCACCCCTCGTTTGAATTTTCACATTTGGTCTTATATACTTGGTAGCACAGAGCGTGCCAATTCGTCCAACTCCCCAAAATTTTTACACATACCATATTTTACTTACTCCATTTCCGCCAAACCGCTCTTCCGGTTAAAAATAAAACGAAGCGACTGTTTCATTCTGACAATCTCAAAATGAAACAGTCGCTTCGTTTTGAACCACTTATACGCTCTTAAATGGCGTCAAGCTCCTTCAATTTCCGCCAGACCGTGCTGCGTCCCAATTTTAATTCCCGGGCCGTGGCCTGCATATTTTCGCCGCAGCGGTGATAGGTCTGCAGCAGCAGCTCCCGCTCCATCTCCTCCATCGTGCCGAAGGGGATCAGGACGCTGCCCTGGGGCGTATGGCCCGGCGCGGCGGCCTCCGCCGCGCTCCCGCCGGTCTCCGTGATCTCCAGGAACAGGCTGTGGAACACCTCCGGGTGGAACTGCACGTCGTTGTTGGCCGCCAGGAAGCGCTCCAGGAACGTCTCCAGCTGCCGGATGTTCCCCGGCCAGTCGTAGGTGCTCAGCAGCGCCAGACACTCCGCCGGCAGCTCCGGCACGGAGTACGACCGCTTCTGCGCCAGACGGAACAGCAAGCTCTCCACCAGCGCGGGTATGCTCTCCTTGCGCTGGCGCAGCGGCGGCACGAGAACGTGCAGCACGTCGATGCGGTAATACAGGTCCTCCCGGAACTGCTTCTCCCGCACCAACTGGGCCAGATCCCTGTGGGTGGCGCAGATCAGCCGGTTGTTCACCGGGATCAGCCGGTCGCCGCCCACCCGGGTGATGCGCCGCTCCTGGATCATACGCAGGAGCTTGGCCTGCAGGGCCAGCGGCAGCTCGCCGATCTCATCCAGAAACAGTGTCCCCTCGTGGGACAGCTCCACAAGGCCGGTCTTTCCGCCCTTTCTCGCCCCCGTGAACGCGCCGCCTTCATAGCCGAACAGCTCGCTCTCCAGCAGGCTCTCCGGCAGCGCCGCGCAGTTGATGGCCACAAACGGCCCTTTGGCGAAGGAGCTTGCGTTGTGGATGCTCTGGGCGAACATCTCCTTGCCCGTGCCGCTCTCGCCCAGGATCAGCACATTGCTCTCCGCCTTGGCGTACTGCCGCGCCTTCCGGATGGCCTCCTCGATGGCGCTGCCGTGGGAGACGATGTCCTCAAAGTGCCACTTGGCGTCAAACCCGCGCTTGTCCAGGGCCTTTCGGATGCTGGTCTCCGTCCGCTGGATGTTGGGGACGTTGATGATGCTGATCAGCTCCAGCTTCTCGCCCTCGCCCTTCTCCATGGACACCGTCCGGCGGAAAATGGAATACTGCACGTTCTGGTGGCAGACGATGCTCTTGCGGGTCGTCTGCAGCACCTGCCGCAGGAACACGCTCCGGCCCATCAGCTCCTGGCTGCTCTTGTGCAGGATGGTCTCCTTGCCCATGCCCGCCAGCCGGCACAGGTTGTCGTTGAGCATGATGACCCGGTCGCCGTTCAGCACGATAAAGCCGTCGCTGGTGGAGTTCAGCGCCAGCTCCGTCAGTCGGGTGTTCTGTATCTCGCGGTTGCGCACGTTCACCGAGTCCACCGCGTTCATAATGGCGCAGTAGATCTGATACGGCTCCGCGCCGATGTACTCCACCTGCTTGCCCACGGACTCGTAGAACTTACCCGTGGTGGGGGTGGAGGTGATCAGCGCGTCGCAGCGGCGGATCTGCAGATACTCCTTCCGTCCCAGGTAATTCCTGCTCTTCAGATCGTACTTGAAATCCCCAAAAATGCGGATGATCTCTATCTGATGCCCCGTGATCTCCTGCAATTCCTGCAATACGGTGGCGTACATCTCCGAGTCCTCGTCCACATGGAAGAAGCCCACCCGCTTGCCGGGGTCGATCTTCCGGATGGCCCGCAGCAGGTCCATGGAGGATATGTCCAGACTGATCACCGGGATGTCCAGCTCCCGCCGCAGAAAATGGTGCACCGGATTTCGCGCCACGATGGCCTCCACGTGATCCCGGGCGATCAGCTCCCTGGCCCGCGCCACACCGTTGGAGGACTCGCCCACGATATAGCTGACATGGATGCCGTTTTCCCGCCCGATCTGAACGCCGAATTCTCCCATATCCTCGTATGGAACGACCATGCCGATATTCAAGGCCGCCTCACCTCCCGCCTGTATGTTTTTTTCTAAAGTAACACGCTTTCTCCCTCCGCGCAAGTACATTTCTCCTCCCGGCGCATTTTCTCTCTTTCCGCGCCGCATGGATGCAGTTGGCACAAAACTTGCTAAATAATTTACAAGCAGCAATTTGTCCCATCGCTCACATCAAATACTTGGAGGTAGTTTATGAACATACTGGTTTGCGTTAAACAAGTACCCGATACTACCGAGATCAAAATCGATCCGGTGAAGAACACCCTGATCCGCGAGGGCGTTCCCAGCATCGTTAATCCCTTCGATGCCTTTGCCCTGGAGGCCGCCGCCCGCATCAAGGATGCCGATCCCGATACCAGGATCGTCGTTCTGTCCATGGGCCCCGACCAGGCGAAGAAGGCGCTGCGGGAGTGCCTGGCCATTGCCGCCGACAAGGTCTACCTTGTCTCCGGCCGCGAATTCGGCGGCTCTGACACGCTGGCCACCAGCTACATCCTCTCCCAGACCATCCGGAAGCTGGAGGAGCTGGAGGGTAAGTTTGACGCCATCTTCTGCGGCAAGCAGGCCATCGACGGCGATACCGCCCAGGTCGGCCCGGAGATCGCTGAGCATCTTGGCTACCCGCAGGTGACCTACGGCCTGGCCGCCGAGGTGGACGGCGACGCCCTGAAGATCCATAAGGAGGTGGACGGCGGCGTGGAGATCCTCCGCGTGAAGATGCCCTGCGTGGCCACGTTCACCAAGCCCGACTGGATCCCCCGCGACCCCACCGTCCGCCGCAGGCTGGCCGCCAACCGCACCGATATCCCCGTCATCACCCCCGCCGACCTGACGGACATCGACCTGAACAAGGCCGGCCTGAAGGGCTCTCCCACCAAGGTCAAGAAGACCTTCGTGCCCCAGAAGAAGACCGGCGGTATGATGATCCAGGAGGAGAGCGCCGCCGCCTCTGCCAAGAAACTTTTCACCCTGCTCAGTGACGCCACCATTATCTAAGGAGGAACGAATATGGAAGCCAAGACGAAGGATTTATGGGTATTTGTTGAGACCGCCGAGGATGGCAGCGCCAAAAACGTGGGCCTTGAGCTGCTGACTCCCGGCAAGTCCATGGCGGCGCAGCAGGGCGGCGACCTGGTGGCCGTTGTCATCGGCCACCACGTGGACGCAGCCGTGAAGGCCGCCGGCCAGCACGGCGCCGACAAGGTCATCGTGGTAGACGGCCCGGAATATGCACATTATAACACCGACGCCTATGTGATCGCCATGGTCACACTGGTGGAAAAGTACGGTCCTACCAGTATGCTGGTGGGCGCCACCAGCAATGGCCGCGACATGGCCCCCCGCGTATCCTGCCGCCTCAAGACCGGCCTGACCGCCGACTGCACGGCGCTGGCCATCGACGAGGAGTCCGGCAACGTGGCCTGGACCCGTCCCGCCTTCGGCGGAAACCTGATGGCCACCATTCTCTGCCCGGACCGCCGTCCCCAGATCGGCACGGTCCGCCCCGGCGTGTTCAAGAAGAGCGCCCCCGTGGACAGCGCCGCCCAGATCATCCGGGAGGACATCCATGTCCCCGCCGACCAGATCCGCACCCAGGTGCTGGAGATCATCCACAACCTGCAAGGGGAGACCGTGGACCTGGAGAACGCCGAGATCATCGTCTCCGGCGGCCGCGGCGTCGGCGGACCGGAGGGCTTCGCCCCTGTCCGTGCCCTGGCCAGCGCTCTGGGCGCTACCGTAGGCGCGTCCCGCGCCGCTGTGGACTCCGGCTGGATACCCGCCGCCCATCAGGTGGGCCAGACCGGCAAGACCGTCGCCCCCAAGCTGTATATCGCCTGCGGCATCTCCGGTGCGATCCAGCACCTGGCCGGCATGAGCGGTTCTGACGTCATCGTGGCCATCAACAAAGACCCCGAAGCGCCCATCTTCGACATCGCCGACTACGGCATCGTGGGCGACCTGTTCGAGGTCCTCCCCGTCCTGACCGAGGAAGTCCTGAAGGCCAAGGCGGAATGATCCGTCCCCCTCACATGGGCAGCATCCCCCGCTGCCCGGCATAACAAGCAAGCGCCCGGCCATGCCGGGCGCTTGCCTTGTTCTTTTTCCATTACTCCGCCAGCTTCTCCGGCTTGGAGCGTATAAAGTCCTGCACCAGCGTGTAGATCACGGCGCACACCGGCACGCCCAGCAGCATACCCAGCACGCCGAACGCCCCGCCGCCGATGGTGACGGCGGCCAGCACCCACAGCCCCGGCAGGCCCACAGACTTGCCCACCACACGGGGGTAGATCAGATTGCCCTCCACCTGCTGCAGGATCAGCAGGAAGATCAAGAACCACAGCGCCTTGATGGGGCTCTGGAACACGATAAGGAACGCGCCGGTGGCTGCGCCGATCCACGCGCCGAAAATGGGGATCAGCGACAGTGCCGCGATGATCACCGACACCGGCAGCGCGTAGGGCAGCCGCAGGATCAGCATACCGATGCAGCACAGCGTGCCCAGAATGAACGCCTCCGTCACCTGCCCGGACACGAAGCTGGAAAAGGCGTTGTTGGTCAGGCTCAGCAGATGCATCAGCCGGTCTGCGGCCTTTTTCGGCAGCGCCGCCCGCAGCAGCCGCTTGCTCTGGGCCATCAGCGTCTCCTTCTGTGCCAGCAGGTACACCGAGAACACCAGCGCCAGCAGCACGTTCACCACCGCCGACACGATGGATGTGGTGATGTTCAGCGTGGTGTTCACCACGCTGTCGCCCTTCTCCTGCAAAAAGCCGGTGACGGTGTCCTTCACCTGGTCGGCGTTCAGCGCCAGCTCCGGCAGCGTTATGCCGTGCTCCTCCGCAAAGCCGCTCAGGTTGGCCCACCAGGTCTGGACCTGGGCCACATAGGTGGGGATATTGGCCGCCAGCGTGCTGCCCGCCTCCTCCAGCCGGGGGATGAGGATGAAGATGATGGCAAAGATGATGCCCAGGAACAGCACCATCGTCAGCGTCAGGCAAACGCCCCGCTTCAGCTTATCCCGCCACGGGCTGGTCCACTTGACCAACGCCCTGTCCCACAGCCGCTCCAGCGCCTTCAGCAGCAGGTTCAGCACAAAGGCGATACAGATACCGATGAGCAGCGGCGACAGCAGCGAGCCGATGCTCTTCAGCACGCCGCCCAGCAGCGACAGGTTGTTCAGCCCCCAGTACAGCAGCGCCGCAAAGGCGATGAGCAGCATGACGCGCTTGATGGTCTTGTTGTTCAGTTCCAATCCATATCCCGCCCTTCTCGTAGGTCTACGGAACAGTTTATCACATTATGCACCGCATTTCCATGCAGAAACCCGCAAATTTTTTGTAAACACCTCCCCTGTTAGGGAGGTGTCACGCCCCTCGGCCATGACGGAGGGAGAGACGGGTGGGGTAGAGCCCCGCCCCTGCACTGTCATTGCGAGGGCGCATCGCGCCCGTGGCAATCCGTTCCCCGCGCCCGCAGGCGCGGCACTCCAAAGCCTCCCTTGTGTAAAGGAAGGTGGCAACGCGAAGCGTTGACGGAGGGATTGTCAAAAGGGTCATTCCGCGCCCCGGCGCGGGGTACTTTTGCCCTCGGCGGCAAAAGTACCCAAAAACGCCGTTCAAACCTGCGGTTTGAAAATCCCTTGCGCGGCTTCACCTGTTGTTTATCTTGCTTATTTTCACCACGCGAACGTTGTGCCGCGTAAATTTCCCCTAAATATTGCATTGTCTCTGCTTCTCTTTTCGCTGCCGCTTTTGCTCTGAAATGTAAAGCTGTGCGGTTCTTTATTTCATGGCAAGATTGCTTTTCAAACGGCGGCCCTTGGCCGCCACCTACCTTTGCCGCTTCGCGGCAAAGGCGCGATTTGATAATCGCCCTCCCCTCCCGGAGGGTGTTTCCAAAGAGGGAGGGCCGCAGCCCTCCCTCTTTGGTCGTTTCAAGGGGAAAAGATTTTTAAGAAAAGGGGGAAATCGAAATCCCCCTTTTCTTAAACCGTTCTTTGGTTACTTTCTTTCGGAAAAGAAAGTAACCCGTCGGAGACAAAAGCCTGCCCGCTGCCAAATTCCAAAAAGAAAACACCATCCTTTCGGATGGTGTTTTCTTTTTGGAGCGGGCGACGAGGCTCGAACTCGCTACCTCGACCTTGGCAAGGTCGCGCTCTACCAGATGAGCTACGCCCGCAAACGCAAGGTGAATTATACCGCATCTTTCCCGGTTTGTCAACCCTGCATTTTCATATTGTGAAAATTTCTCCCGCTATCCCAGCAGGATCTCCACCATTTCCACGCTGCCCTCGGGGTAGAAGTTCACCGTCCAGCTCCTGCCGCCCTGGTCCACGCGGACCGACTCCACGATCTGCATGACCTCCTGCGCCGTGGCGTCAATGGAGCTGAACTGCACTACCAGCTCGCTCCTGCCCGCCTGCGCCGCCTCCGCCAGCAGGTCCGCCAGCGCCGACAGATTGGTGGCATGGACCACGTCCGCCACCTGCTGCTCCGTCCTCCGGTAGCCGATGGTCACGGTGATGGCGCTGTAATTCCGTGCGGAGTTGTCCACCGTGTACTGGATGTACGACACGGCATACGCCCCCATGGACGTCTCCTCCTCCACCTCCCGGCAGGCCCGCTCCGCCGCGTCATCGGCGTCCAGCCCCTCCTGGGCGTAGTAGAGCCAGATCACGCCCTCCTCGGAATGGTTGCCCACCAGCACCAGAATGTCATTGACCAGATCCTGATACGTGTCGGCCCGCAGGGCGTCCCGCCCCTCGTAATAGCCGGAGCTGTGGGCCGTGACCTCATACCACTCCCGGTTCAGCAGACTGCACCCGGTGCAGCTCACCGCCAGCACCAGCGCACACAGCAGCGTCAGAATTTTCTTTCCCATGGACGCCCTCCTCTCCTCGTCGTCACAGCAGCTCCAGCTGCTTCTCCTCGCTGTCCTCCGGCCGCAGCAGCGCGCCGGCGGCGGGGATGGTCCTCGTGCGGTAGCGGGCCGCGTTGGTGATGCCGCAGCTCTCCGCCCGCAGCACCCGCTCCAGCCGGTATTTCGGCTTGATGTTCATCACCTGCACGCCCTGGGTGGACCGTGTGGTCTTGGGCGCCAGCAGCGCCGTATGCACCAGCAGCGCCCGTGGCTCGTTGGTCTCCAGCGCCAGCTCCGTATCCTCCGCCAGCTGCTCGATGTGTACCAGCGGGAACTTGTCGCAGTACGCGCCGGTGAGCTTCCGCCGGTTGGACGTGGTGGCGTAGGCGCTGAGAGCCACCCGCGCCGCCCTGCCGTTGTCGAAGAAGAACAACAGCGCGCCGCTGTAATCCCCGGGCAGACACAGGAACACCACGTTCTCCCCGGCGTCCATCCCCAGCTTGGCCGGCAGATAGTCGCCCAGCAGCGACGCCTTCGTCTCGCCGAACTCGCTGGCCCGGGTCTTGTAGACCTGCTGCCTGTCCGTAAAGAACATCAGCTCCGTGTTGTTGGTGGCCTCAAAGTACTGCCGCGGGCCGTCGCCCTCCTTGTACTTCTGGTCGCCGGACATCCGCAATGACTGGGGCGTGATCTTCTTGAAATACCCCTCCCGGCTCAGGAACAGATGCACCGGGTAGTCCTCCGGCGCTTCCTCCTCTTCCACGTCCTCCACCTCGTGGCTGTAGACCACGCCGGTGCGGCGTGGCACGGCGTACTTCTTCTTCACGTCCTCCAGCTCGCCGATGATGATCTTCCGTATCCGGGCGGGCTTGGCCAGCGTGTCCTCCAGATCCTCGATCTCGTCGGCCAGCGCCGCCGTCTCCTGCACCCGCTTGAGGATGTACTCCTTGTTGATGTTCCGCAGCTTGATCTCCGCCACGTACTCCGCCTGCACCTGGTCGATGCCGAACCCGATCATCAGGTTGGGGATAACGTCGGCCTCCTCCTCCGTCTCCCGGATGATCTTAATGGCCTTGTCGATGTCCAGCAAAATGCGCTTCAGGCCCTGCAGCAGGTGCAGCTTCTCCTTCTTCTTGTTCAGCACGAAGTACACCCGCCGCTTCACGCAGTCGGTGCGCCACGCCGTCCACTCCTCCAGTATCTCGCCCATGCCCATGACCCGGGGCATCCCGGCGATGAGGATGTTGAAGTTGCAGCTCACCGTGTCCTGCAGCGGCGTCAGGCGGTACAGCTTGGCCATCAGCTTCTCCGGCTCAACGCCCCGCTTCAGGTCGATGGCCAGCTTCAGGCCGCTCAGGTCCGTCTCGTCCCGCATATCGGCGATCTCCTTGACCTTCCCGGCCTTCACCAGCTCCGCCACCTTGTCCAGAATGGCCTCGATGGTGGTGGAATAGGGGATCTCGTAGACCTCGATCACGTTCTCGCTCTTGTCATAGCGCCACCGCGCCCGCACCTTGATGCCGCCCCGTCCCGTGCGGTAGATAGTCCGCAGGTCGTCGCCGTCGCACACGATCTCGCCGCCGGTAGGGAAGTCCGGCGCGATGAGGGTGGCCGCGATGTCGTGCTCCGGGTTCTTCAGATAGGCGATGGTGGTCTCGCACACCTCGCCCAGGTTGAACCCGCAGATCTGGGACGCCATACCCACGGCGATGCCCTGGTTGGCGCTGACCAGCACGTTGGGGAATGTGGTGGGCAGCAGCGCCGGCTCTTTCGTGGTGTTGTCGTAGTTGTCCACAAAGTCCACCGCGTCGCAGTCCAGATCCCGGAACAGCTCGCCGCAGATGGGGGACAGCTTGGCCTCGGTGTACCGGCTGGCGGCGTAGGCCATATCCCGGGAATACACCTTGCCGAAGTTGCCCTTGCTGTCCACGAAGGGGTGCAGCAGCGACTCGTTGCCCTTGGCCAGCCGCACCATCGTCTCATAGATGGCCTGGTCGCCGTGTGGGTTGAGGCGCATGGTCTGGCCCACGATGTTGGCGCTCTTCGTCCGCCCGCCGGTGAGCAGTCCCATCTTATACATGGTATACAGCAGCTTCCGGTGGGACGGCTTGAACCCGTCGATCTCCGGGATGGCCCGGCTGACGATAACGCTCATGGCGTAGGGCATATAGTTCTCGTCCAGCGTGGCGGTGATGGGCTGCTCCACCACCGCGCCCCGCAGCCCCATCACATTGGGGTCGCCCGCGTGCCGGACGGTCTTTTCCTCTGTTTTCTTCTTTGCCATAGGAGCCATGTCCTTTCGTTAACTCACGTCTATCATATCCAGATACCGGAATCCATTCTCCGCGATATAATCCTTCCGCCCCGCCAGGTTGTCCCCCAGCAGCAGGTCGAACACCCGGGCCGTCTCGGCGGCGTCCTCGGGCAGCACACGGATGAGCCGCCGGGTCTCCGGGTTCATGGTGGTCAGCCACATCATCTCCGGGTCGTTCTCGCCCAGTCCCTTGGAGCGCTGGACGTTGACCTTCTTGCCCTCCAGCTCCTTCAGCACGTCCGCCTTCTCCCGCTCGGAGTAGGCGAACCACGTCTTTTCCTTGCAGGTGATCTCAAACAGCGGCGTCTCCGCGATGTAGACGTACCCCTCCCGGATCAGGGTGGGACACAGCCGGTACAGCATGGTCAGTATCAGCGTCCGGATCTGGAAGCCGTCCACGTCGCCATCGGTGCAGATGACCACCTTGCTCCACCGCAGGTTGGCCAGGTCGAACTGGTTCAGCTCCTTCACGGCCTTGCCGTGTACCTCCACGCCGCAGCCCAGCACCTTCATCAGGTCGGTGATGACGTCGCTCTTGAAAATGCGGGGATAGTCCGCCTTCAGGCAGTTCAGGATCTTGCCCCGGACGGGCATCAGGCCCTGGAACTCCGCGTCCCGGCTCTGCTTGCACGCGCCCAGTGCGGAGTCGCCCTCCACGATGTAGATCTCCCGCCGGCTCACGTCCTTGGTGCGGCAGTCCACGAACTTCTGCACCCGGTTGGCGATGTCGATCTTCTCGGTGAGCTTTTTCTTCTGGTTGATGCGGGTGCGCTCCGCCGTCTCCCGGCTTCGCTTGTTCACCAGCACCTGGGCGGCGATCTTCTCCGCCGCCTCCTTGTTCTCGATGAAGTAGATCTCCATCCGGCTGCGGAGGAACTCCGTCATGGCCTCCTGAATGAACTTGTTGGTGATGGCCTTCTTCGTCTGGTTCTCATAGCTGGTCTGGGTGGAGAAGTTGTTGCTCACCAGGATCAAACAGTCCTGCACGTCGGGGAAGGTGATCTTCGCCTCTCCCTTGACGTACTTGTTGTTGTCCCGCAGGTACTTGTCGATGGCGGACACCATGGCCGACCGCGTGGCCTTCTCCGGGCTGCCGCCGTACTCCAGAAAGCTGGAGTTGTGGTAATGCTCGCACACCGCCACCCGGTTGGAGAAGCACAGCGCCACGTTAAGCTTCACCTTGTACTCCGGCTTGTCCTCCCGGTCGCGGCCCTTCCGCTCCGCGGACCAGCACACCGGCTCGGTCAACGCGTCGTCCCCGGCCAGCTCCTTGATGTAGTCGGCGATGCCGTCGGGATACAGGAACTCCTCCGTCTCGAACTTCCCGGCGGACACCTCGTTCTTCAGCCGGAACGTCACCCCGGCGTTGACCACCGCCTGCCGCTTCATCACGTCCCGGTAGTAGTCCAGCGGCACGGCGATGTCGGTGAACACCTCCAGGTCCGGCAGCCAGCGGATGGTCGTGCCGGTGCGCTTTTTGTTCCCGGTCTGCTCGCTGACCTCCAGCTTGCCCACGATCTCGCCCCGCTCAAAGTGCAGCCGGTACTCCTTGCCGTCCCGCCACACCGTCACGTCCATGTACCGGGAGGCGTACTGGGTGGCACACGAGCCCAGACCGTTCAAGCCCAGGGAGAACTCGTAGTTCTCGCTGCTCTCGTTGTCGTACTTGCCGCCGGCGTACAGCTCACAGAACACCAGCTCCCAGTTGTACCGTCCCTCTTTCTCGTTCCAGTCCACCGGGCAGCCCCGGCCCATGTCCTCCACCTGCACCGAGTGGTCGGCAAACCGCGTCACCGTGATGAGCTTGCCGTAGCCCCCCCGGGCCTCGTCGATGGCGTTGGACAGGATCTCAAACACCGCGTGCTCGCAGCCCTCCAGCCCGTCCGAGCCGAAGATGACACCGGGCCGCTTCCGTACCCGGTCCGCGCCCTTCAGGCTGGAGATGCTCTCGTTGTCGTATACGTTCTTCTTTGCCATAGTATTCCTCCGGCGTACACCGATTTTTATCTATTGTATATTATATAGTATCGCCGCCGGTTTTGCAAGCACCCGCCGCCCGCCGCTCCGCCGCGCAAGTCCCCATGCACCGCCCTGCACCCGTTATCGCCGCTGCATATACCTCCCATAAATCACCCTTACCCCCGGTTTTCATAACAGGTGGCAACCTGTCTTAACCCTTTGTTCACAAAGTTTTCCACGGTTTCCACACTGTTTTCCACATTCGTTATGTGAACTTGTTTTTTCGGGAAAAGTGCAGACAAAGGGAAAACCGTCCCGACTTTGGCCATATTCCGCCGCACCCCTTTTGCATCCTTTCCGTCACCCCCCGCCAGACCTACCGAGTGCAAAGGGAGGTGTCACGGCGAAGCCGTGCCGGAGGGATTGTCGGGCGGGGTAGAACCCCGCCCCTACACACCTTCTGATGTACCGTGTGAGCGTCCCTTGCCTCTCCCTTTGGGAGAGGTGGCCGAGCGCAGCGAGGACGGAGAGGGCAAACCATGACCATACCAGCCCTCTCAGTCACCTGCGGTGACAGCTCTCCCAAAGGGAGAGCCAAGGGCCTGCACCCCGTTATATAGGCGCATACCAACGGCGGCCACCGGCCGCCACCTACCTTTGCCGCTTCGCGGCAAAGGCGCGATTTGATAATCGCCCTCCCCTCCCGGAGGGTGTTTCCAAAGAGGGAGGGCCGCAGCCCTCCCTCTTTGGTCGTTTCAAGGGGAAAAGATTTTTAAGAAAAGGGGGAAATCGAAATCCCCCTTTTCTTAAACCGTTCTTTGGTTACTTTCTTTCGGGAAAGAAAGT